>NZ_JBIBWT010000020.1:10845-114330 GCF_043081525.1 Streptomyces sp. NPDC014864
CGTGCGGGGGGTGTGGGGGGGGTCGGTTATGTGGCCCCGGCCGGGGCCCCCGATGCACATTCCATGGGAGCACCGGGGGTAAACCGGGGGGGGGCGGGGGCTTCCCACCCCCCGCGCCGCCCCGTCGTGTCACGCCGACGCCGGCGGATACAGCGATCTCGGCAACTGCGCGGCCGCCGCCGTGTCCAGGAGCCACAGGGTGCGGGCCCGGCCGCGGGCACCCGCCGCCGGGGCCTGGATCTCCCCCGTGCCGGACAGCGCCATCGCCACCGCGTTCGCCTTGTCCTCGCCCGCCGCCAGCAGCCACACCTCGCGGGCCGCGCGGATCGCGGGCAGGGTGAGGGAGACCCGGGTGGGCGGGGGCTTGGGGGAGCCGTGGACGCCCACGACCGTGCGTTCCGTCTCCCGCACCGCGGGGTGCTCCGGGAACAGCGACGCCACATGCGCGTCGGGGCCGACGCCCAGCATCAGCACGTCGAAGGTGGGCACATCGCCGTGGTTGCCGGGCCCCGCGGCGCGGGCCAGCTCCTCGGCGTACGCCTCAGCCGCCGCCTCGGCGTCCGCTCCGTACGGGCCGTCCGAGGCGGGCATGGCGTGCACGCGTTTCGGATCCAGCGGCACGGAGTCCAGCAGGGCCTCGCGGGCCTGCGTGACATTGCGCTCCGGATCGCCCTCCGGCAGGAACCGCTCGTCGCCCCACCACAGGTCCAGCCGGCCCCAGTCGACGGCGTCGCGGGCGGGCGCGGCCGCCAGGGCGGTCAGCACGCCGTTGCCGTTGCGGCCGCCGGTGAGGACCACGGACGCCGACCCCGTCGAGGTCTGCGCGTCGACGATCCTCGTGATCAGCCGGGCCGCGGCGGCCTGCGCCATCAGTTCCTTGTCCCGGTGGACGACCAGCTGGGGAGCGCTCACCTCGCGGCCGCCTTCCTCGCCGGGGCCTTCTTGGCGGCCGCGCGCGGAGCCGAGGCCTTCGCCGCGTCCTCCTCGGACGCCGCGGCCGGCTCGCCCGCGGAACCGTCGGCACCGGCGCCGTTCAGCCGGTCCACGCCGAAGCGCAGCGCCGAGGCGTAGGTGTCGTCCGGGTCCAGCCGCCGCAGTTCCTCCCCGATCAGCTCGGCGGTGTCCCGCCGCTTCAGGGCCACCGCACGGTCCGGCTGCCCCTGGACGGACAGGGAGGCCAGCCTGCCGTCCGCCCGGTCCAGGGTGACCGGGCCGCAACTGGTCTCCATCCGGACCGCGGTCAGCCCCGGGCCGGAGGACAGCGAGCGCTTCACCGGCACGTCCAGCCGGTCCGCGAGCCACATCGCCAGCAGCTCGCAGCTCGGGTTGAACTCCTCGCCCTCCACCTCGACGCCCCTGACCTCGCAGGTGACCTGGTCCAGGGCGGCGGCCAGCATCGAGCGCCACGGCGTGATCCGGGTCCACGCCAGGTCAGTGTCGCCGGGCGTGTACGCCTCGGCCCGCGCCGCCAGGTCCCGTACCGGCTGCTCGGCGGTGTACGTGTCGGTGACCCGGCGCTGGGCCAGGGCGCCGAGCGGGTCCTTCGCCGGGTCGAGCGGTGCGTTCACCGGCCACCAGACGACGACCGGGGCGTCCGGCAGGAGCAGCGGGAGGACCACCGACTGGGCGTGGTCCACCACCTCGCCGTACAGGCGCAGCACCACCGTCTCGCCGGTGCCCGCGTCCGCGCCGACCCGTACCTCGGCGTCCAGACGCGAGGAGGTGCGGTCCCGGGGCGTGCGCGAGACGCGCCTGATGACGACCAGGGTGCGCGAGGGGTGCTCGTGCGAGGCGTCGTTGGCCGACTTCAGCGCGTCGTAGGCGTTCTCCTCGTCGGTCACGATGACGAGGGTGAGTACCATGCCGACGGCCGGGGTGCCGATCGCCCGGCGGCCCTGCACAAGCGCCTTGTTGATCTTGCTGGCCGTGGTGTCGGTCAGGTCTATCTTCATGGCCGGCGCCAGCTCCGTCCGTCTCGTGCGAGCATCTCGTCCGCCTCCACGGGGCCCCACGTCCCGGACGGGTACTGGGCGGGCCTGCCGTTCTCGTCCCAGTAGTCCTCGATCGGGTCGAGGATCTTCCAGGACAGTTCGACCTCCTCCGTGCGCGGGAAGAGGTTGGAGTCGCCGAGCAGGACGTCCAGGATCAGGCGCTCGTACGCCTCCGGGCTGGACTCGGTGAACGACTCGCCGTAGGCGAAGTCCATCGACACGTCCCGGATCTCCATCGAGGTGCCCGGCACCTTGGAGCCGAAGCGGACGGTGACGCCCTCGTCCGGCTGGACGCGGACGACGATCGCGTTCTGGCCGAGCTCCTCGGTGGCGGTCGTGTCGAAGGGGGAGTGCGGGGCCCGCTGGAAGACGACCGCGATCTCCGTCACGCGGCGGCCGAGACGCTTACCGGTGCGCAGGTAGAAGGGGACACCCGCCCAGCGGCGGTTGTCGATCTCCAGCTTCACCGCGGCGTACGTGTCGGTCTTCGACTTCTTGTCGATGCCCTCTTCCTCGAGGTAGCCGATGACCTTCTCGCCGCCCTGCCAGCCGGCCGCGTACTGCCCGCGCACCGTGGACCTGCCCAGGTCCTTCGGCAGTCGCACCGCGCCGAGCACCTTCGTCTTCTCCGCGGCGAGCGCGTCCGCGTCGAAGGAGGCGGGCTCCTCCATCGCGGTCAGTGCGAGCAGCTGGAGGAGGTGGTTCTGGATGACGTCGCGGGCGGCGCCGATGCCGTCGTAGTAGCCGGCCCGGCCGCCGATGCCGATGTCCTCGGCCATGGTGATCTGCACATGGTCCACGAAGGACCGGTTCCAGATCGGCTCGAACATCGTGTTGGCGAACCGCAGCGCCAGGATGTTCTGGACGGTCTCCTTGCCCAGGTAGTGGTCGATGCGGAAGACCTGGTCCGGGGCGAAGACCTCGTGCACGATCGCGTTGAGCTCCTCGGCCGACGCGAGGTCGTGGCCGAAGGGCTTCTCGATGACCGCGCGCCGCCAGGAGCCGCTCGTCTGGTCGGCCAGCTGGTGCTTCTTGAGCTGCTGGATGACGACGGGGAAGGACTTCGGCGGAACGGAGAGGTAGAAGGCGAAGTTGCCGCCCGTGCCCTGCGCCTTGTCCAGTTCCTCGATCGTGCCGCGCAGCCGCTCGAAGGCGTCGTCGTCGTCGAAGGTGCCCTGGACGAAGCGCATCCCCTGGATGAGCTGCTGCCAGACCTCCTCGCGGAACGGCGTGCGCGCGTGCTCCTTGACCGCGTCGTGCACGACCTGCGCGAAGTCCTCGTGCTCCCAGTCGCGGCGGGCGAAGCCGACGAGTGAGAAGCCCGGCGGGAGCAGACCCCGGTTGGCGAGGTCGTACACCGCGGGCATGAGCTTCTTGCGGGACAGGTCGCCCGTCACGCCGAAGATGACCAGGCCCGACGGCCCCGCGATGCGCGGGAGCCGTCGGTCGGCGGGGTCACGGAGCGGGTTCGCTCCGGTGGCCGGAAGGGGCGCCAAGGTCTCAGCCCTCCGCGGGGGCGAGGCGCTCCAGCTCCGCCTCGGTCGACTTCAGCAGGTCGTTCCAGGACGCCTCGAACTTCTCGACACCCTCCTCCTCCAGGACCCGGACCACGTCGTCGTACGCGATGCCGAGCCGCTCGAGCGCGTCGATGTCGGCGCGGGCCTGCTCGTAGGTGCCGGTGACGGTGTCGCCACGGATCTCCCCGTGGTCCTCGGTCGCCTCCAGCGTCGCCTCCGGCATGGTGTTGACCGTGTTCGGCGCGACCAGTTCCTCGACGTACATGGTGTCCTTGTACGCCGGGTCCTTCACGCCGGTGGAGGCCCACAGCGGGCGCTGCCTGTTCGCGCCCGCGTTCTCCAGCGCGCTCCAGCGGTCCGAGGCGAAGACCTCCTCGTAGGCCTGGTAGGCGAGGCGCGCGTTGGCGACGCCCGCCCTGCCGCGCAGGGCCTTGGCCTCGGGGGTGCCCAGCTCGTCGATCCGCCGGTCGATCTCGGTGTCCACGCGGGACACGAAGAAGGACGCCACCGAGTGGATCTTCGACAGGTCCAGCCCCTTCTCGCGTGCCTTCTCCAGGCCCGTGAGGTAGGCGTCCATGACCTTGCGGTAGCGCTCCAGCGAGAAGATCAGCGTGACGTTGACGCTGATGCCGTTGCTGATCGTCTCGGTGATCGCCGGCAGGCCCGCCTGGGTCGCCGGGATCTTGATCAGGGTGTTCGGGCGGTCGACCAGCCAGGCGAGCTGGCGGGCCTCGGCCGCGGTCGCCTTGGCGTTGTGCGCCAGCCGCGGGTCGACCTCGATGGAGACCCGGCCGTCCGTGCCGCCGGTGGCGTCGAAGACGGGCCGCAGGATGTCGGCGGCGTCCCGGACGTCCGCCGTGGTGATCATGCGGATCGCCTCTTCGACGGTCACCCGGCGGGCGGCGAGGTCGGACAGCTGCTGCTCGTAGCCGTCGCCCTGCGAGATCGCCTTCTGGAAGATCGTCGGGTTGGTGGTGACGCCCACGACGTGCTGCTGGTCGATCAGTTCCGCGAGGTTGCCGGACGTGATCCGCTTGCGCGACAGGTCGTCCAGCCAGATCGCGACGCGCTCCTCGGAGAGGCGCTTCAGTGCGTCTGTCATGGAATGTGTCATCTCCTACGTGTCGTGTATGAACGTCAGCGCTGGGCGGCGGCGAGGGATTCCCGGGCCTTGGCGGCCACGTTCTCGGCGGTGAAGCCGAACTCGCGGAAGAGGACCTTGGCGTCGGCGGAGGCACCGAAGTGCTCCAGGGAGACAATGCGCCCGGCGTCCCCCACGTACTTGTGCCAGGTGAGCCCGACCCCCGCCTCGACCGCGACGCGGGCCCGGACGTTCGCCGGCAGGACGCTCTCCCGGTACCCCGGGTCCTGCTCCTCGAACCACTCCACGGACGGCATGGACACCACACGCGTGGGGACGCCGTCGGCCTGGAGCCGCTCACGCGCCTCGACGGCCACATGCACCTCGGAACCGGTGGCGATGAGAATGACCTGCGGCTCCCCGCCGTCCGCCTCGAACAGCACGTACCCGCCGCGCGCGGCCTCGTCGTTGGGCTCGTAGGTCGGCACGCCCTGGCGGGTCAGCGCGAGACCGTGCGGGGCGCCCTTGCCGAACTCCTTCGTCCAGCGCCGCATGATCTCGCGCCAGGCGATCGCGGTCTCGTTCGCGTCCGCCGGGCGGACGATGTTGAGGCCCGGGATCGCGCGCAGCGAGGCCAGGTGCTCGACCGGCTGGTGGGTGGGGCCGTCCTCGCCGAGGCCGATGGAGTCGTGCGTCCACACGTACGTCACCGGCAGGTGCATCAGGGACGACAGGCGCACCGCGTTGCGCATGTAGTCGGAGAAGACGAGGAACGTACCGCCGTAGACGCGGGTGTTGCCGTGCAGAGTGATGCCGTTCATCACCGCGGCCATCGCGTGCTCGCGGATGCCGAAGTGGATGGTGCGGCCGTAGGGGTCCGCCTCCGGCAGCGGGTTGCCCGCCGGGAGGAAGGACGACGTCTTGTCGATGGTGGTGTTGTTCGAGCCGGCCAGGTCGGCGGAGCCGCCCCACAGCTCGGGCACGACCTCGCCCAGCGCCTGGAGCACCTTGCCGGACGCGGCGCGCGTGGCGACGCTCTTGCCCGCCTCGAAGACCGGGATCTTCTCGTCCCAGCCGGCGGGCAGCTCGGCACCGGCGATCCGGTCGAACTCCGCGGCGCGCTCGGCGTTGCCGTCGCGCCACTCCTGCAGGGACTTCTCCCAGGCGTCCCGGGCCTGGCGGCCGCGGTCGAGGGCCTCGCGGGTGTGCGCGAGCACCTCGTCGGCGACCTCGAAGTGCTTCTCCGGGTCGAAGCCGAGGACCCGCTTGGTGGCCGCGACCTCGTCCTCGCCGAGCGCCGAGCCGTGCGCGGCCTCGGTGTTCTGCGCGTGCGGGGCGGGCCAGGCGATGATCGAGCGCATCGCGATGAAGGACGGCCGGTCGGTGACCGCCTTGGCCTCCTGGATCGCGGCGAAGAGCGCCTGCGGGTCGAGGTCGCCGTTCTCCTTCGGCGCCACGCGCTGCACGTGCCAGCCGTAGGCCTCGTACCGCAGGGCGGTGTCCTCCGACACGGCCGTCTCGGTGTCGCCCTCGATCGAGATGTGGTTGTCGTCCCAGAACAGGACCAGATTGCCGAGCTTCTGGTGGCCGGCCAGCGAGGACGCCTCGGCGGAGATGCCCTCCTGGAGGCAGCCGTCACCGGCGATGCAGTAGACGAAGTGGTCGAACGGGGACTCGCCTTGCGGAGCCTCCGGGTCGAACAGGCCGCGCTCGTAGCGGGCGGCCATCGCCATGCCCACCGCGTTGGCCACGCCCTGGCCCAGCGGGCCCGTGGTGGTCTCGACGCCCTTGGTGTGCCCGTACTCCGGGTGACCCGGGGTCTTGGAGCCCCAGGTGCGGAAGGACTTGAGGTCGTCCAGCTCGAGGCCGAAACCGGCCAGGTACAGCTGAGTGTAGAGGGTCAGCGATGAGTGGCCGGCGGACAGCACGAAGCGGTCGCGCCCCACCCACTGCGGGTCGGCCGGGTCGTGCCGCATCACCTTCTGGAAGAGGGTGTAGGCGGCGGGAGCCAGGCTCATCGCCGTACCGGGATGGCCGTTGCCGACCTTCTGTACGGCGTCGGCGGCCAGGACGCGCGCCGTGTCGACCGCGCGGTCGTCCAGCTCGGTCCACTGGAGGTCTGTGGTGGTCGGCTTGGTGCTCACCCTGGGTCAGGGCTCCTCTCCACATGTCGGTTGCCGGTGCACTGGACGTACACCGGCTGCCGGCGTTCTCGGCGTCGGCCGGCCATTGTCGAGCCTACCCCCGGAGGGACGTGCGTTTTTTCGAGTCATTACAGACTGCCGGGCCTGTCGGGCATCCGCCCGTCGACCGGCCCGGACCGCGTTCGGCAACTGAATACGCAGCCGCTCATCCGATCGCTCAATCGAGCTCGCGCACGCCCGTCGGACGACCGCCCGACCGGCAGGGACACCGGCCTCCGGGCAGCGTGGACAACACGACCCCACCCCCGCGAATGTCCGGGTCTGGGCAACGTCTACAGTGGCGTGGTACGCGCGAGCCTTCACCGTCGGTTCACAGGGTGGGGGCTCGCTGGGATGTCTCTGTCAGGGGTGTGCGTGACGGCCGTCGAATCCCGTCCAGCGGGGGTACTCGGTGCGAGCCAGAGCCCGAGTCACCGGCCGTTCGGGGCCCGTGTCAAGGCGTTCGTGGCGCTGACCAAGCCGCGGATCATCGAGCTGCTGCTGATCACCACCGTTCCGGTGATGTTCCTGGCCCAGCGGGGCGTGCCCGACCTGACGCTGGTGCTGCTCACCTGTGTCGGCGGCTATCTGTCCGCGGGCGGCGCCAACGCGCTGAACATGTACATCGACCGTGACATCGACGCCCTGATGGACCGTACCTCGCAGCGGCCGCTGGTGACCGGCATGGTCAGCCCCCGCGAGTGCCTCGCCTTCGGCATCGCGCTGGCCGTCGTCTCCACGCTGCTGTTCGGCCTCACCGTCAACTGGCTGTCGGCGTGGCTGTCACTCGGAGCGCTCCTCTTCTACGTCGTCGTCTACACGATGATCCTCAAACGGCGTACCTCGCAGAACATCGTCTGGGGCGGCATCGCCGGCTGCATGCCGGTGCTGATCGGCTGGTCCTCGGTCACGAACTCCATGTCCTGGGCGCCCGTCATCCTCTTCCTCGTCATGTTCTTCTGGACCCCGCCGCACTACTGGCCGCTGTCCATGAAGGTCAAGGACGACTACGCGCGCGTGGGCGTGCCGATGCTGCCGGTCATCGCCTCCAACAAGGTCGTCGCGCGGCAGATCGTGATCTACAGCTGGGTGATGGTCGGCGTCTCCCTGCTGCTGACGCCGCTCGGCTACACCGGCTGGTTCTACACCGCGGTCGCCCTGGCGGCGGGCGGCTGGTGGCTGTGGGAGGCGCACGCCCTGCAGAACCGGGCCAAGGCCGAGGCGACGGGCGGCAAGCTCAAGGAGATGCGCCTGTTCCACTGGTCCATCACCTATGTGTCGCTGCTGTTCGTGGCGGTGGCGGTGGATCCCTTCCTGCGCTGAGCGTCCCGCCCCTGCGCTGAGCGTCCCGCCCCTGCGCTGAGCGTCCCGCCGGGCGCGGCGCGGGCGGTCGCGGGCGACCCGCGACCGGCCGGTCGTGCGACGGCGCCTCCCGGGTGGTCAAGGCCACTCGCCCCGCCTGTCGCAGCGTCGTCTACCCGTCGGTAGCATCCTGACCATGGCAGACACCAAGCAGGTTGACGAGGGCACCGACCCCAAGCAGCTCGCCAGGGGCGAGCGCCGGGCGACCAGGCTCGCCCGGCAGATCAGCGCCTTCTCCACGGCGCACGGCGGCGCCGAGGGCCAGGTGGCCTACATCGGCGAGCGCGGCGCCCGGATCGTGCTCGTCGGCGCGGACGGCGGCTGGGGCGACCTGGTGGCGCCCAGCCGCGCGATCGCCGAGCAGGCGGTGGAGAAGGCCGGGATCACCGTCCACGAGGCGTTCGACGGCGAGTTCGCCGCCAAGGTGAGGACGGGCCCGTACGAGTGGACGCGCATGGCGGGCATCCAGGTCGGCGGTCCGAGCAACGGCTGACAGTCGTCGGATCTTCCTACGGATCGCGGCGGAGCAACACCTGACACCCGGTTCACCCGTTAGGACCTGAGAGAGGACCAGGCCCAGTCGCGGGAGAGCCCGGATGATCGAAACGCCGTCCCTGGTGGACCAGTACTGCCACGGCGTACTGAGGACGGAGCTGGGCCTCGGCACCTTCGAGGCCCGGCTCGCCCGGACCGAGGGCCCGCCCGCGCCGGGCACCACCCTCTTCGACACCCAGACCGGCTTCGCCGTGCGCCGCTGGTGCCCCCCGCTGCTCGGCCTCGAACCGCACTGCCCGCCCGCCCGCTACCTGGCCCGGCGCCGCGAGCTGGGCGTCCTGGAGACCGGCCGCAGACTCCTGCGCGGCAGCGGCATCACCACCTACCTGGTCGACACCGGCCTCCCCGGCGACCTCACCGGCCCCGCCGAGATGGCCTCCGCGGGTGCCGCCGAGGCCCGCGAGATCGTGCGCCTGGAACTCCTCGCCGAGCAGGTCGCCGACACCTCCGGCACCGTCGAGTCCTTTCTCGCCAACCTCGCCGAGTCCGTGCACGGCGCCGCCGCGCACGCCGTCGCCTTCACCTCCGTCGCGGGCGCGCGGCACGGCCTGGCCCTCGCCCCCGAGCCGCCGGGGCCGGGGGAGGTGCGGGGGGCTGCGAGCCGCTGGCTGGCCGGGCGCCGGGTCGGCGAAGAGCTCGGCGACCCGGTGCTGCTGAGGCACCTGCTGTGGATCGCCGTCGCCGCGGGCATCCCGCTGCAACTGCACGCGGGGCTCGGCGAACCCGGCCCGCGCACCGGCCCCACGGGGCCGGCGCTGCTCACCGACTTCGTACGGGCGACCGCGGGCCTGGGCACGGACATCGTGCTGCTGCACGGCTGTCCGCACCACCGGCACGCCGCCCACCTCGCGGGCGTCTTCCCCCACGTGTATGCCGACTCGGGCGCCGCCCTGGTGCGCACCGGGGCCCGGGCGGCGGCGGTCCTCGCCGAGATCCTGGAGCTGGCCCCCTTCGGCAAGATCCTCTTCTCCAGCGGGGCGCACGGCCTGCCCGAGCTGCACGTCGTGGGGGCGCAGGTGTTCCGCGAGGCGCTCGGCGGGGTGCTCGGCGCCTGGGTCGCCGAGGGCGCCTGGTCGCGGGCCGACGCCCAGCGGGTGGCGGGCCTGATCGCCGCGGGGAACGCGCGGCGGCTGTACGGCCTGGAATGACCTGCCCGCCGGTGCTACCTGCCCGCGGTGCTACGACGCCTTCGTCAGCGTGGCCCCGGCCGACGGGCCCGGCAGGTCCGCCGTCGCCCCGGGCCGCTCGCGCAGCGCCAGCAGCACGCGGAGCACCCCGATCCACACCAGGCAGGAACCCAGCATGTGCAGGCCGACCAGCACCTCGGGCAGATGCGTGAAGTACTGCACGTAGCCGATGACGCCCTGCCCGAGCAGGACCAGGAACAGGTCACGGGTGCGGTGCAGCGGGCCGGTGGGCGCCTCGACCGCCTTCAGCACGAACCACAGGGCGAACGTCAGTGTCACCACGATCCAGGCCAGCACGGCGTGCAGCTTGGTGACCGTCTCCCAGTCCAGCGGGATGCGCGCGACCTCCTTGGAGTCGCCCGCGTGCGGCCCCGCGCCGGTCACCACCGTGCCGACCGCGATCAGCAGCGCGCTCGCGGCCACCAGGAACCACACCAGCTGCCGCACCGCCGTGCCGGCCAGCGGGCGCGGCGCCGTGTCACCCTCGCGGGTGCGCTGCCACATCACCGTGGCGACCGTGATGAGCGCCGTGGAGAGCAGGAAGTGCGCCGCGACCGTGTACGGGTTCAGGCCGACGAGCACCACGATGCCGCCGAGCACCGCGTTGCCCATGACGACCCAGAACTGCGCCCACCCCAGCCGGGTGAGGCCCCGCCGCCAGGGCTTCTGCGCGCGCGCCGCGACGATCGCCCAGCCGACGGCCGCGCACAGCACGTACGTCAGCATGCGGTTGCCGAACTCGATCACGCCGTGCAGGCCCATCGCCCGGGTCGTGGTCAGCGAGTCCTCGGTACAGGTGGGCCAGGTCGGGCAGCCCAGACCGGAGCCGGTCAGGCGCACCGCACCGCCGGTGACGACGATGACGACCGCCATGACGAGCGCGGCGAGGGCCGCGCGCTGGACGGTCCTGGGACGCGGGGTCCAGCGGGCGGCGACGAAGGCGAGCGGGTTGCGCACGGCCGCTACGGCGTCGGCGCGGGTCAGCTTTGGCACGCGTCCCATCGTAGGCGGCCGCTTGTGCACGCTTTCACGAGGGTCCGGCGGAGGACGTGCGTCCCTACTCCCAGCGGAAGAACTTCCCGGCCGCCGCCAGCCCCACGACCGCCCACCCCGCGAGGACACCGAGATCGCCCCAGGGTGTCGCGGCGCCGTGCTGCAGCACCGCCCGCAGCCCGTCCGACAGCGCGGAGATGGGCAGCAGCCCCAGTACCTCCTGGACACCGGAAGGGAACTTGTCCAGCGGGACGATCACCCCGCCGCCGACGAGCAGCAGCAGGAAGACCAGGTTGGCGGCGGCCAGTGTGGCCTCGGCCTTGAGGGTGCCGGCCATCAGCAGGCCGAGGCCCGAGAAGGCCGCCGTGCCGAGGACCAGCAGCAGGAGAACGGCGAGCGGGTCGCCGTGCGGGGACCAGCCCAGTGCGAGGGCGACGACCGTCAGCAGGACGATCTGCAGGATCTCGGTGACCAGCACCGACGCCGTCTTGGCCGTCATCAGGCCCCAGCGGGGCAGCGGCGAGGAGGCCAGCCGCTTCAGCACCCCGTACCGGCGCTCGAAGCCGGTGGCGATGGCCTGGCCCGTGAAAGCCGTCGACATCACCGCCAGCGCGAGGACGCCCGGGGTGAGGAAGTCGACGGCCCTGCCCGCCCCGGTGTCCACGATGTCCACCGAGCTGAAGAGCGCCAGGAGGAGCGTCGGGATCACCACGGTCAGCAGCAGCTGCTCGCCGTTGCGCAGCATCATGCGGGTCTCCAGCACCGCCTGCGCCGCGATCATGCGGGGGAGCGGGGCCGGCCCGGGCTTGGGGGTGTAGGTGCCGGTGGCGGTGGTCACGAGCGCAGCTCCTTGCCCGTCAGTTCGAGGAAGACGTCTTCGAGTGTGTGCCGCTCGACCGAGATGCGGTCCGGCATCACCCCGTGCTGCGCGCACCACGACGTGACCGTGGCGAGCAGCTGCGGGTCCACCTTGCCCGCGACGATCCGGTAGCCCCCCGGCGTCAGCTCGGCCGCGCTGCAGTCGGCGGGCAGCGCCTTGAGCAGCGAGCCCACGTCGAGGCCCGGCCGGCCGCTGAAGCGCAGGGTGTTCTCGGCGCCGCCGCGGCACAGCTCCTCGGGGGTGCCCTGGGCCATGACCCGGCCCGCGTCGATGATCGCGACGTCGTCGGCGAGCTGCTCGGCCTCGTCCATGTGGTGCGTGGTGAGGATGACCGACACCCCGTCGGCGCGCAGGTCGCGCACGAGGTCCCAGGTTGCCCGGCGGGCCTGCGGGTCCAGGCCGGCGGTCGGCTCGTCCAGGAACGCCAGCTCCGGGCGGCCCACCACGGCCATCGCCAGCGCGAGCCGCTGCTGCTGGCCGCCGGAGAGGCGGCGGTACGCAGTCCGCCCGCAGCCGCCGAGCCCGAGCCGGTCGATCAGGGCGTCCACGTCCAGGGGGTGCGCGTGCAGCCGGGCGACGTGGCGCAGCATCTCGTCCGCGCGGGCGCCGGAGTAGACACCCCCGGACTGGAGCATCACACCGATGCGGGGGCGCAGCCGCGCCGACTGCGTCACCGGGTCGAGGCCCAGGACGCGCACCGTGCCGGAGTCCGGCTTCCGGTACCCCTCGCAGGTCTCGACCGTCGTGGTCTTGCCCGCACCGTTGGGGCCGAGCACGGCGGTCACGCCCGGCCGGGCCACCAGGTCGAGGCCGTCCACGGCGGTCTTGGTGCCGTACCGCTTCACCAGGCCCTGTACCTGGACCACGGGCTCACTTCGCATGGGTCCAGAGTCTAGGTAGGTGCCCGGCGCTCCGGGCGGGCGGGTGCGGAAACCCTTCCTACGGGGCCTTCGCCGGGTGATCAAAGATCGTTTCCGCAGGTGGGATTAGGTTCACCTAAGTGACGCAGGGCACCGCCGGGCCGTTCGGGCGCCGCTTGTCAGTCTCCGAGGAATTACGCAACAATGGCGTTGTGAAAAACGTCGGCGAGGCTCGGGAGACCCCCACGGGGGCCCCTCAGGAGGAGCTCGCGACCGGTGAGCGCTCGACGCGCAACCGCGTCGCGCGGTCGATCCTGGACCACGGCCCGTCGACCGTCACCGAGCTCGCCGGACGGCTGGGGCTCACCCCCGCGGCCGTACGGCGGCACCTGGACGCGCTGGTCGCCGACGACGTCGTGGAGGCGCGCGAGCAGCGCGTGTACGGCGCGCGCACGCGCGGCCGGCCCGCCAAGGTGTTCGCGCTCACCGACTGCGGCCGGGACGCCTTCGACCAGTCGTACGACAAGCTGGCCGCGGACGCGCTGCGCTGGATCGCCGAGCGCGAGGGCGGGCAGGAGGCGGTCGCCGCCTTCGCCCGGGCCCGGATCGCCGCCCAGGCCGGCGCCTACCGCAGGGCGATCGAGAGCGTCGCCCCCGACCAGCGCGCCGAGGCGCTGGCGAAGGCGCTGAGCGCGGACGGCTACGCTGCTACGGCGCGCAGCGCACCGGTCGGCGAGCAGCTCTGCCAGCACCACTGCCCGGTGGCCCACGTCGCGGAACAGTTCCCCCAGCTGTGCGAGGCGGAGACGGAGATCTTCGCCGAGCTGCTCGGAACGCACGTCCAGCGACTGGCCACCATCGCCCACGGCGACGGCGTCTGCACGACGTTCATCCCCAAGATTTCCGACGACGCATCACACGACGCATCCGCAAGCACGGCCGGGAGGAACCCCGCATGACTCTCCCCACGGAGACTGCTCACCCCGAACTCGAGGGCCTGGGCAAGTACGAATACGGCTGGGCCGACTCCGACACGGCCGGCGCCTCCGCCAGGCGCGGCCTGAACGAGGAGGTCGTCCGCGACATCTCGGGCAAGAAGTCCGAGCCGGAGTGGATGACCAAGCTGCGTCTGAAGGGCCTGAAGCTCTTCGAGAAGAAGCCCATGCCGAACTGGGGCTCGGACCTGTCGGGGATCGACTTCGACAACATCAAGTACTTCGTGCGCTCCACGGAGAAGCAGGCGGAGTCCTGGGAGGACCTGCCCGAGGACATCAAGAACACGTACGACAAGCTCGGCATCCCCGAGGCGGAGAAGCAGCGCCTCGTCGCCGGTGTCGCGGCCCAGTACGAGTCGGAGGTCGTCTACCACCAGATCCGCGAGGACCTGGAGGAGCAGGGCGTCATCTTCCTGGACACCGACACCGCGCTGAAGGAGCACCCGGAGCTCTTCAAGGAGTACTTCGGCACCGTCATCCCGGCCGGCGACAACAAGTTCGCCGCGCTGAACACCGCCGTGTGGTCCGGCGGCTCCTTCATCTACGTGCCGAAGGGCGTGCACGTCGAGATCCCGCTCCAGGCCTACTTCCGCATCAACACGGAGAACATGGGCCAGTTCGAGCGGACCCTGATCATCGTCGACGAGGGTGCCTACGTGCACTACGTCGAGGGCTGCACCGCCCCGATCTACAAGTCGGACTCGCTGCACTCCGCGGTCGTCGAGATCATCGTCAAGAAGAACGCCCGCTGCCGCTACACGACCATCCAGAACTGGTCGAACAACGTGTACAACCTGGTCACCAAGCGCGCCGTGGCCTACGAGGGCGCGACCATGGAGTGGGTCGACGGCAACATCGGCTCCAAGGTGACGATGAAGTACCCCGCCGTCTACCTGATGGGCGAGCACGCCAAGGGCGAGACCCTGTCCATCGCCTTCGCGGGCGAGGGCCAGCACCAGGACGCGGGCGCCAAGATGGTCCACATGGCCCCGAACACCTCGTCCAACATCGTCTCCAAGTCGGTGGCGCGCGGTGGCGGCCGTACCTCCTACCGTGGTCTGATCGAGATCGGCGAGGGCGCCCCGGGCGCCAAGTCGAACGTGCTGTGCGACGCGCTGCTGGTCGACACCATCTCCCGCTCGGACACGTACCCGTACGTGGACGTCCGCGAGGACGACGTGTCCATGGGCCACGAGGCCACCGTCTCCAAGGTCTCCGAGGACCAGCTCTTCTACCTGATGAGCCGCGGTCTGTCCGAGGACGAGGCGATGGCGATGATCGTGCGCGGCTTCGTCGAGCCGATCGCCAAGGAGCTGCCCATGGAGTACGCGCTGGAGCTCAACCGGCTGATCGAGCTGCAGATGGAGGGCGCGGTCGGTTAGTCACCGGCCCGGGCCGGCACCCGCCGGCCCGCCGTCCCCGTCAAGCCACTTACCGCAAGAAAGCGAGCATTACGACAGCCATGGCTGAGGCTCAGAACATCCCGGTGGGTTCGACCACCGCCGGCTCGATCGCGGTCGCCGCCGAGTCGACCGTCGCCACGCGCATGAGTGCCCCGCCCTCCTTCGACGTGGCGGACTTCCCGGTCCCGCACGGCCGTGAGGAGGAGTGGCGCTTCACCCCGCTGGAGCGGCTGCGCGGCCTGCACGACGGCACCGCGGCCGCCACCGACGAGGGCGTGAAGGTCGAGGTGCAGGCCCCCGAGGGTGTCACCGTCGAGACCGTCGGCCGCGACGACGCCCGGCTCGGCAGGGCGGGCACCCCGGTGGACCGTGTCGCCGCGCAGGCGTACTCCGCCTTCGAGAGGGCCTCGGTCGTGACCGTGCCGAAGGAGACCGTCCTCACCGAGCCGATCCGCATCGCGGTGCACGGGCAGGGCGGCACGGCCTTCGGCCACCAGATCGTCGAGCTCGGCGCCTTCGCCGAGGCCGTCGTCGTCATCGACCACACCGGTGACGCGGTGCTCGCCGCCAACGTCGACTACCTCCTCGGAGACGGCGCCAAGCTGACCGTCGTCTCGGTGCAGGACTGGGACGACAAGGCCGTGCACGTGGCCCAGCACAACGCCCTCGTCGGCCGGGACGCCTCCTTCAAGTCCGTGGTCGTCACCTTCGGCGGCGACGTGGTCCGGCTGCACCCGCGCGTGACGTACGCCGGCAGCGGCGGCGAGGCCGAGCTGTTCGGCCTGTACTTCACCGACCGGGGTCAGCACCAGGAGCACCGCCTCCTGGTCGACCACAACACCCCGCACTGCAAGTCCAACGTCGTCTACAAGGGCGCGCTCCAGGGCGAAAGCGCCCACGCGGTGTGGATCGGCGACGTGCTCATCGAGGCGAAGGCCGAGGGCACCGACACCTACGAGATGAACCGCAACCTCGTCCTCACGGACGGCGCGCGGGTCGACTCGGTGCCGAACCTGGAGATCGAGACCGGCGAGATCGTCGGCGCCGGTCACGCCTCGGCCACCGGCCGCTTCGACGACGAGCAGCTCTTCTACCTGATGGCCCGCGGCATCCCGGAGTACGAGGCCCGCCGCCTGGTGGTCCGCGGCTTCTTCGCCGAGCTGGTCCAGCAGATCGGCCTCGAGGACATCGAGGAGCGCCTGCTCGCCAAGATCGAGGAAGAGCTGGAGGCATCGGTCGCATGAGCGCCGCCTTCGTCCGCGCCTGTGCGCTGAGCGAGCTTGAGGACGGCACCCCGAAGCGGGTGGAACTCGACGGCACCCCCATCTCGGTCGTCAAGACCGAGGGCGAGGTGTTCGCGATCCACGACATCTGCTCGCACGCGAACGTCTCGCTCTCCGAGGGCGAGGTGGAGGACTGCCAGATCGAGTGCTGGCTGCACGGCTCCAGCTTCGACCTTCGCACCGGCAAGCCGTCCGGCCTTCCCGCGACGCGCCCCGTCCCCGTATACCCCGTAAAGATCGAAGGGGACGACGTGCTCGTCTCCCTCACCCAGGAGTCCTGAGGCACCCATGGCAACGCTTGAAATCCGAGACCTGCACGTCACCGTCGAGGCAGACAACGCCACGAAGGAGATCCTCAAGGGCGTCGACCTCACCGTGAAGCAGGGCGAGACGCACGCCATCATGGGCCCCAACGGCTCGGGCAAGTCGACCCTCGCCTACTCCCTCGCGGGCCACCCGAAGTACACGATCACCAGCGGCACCGTCACCCTCGACGGCGAGGACGTCCTGGAGATGTCCGTCGACGAGCGCGCCCGCGCCGGCCTGTTCCTGGCCATGCAGTACCCGGTCGAGGTCCCCGGCGTCTCGGTCTCCAACTTCCTGCGCACCTCCGCCACGGCCGTCCGCGGCGAGGCCCCCAAGCTGCGCACCTGGGTCAAGGAGGTCAAGGAGGCCATGGAGCGTCTCCACATGGACCCCTCCTTCGCCGAGCGCAACGTCAACGAGGGCTTCTCCGGCGGTGAGAAGAAGCGCCACGAGATCCTCCAGCTGGAACTGCTCAAGCCGAAGGTCGCGATCCTCGACGAGACCGACTCCGGTCTGGACGTCGACGCGCTGCGCGTGGTGTCCGAGGGCGTCAACCGCGTCCGCGAGTCCGGCGAGGTCGGCACCCTGCTGATCACGCATTACACGCGCATCCTGCGCTACATCAAGCCGGACTACGTCCACGTCTTCTCCGGCGGCCGCATCGTCGAGTCCGGCGGTGCCGAGCTCGCCGACAAGCTGGAGAACGAGGGCTACGAGGCCTACGTGAAGGGTGGGGCATCCGAGTGACACAGCTGCCGGGCCTTCTCGACACCGAGGCGATCCGCAAGGACTTCCCCATCCTGGACCGCGTGGTCCACGACGGGCGGAAGCTCGTGTACCTGGACAACGCGGCGACCTCGCAGAAGCCGCGCCAGGTGCTGGACGCCGTGAGCGAGTACTACGAGCGCTACAACGCCAACGTCCACCGCGGTGTGCATGTGCTCGCCGAGGAGGCCACGGCGCTGTACGAGGGAGCGCGCGACAAGGTCGCCGCGTTCGTCAACGCGCCGAGCCGCGACGAGGTGATCTTCACCAAGAACGCCTCCGAGTCGCTCAACCTCGTGGCGAACATGCTCGGCTGGGCCGACGAGCCCTACCGGGTGGACCACGAGACCGAGATCGTCATCACGGAGATGGAGCACCACTCCAACATCGTCCCGTGGCAGCTGCTCGCGCAGCGCACGGGCGCGAAGCTGAAGTGGTTCGGGCTGACCGACGACGGCCGCCTCGACCTCTCCAACATCGACGAGGTCATCACGGAGAAGACGAAGATCGTCTCCTTCGTGCTGGTGTCCAACATCCTCGGCACCCTGAACCCGGTCGAGGCGATAGTCCGCCGGGCGCAGGAGGTCGGCGCCCTGGTCTGCGTCGACGCCTCGCAGGCCGCCCCGCACATGCCGCTGGACGTGCAGGCCCTGCAGGCCGACTTCGTGGCCTTCACCGGCCACAAGATGTGCGGCCCGACCGGCATCGGCGTGCTCTGGGGCCGCCAGGAGCTCCTCGAGGACCTGCCTCCGTTCCTCGGCGGCGGCGAGATGATCGAGACGGTGTCGATGCACTCGTCGACGTACGCTCCCGCCCCGCACAAGTTCGAGGCGGGCACGCCCCCGATCGCCCAGGCGGTCGGCCTCGGCGCGGCGATCGACTACCTGAACTCGATCGGGATGGACAAGATCCTCGCCCACGAGCACGCCCTCACCGGGTACGCGGTACAGCGGCTGGCCGAGGTGCCCGACCTGAGGATCATCGGCCCGACCACGGCCGAGGACCGGGGCGCCGCGATCTCCTTCACCCTCGGTGACATCCACCCGCACGACGTGGGCCAGGTCCTCGACGAGCAGGGCATCGCGGTGCGCGTGGGCCACCACTGCGCGCGGCCCGTCTGCCTGCGGTACGGAATTCCTGCGACCACGCGAGCGTCGTTCTATCTGTACTCCACGCCGGCCGAGATCGACGCACTGGTCGACGGCCTGGAGCACGTACGGAACTTCTTCGGCTGAGGGGCGTGAGCTGAGACCGTGAAGCTGGACTCGATGTACCAGGAAGTCATCCTGGACCACTACAAGAACCCGCACGGGCGGGGCTTGCGGGATGGCGACGCCGAGGTGCACCACGTCAACCCGACCTGCGGCGACGAGATCACGCTCCGCGTGAAGTACGACGGCACCACCATCGTGGACGTCTCGTACGAGGGCCAGGGCTGCTCCATCAGCCAGGCCTCGGCCTCCGTGCTGAACGAGCTGCTCGTCGGCAAGGAGCTGGGCCAGGCGCAGAAGATCCAGGAGACCTTCCTGGAGCTGATGCAGTCCAAGGGCCGGATCGAGCCGGACGACGCGATGGAGGAGGTCCTGGAGGACGCCGTCGCGTTCGCCGGTGTCTCCAAGTACCCCGCACGAGTGAAGTGCGCCCTCCTGAGCTGGATGGCGTGGAAGGACGCGACGGCCCAGGCGCTGGACGGAGCCGACGCCGAAAGGAAGACGGCATGAGCGAGACCGCGGAGATGAAGCCGGCCTCGGAGGAGGAGCTCCGTGAGGCCCTGATGGACGTCGTCGACCCCGAACTGGGCATCGACGTCGTCAACCTCGGCCTGATCTACGGCATCCACGTCGACGAGGCCAACATCGCCACCGTCGACATGACCCTGACGTCGGCGGCGTGCCCGCTGACGGACGTCATCGAGGACCAGGCCAAGTCCGCCACGGACGGCCTCGTGAACGAGCTGCGCATCAACTGGGTCTGGATGCCGCCGTGGGGTCCCGACAAGATCACGGACGACGGGCGCGAGCAGCTGCGCGCGCTCGGCTTCAACGTCTGAGTTCCCCTGGCCCGTTCGCGGCCGGCCAGAGCGGCGACGCCCAAGGGCGTCGCCGCTCTCGTTCTCCCTGCACGGCACCTCTTCCTGCCCGGTACCGCTGTGCGCCCTCGATGTGTACGGACGTACACATCGAGCGTTACGCTTCCCGTATGGGATACGTGATGCTCGCCGGAGCCATCGCCGCCGAAGTCGCCGCCACCACCGCGATGAAGTACAGCGACGGCTTCAGCAGGCTCGGACCCTCGCTGGTGACCGTCCTCGGGTACGTGGTGTCCTTCCTGCTGCTCGCCCGGACCCTCGAATCCCTGTCCATCGGCACGGCCTACGCCATCTGGTCGGGGGTCGGCACCGCGACCGTCGCGGCGCTCGGGCTGGTGCTGTTCGGCGAGGGGCTGAGCACCGCCAAGGTCGCCGGGATCGTGCTGATCATCGGCGGAGTGGTGGTGCTGAACCTGGGCGGGGCCCACTGATGGCCCGGCGACACGACCCCGAGCGGCGGCAGCGGATCATCGACGCGGCGATCCGGGTGGTCGGCGCCAAGGGCATCGCCGGCCTGAGTCACCGCTCCGCAGCCGCGGAGGCCGATGTGCCGCTCGGCTCCACGACGTACCACTTCCGCACCCTCGACGAGCTGCTGGT
This sequence comes from Streptomyces sp. NPDC014864, assembly GCF_043081525.1. NCBI lineage: Bacteria > Bacillati > Actinomycetota > Actinomycetes > Kitasatosporales > Streptomycetaceae > Streptomyces > Streptomyces sp. NPDC014864. The sequence goes on from NZ_JBIBWT010000020.1 coordinate 30,896, forward strand.
CGCCGCGCTGCGGCAGGCCAACGAGGGCTTCGCCCAGGCGATCGCCGCACGCGGCGGCCTGGAGGACCCGCGGAAGGACCTGGCCGGGGAACTGGCGGCCCTGATGGGCGAGTGGCTCGCGGGCGACCGGACCGGTGTCGAGCTGGAGTACGAGCTCTACCTCGCCGCCCTGCGCCGCCCCGCGCTGCGTCCCGTGGCCGCCGAGTGGGCCGACGGCCTGGCGTCCCTCCTCGCCCGCCGCACCGACCCGGTGACGGCCAGGGCGCTGGTGGCGCTGATGGACGGCATCTGTCTGCAGGTGCTGCTGACCGGCGCGGCGTACGACGAACGGTACGCGCGCGAGGTGCTCGCCCGGATCGTCCCGCCCGGCTCCCGTGACCGGCCGGGGGGCGGCCCGCCCGTCACCTGAGACGGTGCCGGACGGGTTCGCCTCCACGGGCCCGGGCCGGTTAGGTTGCCCTCATGACCGACACGACTGCTCCTCGCACCACCGGCGCCGTGGCCGCCGGCCTTGCCACGATCGCCTCCGACGGCACCGTTCTCGACACCTGGTTCCCCGCTCCCGAGCTGGTCGAGCAGCCGGGCCCCGCCGGCACCGAGCGGCTGACCGCCGAGCGGGCGGCGGAGTTGCTGGGCGGCGGCGCGACCGCGGCGATCGGCCCGGACGCCCGCCGGGGCGTCGAGGTGGTCGCGGTCCGCACGGTCATCGCCTCACTGGACGAGAAGCCGACCGACGCCCACGACGTCTACCTGCGCCTGCACCTGCTCTCCCACCGCCTGGTCAAGCCGCACGGCCAGAGCCTGGACGGCGTCTTCGGCCACCTCGCCAACGTCGCCTGGACCTCGCTCGGCCCGGTTGCCGTCGACGACCTGGAGAAGGTGCGGCTCAACGCCCGCGCCGAGGGCCTGCACCTCCAGGTGACGTCCGTCGACAAGTTCCCGCGCATGACGGACTACGTCGCCCCCAAGGGCGTCCGCATCGCCGACGCCGACCGCGTCCGCCTCGGCGCGCACCTCGCCGAAGGCACCACGGTCATGCACGAGGGCTTCGTGAACTTCAACGCGGGCACGCTCGGCACGTCGATGGTCGAGGGCCGCATCTCCGCCGGTGTCGTCATCGGTGACGGCTCGGACATCGGCGGCGGCGCCTCCACCATGGGCACCCTCTCCGGCGGCGGCAACGTCATCATCTCCATCGGCGAGCGCTGCCTGATCGGCGCCGAGGCGGGCGTCGGCATCGCGCTCGGCGACGAGTGCGTCGTCGAGGCCGGCCTCTACATCACCGCGGGCACCCGCGTCACCATGCCCGACGGCCAGATCGTCAAGGCCCGCGAGCTCTCCGGCGCCTCCAACATCCTCTTCCGCCGCAACTCGGTCACCGGCACGGTCGAGGCCCGCCCGAACAACGCGGTCTGGGGCGGCCTGAACGAGATCCTGCACAGCCACAACTGACCGTCGGCGGCCGTGACCAGCGGCCGCCTGATCGATCAACGCTCCGACCTGCTCCTGAGCCGTCGGCAGCTGTGGACGCTGGTCACCACTGAGCGCCCTTTCGCGGACCGAGGACGGCCCGGGAGGGCGCTCATGTGTGTGACGGCTCGCGGCCGGTTGCCGCGGCCACCGTCATTCGTCGAGCTGACCTGCCTTGGGTCGCGCCGCGGGCATACCCGAGGCGGGCTCCTGTGCGCCGTCGAGCGGCAGGGCCTCGTCCTGCCCGAAGTCAGGGGTCTGGAAGGGGTTTGCCGCCGGTCGCGGCGATGCTGCGGTGGAGCAGCGGGGTCGCCCGTCCGGGGCGGAGAACAGCGGCGTCAGATCGATGAGAGGTCTCTCTTTCGGTGCGGGTCCCTGAAGGGACCCGGTGTGCCGGTGACCGGGCACAGCGGTCCTACAGCTTGATCATCTTGGCGTACGGGCTCAAGATCCGCATTTGCGCCGAGCCGAAATCCACGAGCGTCGCGATTCCGTCCTCGACGCCGATCACCCGGCCGAGGCCGTACACGTCATGTGTGACCTGGTCGCCCAGGGCGAAGTGCTTGGGAGTCGGCGCGACCGGGGCCTTGAAGGGGCTGGTGGGCAAATGACGCTTCGGTGCAGCAGGCTTTGTCATGGCTCAGTATGCGCCCAAACGGATCCCGTTCGCTGTGGCCGTCGGCACAGATCCAGAGGGGAGCTTCCGCCGGCGTGCCCTCGTGGCGTCTGCCGGGCGGGCCGCCTCAGTGGGTCGTGAGGCGTTCGTACTCCGCCAGGAGGCCCTCGGTCGTTTCCCGGTCGGCGGGCCGCAGGGGGGCGCGGACCGGGCCCGCGGGCAGGGCGAGGGCGCCGAGGAGGGCCTTGGCGGTGACCGCGCCGGGCAGGCCGGCGGACATCATCCGCGCGATGAGGCCGGTGGCCTGCCGCTGGAGCCCGGCCGCCCCTGCCGTGTCGCCCGCGTCGAACGCGTCCAGTACGGCGCGGAGCCGGTGCGGGACGACGTTCGCGACCGTGCTGACGTATCCCGCGCCGCCGACCGCGTAGAGGGCGAGGTTGTGCTCGTCGCAGCCGGCGTAGTACGCCAGATCGGTCCGGGCCAGGACCCGCTGGGCGCCGAGGAAGTCGTAGGAGCAGTCCTTCACCGCCACGATCCTGGGGTGCCCGGCCAGGCGGAGCAGGGTGTCGGGCTCCACGCGGGTGCCGGTGCGGCCCGGGATGTCGTAGAGCATCACCGGCAGCCCGCTCGCGTCGGCGACCTCGCGGAAGTGCGCCTCCACCGCGTCCTGCGGGGGCCTGCTGTAGTACGGCGTGACCACCAGCACCCCGTCGGCGCCCGCCTTCTCCGCCCGGTGCGCCAGTTCCACGGTGTGCCGGGTGTCGGAGGTGCCGACGCCCGCGACGATCGAGGCCCGGTTCCCCACCGCCTCGCGCACGGCCCGGACCAGTGCGGCCTTCTCGGCGTCCGTGGTGGTCGGCGACTCGCCCGTCGTGCCGCTGAGGACGAGGCCGTCACAGCCCTCGGACACCAGACGGTCGGCGAGCCGGCCGGCGCCGGCGGTGTCGAGCGCGCCGGACGGGGTGAACGGCGTGATCATCGCGCAGAGGGCGCGGCCGAAGGGCGGGCCCCCGGACGCCGGGGCCGGCTTCGTCCTCGTCGTCGCGCTCGTCATGGCAGTCGTCGTCATGGGAGTAGTGTCGGCGGGATCATTGTGAAGCTCCACTTAAATCTCCTGACGGGTAACGGTAAGTCCTACTGCATGGACGGCCGGCATCGGAGCCCCACGGTCCCGGGAAGGCTGCCGGGGCGGGCGGTCCCGGAGGCGTCGGGCGGGGGAGTAGCTCGGTGTGCCCGAACTCGTCGCGGAGGCAGCCCTGTTGCCGGCCCGGCCGGACTGGGTCCAGGGCCAGCTCGCCCGACTCGGAGACCGCGGCTCCGGCGGTGCGGGCCAGGGGTAGCGGGGGCTGCCCGGGGTACCCGGGTGTTCCGGACCGAGAGGAGGCGGAACACCGTGACCGGGACCACCAACGCCAGGCCCGCGCTCTCCGAGCGCCGCCCGGCGGACGACCGCGCCACGGCCGAGCAAGCCGTGGGTGCCCACCCCGGCGGTGAACGCGCGGCGCGCGGAGAACCGGTGGGCGAGCACTCGGTGGGCGAACTCGTCCACCAGGCCACCGAACAGGTCTCCCGCCTCGTGCGGCAGGAACTGGCCCTCGCCAAGGAGGAGCTGACCCAGAAGGGACGGCGCGCCGGGCGCGGCGGCGGGCTGATCGGCGCCGCGGGCGCGGTCGGCTACGTCGGTCTGATCGCGCTCGCCGGGACGGGCACCGCCGCGCTCTCACTGGTGCTGCCCGTGTGGGCCGCGGCGCTCATCGTGACCGCCGTGCTGTTCACGGTGGCCGGCGTACTGGCCGCGACGGGCCGCGCCCAGTTGCGCCGGGCCACGCCGCCCACGCCCGAGGAGGCGCTCGGCAGTGTCAAGGCGGACGTCGAGGAGATAAAGGAAAGGGCGCACCACCGATGACGGACAGGACGCAGGGGGCGGGCGGCGGATCCACTCCGGCCGCCGGCGCGAAGGGCCCCGACGAACTGCGGCAGCAGATCGAGGAGACGAGAAGTCAGCTCGGCGACACCGTTGAGGAGTTGGCCGCCAAGGCCGACGTGAAGGGCCGTGCCAAGGCCCGTGCCGCCGATCTGCGGGACAAGGCCGGCGCGATGACGGTGCATCTGCGCAGCACCGCCTCGCGGGCCGGGCACCGGGTGCAGGAGAAGGCGAGTCATGCCGGGCACCGGATGCAGGAGAGGGCGAGCCACGCGGGACACCGGGTCCACGAGAGGGCGAGCCACGCCGGGCACGCGGCACAGGAGAGGGCGGCGGAGACCGGGCACGCGGCCGGGCAGACCGTGCCGCGCCGGATGCGCGCCGCCGTCGAGGCGTGCCGTCGCAATCCGCGCCCGATGATGATCGCCGGTGCGGTCGGCGCGGCCGTCGTCACGGCCGGAGTGCTGGCCCGGCGGCACGGCGGACGCCACTGACGCCGACGAGGCGTCAGAGGCAGCGGTGACCGTAGTTCCAGACGCCGAGCCGCCGTAGTGGCAACAAGTGGCAACGGTGGCAGCAGTGGCCGGAGGGGTCCCGCGTTCGGGCGCGGGGCCCCTCCGGCCGTTCCGCGAGATCGCGGGACCCCCGGAGGGGCCGCGGGGCCGCGGGACCGCGACTACGGGTGGAACCGCAGCACCTGCGGGTCGTGGTCGCTGATCTGGTCGTGGAACTCCGAGTTGATGTGCACGCTGTCGTACTCGAAGTCGCAGCCGCGCCGGATCGACGGGCTGACCAGGATCTGGTCCAGGACCTGCTCGTTGCCCTGGTAGTCGTAGGTGTACCGCTCGCCCCTCGGCAGCGACTTGATCGCCGACCACAGCTCGCCGTCACCCTCGAGGATGCCGGCGGTGTCGGAGAACTCGAAGTCATTCATGTCGCCGAGCGCGATGACGTCCGCGTTCCGCTGCACCTTCAGGATGTCCTTGACGAAGGCGTTCACCTCGGCGGCCTGCAGGTGACGCTGGACCTCCGACTTGCGCGCCGGCGGCTGGTACTGCGCGGTCAGCCCCTGGTCGCCGCCCTTGGAGGCGAAGTGGTTGGCGATCACGAAGACGGTGCGGCCACGGAAGACGAACTCGCCGGCCAGCGGCTTGCGGCTGTCCTCCCAGGCGCCGCTCGCCGGATCGATCCGGCCCGGGGAGGCCGTCAGGGCCGCCCGTCCGTGCTCACCGGTGACGCCGACGGCGGTGGTGGAGTCGCCGCCCGGACGGTCGGTGAAGGACACCCGCCCGGGGTTGAACAGGAAGACCTGGCGGATGTTGCCGCCCGGCTGGCCGCCGTCCTGGTCGTTGACCGGGTTGATCGAGCGCCAGTCGTACTTCGGGCCGCCCGCCGCGACGATCGCGTCGATCAGCTTGGTGACCGTCTGCGCGGCGTCGACCGTGCCGTCGTCGGTGGCGCCGTTGTCGTCCTGTATCTCCTCCAGGGACACGATGTCCGGCGACCGGAGGTTGTTCACGATCGCGGAGGCGTGGGCGGCGAAGGTGTCGTCGGACGGGTCGAGGTTCTCCACGTTGTACGTGGCCACCGCCAGCTCGCCGCGCGACTGCCTGCGGGTCGTCTCCCGCTCCAGGCCGCCCTGCTCGAGCGTGCCGAGGCTGCTCGCGACCAGGGTGTAGCCGCCGTACTGGTTGAAGTCCAGCGGGCCGGTGGTGGTGCCGGCGAGGGTGTCGCCGACGTTCGCGACGGGGAAGCCGGCGGTCGGGCCCAGCGACTGGATCTGGAGCCGGCCGGTGTTCTGGGAGTCGTAGGAGCCGTACACCGTGCCGCCGCGGCGGTTGCGGTGCTCGTGCGGCTTCACCGTGACCCACAGCTCGCTGTACGGGTCGGTCGCGGTGACCACGCGGGCGTCGGCGACCTGGACGTTCATGCCCTCCAGGGACTCGAAGTAGTCCAGGGCGTACGTCGAGGGCCGCAGCGGCAGGCCGTTGATCGAGCCGTTCGCGGCGGGGTCCCCGGCCGGGGTGTACGCGTCCGGCACGGCGTCGGCACCGACGACGACCGGGGCCGGAACCGCGTTGCCGCCGGAGACGACGGTGACGGCGGGCTTGGTGATCTCGGTGACCGACTGGTTGCCGGAGGAGGTGCCCCCGGGCACGTACTCCGAGACCGTGCCGGTGACCGTCACGGAGTCGCCGACGGCGACCTTGGGGGCGGAACCGGTGAAGACGAAGACGCCCTCGCTGGTGGCCGGGTCGTCGTCCGCGGCCGGGTCCTGCATCCAGAAGCCCTTGGACGAGCCGTAGGTGCGCACGCCGGTGACGATTCCGGCCACGTCGGTGACCTTCTGGCCGGCGTACGGGGAGGTCCGGGTGGTGCCCTGGATGTCGTGGATGCGCACGGAGTCGGCGTGCGCCGCCACGGGCAGGACGATCATTTGAACTGCGGCCGCCGCGGAACAGACGGCGGCGACGGTCAGCGCGCCGAGGCGCGCGGAAGACTTGCTCGGCAACGGAATCCCTCCGGGGAGTTTCGTGAGCGCCGGGACGTGGGTGGAGCGTGGGACCGCGGGCCGCGACCGGTGGGGCGGAGGCGGAGCGCGCAGAGATCAGTGAACAGATGTCCCCCGAATTTCTACGCGCGTCAATCTCCAGTGTGGTCACGGTAGTTGTCAAGGTTTCGGCCATGTATGAAGGCTGTCGGGGAGATGAACCGGGCGGCATGGGTGGAAATCCGTCTAGGCTGAGCGGTTGAGCCGTGGGCCGCCCCTGCAGGCGGTCGTACGGTGTTCCGAAGGTCGTACGGCCCTCAAGGCGCCCTAGGAGAACCAGCCGATGTCAGACAGGTCCCCGTTGCCGCCGGTGCGGCTGAGTTCCGAACCGGAGCTGGCCCGGGACGCGCTCGCCACCCCACTGCTGTCGCGGGCCGCGAAGCTCGCCCGCTGGGCCGGGCCCGGCACCCGCGTCGACGCCGGCGGCGGACTGGTGGACGAGCAGTTGCCCGCCGCGGCCGAGGCGCTCGGGCTGAGCGGGAACGACGCGGCGGCCTCGGCGAGCGAGGCGTGGCGGGTCGCCCTCGACACCGGCCTCGTCGAGATCACCGACGAGGAGGCGGGCACCGTGGCGTCCGGGGACGGTCTGGGCCTGCTCGCCGGTTCGCCGCACGACGTGCTCACCGTCTGGCGCGGGGCGCTGGAGACGGTGCTGGCCGACGCGAGCGTGCCGGACCTGGAGGACCTCGTCGACGCGATGGAGGAGGGCGGCACGGTCGACCTCTCGTCGCTGGACTGGGACCCCGAGCGCGAGGCGGAGTTCCTCGACGGGGTGCTCGGCAACCTGTATCTGCTGACGGTCGGCGAGGACGGGCCCGGCGAGGGCCCGGTGCCGCTCCCGGCGCTGGCCGCCTCCATGATCGTGCCCAGTGACATGGGTGAGCCCACGAACGACGTGCTGGAGCAGGTGTCCGACGCCATGATGCGGCTGGACGACCAGTTCCGGCTGCTGGAGCCGGTCGGCCTGGTGGAGTACCGGCCGGTGGACGAGGAGCTCATGGCGGACGCCGAGGAGGAGCCGTCGGCGCCGGACGACGAGATGGACGTCGCCCGCTACGGCATGGTGCGGCTGACGCCCCTCGGGCGGTACGGGCTGCGGTCCCGGCTCCTGGAGGCCGGGTTCGAGGCCCCGGCGGTCGGGGACCTCGCGGACAAGGGAGCCGACGCGCTGCTCGACGGCACGGCCCACTTCCCGCCCGCGGCCGCGCAGGCGGAGACCGAGCAGTGGCTCGCGCGCCGCGAAGCCCTGGACGCGGCACGGGAGTTGCTCGCGGCGGCGCGCGGTGGTGACGCCAGGGCGCCACTGCGGCGGCTTCGCTGCCAGCAGGCCCTGTCGCTGGTGGGGGCGCAGGCCGAGCCGGCGCTGCGGGAGGTGCTCGGCGACGCGGAGCTGGGCGGGCTGGCGCGGGTCTGGCTGACCGAACAGGGCGCCGCCGACGTGCCGGCGCCGTCCGAGGAGATGGTGTTCTGGCTGACCGTCGACACGCTCGCCGCGCAGCTCGCGGCCGAGGGGAACTCGACCGAGCTCCAGGCGCTGGTGGAGGGGCTGGCCCGGCAGCACAGCGGCTTCTTCGCGGCGGCGTGGCGGGTGAACCATCCCGCCACGGCGGACGTGCTGGAGGCGATGGGCCGGCTGCACCCGGACAAGAAGGTGGCCAAGGAGGCCCGCAAGGCCGCCTTCAAGGCACGTTCCGCGCACGGGGGCTGAGGCCTCTCCGGCGAGAGGGAGGGGCTACGGCCCGGCGCAGGCGCAGCGTCGGCCCGGCGAGGACGCGACGCAGGCGCAGCGTGGGCCCGGCGCATACGAGGCGTCGGCCTGGCGCGGGCGAGGCGCGGGCTCTACCCAGGCGCAGCGTCGGCCGCCGAGGTCGTGATGCGGGTCCGGCGCGGGTGCGGTGTGGGCCCGGCGAGGACGTGTCCCCGGCGAAGGCGCGGGCGCGGGGCTGGCGAGGCGTAGGCGCGCCAAGGATGTGAGGTCGGCCCCGGCTGTGCGCCGGCGCGGGCTCGGTGCAGGTGCGGCGTCGGCCTGGCGAGGTCGTGATGCGGGTCCGGCGCGGGCGCGGTGTGGGCCCGGCGAGGACGTGTCCCCGGCGAGGCGCGGCGCGGGGCTGGCGAAGACGCGGCGCGGGCGGCGGCGCAGGTCCGGCGTAGGCGCGTGTATCCCCGGCTGCCGGCGGTCCGGCTCCCGCTCCCGGGGGCGGCTCCTGCCCCGGCGGGTCCGGCCGCTGTCCCGGCGCCGGTGATCGTGCCGGCGCGGGGCCCAGGTCCGGGCTTTTGCCTCTCGTGGGTTCTTGTATACGGATTCATGGAAGGGAGCCCGGTGAAGTCGGATGGCGTTCAACTCCTGTTCAGCGGCAGGCGGGACGGTTGCGCCGGAACGAGGCCGTCGCCCCTCCACGGCTCTGACACCGTCACAGGAGACACCATGTCGCTCACCCGCAGGGACTTCGCGAGGAACTCCGCGCTCACCGGCGCCGGAGTCGCCCTGGCCGGCAGCGTCGGCGCCCTCGCCACCGCGCCGAACGCCCTCGCCTCCGCCGAGACCGGCAGCGCCGGTGAGGAGACGGCGGCGGCGCACGGCGGCGTCGGCTACGGGCCGCTGCTCCCCGACCCCAAGGGCATCCTGGCCCTGCCCGCCGGCTTCTCGTACCGGATCATCACCCGGAGCGGGGAGACGAAGCTGGAGTCCGGCGAGTTCACTCCCTCCAACCACGACGGCACCGCCACCTTCGAGGGCCCGCGAGGCGCGACCCTCCTGGTCAACAACCACGAGCTCAAGGGCCCGCGCGCGAACTGGAAGTACCCGGTGCCGCTGACCGAGGGCCTGGTCTACGACCCGGCCGCCTCCGGCGGCTGCACCGTCGTCGAGGTGCGCCGCGACCATGTCGCGGAGTGGGTCGGCATCGCCGGCACCTCCACCAACTGCGCGGGCGGCAGCACGCCTTGGGGCACCTGGCTGACCTGCGAGGAGACCGAGGACAAGGCCGGCCAGAACGGCATGACCAAGGACCACGGGTACGTCTTCGAGGTCGACCCCGAGGACCGGCGCGCCAACCGCGACCCCCGACCCGTCAAGGCCCTGGGACGGTACGCGCACGAGGCCGTGGTGGTGGACCCCAAGCGGGGCCACCTCTACCTCACCGAGGACGCCTCCGGCCCCAACGGCCTGCTCTACCGCTGGACCCCGCCGGAGGGCTTCCGGCACGGCCGCGGCAAGCTGCGCACCCTCGCCGACGACGCGGGCCGCCTGCAGGCCTTCAAGTGCTTCGACTCCGGCGGCAAGTTCGTCGACGACCTCTCGCGCGCCACGAAGACCGGCACCGTGTACGGCGTCGACTGGGTCGACGTCCCCGACCGCGACGCGAAGACGGTCCCCACGCGCAAGCAGTTCACCGACGACCGGATCACCCGCGCCCGCAAGCTGGAGGGCATGTGGTGGGGCGACGGCGGCGCCTACATCGTCTCCTCCTTCGCCCGTGCGGAGAGCCCGGTCCAGCACGACGGCCAGGTCTGGTTCTACGACCCCAAGCGCCGCACGCTCACCCTGAAGGTCCTCTTCGGCGTCAACCCGGCCCCGGCCGAGGACGGCGCCTTCGACGGCCCGGACAACATCACCGTCTCCCCCTACGGCGGTCTCGTCATCGCCGAGGACGGCGAGGGCGTGCAGCACCTGTTCGGCGCCACCGACAGCGGGCGTACCTACCCGATCGCCCGCAACGACCTGAACATCGGCACCGAACAGGAGCCGGAGTACAGCGAGTTCACCGGCGTCACCTTCTCGCCCGACGGGCGCACCCTGTTCGCCAACATCCAGGAGCCGGGCATCATGGTCGCCGTCACGGGCCCCTGGAAGCGCCAGCAGCGCGGCTGACTGCCCCCGGGAGCCGATTCGCTCGCCAGGCCCGCGGCGTCCGGAGCGCGACCGTCCGCGAAGGGGGGCGGGCGCCCTCCGGTCGAGGGCGCCCGTCCTGGGGTGTCCCCCTACAGCGCCTGAGCCGCCGGCTTCACCATGTTGCGTACGGTGCGGGCCTTGACGAAATCGCCCAGAGCGGTCATCTCCCACTCGCCGGAGAACTGCCGGATGAGCTTGGCCATCATCACCCCGGTCTGCGCCTCGGCGTGGGTGAGGTCGAAGCGGACGAGTTCCTCGCCGGAGGCCGCGTCCATCAGACGGCAGTACGCCTTGGCGACCTCGGTGAACTTCTGCCCGGAGAAGGAGTTCACCGTGAAGACCAGGCCGGTCACCTCCTGCGGGAGGCGCCCGAGGTCGACCACGATCACCTCGTCGTCGCCCGCGCCCTCACCGGTGAGGTTGTCGCCGGAGTGCTTGACCGCGCCGTTCAGGATGGTCAGCTTGCCGAAGTAGCAGCTGTCGAGGTGGTTGCGCTGCGGACCGTAGGCGATGACGGAGGCGTCCAGGTCGATGTCCGCGCCGCGGAACGCGGGCTCCCAGCCGAGGCCCATCTTGACCTGGGACAGCAGCGGGCGGCCGCCCTTGACCAGGGACACCGTCTGGTTCTTCTGCAGGCTGACCCGGCCCTTGTCGAGGTTGATCTTCCCGGCGCCGGGAGCGGGGGCGGCGGCGGGCGGGGCAGGCGGTGCGGCCGGTGCCGGGGGAGCGGTGACCGGCGCGGCGGGCTGCGGCGCGCCGGGCGGCGGCGGGGGCACCGGCGCCTGGCCCACGGGGGCGGGCGGCGCCGCCGGTTCCTCCACCGTGACGCCGAAATCGGTCGCGATGCCCGCGAGCCCGTCGGCGTACCCCTGGCCGACGGCGCGGGCCTTCCACTGGCCGCCCCGCAGGTAGATCTCCACGACCACCAGGGCGGTCTCGGTGCCGAGCCGCGGGGGCGTGAAGGTGGCCAGGACGGCGCCGCCGTCCGCGTCGCGCAGGGTGGCCGTCGGCTCGATGCCCTGGAAGGTCTGGCCCGCCGCGTCCGGGCTGGCGGTGACGACGATCTTCTCGATGCCCGGGGGGACGGCGGTGGTGTCCACGGTGATCGCGTCGGGCGCCGTGCCGCCGCCCGAGCGGTAGGTCACACCGGGCCCGGTGGGCTGGTTGTAGAAGATGAAGTCGTCGTCGGAGCGCACCTTGCCGTCGGCGGTGAGCAGCAGGCCCGATACGTCGAGCCGCACCGGGGCGGCGACGTCCACCGTCACGCGGGCGGCGGAGAGAGGGATGTTCGAGCCGGGGGTCATAGCTGTCATACCGGGAGAACGAACGAACCCCCTTTACCGTTCCCTTACCCTGCGCGCGTCCGGCGAGACTCGCCGCGCCCCCGGCCCGCCTCCCCTACGGCACGACCACGATCTTCCGGCCCACCCCCGCCGCGAACTGCTCCAGCGCCTGCGGGTACCGCTCCAGCGGAACGCGGTCGCTGATGAAGACCTCCGGGTCCAGCACCCCGTTCGCGAACAGCTCGGCCGCCCGCTCGAAGCTGTGCAGCACCGCCATCGACCCGGTGATCGTGATCTCCTGGTTGTAGATCCGGTACGGGTCGATCGTCACCCGTGTCGCGTAGTCGGCCACACCGAACTGGAGGAACGTGCCCGCCTTCGCGACCCGGTCCAGTCCGTCCTGGATCGCCGCCGCGTTGCCGGTCGCGTCCACCACCACGTCCCAGCCCCGCGGCCGGTCCAGCTCGTCCGCGCTCGCCGCGGCCGCCGAGACGCCGAGCCGGCGCGCCGTCTCCAGCCGCGCCGGGTTCACGTCGACGACGTCCACGCTCGCCGCGCCCGTCCGCTTGGCCAGCTCCAGCATCATCAGGCCCATGGTCCCGGACCCGTAGATCAGGACGTGCGCGCCGAGGCGCGCACGGAGCACGTCGTAGCCGCGCACCGCGCACGACAGCGGTTCCACCAGCGCCGCGTCCTGGGTACGGACGTGCTCGGGCAGCCGCACGCAGTTCGCCACGGGGGCCACCGCGTACTGGGCGGCGCCGCCCGCGGTGGTCACGCCGATCGCGGCCCAGCGCTCGCACAGGTTGTTGTGGCCGGTGCGGCAGTACCGGCACTCGTAGCAGTACAGCGAGGGGTCCACCGCCACCCGGTCGCCGACCGACACCTCCGTGACCCGCGTGCCGACGCCGACCACCTCGCCGGCGAACTCGTGGCCGGGCACGATCGGCAGCTCGGGCGCGAACTCGCCCTGCAGGATGTGCAGGTCCGTGCCGCACAGTCCGCAGGCCGCCACCTCCACGACCACCTCGCGGGGCCCTGGCGCCGGGTCCGGGACCTCGGTGACGACGGCGCGGCCCACGGACTCGATGACGGCGGCCTTCATTTCACGGCTCCCAACGACAGGCCCTGGACCAGTTTGTCCTGGGCGGCGAACCCCGCGGCGAGCACCGGCAGGGAGATGACCAGCGACGCGGCGCACACCTTGGCCAGGAACAGGCCCTGGCTGGTGATGAAGCCGGTCAGGAAGACGGGTGCGGTCTCGGCCACCACGCCGGTGAGCACCCGGGCGAAGAGCAGTTCGTTCCAGCTGAAGATGAAGCAGATCAGGGCGGTCGCGGCGATGCCCGGCAGGGCGATGGGCGCGACCACCCGGGCCAGGACGGTCGGCAAGCGCGCTCCGTCCACCCGCGCGGCCTCGATCACCGCCACCGGCACCTCGGCGAGGAAGGACTGCATCATCCACACCGCGATCGGCAGGTTCATCGCGGTGTAGAGCACGACCAGCAGCCAGATGTTGTCCAGCATTCCGGCGTTCCGGGCGAACAGGTAGATCGGCAGAAGGCCCGCCACGGCCGGCAGCATCTTGGTGGACAGGAAGAAGAACAGCACGTCGGTCCACTTGCGCACCGGCCGGATCGACAGCGCGTACGCCGCCGGGAGGGCGAGCAGCAGGACGCAGCCGGTGGACACCACGGACGCCACGGTGGAGTTGACGAGCGCGGGCCACGGGCTCGCCCCGCCGCCGGTGCCGAAGAACTCGCGGTAGCCGTCCAGGGTCAGCGCTGCCGCGAAGGACGGCGGGTTGGCCGCCGCGTCGGTCTCCGAGTGGAAGGACGTCAGGGCCATCCAGGCGATGGGCAGGAAGAAGACGACGCCGGCCAGCCAGGCCACCAGGCCGAGGCCCGGTCGGCGGCTCCGGGAGCGCGGGGCGAGGGTACTCATGCGCGGGACACCTCCTCGCGGAAGAGGGACGACACCACGCGCAGGGCGAAGGTCGCGATGACGATCGAGCCGATGACCACCAGGACGCCCGCGGCGGACGCGAGGCCGTTCTCGTGGGCCTGGTAGAAGCTCTGGTAGACGGTGTAGGGCAGGTTGGCGGTGCCCAGGCCGCCGGAGGTGAGCGTGAAGACGGCGTCGAAGTTCTGCACGATGTAGATCGAGCCGAGCAGGGCACCGAGTTCGAGGTAGCGGCGCAGGTGCGGCAGCGTCAGGTGGCGGAAGATCTGCCAGTCGCCGGCGCCGTCCACCCGCGCGGCCTCGATCTGCTGCTGGTCCCGGCTCTGCAGCCCGGCCAGCAGGATCAGCATCATGAACGGAGTCCACTGCCACACCAGCGAGGCCTCGACGGCGAGCAGCGGGGTGGTCGAGATCCAGTCGGGCTGCGGGCCGCCGACGTAGTGCAACAGGCCGTTGAACAGGCCGTATTCGGGGTTGTAGAGCACGTGCTTCCACAGCAGCGCCGCGGCCACCGGCACCACCAGGAACGGCGCGATGAGCAGGGTGCGGACCGCCCCGCGGCCGGGGAACCTCCGGTCCAGGAGCAGGGCGAGCAGCAGCCCCAGCACCAGGCTCGCCAGCACCACCGCCACCGTCAGCAGCACGGTCGTCCACACCGAGTGGCGCAGAGCGGGGTCGGTGAGCACCTGACGGTAGTTGCCGAGGCCGGTGAAGTGGCGGGCTTTGGGATAGAGGGCGTTCCAGTCGAAGAAGGAGATCACCAGCGTGGCCACGAAGGGGAGTTGGGTCACGGCGATCATGAAGACGAGCGCGGGCAGCAGGGGGGCACGGGTGGCCCAGGCGCGCAGCCGCGGCGAGGTCGGGCGCAGCGCGCGGGAGGCAGCGGCGGCTACCGGCGCGGTGGTCGTGGCGGTCATCGTCCCTCGTACTCCTCGGAGATCTTCGCGGCGAGCTTCTGGGACTTCCTCAGGGCCGCCTCGACGGACTGGCGTCCGGCGACGGCCGCGCTGATCTCCTGGGAGACCTTCGTGCCGAGATCGGTGAACTCGGGGATGCCGACGAACTGGATGCCGGGCGCGGGCCGCGGCTGCACGCCCGGGTCGCCGGGCCGGGCGCTCTCGATGGCGTCCTTCGTCCGCTCCTGGAAGGCGGCGGCCTCCTTGCGGTAGGCGGGGTTCGCGTACGTCGACGCGCGCTTGCCGGCCGGGACGTCGGACCAGCCGGCACGGTCGCCGACGAGCTGCTCGTAGCCCTTGCCGGAGGCCCAGGAGACGAACTTCCAGGCCTTGCCGGGGTTGCGGGACGCCTTCTGGACGCCCCAGGCCCAGGTGTAGAGCCAGCCCGAGGACGACGTCCGCTCGACCGGCGCGGGGGCGTAGCCGATCCTGCCCTTGACGGGGGAGCCCGCCGCCTCCAGGGAGCCGGCCGCCGAGGTGGCGTCGTACCACATGGCGACCTTGCCCTGGGTCATGTTGTTGAGGCACTCGGCGAACCCGGACTGGGCGGCGCCGGACTCGCCGTGCGCCCGCACCAGGCCGACGTAGAACTTCGTCGCCTTCTGGAACTCGGGGGAGTCCAGGCGCGCCTTCCAGTCCTTGTCGAACCAGGTGCCGCCGAAGGTGTTCACCACGGTCGTCAGCGGGGCCGCCAGCTCGCCCCAGCCGGGCAGTCCGCGCAGGCAGATGCCCCGCATCCCGGGCCGGGCGCCGTCCGCCTTCGCGGCCAGGTCGGCCACCTGCCGCCAGGTGGGGCGGGCGGGCATCCGCAGGCCCTTCGCCGCGAACACGTCCTTGCGGTACATGAGGAACGACGACTCGCCGTAGAAGGGCTCGCCGTAGAGTCCGCCGTCGTCGGCGGTGAGCGATTCGCGCATCGGCCCGAGAATGTCCTGCTGGTCGAAGGCCGGGTCCCGGGCCACGTACGGGTCCAGCTCGCGCAGCCAGCCGTTGCGGGCGTAGATCGGTATCTCGTAGTTGGACAGGGTGGCGACGTCGTACTGGCCCGCCTGGTTGGCGAAGTCCTGGCTGATCTTGTCGCGGACGTCGTTCTCCGGCAGCACGGTGAAGTTCACCCTGATGCCGGTCTCCTTGGTGAAGTGCGCGGCGGTGAGCTTCTGCAGCTCCAGCATCTGCGGGTTGTTGACCATCAGGACGTTGATCGAGTCGCCGCCGGACCCGGCCCCGCCCGCTCCGACCCAGCAGCCGGAGAGCAGCGGGGCGAGCAGCGTCCCTGCGGCGGCCAGGGCGAGCGTCGCTCGCGGCCGCCGTCGGCTCTGGGTTCGCATGGATCGCTCCTGGACGAATAGGTGGATAAGGGGTGCCCCTCGGCGCGGACAACCCCTGCGTGGCAGGTGAGTTCGAGAAATCAGACCCGGATGACCTGCGGGCCCAGCAGGGCGTGACGATGGGCCTCGGCCGCCGGGAGCAGGGTGCTCGTCACGATCGCCTCCAGCGCCCCGACCTCCGCGAACCGGCAGAAGCTGACCGCGCCGAACTTGGAGTGCACCCCCGCGAAGACGGTCCGCCGCGCCGCGCGGATGGCCTGCGCCTTGACCTCGCTGACGGCGGGGTCGGGCGTGGTCAGGCCGTGCTCCCGGGAGATGCCGTTGGCGCCGATGTAGGCGAGGTCGAGGACGAAGCCGGCGAGCATCTTCGTCGTCCAGTGGTCGACGGTCGCCAGCGTGCCCGCGCGGACCCGGCCGCCGAGCAGCAGCACCGAGACGTTCTCGGTCTCGGCGAGGGCGCCCGCGACGGGCAGGGACGCGGTGACCACGGTCAGCGGCCGGTCCGTCGGCAGCGCCTCGGCGATGAGCCGCGGGGTGAAGCCCTCGTCGACGAAGACGGTCTCCGCGTCGCCGAGCAGCTCGGCCGCCGCGGCGGCGATCCGGCGCTTCTCGGGGACGTGGCTGGTGGCGCGGAAGGCGAGCGTCGTCTCGAAACCGGCGCTCTCCACCGGATAGGCGCCGCCGTGAGTGCGGCGGACCAGTCCGTGGTCCTCCAGGGCGCGCAGGTCGCGCCGTACCGTCTCCTTGGCCACGCCCAGCGCGGCGGCGAGCGCGGTGACGTCGACCGCGCCGGTGGCGCGGGCCACCCGCACGATCTCCCGCTGACGCTCCTCCGCCGTCCTCGCGCTCACGGCCGACACCCGCTCTCCCTGCTGCGCTGCCCGTTCGGGCCCTGTGGGGCCCTCGGTGGAAAGTTCTACAGCGGGTGTGCGGCACGGACCAGGCCTGTTGCGGAACCGATGCTGCCCGTATGTGCCCGATCGCCGGGCGGCGTGCCCGTCCCGGACCTGCGTGACTGTGCGCCCGCCAGTGGGATCGGGCAGGTGCGGTGCCCGAACGCGGCGGCGGGCGGGCCCGTTCGATGCCCGCCCGCCGTGGCGAACGATCGTTTCGCGCCGCGCCTGGCCGCCTCGCGAGCCGCCCCGGGCCTCGTGCGCGCCCCCCCGCGCCGCCCCGCGCTGCCCCGGGCCTCGTGCGCCGCCGCTTCCGCGCTGCTCCGGGCTTCCCGTGCGTCGCCCCGCGCCGTCAGTACGGCCAGATCGGCGGGTCGGTCACGAATTCGCCGCCGAGGCGGGCGTGTGCCGGGTTCCCGGAGTCCAGCTCGCCCTGCTCGGCGATCAGCTTCCCGGCGTACGGTTCGGAGTCGTCCCGGGGCTCGTAGCCCAGTGCCCGCGCGGTCGACAGGTCCCACCACAGGCGGGTGTTGGCGGAGGAGCCGTAGACGACGGTGTGGCCGACGTGCTCGGCGGTCAGGGCCGCGTGGAAGAGGCGGGCGCAGTCGCCGGGGCTCAGCCAGATCGAGAGCATCCGGACGTCGGTCGGTTCCGGGAGGCAGGAGCCGATCCGCACCGAGACGGTCTCCAGGCCGTGCTTGTCCCAGTAGAGCTGGGCGAGATCCTCGCCGAAGCACTTCGACAGACCGTAGAAGGTGTCCGGGCGGTGGGGGGTGTCCACCGGGATCAGCGGGTCGTCGTCCCCCGGGCGCGGGGTGCAGCCCACCGCGTGGTTGGAGGAGGCGAACACGATCCGCCGGACCCCCTCCTCGCGGGCCGCTTCGTACAGGTTGTAGGTGCCCTCGATGTTGACCCCGAGGATCTTCCCGAACGGGGCTTCCAGGGGGATGCCCGCCAGATGGATGATCGCGTCCACGCCCCGGACCGCCCCGCGCAGGGCGTCCCGGTCGGCGAGGTCCGCGGTGATCGCGTCCGGCTCCTCCTCGATCGGCCGGACGTCCAGCAAGCGCAGCGCGTGGCCGTGGTCCGGCAGCAGGTCCCGCATCAGGGTGCCGATCCCGCCGGCGGCGCCGGTGAGCAGAACGGTGCGGGGAGCGGGCATCCTCGGTCTCCTTGCGTCGTCGGCGGCCATGAACCGTGTGCATGGACGAGGTTCATCTGCGTGGACACGCTGTGAACGGGGCCCCGCACCGCGTCAAGTGTCCCGCGCGGTCGTGAGATCCGCTGCCCTTTCGCGCAGCGCCGCCGCCGTCACCAGCAGCGCCAGTCCCGTCGGAAGCAACAGCGTCCCGGGGCCGACGTGTTCGACCAGCGCGGCCCCCACCGCCATCCCGGCCACGGTCGGCGCCAGGACGATCGTGTGGGCCGTGGCGGCCACCCGGCCCAGCAGCTCGCCGGGCGTCTGCCGCTGCACGGCGGTGAACGCGGCGATCAGCGCGCAGGGCAGACCCGCCCCGATCGCCGCGCTGCCCGCCAGCGCCACCGTGTCGTACGGGACCGCCCGCACGGCCACCCCGGCACCGGTGAGGGCGATGCCGTACACCGCGAACCCCACCTCGCCCAGGCGGCGCAGCGCGGCCCCGGAGACGAGCCCGACCGCGACCGACCCGGCACCCTGCACGGCGTACAGCACACCGGCGTATCCCGCGGGGCGGCCGAGGCCGTCCACGACGGCCTGGAGCAGCGCGCCGTTCAGGCCGGCGCAGAACATGGTGGCGCCCCCGGCCAGGACGAGCCGCCGCAGCCGCGGGTCGGTCCACAGCCGGCGGGCGCCCTCGGCGGTCCGCTCCCGCCAGGGGTGCGCGGGTCCGCCGGGGGGCTCCTCGTGGACGCGCAGCAGCGCGTACAGGCCCGCTGCGAGCACGAACGTGGCCGCGTCCACCACGGCGACGGCCGGGCCGCCGTACGCCGCGTACAGGCCCGTGCCGGCCAGTGGCGCCAGCAGTTTCACGCCCTCGGTGGCGGTCGTCCGCAGCCCGTTGAAGTCGCCGAGCAGCGCGGGACCCACCGCGGCGCCGACCAGCGCCGACTCCGCCGCGTCGTGCACGGTGCCGGCGGCGCCGTGGCCGAGCAGGACGGCGAGGAGCAGCCAGGGGCGGCCCGGGGAGCCGCCGGCGCACAGCAGGAGCAGGAGCGCCGCCGGCAGCAGGTTCACGGCGATCAGCAGAGGTCTGCGGCGGGTGCGGTCGGCGAGCGTGCCGAGCGGCGGGCCGGCCAGGGTGGGGGCCCACAGGGCGAGCGGGCACAGCGCGGCGAGCGCGTTGGAGCCGGTGAGGTCCTTGACCCAGACGGCCGACGCCAGGGACAGCGCCGACGAGCCGAAGCCGGAGACCACCGCCGCCGCCAGACACAGCCCCGCCTCACGGTCGCGCAGCACCCGCACCAGGGACCGGGAATACGTCGTCATACCCGACGACCGTGGTGCTGAGTCCCGCCCCGGGGGATCGGTCGGACGCCCTATTTCCGAGCACCGCCGCCGCACCGGTCGGCCACCCCCGATCGGCAATGCGCCGGAGGTGTGCCCCCGTGGCCCCGTCACCGATGAGTTCCGCCGTGGCCGCGGGTCTACTTCAGGAAGGCAGTCACCCGAGAGGCAAGGAGCAGCCCATGACCGACACCGTCCTGGACCTCGGACCGCAGGCACGGGTTGTGGCCCGTCTGGCGGAAGGGGTGCGTGAGGAGCAGCTCGCCGCCGTGACGCCGTGCCCGGACTACGCGGTGCGCCATCTGCTGGGGCATCTGCTCGGTCTGGCGGTGGCGTTCCGGGACGCGGCGCGCAAGGACCTGGGCGGGACGACGGACACCAGGCCGGACGCCGCCGTCCCGGACATCGGGCCCGGCTGGCGCGAGGAACTGCCCGAGGTGCTCGACGCGCTCGCCGAGGCGTGGCGCGACCCGGCCGCCTGGACCGGCGCGACCCGCGCGGGCGGCGTCGACCTCCCCGGCGCGGTCGCCGGTGCCGTCGCCGCCGACGAACTGGTGGTCCACGGCTGGGACCTGGCCCGCGCCACCGGCCAGGAGTACGTGCCCGACCCGGCCGCGGTGGAGGCGTCGTACGGCTTCCTGCGTGCCGCGGCCGACGGCCTGGACCGCCTGGACGGCCCGTTCGGTCCCGTCGTGGCCGTCCCCGAGGACGCCCCGCTGCTGGAGCGGACCGTAGGGCTCAGCGGGCGGGACCCGGGCTGGAAGCCCTGAACCGGGTACCGGACCCCTGCGCGGGCTGACCCCCCCCGGCGAGCCCGGCCCGCCCGGGGGCGGTCAGCCCGGGGCGTGAACGGCCGGTCGGGGGCAGGGGCACGGGAGTTGAACGCCGGACGGATTTGCGTATCGATCGGATAACGCTCCTCGCATTGGGTTTGTGATGCGCGTAGACAGTGCGTGAGCTGGTGCATCACTCACCATCCAGATCCGGAGATTCCATGCGGAAGTCCCTCAGAGCGGCGGCGATCGCCGCCAGTTGTGCCGTCGCCGGTGCCGCCCTCTACGGCGCCGGTGCGGCCACGGCCGGTCAGTCGACGGCCAACTCCACCCACGAGCCCTACAACATAGGCCTCCTGGTCAAGGACATCGACACCTACTACGGCACGGCGGCCGACAGCAACGGCGTGTACCAGGCGTCCCCGGACAGCCCGTACGCCCAGGACCTCGCGCGCATCGACGCCGACGCCAGGAGCTACATCGACAAGGCCGCCCGCAAGGCCCACCACCGGGGCGAGAAGCCGGCCGTCGTGTTCGACATCGACGACACGCTGCTCCTCAGCCTCGACTACGAGAAGCGGTACAACTACACGTACAACCCCACCACGTGGGCCGACTACGTGAACAGGGCCGACCGCCCCGCGGTGTTCGGCAGCCCCGAGCTCGTGCAGTACGCCGAGAAGAAGGGCGTCGAGGTCTTCTACAACTCGGGCCTGAGCGAGGCGCAGCGCTCCGCCGCGGTGGAGAACCTGAAGAAGATCGGCGCCGACGTGAACCTCGACGCCGACCACATGTTCCTCAAGGACAAGGCCAACCCGCCCGCCTACCTGAGCGGTTGCGCCACCCCGGGCACCTGGACCTGCACCACCGTCCAGTACAAGTCCGGCACCCGCAAGCACATCGAGGACCTCGGTTACGAGATCGTCGCCAACTTCGGCGACCAGTACTCGGACCTCGACGGCGGGTACGCCGACCGGACGTACAAGCTGCCCAACCCGACGTACTTCGTCAGCTAGCCGGCCGGTTCCCACCGGGCACCGCCGACTCCGCCATCGCCCCCGCCGGTCGTCACCGGCGGGGGCGATCGTGCGCGCGGCACCGGGGCCCCGGGAGCCGGGCGGGGTGTGCCGGATTCGTTAACTCACGGAAGACCCGAAACAGGTTTGGCGAGGGCACAATCCAGCCAGCATCCGCACACCTACCGTTCAGGCACCGAGGAGCACCCGCCATGTCCGAAACACAGAAGGTGACCGACCGGCCAAGTGCCTCGCCCCCCGCGGCAGGCGGCCTCGACCGGTATTTCAGAATCTCCGAACGGGGGTCGAGTTTCGGCCGGGAGATACGCGGCGGCTTCGCCACGTTCTTCACCATGGCCTACATCCTCGTCCTGAACCCGATCATCCTGGGCAGCGCCAAGGACAAGTTCGGCCACCAGCTGGACACCGGTCAACTCGTCACCGCCACCGCGCTGGTGGCGTGCGTGATGACGGTCATCATGGGCGTCGGCGGCAATCTGCCGCTCGCCATCGCCGCCGGCCTCGGCCTGAACGCGGTCGTCGCCTTCCAGCTCGCCCCGCTGATGAGCTGGGACGACGCGATGGGCCTCGTCGTCATCGAGGGCGTCGTCATCTGCGTCCTGGTGCTCACCGGACTGCGCGAGGCGATCATGAACGCCATCCCGCAACAGCTCAAGCAGGCCATCGGCGTCGGCATCGGCCTGTTCATCGCCTTCATCGGCTTCGTCGACGCCGGGTTCGTCAGCCGCATGCCCGACGCCGCGAACACCACCGTCCCGGTGCAGCTCGGCGCCGTCGGCCGGCTCACCGGCTGGCCCGTGCTGGTCTTCTGTCTCGGCGTGCTGCTGACCATCGCGCTGGTCGCCCGCAGGGTCAAGGGCGCCATCCTGATCAGCATCGTGACCATGACGGTGGTGGCGATCGTCATCAACGCCCTCGCGGACGTCAAGAGCTGGGGTCTTACCACCCCGAAGGTGCCCGACACGATCGTCGCCGGTCCCGACTTCGGGCTCGTCGGTCACTTCAGCCTGTTCGGCGCCTTCGGCGAGACCGGCGCGCTCACCGTCGTCCTGCTGGTCTTCACCCTGATCCTCTCGGACTTCTTCGACGCGATGGGCACCATCGTCGGCATCAGCGCGGAGGCGGGCCTGCTCGACGAGCAGGGGCAGGTGCCGGGCATCGGACGTGTGCTGTTCATCGACGGCGCGGCCGCGATCGCCGGCGGTGTCGGCTCCGCCTCCTCGAACACCGCCTACATCGAGTCCGCGGCCGGCGTCGGCGAGGGTGCCCGCACCGGTCTCGCCAACCTGGTCACCGGCGGTCTGTTCGGCCTCGCGCTCTTCCTCACCCCGCTGCTGACCATCGTCCCGCTCCAGGCCGCCGCACCCGCCCTGATCGCGGTCGGCTTCCTGATGATGACCCACGTCAAGCACATCGAATGGGACCGCTACGAGATCGCCATCCCGGCGTTCCTCACCATCGCCGCCATGCCGTTCACGTACTCCATCACCGACGGCATCGGCGCCGGCTTCCTGTCCTACGTCGTCATCAAGACCGTCCTCGGCAAGGCCAAGGAGGTCAACTGGCTGCTGTGGGGCGTCTCGGCGCTGTTCCTGCTGTACTTCGCGATCGACCCGGTGGAGCAGTTGCTGGGCGTGAAGTGAGCCGTGGGGGCGGCCCCTTCGAGCTGTGGGGGCGGCCCCTTCCGGCCGCCCTCCGCACGCACCTACTTCAGGATCAGCACGACCTCGTCGATCTCCTCGCCGCGGGCCTGGGCGAACCCCCTGGCCCGCGCGGACCGGCGGAACCCGCACTTCTCCAGGACCCGCAGCGAGCCGGCGTTGTCCGCGGCCGCCCGTGCGTACAGCGGGCGTTCGGGGACCTGGGCCAGCAGGGCGCGCAGCGCGGCCGTGGCGATGCCCCTGCCCCAGTACGCGCGGTCCACCCAGTAGGTGACCTCGCGCTCGCCCGGTTCGCCGTACACCGCCGTACTGCCGACCACGTCCCCGTCGGCCAGGATCGTGCGCAGGACGTCGGCGGAGGCGCGGATCCTCCTCCAGTGGGCGTCGAAGGCGTCCCGGTCGGCCGGGTCCTTCGGCCCGAAGGCGGCCATCCGGGCGGCCTCCGGGTCGTTCATCTGCCGGAAGAACACCGGCAGGTCGCTGTCGTGGACCTCGCGGAGCACGATCTGCATCTCTCAGAGCCTCCGGGTGGCGAGCGTCAGGCGGTCACGGGCGTCGAAGAGGGCATCCTTCACCATCTGCTCGTGCGCGGGGGTCAGGCGCGCCACCGGGACCGAGCAGCTGATCGCGTCCCGGGCCGGGGTGCGGTAGGGGACCGCCACGCCGAAGCAGCGCAGCCCGAGCGTGTTCTCCTCGCGGTCGACGGCGAAGCCCTGCTCGCGGATCCGGTGCAGCTCCTCGATGAGCTTCTCGCGGTCGGTGATCGTGTTCTCGGTCAGCGCGGGCAGCGTCTCCGGCAGCATCGCGCGGACCTGCTCGTCGGTGTACGTGCTCAGCAGCGCCTTGCCCAGGGAGGTGGAGTGCGCGGGCAGCCGGCGGCCGACCCGGGTGAAGGGGCGCAGGTAGTGCTGCGACTGGCGGGTGGCGAGGTAGACGACGTTGGTGCCGTCCAGGCGGGCCAGGTGGATCGTCTCGGTGGTGTCGTCCGACAGCCGGTCCAGCGTCGGACGGGCCGCCGCGACCACCTCGTCCCCGTCGACGTAGGAGGTCCCGACCAGCAGCGCCCGTACGCCGATGCCGTAGCGCGTGCCCGTCGCGTCGGTCTCCACCCAGCCCAGTTCGACCAGGGTGCGAAGGAGCATGTAGAGGCTGGACTTGGGATAGCCGACGGCCTCCTGGACCGCCGCCAGGGAGTGCATTCCGGGCCGGCCGGCGAAGTACTCGAGCAGTTCCACGGTCCGCACCGCGGACTTGACCTGCGCCCCGCCGCCTGTCTCCGCTGCCGACATCGCCCTTGACCCCTTCGTTCGACGGGAAATAGTCTCCTTGTTCATCATCAGAGACGGTGTTCAGTATATCGAACGCCCCTGGTGGGTGACCCGAATACCGCCGAACGCGGCCGGAGGCAACGGCCGAGTGCTGCGGCACGACTTGTGGAGGGACTCGCGGTGGCAGCAGCCCCAGTCTGGAGTGTCGACCCCCGTACCGGGAAGCAGCGTGAACAGGTTGCGGTGGAGGCCACGGCCCAGGAGGTGGACGCCGTCGTCCGCGCCGCGCACGAGGCGCGCGCCGCACTCGCCGACCGGGCGGTCCGCTCGGCCTTCCTGCGCACCGCCGCGGACCGCCTCGAGGCCGCGAAGGACCGCATCGTCGAGGCCGCCGACGCCGAGACCGCGCTCGGACCGGTCCGGCTCACCGGTGAACTCGCCCGGACCTGCTACCAGTTGCGCTCCTTCGCGGACATCGTCGAGGAGGGTGCCTTCCTGGACGTGATCATCGACCACCCCGACGACACCGCGACCCCACCCGTCCCGGACCTGCGCCGCTACAAGGTGCCGCTGGGCGTCGTCGCCGTCTACTCGGCCTCCAACTTCCCCTTCGCCTTCTCCGTCGCCGGCGGCGACACCGCGAGCGCGCTGGCCGCCGGCTGCCCGGTCGTCGTCAAGGCCCACCCCGACCACCCGGCGCTGTCCGAACTGGTCGCCCGGGTGCTGCGGGACGCGGCGGCGCGGCACGGCGTCCCGGCGGGCGTCCTCGGTCTCGTGCACGGCTTCGAGGCGGGCCTCGAGCTGATCCGGCACCCGCTGGTCGCCGCCGCGGGCTTCACCGGGTCGGTCCGGGGCGGGCGGGCGCTCTTCGACGCGGCCGCCGCACGCCCGGTGCCGATCCCGTTCCACGGTGAACTGGGGTCGCTGAACCCGGTCCTGGTCACCGAGGCCGCCGCCGCCGAGCGGGCGGAGGCCATCGGTGCCGGGCTGGCCGGGTCGATGACCCTGGGCGTCGGGCAGTTCTGCGTGAAGCCGGGGCTCGTGCTGGCCCCGGCGGGCGCGGCGGGCGACCGGCTGCTGAAGTCCCTGACGGACGCCGTCAGCGACACCGAGGCCGGGGTCCTGCTCGACCACCGGATGCGCGACAACTTCCTCGCCGGGATCGCCGAGCGGGCCGGTCTGCCCGAGGTGGAGTCGCCGGTGACTCCGGGCGCGGGCGGGGAGCACTCGGTCAGCGCGGGCTTCCTGACGGTCCCGGCGAGCAGGCTGGCCGCCGAGGGCGCCCACGACCTGCTCCTGGAGGAGTGCTTCGGACCGGTGACCGTCCTCGCCCGGTACGAGGACGAGAGCGAGGCGGCTGCCGTGCTGTCCCGGCTGCCCGGCAACCTCACCGCGACGGTGCAGCTGTCGGCCGAGGAGGCGGCGGGCGAGGGGCGAGGTCCCGCACTGCTCGCCGAGCTGACGACGCTCGCCGGACGCGTGGTGGTGAACGGCTGGCCGACGGGCGTCGCCGTCGCCCCGGCCCAGCACCACGGCGGCCCGTACCCGGCGACGACGTCCACCTCTACCTCCGTGGGCGGCACGGCCGTCGAGCGCTGGCTGCGCCCCGTCGCCTACCAGAACGCCCCCGAGGCGCTGCTGCCGGCGGAGCTGCGGGACGACAACCCGCTGGGTCTGCCGCGCCGGTTCAACGGCCGCCGCGAGCACTGAACACCCCGGGGCCACGGGGCGCGGGGGAGGCTGGGAAACTCTGCGCATGGACGTAGAGCTGCCCGTACTTCCCTTCCCCCTGCGCACCTACGGCCCCGACGGCCACTGGTCCTTCGAGGACGGGATCCTCAGCGGGTGGGCCGGGCCCCGGCAGGACCGGTTCGTGCCGCCCACCGGCGAGGCGCTGGACCCCGCCGCCGACGCGCCCCGGCTGCTCGGGGCGCCGGAGGGCGACTTCCAGCTGATCGCCCGGGTCACCGTCGGCTTCAACACGTCCTTCGACGCCGGTGTCCTCTACGTCCACGTGGGCGAGCGGGCCTGGGCCAAGCTGTGCCTGGAGTACTCCCCGGACGTGCCCGCCGTCTGCACGGTGGTCACCCGGGGGCACTCCGACGACGCCAACGCCTTCACGGTCGAGGGCAGTTCGGTCTGGCTGCGGGTGAGCCGCACCGGCCGCGCCTTCGCCTTCCACGCCTCCCGCGACGGCGTGCGCTGGACCTTCGTCCGCCTGTTCACCCTGGCCGGGGAGGAGGAGTCGGGCGCGGCCCTGGTCGGCTTCATGGCCCAGTCGCCGCTGGGGGAGGGCTGCGTGGTCACCTACGACCACATCGAGTTCCGCCCGGCCTGGCCCTCCGACCTGCGGGACGGCAGCTGAGCCGGGCGCCGGAACCGCCGTAACCCCCGGGCACGTCTTCCGCGGCATGATCAATGCTCCTCGTGGCAGCGAGCCCCTGGTGATCAGGGCCGCCCTGCCGGCCGAAGCGGAAGCCGTGGCCGCGCTGATGGTGCGCGCCCGGTCCACGTACTACCCGGACGGCATGCCGGACGCCGACGCCGACTGGCCGGCCAGATGGCGCGAGGCCATCGAGCGGCCCGTCGGCCGGGTGCTGTGCGCGGTGCGCGACGACCGGCTGATCGGCGTGGCCTCCTTCCGCACGCCCGAGGGCGCCCCGGCGGAAACGGTCAAGCTGTTCCAGTTCCACGTCGACCCCGGCCACTGGCGCGGGGGCGTCGGCACCGCGCTCCACGCCGCCTGCCTGGAGCAGTGGAGGGCCGACGGCAGAAGGACAGCGGTGCTGGAGGTGCACGCCGGCAACCGGCGCGCCCAGGCGTTCTACGCCGCCCGGGGATGGACCCCCGCCCCGGACGTCCCGCCCGACCCGGACGGCCACCATCTGGTCCTGCACCGCACCGTGGCCGCGGAATGACATCCGCGCGACGAGCCGGGGGCCGCGCGACCCGGCGCCGCCCACGCACGGCCGGACGGCGTGGGCGCGGCGCGGAAACCGCAGGCAGGGGCGCTGGGCGGAAACCCCCGCCAGGGGCCGACGTATAAGCAGCCATTGGATGGACCCGTACATTTCGGCAATGGACTTTGGCTTCCCGGGAGCTCACAGTGGTCCCATGGAGACCTTCGAGAGCCTCGTCCGTGCCGAGTTCGCCCCGAAGAACACCTACCTGAACACCGCGAGCACCGGGCTGCCGCCGCGGCGGACCGTCGCCGCCCTGCGCACCGCCGTGGAGGCGGCGGCCGCCGGGCGGCCGACCGACATGTTCGCCGACGTCGAGGCGACCCGCGCCGCCTTCGGCCGGCTGGCCGGGGTCCCCGCCCGCCGGGTGGCGGCCGGCGCCTCGGTCGCCGTCTACAGCGGGCTGATCGCCGCCTCGCTGCCCGAGGGCGCCGAAGTCGTCACCGCCGAGGGCGACTTCAGCTCGGTGGTGAACCCCTTCCACGTCCGCGGCGATCTCAAGGTGCGCGCTGTGCCCCTTGAGCGGGTCGCCGAAGCGGTGCGGCCCGGCACGGTGCTGGTCGCCGTGAGCGCCGCGCAGTCCGCGGACGGCCGCGTCGCCGACCTGCCCGCGATCACCGCCGCCGCGCGCGAGCACGGGGCGCGCACGTACGTCGACGCCTCCCAGGCCGCGGGCTGGCTGGACCTCGACGCGGACGCGTACGACTACGTCTCCGCGGTCGGCTTCAAGTGGCTCCTCTGCCCGCGGGGCGCGGCCTTCCTCACCGTCCCGGACGACCTCGGCGATCTCCGCCCGCTGTTCGCCGGCTGGGTCGCGGGCGAGCGCCCCTGGGACAGCTGCTACGGCCCGGTCGAGGAACTCGCCCACTCGGCACGGCGGTTCGACGAGAGCCCCGCCCTCTTCTCCTACGCCGGCGCCCGCCGATCGCTGCAACTCGTGGAGGAACTGGGCCTGGACGCCGTACGGGCCCACGACCTGGCCCTGGCCGACCGCTTCCGCGCCGGTCTCACGGCGCTCGGCCACCAGCCGGTGCCCGCGCCGGGCTCGCCGATCGTCTCCGTGCCCGGACTCGGCCACCGGCAGGGCGGGCTGAGCGAGGCGGGCATCGAGGTGTCCGACCGCGCGGGCTGTCTGCGGGCCGCCTTCCACCTGTACAACACGCCCGCCGACGTGGACCGGCTGCTGGACGTGCTGGCCGGGTGAACACAGACCGGCCGGGGCCTCCCGTCCCACACGAGGAGGCCCCGGCCGGTCTGTCGGGCCGCGGTCGCCTCACCTGAGTGAAGTCCCGGGCCGTCTCGTCTCACCGGATCGGCGTGAAGTCCCGCGCCCCGATGAACTCCGGCCGCCGGATCGGCGCCGCGAACGGCTCCACCGCCGTGTTCTCCACACTGTTGAACACGATGAAGACGTTGCTGCGCGGGAACGGCGTGATGTTGTCGCCGGAGCCGTGCATGGCGTTGCAGTCGAACCAGGTCGCGGAACCGGCCTTGCCGGTGAACAGCCGGATGCCGTGCTCGCCGGCCAGCGCGGTCAGCGCCTCGTCGGACGGCGTGCCCGCGTCCTGCATCTGCAGCGACTTCTTGTAGTTGTCCTTCGGCGTCTCACCCGCGCAGCCGAGGAACGTCTTGTGCGACCCCGGCATGATCATCAGGCCGCCGTTGGTGTCGAGGTTCTCGGTCAGCGCGATCGAGACGGACACCGTCCGCATGTTCGGCAGACCGTCCTCCGCGTGCCAGGTCTCGAAGTCCGAGTGCCAGTAGAAGCCACTGGCCCCGAAGCCCGGCTTGACGTTGATCCGGGACTGGTGGACGTAGACGTCCGAGCCGAGGATCTGCCGGGCCCGGCCGACGACCCGCTCGTCGCGCACCAGGGCCTCGAACAGCTCGCTGATCCGGTGCACCTCGAAGACCGAGCGGATCTCCTGGGACTTCGGCTCGACGATCGAGCGCTCGTCGGCGCGGACCGCAGGGTCGGCGACCAGCCGGTCCAGCTCGCGCCGGTAGACGTCGACCTCGTCGGGGGTGATCAGCTGGTCGATGGCGAGGAAGCCGTCGCGCTCGAACCCCTGGAGATCGGCGGCCGAGATCGGGCCGGGCGTGTCGGGCGTGCCCCACAGGACCGGGTCCTGGCGGGGGACGGCCACCTCCTTGGCGCCCCGGGTGGGGTAGAGGTCGGTGACGGCGGTCGGGTTCGTCTGTGTGGTCGCGGTGGTCACGGTGAACTCACACCTCCTCGGTCAGCAGCGGGTAGACGCCGTTCTCGTCGTGGTCCTCCCGTCCGGTGACGGGCGGGTTGAACACGCAGATGCAGCGGAAGTCCTCCTTGACACGCAGCGTGTGCCGCTCGTGCCCGTTCAGGAGGTACATGGTTCCGGGAGTGATCGTGTACGTCTTCCCGGTCTCGCGGTCGGTCAGTTCGGCCTCGCCCTCGACGCAGACCACGGCCTCGATGTGGTTGGCGTACCACATCGACGTCTCCGTACCCGCGTACAGGATCGTCTCGTGGACGGAGAAGCCGACCTTCTCCTTGGCCAGGACGATGCGCTTGCTCTCCCAGGTGCCGGACGCCGCCTTCACGTGCCGGTCGGTGCCTTCGATGTCCTTGAACGAACGGACGATCACGGTGTTGCGTGCCTCCTTGATCGGGGTGTGTGTGCGTGGACCCGCGTGGGCCCGTTCAGCGGCTCACGCGGTCTCGCGGACGGCGCGGGCGAGGATCTTCAGACCCTCGTCCAGCTCCTCGGGGGTGATGGTGAGGGCGGGGAGCATCTTGAGGACCTCGCTCTCCGGGCCGGAGGTCTCGACCAGCAGCCCGAGGTCGAAGGCGCGTCGCGCCACCCGCTCCGCGCGGCCCTTGTCGTGGAACTCCACACCCCACACCAGGCCGCGGCCGC
The DNA here is from genome assembly GCF_043081525.1 of Streptomyces sp. NPDC014864. Classification (NCBI taxonomy): domain Bacteria; kingdom Bacillati; phylum Actinomycetota; class Actinomycetes; order Kitasatosporales; family Streptomycetaceae; genus Streptomyces; species Streptomyces sp. NPDC014864. Next base: position 60,852 of record NZ_JBIBWT010000020.1, read on the forward strand.
GGTACTCCTTGACGTCGGCGAGGTTCTCCTCGGTGATCGCGATGAGCCACTGCTCGACCTGCTCGCCCCGGGCGCGGGTCTGCTTCTCCATCGCGGCCCCGTCGGTCCAGTACGCCTCCAGGGTGGCCGCGGCGGTGACGAACGCGGGGTTGTTGCCGCGGAAGGTGCCGTTGTGCTCGCCCGGCTCCCAGACGTCCAGCTCGGGCTTGAACAGGCACAGCGACATCGGCAGGCCGTAGCCGCTGATCGACTTCGAGACCGTGACGATGTCGGGGACGATCCCGGACTCCTCGAAGGAGAAGAAGGCCCCGGTCCGGCCGCACCCCATCTGGATGTCGTCGACGATCAGCAGCATGTCCTGCCGCTCGCACAGCTCCTTGAGGGCGCGCAGCCACTCGGGCCGGGCGACGTTGATGCCGCCCTCACCCTGCACGGTCTCCACGATCACCGCGGCGGGCTTGTTGAGACCGGAGCCCTGGTCCTCCAGCAGCCGCTCGAACCACAGGAAGTCCGGCACCTGGCCGTCGAAGTAGTTGTCGAACGGCATCGGCGTGCCGTGCACCAGCGGTATGCCGGCGCCGGCCCGCTTGAAGGCGTTGCCGGTGACGGCGAGCGAACCCAGGGACATGCCGTGGAACGCGTTGGTGAACGACACGATCGCCTCGCGCCCCTTCACCTTCCGCGCCAGTTTCAGCGCGGACTCCACCGCGTTGGTGCCGGTCGGGCCGGGGAACATCACCTTGTACGGCAGGTCGCGCGGCCGCAGCACCAGGTCCTGGAAGGTCTGCAGGAACGTGCGCTTGGCGGTGGTCGACATGTCGAGCCCGTGGGTGACGCCGTCGCGCTCCAGGTAGTCGATCAGCGCCCGTTTCAGGACGGGGTTGTTGTGGCCGTAGTTCAGGGAGCCGGCGCCCGCGAAGAAGTCCAGGTACGCGTGACCGTCCTCGTCGTACATGCGGCTGCCGCGCGCGCGGTCGAAGACGGTGGGCCAGCCGCGGCAGTAGCTGCGCACCTCGGACTCCAGGGTCTCGAAGACGCTCAGGTCGGGCTGGGTGATGGTCACGACGAATCGCTCCTCGGTGCGTGAGGGGGGTGGGGTGGGGAGATGCCGGGGGCCGGCCAGGTCAGAAGGAGAGCGGGCCGATGCGGTAGAGGACCTCGGGGTCGTGCGGCCCGTCCGGGAACCGCTCGGTCGCGAACAGGACCTCGCGCTCGACAGCGGCGCCGTGGCGGGCGGCGTACGAGGTGAACAGCCGCTCGGAGGCGGTGTTGCCCGGGGTGATCGTGGTCTCGACGGACGTCAGCCCGCGCTCGGCGGCGACCCGGGCGGTGAGCGTGTCCAGCAGCTTGGCGGCCAGGCCCTGGCCGCGGCGTGCGGAGTCGACGGCCACCTGCCACACGAGCAGGGTGTCCGGGCGGTCCGGCCGCACGTACCCGGTGACGAAGCCGACGGGCTCGCCGTCGGCCCCGCGCGCCACCGCCGATGTGGCGGCGAAGTCGCGGCACCACAGCAGATAGCTGTACGAGGAGTTCAGGTCCAGCGTCCCGGAGTCCTTCGCGAGCCGCCAGAGCGCGGTGCCGTCGGCGACGGCGGGGCGCTCGATGCGGGGGGTCTCCGGCAATTCGGCGTGGGGGGCGTGCAGGTCTGCTTGTGCGGCAGTCATGCAAATTGAACTTACCGAGGGCAATTGAAAAATGCATCGCCTTTCGGGGTTACATAACTCCGGCGCCTGTGTTATCACGCGGGCCCCCGTCCGCGCGGTGGGGTGCCTTATGTGGCGGTTTGCCTGGGGATTCCCGGACAAAGGGGCGCGCCTGTGGAGTGTGTCACAGTGACGTAATCCGCACGAGATCTCGCCGAATTACCTGTGTCGACGTTCGCAGAATCTTTGCGTTTGAGGAGCGCAGAACGGGGCAGGAGAGGAATGGCTCCTCAGCTGAATTCCAATTCCGGGAATATAGGGGTTCCGCGGGATCTAGCGCCAGGCCTCGGCCGCCGCGCGGCGCGCCGCCCCTGCGTCGACCGACGCGCCCTTCCGGGCCAGCGCCCCGCCCAGCGCCGCGAGGCAGGCCTCGACCGAGGCGCGGGTGGCGTCGGCGCCGTAGTGGTTGACGCGGATCATCTCCTTGGCCAGGGCGCCGCCGCCCGCCGCCAGAGGGAGCGCGGGGTCCGCCGCCAGGGCGTCCGCGACCAGCTCGGACGCCGTCACACCGGAGGGCGCCCGCAGAGTCGTGGCGACCGGGGCCGCCTCCGCCGCCTCGTACACGTACGGCTCCAGCCCCCCGCCCAGCGCGAGCGCGCCCGCCCGGGTCGCCGCGGCGGCGCACCGGTGGCGGGCCATCACGGTGTCCAGGCCGGCCGTCTCGATGCGCTCCACGCACGCCTCCAGGGCGAGCATCTCCAGTTGCGCGGGCGCGTGCAGCAGCGCGGTGCGGCCGCCGTCGACCCAACGCTCCTTCCAGTCGAGCAGCGACAGGTACGAGCGGCGCGGCGCCCGCGGGTTCGCCGCCATCCGCGCCCACGCCCGCTCGCTCACCGACACCGCCGACACCCCGGCGGGCCCGCCCATCGCCTTCTGCGCCCCGATCACGCACAGGTCCACGCCCCAGGCGTCCGGCAGCACCGGCTCCGCGCCGACCGAGGCGACGGCGTCCAGATAGAACAGCGCGCCCTGCTCCCGCACCGCCGCGCCGATCTCCGCGACCGGGTTGGTGTTGCCGGTCGCCGCCTCCGCGTGCACCAGCGACACGAAGTCGATCTCCGGGTGCTCGGCGAAGGACTGCCGGACCTGTGCCGCCGTGACCGCCGTGTGGAACGGCACGGCCAGGTCGATCACCGTCGCCCCGCAGTCCCGCAGCCAGTCGCCGAAGGTCTGCCCGTACGGGCCGGTCACGACGTTCAGCGCCGTCGTCCCGCGGCCGGCCGCGGCGCGGATCGCGCCCTCCAGCGGCAGCAGCGCCTCGCCCTGCATGATCACGACGTCCTGCTCGGTGGAGAGCAGCCGGGCCACCCGGTCCTCGATCGAGGCGAAGCGGGCGGCGCTCAGCGGGGCGAGGTCCAGGAAGGGGTGGGTCACGGCGGTGCTCTCTTCTCGGTCGCGAGGTCGACGGGATCGAGCGTAACCGGCGGCCGTCACCCGGCTCCCCCTGGTGACTTCTTAGGTCACGGGGCCCCGTGACCAAGGGATTGGTTTGAGGAACCCCAATATCTCCTTATCATTGGAACGCGCAGGCTCCCTGCGGTACACCTTCCCCCCTCCATCCCCCCACAGAGAGGTCGCTCCCGTGATCACGCTCTCCGGGCGCCGGGCCCGCATCCTGGCCGCCACCACCGCTACGGCCGGGCTGGTGCTCGTGGCCGGCTGCACGTCGAGCGGCAGCGGCGGCAAGACGGCCGCCGGCGGGGTCGACGTCGTCAAGGCGGGGCAGCTGACCACCTGCACCCACCTGCCCTACCCGCCCTTCCAGTCGGAGATCGACGGCAGGGTCCAGGGCTTCGACGTCGCGCTCGTCGACCTGGTCGCCAAGGACCTCGGGGTGAAGCAGCAGATCCTCGACACCCCCTTCGAGAACTTCAAGACCGGCGCCTTCCTCAACTCCGGCCGGTGCGACCTCGCCGCGGCCGGCATGACGATCACCCCCGAGCGCAAGAAGAACGTCGACTTCTCCGACCCGTACTTCAACGCCACCCAGGCCGTCCTCGTCGACCGCAAGAGCGGCGTCACCTCCTTCGCCGACCTCAAGGCCAAGGGCAGGAAGCTCGGCGCGCAGGCGCAGACCACCGGCGAGGACTACGCCAAGAAGCGGGGCTTCGACCCGATCTCCTTCGAGTCCTCCGACGCCCTCCTCAACGGCCTGCGCACCGGCCAGGTCCAGGGCGTCGTCATCGACTACCCGGTCGTCCAGGGCTGGCTCAAGGACAAGGCCAACGCCGGCGCCTTCAAGGTCGTCGACAACCTCGAAACCGGCGAGCAGTACGGCTTCACGGTGAAGAAGGGCAACACCAAGCTCCGCGCCGCGATCAACAAGGCGATCGCGGACGCGAAGGCCGACGGCACCTACAAGAAGCTGTACGAGCGGTGGATCGGCCCGTACGACGCCGCCGCGGCCTCGCCCTCCGCCTCATGACGGACCCCACCGGCACCCCCACGGCCCCGGTCCGGCCGCGCGGGAAGGGCCTCACCCGGCGCCAGAGGCGCAGGCTGTCCCGCGGTGTCCAGTACGCCGTCTTCGTCGCCGCCGTGCTCGCCCTCGCGGTCACGGCGGACTGGGGACGGCTGCAGAACCAGTTCGCGCAGCCCGGCATCGCCGGGCAGATGTTCCCGGACGTCATCACCCTGGCGCTGAAGAACACCGTGCTCTACACCGTGTCCGGCTTCGCCGTCGGCCTGGTGCTCGGCATGGTGATCGCGCTGATGCGGCTGTCGTCCGTCGGTCCCTACCGGTGGCTCGCGGGCCTCTACATCGAGGTCTTCCGCGGCCTGCCCGCCCTGCTGATCTTCATCTTCGTCGGCGTGGCCGTGCCGCTGGCCTTCCCCGGCACGGAGATCGTCGGCGGGACGTACGGCAAGGTCGCCCTCGCGCTCGGCCTGGTCTCCGCCGCGTACATGGCGGAGACGATCCGGGCCGGACTCCAGGCCGTCCCCAGGGGGCAGACGGAAGCGGCGCGCTCCCTGGGCTTCTCGCCCGCGCGGGCCATGGTCTCGATCGTCGTCCCGCAGGCCTTCCGGATCATCCTCCCGCCGCTCACCAACGAACTCGTCCAGCTCTTCAAGGACTCCTCGCTGGTGCTGTTCCTCGGTGTCACCCTGGAGGAGCGCGAGCTGTCGAAGTTCGGGCGCGACCTGGCCAGCACGACCGCCAACTCCACGCCGATCCTGGTCGCCGGCCTGTGCTACCTGCTGGTCACGATCCCGCTCGGCTTCGTCGCCCGCCGTATGGAGGCCAAGGCCCAGGAGGCCGTCAAGTGAGCACCCCCGAGATCCTGATCCGCGACCTGCACAAGTCCTTCGGCGACAACGAGGTGCTGCGCGGCATCGACCTGGAGATCGGCCGGGGCGAGGTCGTCTGCGTCATCGGCCCGTCCGGTTCCGGCAAGTCGACCCTGCTGCGCTGCGTGAACCTGCTGGAGGAGCCCACCCGGGGCCAGGTCGTCGTCGGCGGCACCGAACTGACCGACCCCGACGTGGACATCGACGCGGCCCGCCGGCGGATCGGCATGGTCTTCCAGCAGTTCAACCTCTTCCCGCACCTGTCGGTGACCGGCAACCTCACGCTCCCGCAGCGCCGGGTGCTGCGGCGGGACCGGGCGACGGCGGCCCGGGTGGCCGCCGAGAACCTGGAGCGCGTCGGGCTGTCGGAGAAGGCCGCCGCCTACCCGTCCTCCCTCTCCGGCGGCCAGCAGCAGCGCGTCGCCATCGCCCGGGCGCTCGCCATGGGCCCGGAGGTGATGCTCTTCGACGAGCCGACCTCGGCGCTCGATCCCGAACTGGTCGGGGACGTCCTCGCCGTGATGCGGATGCTCGCCGACGAGGGCATGACGATGATGGTGGTCACCCACGAGATGACCTTCGCCCGCGAGGTCGCGGACCGGGTCGTCTTCATGGACGGCGGGGTGGTCGTCGAGGACGGCGCCCCGGACCAGGTGATCCAGAACCCCGCCCACGAGCGCACCCGCCACTTCCTCTCCCGCCTGCTCGACCCCGCGATGGCCGAGGTGGAGGAGGAGACCTCCGACCGGGTGGGCGGGAAGCGACCGTGACTGACTAGGGTGCGGGCATGAGCGATGACGCCGTGCTGCAGGTGAGGGGACGGGTCCTGGTCGGCCCGGACGAGGTCCGCGACGAGGTGTGGGTCGTCGGCGGCCGGATCTCGTACGAGCGGCCCGCCGGCGCCCGTGACGTCCGTACCGTCGACGGCTGGGCGCTGCCCGGTCTCGTCGACGCGCACTGCCACGTCGGCCTCGACGCGCACGGCCCGGTCGCCGACGACGTCTCCGAGAAGCAGGCGCTCACCGACCGGGAGGCCGGCACTCTGCTGATCCGGGACGCCGGTTCGCCCTCGGACACCCGCTGGATCGACGACCGCGAGGACCTGCCGAAGATCATCCGGGCGGGCCGCCACATCGCCCGCACCCGCCGCTACATCCGCAACTACGCCCACGAGGTGGAGCCGGAGGACCTCGTCGCGTACGTCGCCCGGGAGGCCCGGCGCGGTGACGGCTGGGTCAAGCTGGTCGGCGACTGGATCGACCGGGACCTCGGCGACCTCTCGGCCTGCTGGCCGCGCGAGGCGGCCGAGGCGGCGATCGCCGAGGCCCACCGCCTGGGCGCGCGCGTCACCGCGCACTGCTTCGCCGAGGACTCGCTGCGGGACCTGGTGGAGGCCGGGATCGACTGCGTCGAGCACGCCACGGGCCTGACCGAGGACCTGATCCCGCTGTTCGCCGAGCGCGGCGTCGCCATCGTCCCGACCCTGGTGAACATCGCCCTCTTCCCCAAGCTCGCCGAAGGCGGCGAGTCCAGGTTCCCGCGCTGGTCGGCGCACATGCGCCGGCTGTACGACCGCCGCTACGACACCGTCCGCGCCGCCCACGACGCCGGCATCCCGGTGTACGTCGGCACGGACGCCGGGGGCACGCTGCCGCACGGCCTGGTGGCCGGCGAGGTCGCGGAGCTGGTGACGGCCGGCATCCCGCCCGTCGAGGCCCTGTCGGCGACGACGTGGGGCGCCCGCCGCTGGCTCGGCCGGCCCGGCCTGGACGAGGGCGCGCCCGCGGACCTGGTGGTGTACCCCGAGGACCCGCGCACGGACGTACGGGTCCTGGCGGCACCCCGCCGCGTGGTGCTCAACGGCCGGATCGTCGGCTAGGACGCCGGTCCGGTCCCGGGGCCGCCCGGCCGCGCCGGGTTGACGGGGCGTGACCGGAGCCCTGCCGGGGGCGTTGTGCACTCCCTCGTGCGTGCCGGTCGTCGCCCCGCTCGTCCACGGCGAGAGGGGGCGAGGGTGACGCCGGCGAACACGGGTGCCCAGAGATTCGAAAAGACTCCCGAAACCGCCACGATAGGGTGAAGTCACGCAAGATCTCCGCCTGTTCACTCTCAGTGCGTAATTCTTGCCGGGTCCCAAGCATGTCTCACTGGGGGTCCCACACCTTGAACGGCACCACCTTCCGCCTGCCCGCACGCCGTTGCGCCACCGCCGCCGCGGTCACCGCCCTGGCCGCGGGCCCGCTGACGCTGACCGGCGCGGGCACCGCGCACGCGACCACCGACCACGGCCGCGCGACCGCCGTCGTCCTGCGCACCGGACTCGACGTCTCCCTGCTCGACAGGACGGCGGACGTTCCGCTCTCCGTCTCGGTCAACGACGTCCAGGCGCCGCGGAGCGCCGAGAGGACCGCGCTGACCGCCCGGCTGGACGGCGTCGACGGCGGAAGGCCGTTCAACGTGCTCCGCGCGGACGTTGCCTCGGCCAGGGCGACCGCGGACGGGAGCGGGGCCGAGGGCGCGGTCCGCCTCACCCACGCCCGCCTCCACCTCCCCGGACTGCCCCTGCTGTCCCTCATCGAGGTCGAGGACGTCACCGCCAGGGCGACCTGCGCGCCCGGGAAGGCGCCGGTCGCCACGGCGAACGCGCTCGGCTCGGTCACGGTGCTCGGCAAGAAGGTGACGCTCACGGCGGGCGGCACGACGGACGTACGGGTGCCGGGCGTCGGCGAGGTGCGCCTGGACCTGTCGAAGCGGCAGACCACCTCGCGCACGGCCGCGGCCACGGCCCTGCGACTCCGCGTCTCGGTCGACCCGTTGAAGCTGAACGTCGCCGAGGTCGAGGGGACCGTGACCCTTGCCGAGGCCACCTGCCGCACCCCGTCGGCACCGGCCGGATCCACGCCGACCGAGCCGGCCGCGCGGTCCGCGTCCCCCGCCCCCGGGACCGGGGCCCAGGCCGCGCCCGTGTCCCCCGCGCCCGACATCAGGCCCCAGGGGGCACCCGCGAAGTCGGACCTGGCGGAGACCGGCGGCAGCACCCTGACGCCCTACCTCGCCGCCGGCTCCGTCGCCCTGCTCGCGGCGGGCGGAGGAGCGTTCGCCCTGGCCCGCCGCCGACGGGGCTGACGCGCGGGGGTCGGGGCCAGGGGCCGGGGTGACCGGTGGGCCTGTGCGGCGGGGTGGCGGGGCCGACGGGCGGGGGTCCCGGGCGATGGCACCGCCCGGGACCCCCGCCCTACGTCCCCGTCGTGGCCCCGAACGCCCGCTCCAGCGCGCCCAGGAAGCCGTCCACCGTGGCCCGGTCCCGTACCGCCAGACGCAGCCAGTCCTCACCCAGACCCGGGAAGGTGTCCCCACGGCGCACCGCGTACCCGAGGGCTCGCAGCCGCCGGCGTACGGTCGCCGCGTCCGGGACGCGGACCAGGACGAAGGGGCCCTCGGCCGGTTCGGCCACCCGCACCCCGCGGGACGCGAACGCGCCCAGGCCCGCCACCAGGTGGGCCCGGTCGGCGGCGACGCGGTGGGCCGCCCGGGCCGCCTCCGCGAGGGCGCGCGGCTCCACGCACGCCTGTGCCGCCGTGAGCGCCGGCGTGGACACCGGCCACAGCGGCTGCGCCCGCTCCAGCTCCGCGATGGTCTCCGGGGCCGCCAGCACGTACCCGATCCGCAGGCCGGCCAGGCCCCACGTCTTGGTCAGGCTGCGCAGCACCACCAGGCCGGGCACGTCCGTCCGCCCCGCCAGCGCCTCCCGCTCATCCGGCACCGCGTCCATGAAGGCCTCGTCCACCACGAGCGTCCGCCCCGGGCGGGCCAGCGCGGCGACGGCCGCCGCCGGGTGCAGCACCGACGTGGGGTTGGTCGGGTTGCCGACCACCACCAGATCCGCGCCCTCGGGCACCGCCGCCGGGTCGAGCCGGAAGCCGTCCTCGGCCCGCAGCAGCACCCGCCCGACGCTGTGCCCCGCGTCCCGCAGCGCCGCCTCCGGCTCAGTGAACTGCGGGTGCACCACCACCGGCTGACGCACCTTCAGGGCCCGGGCCAGCAGCACGAAGGCCTCCGCGGCCCCCGCCGTCAGCAGCACCCGCTCGGCGGGCAGCCCGTGCCGCGCCGCCACCGCGGCCCGCGCGGCCCGCCCGTCCGGATAGGCGGCCAGGCCGTCCAGACAGGCGGCGATCCGTTCCCGCAGCCACCCCGGCGGGGTGTCCGCGCGGACGTTCACGGCGAGATCGACCAGCGCCGAGCCGTCGTCGCGCACCTCGGCGTCCCCGTGGTGCCGCAGGTCGGGTCCGTCCCCGGCGGCCGCCCCGGCGACGTCCTCAGTGCGCATGCGAGGGGGAATGCCCGCCGCGGTGGTGCCCGTGCCCATGCTCGTGCCCATGCCCGTGGCCGTGTCCGTGGTGGTGGCCGTCGTCGTCCGGGTGGAAGTGCGGCTGCTGCGGCATGCCCACCTTGTCCTCGAAGCCCGGCAGCGCGATCCGGTACACGCACGAGTCGCAGTTCATCCGCAGATCGCCCCCGACGGCCTCCCGGTAGCGCTCCATCACCAGGTCCAGCAGCTCCGGCTCCGGGCCGATGACGTCCGCCGACCGCACCTCCACCTCCGGGTGCGCCGCCGCCCACTCCTCGGTCTGCCTGCGCACCCGGTCGGGAAGGATGCCGGTGAACAGGAAGTACGGCAGCACGACGATCCGCCGGGCACCGAGCCGGGCGCACCGGTCCAGCCCGCTCGGCACGTCCGGCGCCGCCAGCGACACGAACGCCGTCTCCACGCCCGCGTATCCGCGGCCCTCCCACAGCAGCCGCGCCGCCTTGCACACCTCGGCGTTGGCGTCCGGGTCCGTCGAGCCGCGGCCGACCAGCAGCACCGTCACCTCCGCCCGCTCCTCGGGCGCGGCGCCGCCGAGCGCCTCGTCCAGCCGCCGCTCCAGCACGCTCAGCAGCGCCGGGTGCGGGCCCAGCGGACGGCCGTAGGTGTACGAGATCCCGGCGTGCCGCTCCTTCTCCCGGGCCAGCGCCGCGGGGATGTCGCCCTTGGCGTGCCCGGCGGCCACCAGCATCAGCGGCACGGCGGCGAACCGGCGTACGCCCCGCTCCACCAGTTCGGTGACCGCCTCGCCCAGCGGCGGCGGGGACAGCTCGATGAAGCCGCCCGCTACGGGCAGTTCGGGGTGGCGGCGGCCCAGCTCCCGCACGAAGGCGCGGAACGCCTCGGCTCCGGCTTCGTCCCGGGTGCCGTGACCGGCGATGAGCAGGGCGGGCGGCGGGGTGGTCACGGGGTCTCCTTCGCGGTGGGGTGGTACAGCAGGGCGTTGAGCGCGGCGGCGGCGACCGCCGAACCGCCCTTCTCGGACACGTTGCTCACGGCGGGCAGTCCGCTCTCCCGCAGCGCCGCCTTGGACTCGGCCGCCCCGACGAAACCGACGGGCAGCCCGACGACGAGCGCCGGCGCGGCGTCCAGCGTGAGCAGCTCCTCCAGGGCGGTCGGCGCGCAGCCGATCACCCACAGCGCTCCGGGGCCGACGTCCTCGTAGGCGAGCCGGATCGCGTGCGCCGAGCGGGTCAGCCCGGGGCCGGAGCGCGCGTCCCTCAGCCGGCAGACGGTGTCGCGCCGGGTGATCCCGGCGGCCACCATCTCCACGTCCACGACCACGGGCGCCCCGGCGTGCAGCGCCGCGTGCGCCGTGACCAGCTCCTCCTCGGCCAGGACGAGGTCGTCGGCGTAGGCGAGGTCGGCGCTGGAGTGGATCACCCGCTCCACCACCGCCCGCGTCAGGGGCGCCAGGTGCGAGGTGTCCAGGCGGGTGCGCAGCCGCCGGAACGACTCCTGCTCGATCGGATGGACCACACGGTTCACCGGGCCTCCTCCTGCCGGTCGCCGGGCCGGGTGTCCTGCCAGCGGTAGCCGCGCGGGGTGACCATGCGGCCGGCGATCTCACGGGTCGCGGTGTTGCCCACCGTCACGACCGTCATCATGTCGACCCACGCCGGGTCCAGTTCGGCCAGGCTGGTCAGCCGGCTGGACTCGTCCGGCCGTGAGGCGTTGCGGACGACCCCGACGGGGGTCGCCGGCTCCCGGTGGGCGGCGAGGATGGCGAGGGCCTTCGGCAGCTGCCAGTCGCGGCCCCGGGAGCGCGGGTTGTAGAAGGTCACGACGAGATCCGCCTCGGCCGCCGCCCGCACCCGCCGCTCGATGACCTCCCACGGGGTGTGCAGGTCGGACAGGCTGATCGAGACGTGGTCGTGGCCGAGCGGCGCGCCGAGCAGCGCCCCGGCCGCGAGGGCCGCCGTCACGCCCGGCACACCGATCACGTCGATGTCGTCGGACGCCTCCGCGAGGGCGGGGGATGCCATCGCGTAGACGCCGGCGTCCCCGCTGCCGATGAGGGCGACCGCGTGCCCGGCACGGGCCTCGGCGACCGCGGTGCGCGCCCGCTCCTCCTCCGCGCCGAGCCCCGACTCCAGGATCCGGGTGCCGGGAAGCAGCAGGTCGCGGATCTGGTCGACGTACTGGTCCAGGCCGACCAGCACACGGGCGCGCCGGAGTTCGGCCCTGGCCCGCGGGGTCAGCAGGTCCCGTGCGCCGGGCCCCAGGCCGACGACGGCGAGCCGGCCGCGTCCGGGCCGCCGCACGACGGCGCAGGTCGCCCGCGCCGGCTGCCCGTCGGCGCGCTCCGACTTCCGCTTGGGAACCAGGAGTTCACCGCCGCGGGCGAGGGCGGCGGCCTCCGCGACCGACGGGGTGCCGACCGCGGCGAGCGGCGCGTCGGACGGGTTGGGCACCTCGACCGCCGCCAGCTCCTCGGCGGTGTACGTCACCAGGGGCACCCCGAGCCGTTCGGCCGCCGCGACGACGCCGGGCTCGCCGGCCTTGGCGTCGACGGTGGCGAGTTCGGCGAGGGAGCGGACGCAGAGCCCGGCGTCCCGCAGGGCGTCCTCGACCAGCCCGAGCACCTCCTCGACGGGGGCGCCCCGGGAGGCGCCGACGCCGACGACGAGGGACGGCGGGCGCAGCAGCACCTCCCGCTCGCGGGGCGCGACGGCCCGGTCGGTCAGCCGGACCGTGTACGCCCCCTCCCGGGCCAGCGGCAGCGGGGGCAGCGGCCAGGCCACCTCGGCCCCCAGCGACACCGGCTCGCCGTCCAGCAGCGCCCGCGACACCACCGCGACGTCGCCCTCCACCGGCAGCCCCAGGGTGTCGAGGCCGGGCAGTCCGACGGAGTCCGTCGCCGTCGTCACCACCGGCGCAGCCCCCAGCAACTCGCCCACCTCATAGGCCAGTTCGTTGGCCCCGCCGGCGTGCCCGCCGATCAGCGACACGGCGAAACGCCCGCCCTCGTCGACGCACACCACACCCGGGTCGGACGTCTTGCCGTCCAGCAGCGGCGCGACCAGCCGGACCACCGCGCCCGTCGCCAGGAAGCACACGAGCCGCTCGCACTCGGCGAAGGCGGCCCGTACGGCGTCCCCGACGGGCCCGTCGTACACCCGGGTACGGTCCGGCCAGGCGGCCGCCAGCCGGTCACGGGCGGCCGTGCCCGCCGCGGTGGCGGAAATGAGGCCGATCACTGGGCAACTCCTTCGATGTCGATGCCGGCGCCGGTACCGAGGTCGGTACCGGCGCCGGTGCGCGCCGGGGGCCGCACGCCCCACAGCAGGAACACGGGATTGGTCGCCGCCAGCCGGGTCACGTCGCCCGGCAGCGGCGCGAGCCGGGACGACTGCAGCAGCACCCCGTCGCAGGTGAACCCGGCGGCGGTGAGCGCCTCGCGGGCCGCGGGCACCCGGTCGAGCGCGGCCATCGCGACCACGACGGTGCGCCGGGCCCGGCGGGCGCACGCGGTGACGACGGCGGGCAGTTCGCGCCCGCCACCGCCGACGAACACGGCGTCGGGATCGCCGACCAGCCCGGACAGCGCGTCCGGCGCCGCGCCGTGCACCACGGCCACACCGACGCCGTGCGCGGCGGCGTTGGCGCGGATCCGCTCCACCCCGTCCGCCGTCCTCTCCACGGCGACCACGGCGGCGCCGAGCCGCGCGCACTCCACGGCGACGGAGCCCGACCCGGCGCCGACGTCCCACACCAGGTCGCCCAGCCGCGGCCCCAGCCGGGCCAGGGCCAGCGCCCGCACCTCGAACTTGGTGATCATCGAGTCGCGGTGCACGAACGCGTCCTCCGCCAGCGCCCAGCCGGCCGGTGCCGCGGGCGGCCCGGCGACCGTCCGCGCGGCCCCGAGCACGCGCGCCTCGTCCAGGCACAGCACCACGCTCACCGCCGGGCCCCAGTCGCGGGCCGCGGCCTCGGCGGGCGTGACCCGCCGCACCCGCTCGCCGTCCGGGTCGCCGAGCGCGGCGGCGACGACGAGCACACGGTCGCCGTGGTCCGGGGCCAGCGCGGCGCCCAGCTCGGCCGGCCCGGCGCCGGGCCCGGTCAGCACGGCCACCTTCGGGTGCGCCCGGCAGGCGTTGACGGCCGTCCGCAGGTCCCGACCGTGCGCGCTCACCACCACCGCGTCGTCCCAGGGCAGCCCGAGCCGGGCGAAGGCGGTGGCGACGGAGGAGACGCCGGGCCGCACGTCCAGCCGCCCGGCCCCGAACCGCTCCGCCAGCGCCCGCACGATCCCGAAGAACCCGGGATCGCCGGAGGCCAGCACCACCACGGACCGGTCCTTCGCGACGTACTCCCCGATCGTGTCCAGGGCGGGGGCCAGCGGCCCCAGCACGATCCGCTCGGCCGTCTCCGGCAGCGGTACGGCGTCCAGGTGCCGCCGGCCGCCCACCACGAGCTCCGCCCGGGCCAGCGCCCCGCCGTCCGGGGGCGCGCCGGTGCCCGCGCCGACGACCGTGATCACGTGCTCGCACCCCGCGCCCGCAGGGCCCTGCGGGCCTCCGGGTCGGCCTTGCGGAAGCCGTGGAAGTGGCCGGGGTGGTACAGGTGCGAGCGCGTGCCGTGGGCGTCGAGCGCCGGGCCGACCAGGAACAGGGTGTGCTTCCAGAGCCGGTGCTCCTTGACGGTCTCCTCCAGCGTGCCGACCGTGCACCGCACGACCAGCTCCTCCGGCCAGGTCGCCTGGTAGGCGACGACGACCGGGGTGGAGGTGGGATACCCGCCCTCCAGCAGCTCCCGCACGAGCTGGCCGCTGCGGGCAGCCGACAGGAAGATCGCCATGGTGGTGCCGTGCCGGGCGAACTCGCGCACCTCCTCGCCGGGCGGCATCGGCGTCTTGCCGCCGCCCAGCCGGGTGAGGACCACCGACTGCGCGACCTCGGGAATGGTCAGTTCCCGCTGTGCGAGGGCGGCGACGGCCGAGAAGGCGGAGACCCCGGGCACCACCTCGGTGGCCAGGCCGATCGCCGCGCACCGGTCGAGCTGCTCCTGGGTGCCGCCCCACAGCGCCGGGTCGCCGGAGTGGATACGGGCGACCCGCAGCCCCTCCGTGTGCGCCCGCTCGTACACCGCGACCACGTCCTCCAACGACAGGGCCGCCGAGTCCAGCACCTCCGCGTCCGCGCGCGCGTGGTCGAGCACCTCCGCCTGCACCAGGCTGGCCGCCCAGATCACGATGTCGGCCTCGGCGATCGCGCGGGCGGCGCGGAACGTCAGCAGGTCGGCGGCGCCGGGGCCGGCACCGACGAAGGTCACCTTGCCGGTGGGGGCATCGGCCATGGGATCGGGTCCTCTCGTGCGGAATGTCATGGTGTGTACGGGGTCTGGCGGGGCCGGATGTGCGCAACCGGGGCCTGATCCGATAGCAAGGGCACATGGCGGTCTTCGTCGCGCTCGGCGCGTTCCTGATGACGCTGGCCGGGGGCTGGACGGCACAGCGGGTGACCGACCGCCGCCATCTGGTCCTGGGGCTGGCCGGCGGGCTGATGCTGGGCGTGGTCGGCCTGGACCTGCTGCCGGAGGCCCTGCGCGCCGCGGACACCGAGGTGTTCGGCGTGCCGGCGGCGCTGCTGCTGTTCGTGGCGGGCTTCCTCGTCGCCCACCTGGTGGAGCGCCTGCTGGCCGGCCGCCGGGCGGCGCACGGCGCCGAGGAGCACGTCCACCGCGCGCCCGAGGTGGGCCTGACGGCGGCGGCCGCGATGGTCGGGCACAGCGCCATGGACGGCCTGGCGATCGGCGCGGCCTTCCACGTGGGCAGCGGCATGGGACTCGCCGTCGCGGTGGCCGTCATCGCCCACGACTTCGCGGACGGCTTCAACACCTTCACCCTCACCACCGTCTACGGCAACGAGCGCCGCAAGGCGATCGGGATGCTCGTCGCGGACGCGGTGGCACCCGTGGTGGGCGCGGCCCTGGCCGTCTTCCTCACCATCCCCGAGAAGGTGCTCGGCGGGTATCTCGGCCTGTTCGGCGGGGCCCTGCTCTACCTCGCCGCGGCCGAGATCCTGCCCGAGGCGCACCACGAACACCCGGCCCGCTCGACCCTGCTGTGCACGATCGCGGGCGCGGCCTTCATCTGGCTGGTGGTGGGCCTGGCGGGCTGAGCCAGCCCGGACACGGCTCACAGCTTGCCGCCCCGCCCGCCGTCGCGACGCGCGGGCGCGATCAGCGTCGACAGGTACGGCAGCGTCTCCCCGTCGAGGTCCGAGGCCGGCCGGATCGACTCCTCCGGCAGCCCGAGCGCCGACCCCCACACCGCGTCGCCGATCCGCCCGGTCTCCCGCAGCGCCTCGGCGACCTCGGCCGCCTGCCGCCCGAACTTGTAGGCGACCACCGTGCCCGGACCCGCGAGGGCGTCCTTCAGCACGGCGGACCCGGCGGTGACGGGCACGAGCGTGAGCGGCTCCGTGCCCTCGGTCAGCACGGCCCCCGAACGGGCCGCCAGATCCTGCATCGCGGTGATACCGGGCACGGTCTCCACCACGGTCCCCGGCACCAGCGCGGCGACGGTGTGCGCGAGATAGGTGAAGGTGGAGTACACGTTCGGGTCGCCGATGGTGGCGAAGGCGACGCTGCCACGCTCCCTCAGCAGCCCGGCGACCCGCTCGCCCGCGGCGTCCCAGGCGGCCTCCCGCCGCGCCCGGTCGGTCCGCTCGTTGAGCGCGAACACCACCCGCAGCACCTTCTCCGCGGGCACGTAGTGCAGCACGGTCGCCTCGGCCCGCCCCCGCTCCAGGGTGTCCATCACGGGGACCACGACGACCTCGGCCGCGCGCAGCGCGTTCACACCCTTGACGGTCACCAGCTCCGGGTCGCCGGGCCCGACCCCCACCCCGATCAGCCTGCTGCTCATGACGTCCGGCACCTCTCGACGAACCGACGGGCGACACCGGGCGCGGACGCCCAGTGCGTGTGCAGATAACTCGCGTGCACACCGCGCTGTACGAAACCTTCGACCCGCCGTCGAGGAGCGCGCACGCCCCAGGCTGGGGCCGCCCCCGAGCCGGGCTCGACGACGGTCCGGTGGAACTCGTGGCCCCGCATCCGCTCCCCGGCGGCGGCCAGCACGCTGTCGCCGAGGGCCACGGCGTCCCGGTAGCCGAGCGTGAGCCGCTCGCTCATCCGGGCGGACGCGTCGAGCACCCCGCACATCGCAAGCCCGTCCAGCTCCCGGCACAGGTAGAGCAGCCCGGCGCACTCGGCGGCCACGGGAGCCCCGGACTCCGCGAGGGCCGCGACCGCCTTGCGCAGCGGCTCGTTGGCGGACAGCTCACCGGCGTACACCTCGGGGAAGCCACCGCCGATGACCAAGCCGTTCGTCCCCTCCGGCAGTTGCTCGTCACGCAGGGGATCGAAGGGCACGACCTCGGCGCCCGCGGCGGTCAGGAGTTCCGTGTGCTCGGCGTAGGAGAAGGTGAAGGCCGCACCACCGGCGACGGCAACCCTCGGCCCGTCCTGGGGGTACCCCCTGCTCGGAGAGCTCGGGGGAGTCCGAGGACGAGGCTCTTCAGGCCGAAGCGGGGGTCCGGGGGCGCCAGCCACCGCGGACGGGACGGGAAGGGGCGGAGGGGGCGAAGCGGCCAGGGCCTCGGCCGCGTCCCACGCCGCACACGACAACGCCCCCGCCCCCCGTGCCAACGCCATCAGCGCGTCCAGGTCGCACCCGCCGGACACCTGCGCCGCCATCGCCGCGACCGCGGCCACCGCGTCCGCCCGCCGCTCGGCGACCGGCACCAGCCCCAGATGCCGTGACGGAGTGTCCACCTGCGGCGCCCGCCGCAGCACCCCGAACACCGGCACCCCGACGGAGTCCAGCGCCTCCCGCAGCAGCTCCTCGTGCCGGTCCGAGGCGACCTTGTTCAGGATCACGCCCGCGACCCGCACCTCCGGATCCCAGGACGCGAACCCGTGCACCAGCGCCGCCACGGACCGCGACTGCGACGACGCGTCGACGACCAGCACCACCGGCGCCCGCAGCAGCTTCGCCACCTGGGCGGTGGACGCCAGTTCACCCTCCCCGGCGGCCCCGTCGTACAGCCCCATCACACCCTCGACGACGGCCACGTCGCACCCGCGCGCGCCGTGCGCGAACAGCGGGCCGACGAGCTCCGGCCCGCACAGGTACGCGTCGAGGTTGCGCCCCACCCGCCCGGTGGCGAGCGCGTGGTACCCGGGGTCGATGTAGTCCGGCCCCACCTTGTGCGGGGACACGGCGAGTCCCCGCGCGGTCAGCGCGGCCATCAGCCCCGTGGCGACGGTGGTCTTGCCGCTGCCGGAGGCGGGCGCGGCGACGACCAGCCGGGGCACGGACGAGGAGGACGAGGTCAGCACGGCCTCACCACTCGATGCCTCTCTGGCCCTTCTGGCCCGCGTCCATCGGGTGCTTGACCTTGGACATGTCGGTGACGAGGTCCGCGAAGCCGACCAGCTTCTCCGGCGCGTTCCGCCCGGTGATCACCACGTGCTGGGTGCCCGGCCGGTCGCGCAGCACCTCGACCACCTCGTCGGTGTCGACCCAGCCCCAGTGCATCGGGTACGCGAACTCGTCGAGGACGTACAGCCGGTACGTCTCGGCGGCCAGGTCACGCTTGACCTGCTCCCAGCCCTCGCGGGCCTTCTGCTCGTTGTCCATCTGGGCGTCCCGCTGGACCCACGACCAGCCCTCGCCCATCTTGTGCCAGTCGACCGTGCCGCCCTCGCCGGAGGCGCCCAGCACCCGGAGCGCGTTCTCCTCGCCGACCTTCCACTTGGCCGACTTGACGAACTGGAACACCCCGATCGGCCAGCCCTGGTTCCAGGCGCGCAGCGCCAGCCCGAAGGCGGCCGTCGACTTGCCCTTGCCGACCCCGGTGTGCACGACGACCAGTGGCCGGTTGCGGCGCTGGCGGGTCGTCAGGCCGTCGTCCGGCACGGTACTCGGCTGTCCCTGTGGCATTACGCGGCCCTCCTGGTCCCCTGCACGTCCCTCACCAAGCCGGCGATGCTGTCCGCCCGCAGCTCGTCCAGCGTCACCGCCGTACCGCCCAGCTCGCCCGCGAGCTGTCCGGCCAGGCCCAGCCGCACCGGTCCCGACTCGCAGTCGACGACCACCGACGCGACCTGCTCGGCCGCGAACAGCCGGGCCGCGCGTCCCGCGAGGGCGACCGGCTCCGGGCCGCCGGTGGCCCGCCCGTCGGTCACCACCACCACGAGCCCCCGCCGCGCCGGGTCCCGCAACCGCTCCACCCGCAGCACCTCGTGCGCCTTGAGCAGCCCGGCGGCCAGCGGCGTACGGCCTCCGGTCGGCAGCTTCTCCAGCCGCGCCGCCGCCGCGTCCACGGACGACGTGGGCGGCAGGGCGACCTGCGCGTCCGTGCCGCGGAAGGTCACCAGGCCCACCTTGTCCCGCCGCTGGTAGGCGTCCAGCAGCAGCGACAGCACGGCTCCCTTGACGGCGCCCATCCGCTGCCGGGCCGCCATCGACCCGGAGGCGTCCACCACGAACAGCACGAGGTTGCCCTCGCGGCCCTCCCGGGTCGCCTGCCGCAGATCGTCCCGGCGCACGACCAGCCCCGGCCCGCAGCGGCCCCGCGCCCGCTGGTGCGGGGCCGCGGCCAGGACGGTGGCCGCCAGGTGCAGCTTGGAGAGCGTCCCCCGGGGCCGCCGGGCACCGGTCGTCCTCCCGTGCTCGGTCCGCGCCCGCGAGCGCCGCCCGGCGGCGCCCTCGCCGATCCCGGGCACGCTCAGCACCTTCGCGCGGAAGGGCTCGGCGGCGCGTGCCGGGGCCTGCTCGCCGGAACCCGCGCCGGAGGCCTGCGGTTCCGCGTCCTCCGCGGCCCCCGGCCGCGCGGAGGTGTCGCCGCCGTCCGGGCCGCTGTCCGGCGCCGGCCGGCCGCCGCCTCCGCCCGGCCCGTCCGGACCGGGATCGTCGTCGCCCTCGCCCGCGCCGCCTTCGCCCTCGCCGGAGAACTCCTCCAGCGTCTCGTCCAGCTTGTCCTCGTCCAGCCCCGGCGCGTCGAACGGGTTCCTGCGCCTGCGGTGCGGCAGCGCGAGCAGCGCGGCCTGCCGTACGTCCTCGGCGAGCACGTCGGTGCGGCCCGCCCAGGCCGCCAGCGCGGTCGCCGTACGCGCCATCACGATGTCGGCGCGCATCCCGTCCACCTCGAAGGCGGCACAGGTCGCCGCGATCTGCCGCAGCGCTCCGTCGCCGAGGCGTACCGACGGCAGCAACTCCCTTGCCGCCACGATCCGTTGCCGTACGGTGGCTTCCTCGTCCGCCCATCGCGCGGCGAAGGCGATCGGGTCGTCGTCGTACGCGAGGCGTCGGCGCACCACCTCCACCCGCTGGTCGGGCTCGCGCGAGGCCGCGACCTCCACGGTCAGTCCGAACCGGTCGAGCAGCTGCGGCCGCAGCTCGCCCTCCTCGGGATTCATGGTGCCGACCAGCAGGAAGCGCGCGGCGTGCCGCACGGAGACGCCCTCGCGCTCGACGTACGAGGCGCCCATCGCGGCCGCGTCCAGCAGCAGGTCCACGAGATGGTCGTGGAGCAGGTTGACCTCGTCGACGTAGAGGATGCCGCGGTGCGCGTCGGCGAGCAGGCCCGGCTCGAAGGCCTTCACACCCTCGGCGAGCGCCCGCTCGATGTCGAGGGCGCCCACCAGCCGGTCCTCGGAGGCGCCGACCGGCAGCTCCACCATGCGCGCCGGGCGGGACGCGTACGCCCCCGGCGCGTGCGGTCCGTCCGGGCACGCCGGATCGGGCGCCGCCGGGTCGCAGGAGAACCGGCAGCCGGAGACGACGTCCACCTCCGGCAGCAGCGCCGAAAGCGCCCGCACGGCCGTGGACTTGGCGGTGCCCTTCTCGCCGCGCACCAGTACACCGCCGACCGCCGGGGACACGGCGTTCAGCAGCAGCGCGAGCCGCAGGTCGTCCTGGCCGACGACGGCCGTGAACGGGAACGGGGTACTCACTTCTCGTCGCCCTCCAAGTCGCCTTCGAGCTCCAGATAGGTGGCGCGCAGCCGCTCCAGCGTGTCCGCGTCCGGCTCGGCCCACAGGCCGCGGTCGGCGGCCTCCAGCAGCCGTTCCGTGATGCCGCGCAGCGCCCACGGGTTGGACTTCTTCATGAAGTCCCGGTTCTCCGCGTCGAAGACGTACTCCGCGCTGAGTTTCTCGTACATCCAGTCGTCGACCACCCCGGCCGTGGCGTCGTACCCGAAGAGGTAGTCGACGGTCGCCGCCATCTCGAAGGCGCCCTTGTAGCCGTGCCGCCGCATCGCCGCCATCCATCGCGGGTTGACCACGCGGGCGCGGAAGACGCGGTGGGTCTCCTCGCCGAGGGTCCGCGTCTTCACCTGGTCGGGCACGGCGGAGTCGCCGACGTACGCCTCGGGGCTCGCGCCGGTCAGATGGCGCACCATGGCGACCATGCCGCCGTGGTACTGGAAGTAGTCGTCGGCGTCGACGAGGTCGTGCTCGCGGGTGTCGACGTTCTTCGCCGCCACGGCGATCCGCCGGAACGCCGTCTCCATGTCCCCGCGTGCCGCCTGCCCGTCGAGCCCCCGCCCGTACGCGTAGCCGCCCCACACCGCGTACACCTCGGCGAGGTCGGCGTCCGAGCGCCAGTTGCGGGCGTCGATCAGCGGCAGCAGCCCGGCGCCGTACGCCCCGGGCTTGGAGCCGAAGATCCGGGCCGTGGCCCGCCGCCGGTCGCCGTGCCGCGCCGCGTCCTCGTCCACGTGGGCCCGTACGAAGTTGGACTCGGCGGGCTCGTCCAGCTCCGCCACGGCCCGCACCGCGTCGTCGATCAGCCCGACCACGTGCGGGAAGGCGTCCCGGAAGAAGCCGGAGATGCGGACCGTCACGTCGATGCGCGGCCGGCCGAGCTCCGCGAGCGGGACCACCTCGAAGCCGGTCACCCGGCGCGACGCGTCGTCCCACACCGGGCGGCAGCCCAGCAGGGCGAGGATCTCGGCGATGTCGTCGCCCTGGGTGCGCATGGCGGACGTGCCCCAGACCGTGAGGCCGACCGACTTCGGGTACGCGCCGGTGTCCGTCAGGTACCGCTGCACCAGAGAGTCGGCGAGAGACTGCCCGACCTCCCAACTCAACCTGGACGGAATGGCCTTGGGGTCGACCGAGTAGAAGTTGCGGCCGGTCGGCAGGACGTTGACCAGACCGCGGGTGGGGGAGCCCGACGGGCCCGCCGGGACGTAACCGCCGTTCAGCGCCCGGAGGATGTGGCCGATC
This sequence comes from Streptomyces sp. NPDC014864, assembly GCF_043081525.1. Taxonomy (NCBI): domain Bacteria; kingdom Bacillati; phylum Actinomycetota; class Actinomycetes; order Kitasatosporales; family Streptomycetaceae; genus Streptomyces; species Streptomyces sp. NPDC014864. The sequence continues at coordinate 82,455 of NZ_JBIBWT010000020.1, forward strand.
TCGTCGGTGGTCCGGGCCAGCCGTGGCACGACCTCGGTGCAGGCGAACTCCAGCACGGCCACGGCGTCCGGGAGTTCGGTGCCGAGGGCTTCACGGACCAGGGCGGGTGCCGCCGAGACGTCCCACGCCCGGGCCTCCATCCCCTCGGCCAGCCGCCGGCACAGCTGCTCCAGCAGGTCGATCGCGTCGGCGGCCGTGCGCGCGGGGCCGTCGACCAGGTCCGTCAGGTCCACCGGCACCTTCACCCGGGCGCCGGGCTCGGCCAGCAACTCCTTCTCCACCAGCCCGAAGTGGGCCGCGATCGAGGCCCGCAGTCCCGGCAGCGCGTTCGACCGGCCGCCCCACACCTGGGAGGCGCGCAGCACGGCGAGCACGAGGTTCACCCGCGGCTCGCCCACCGGGCCGCCGCCCAGGACGTGGAGGCCGTCGCGGATCTGCACGTCCTTGATCTCGCACAGATAGCCGTCGATGTGCATCACGAACTCGTCGAACGTGTCGTCGTCCGGCTGCTCGTCGACGTGCAGGTCGTGGTGCAGCTCGGCGGCCTTCACCAGGGTCCAGATCTGGGCCCGCACGGCCGGGGCCTTCGCCGGGTCCAGATCGGACACGAGCGCGTACTCGTCGAGCAGTTGCTCCAGCTTGGCGAGATCGCCGTAGGTGTCGGCGCGGGCCATCGGCGGCACCAGGTGGTCGACGACGGTGGCGTGGCCACGCCGCTTGGCCTGGGTGCCCTCGCCGGGGTCGTTGACGATGAAGGGGTAGACCAGGGGCAGGTCACCGAGGACGGCGTCCGGCGCGCAGCTCCCGCTCAGCCCGAGCCCCTTGCCGGGCAGCCACTCCATCGTGCCGTGCTTGCCCATGTGGACGATCGCGTCGGCGCCGAAGGAGCTCTCCAGCCAGCGGTAGGCCGCCATGTAGTGGTGCGACGGCGGCATGTCGGGGTCGTGGTAGATCGCGATCGGGTTCTCCCCGAAGCCGCGGGGCGGCTGGATCATCACGACGACGTTCCCGAACCGCAGGGAGGCGAGCACGATGTCGTCGCCGTCGACGTACAGTGAGCCCGGCGGCTCGCCCCACGCGTCGAGCATCGCGGCCCGCAGTTCCGGGTCGAGCTCGTCGAACCAGGAGCGGTAGTCGGCCAGCGGCACGCGCGCGGGCGCGGCGGCCAGCTGCTCCTCCGTCAGCCACTCGACGTCGTGGCCGCCCGCCTCGATGAGCCGGTGGATCAGCTCGTCGCCGTTGTCGGGGTAGTCGGTGAGCGCGTACCCGGCATCCCGCAGGGCGTCGAGGACCCGTACCGCCGAGGCGGGGGTGTCGAGGCCGACCGCGTTGCCGACGCGCGAGTGCTTGGTCGGGTAGGCGGTGAAGACCAGCGCGAGCCTCTTCTCCGCGTTCGGCTTGTGCCGCAGCCGCGCGTGCCGTACGGCGATCCCCGCCACGCGCGCGGCCCGCTCCGGGTCGGCGACGTACACGGGCACGTCGTCGGGGCCCTGCTCCTTGAAGGAGAACGGCACGGTGATCAGGCGCCCGTCGAACTCGGGGATCGCGACCTGCATCGCCGCGTCCATGGGGGACAGGGCGGCGTCGGACTCCTCCCAGGCGGCATGCGAGGAGGTGAGGCAGAGCCCCTGCAGCACGGGGATGTCCAGCTCGGCCAGGGCCCCGACGTCCCAGGACTCCTCGTCGCCGCCCGCGGAGGCCTGCGAGGCGTGGGTGCCGCCGGCGGCGAGCACGGTGGCGACCAGGGCGTCGGCGCGGCCCAGGAGTTCGCACAGCCCCGCGTCCGCGCCGCGCAGCGAACCGCAGTACACCGGCAGGGCGTTGGCGCCGTGCGCCTCGATCGCGTCGCACAGGGTGTCCACGAAGGCGGTGTTGCCGCTCAGTTCGTGGGCCCGGTAGAACAGCACGCCCACGGTCGGGCGGTCCGCGGCGGTCGGGCGGTCGCCGTGGACGCCGTACTCGGGCATCCGCTGCGGCTCGTCGAAGCCCTCCCCGGTGAGCAGCACCGTGTCGGACAGGAAGCGGGCGAGTTCGGCGAGGTTGCCGGGCCCGCCCTCGACGAGGTAGCGCAGCGCTTCGGCGACCACTCCGGCCGGCACCGACGACTCGGCCATCAGCTCCGCGTCCGGCACACTCTCCCCGCCGAGCAGCACGGTCGGGACACCGGACGCCCGCAGCGCGTCGAGTCCGTCCTCCCAGGCCCTTCTGCCGCCGAGCAGGCGTACGACGGCGAGGTCCGCGCCGTCGAGCAGGGCGGGCAGTTCGGTGTCGACGTCGACCCTGGTCGGGTTGCCGATGCGGTACGCGGCGCCGGAGGCCCGCGCCGCCAGCAGATCGGTGTCGGCGGTCGACAACAACAACACTGTGCTCATGCGGGCGCTCCCGGTGGGATGAAGGGCAGTCCTTGCGGCGCGCCGGACTCGATGAGCCGCCACAGCGCGTCCGTGTCCGCGTGCTGTTCGATCAGATCGCCGAGCTTGTCGAGCTGCTCCTCGCGCAGCGCGGCGAAGGAGGTGCCGGGGGCGGGGACGAAACGGCGGCCCGCGGCGGCCGCCACCTCGCGCAGGAAGGCCCGCCGGAAGGCGTCCGACTCCAGCGAGCCGTGCCAGTGGGTGCCCCAGACGCCGCCCACCCGGCAGCCGTCCAGGAAGGGTTCGCCGCCGGTGACCTCGGCGACCCCGTGGTGGATCTCGTATCCCTCGACCCGCTCGCCGAGCGCCTCGCCGACGGGCCGGGCGAGGGTCTTCTCGCGGGCGAACCGCACCCGCACGGGCAGCAGTCCGAGCCCGTCGACGTGCCCGCGGCGGCTCTCGACCTCGTCCTCGATGTGCTCGCCGAGGAGCTGGAAGCCGCCGCAGACGCCGAGCACCGGCCGGCCCTCGGCCGCGCGCCGGGCGAGCGCGTCCGCCAGGCCCCGCTCGCGCAGCCACTCCAGGGCGCGGACCGTGCCGCGGGTGCCCGGGACCACGACGAGGTCCGCGTCGGCCAGTTCCTCGGCCCGGTCCACGAACCGCACCACGACGCCCGGTTCGGCGGCCAGCGCGTCCACGTCGGTGAAGTTGGACATCAGCGGCACGGCGCAGACGGCGACCCGCAGGACGTCCTCACCGAGCGGAGGGGCCACCACGGACTCCCGGACCGCGCCCCGCAGGGACACCCGCAGTCCGTCCTCCTCGTCGATGCCGAGCCCGTGCCGGAACGGCAGCACCCCGTAGGCGCGCCGTCCGGTCAGCCCGTGCAGCATGTCCAGGCCCGGCTCCAGCAGCGAGACGTCCCCGCGGAACTTGTTGACCAGGAACCCGGCGACGAGCTCCTGGTCCTCGGGCGACAGCAGGGCGACGGTGCCGAAGAAGGAGGCGAAGACGCCGCCGCGGTCGATGTCGCCCACCACGAGCACGGGCAGCCGCGCGTTGCGGGCGATGCCCATGTTCACGATGTCGGTGCGGCGCAGGTTGATCTCGGCCGGGCTGCCGGCGCCCTCGCAGATCACCGCGTCGTACGTGCCGCGCAGTTCGGCGAGGCAGTCCAGCACCGTGCCCAGCAGGCGCTGTTGCCGGCCGCCGTGGTACCCGCGCGCGCTCAGCTCGCCGACCGGCCTGCCGAGCAGCACGACCTGGCTGCTCTGCTCGCCGCCCGGCTTGAGCAGCACGGGGTTCATCAGCGCGGTGGGCTCCACCCGGCACGCCTGGGCCTGCATGGCCTGCGCCCGGCCGATCTCGGCGCCCTCGCGCGTCACGAACGAATTGAGGGACATGTTCTGCGCCTTGAACGGCGCGACCTTGACCCCCTGCCGCACCAGCCACCGGCAGATCCCGGCGGTGACGACGCTCTTCCCGGCGTCGGAGGTGGTACCGGCGACGAGCAGCCCGCCGTTCATCCCCTGCGTCCCTTCGCGAGGACGGCGCGCATCGCGAACCGTCCGGCCAACCCGGCGCCCAGGGCGAGCAGGCCCACCCGGCGGGAGAGCCGTACCGCCCGTTCGATGTCACCCACCCGGACGGGGCGTCCCGGTCCGTTGAGCACCGGCCGGTGCTCAACGCGCCCCCCGTACGCGAGGGTGCCGCCGAGCCGCACCCCGAGCGCCCCGGCGAACGAGGCCTCGACCGGACCGGCGTTGGGGCTGGGGTGCCGCCCGGCGTCGGCCCGCCAGGCACGGACGGCCCCGCGCGGATCGGGCCCGGCCGCGGCCGCCAGTACGGCGGTGAGCCGCGCGCCCGGCCACCCGGCGAGGTCGTCCAGGCGCGCGGAGGCCCAGCCGTAGCGCCGGTGGCGCGGCGACTTGTGCCCGACCATGGCGTCCAGGGTGTTGACGGCCCGGAACCCGAGGAGCCCCGGCACCCCGGCGACGGCCCCCCAGGTGAGGGCGCCCACCACGGCGTCGGAGGTGTTCTCGGCGACGGACTCCACGACGGCGCGGGCGATCCCGTCGGCGTCCAGGGCCTCGGGGTCCCGCCCGCACAGATGGGGCAGCCGCGCCCGGGCGGCCTCGACGTCCCCGGCCGCCAGCGCCCGGCCGACGGTCCGCGCCTCCCGCGCGAGCGAGGTCCCGCCGAGCACGGACCAGGTGGCGGCGGCGGTCAGGGCGACGGAGGCGGCGGGGGAGCGGCGTACGGCGGACGCGGCGAGCGCGGCGCAGGCCACGGTGCCGCCCACGCACACCGCGGTGTGCAGCGCCCCCCACCCCCGGTGGTCACGCCACAGCACGGTTTCCACGGCGGCGGCGGCGCGGCCGAACGCGGCCACCGGGTGCCCACGGCGCGGATCGCCGAGGAGCAGGTCGCCGAGAAGGCCGGCGGCGGCGCCGTAGGCGAAGACGCGATCGGCCCCCATCGCCTCAGCCGACCGCGGGGGCGGGCGGGACGTCGCTGGTGAACCTCGGATGGCAGCCGCGCATGGCGATATGTCCTCACTCAGGGTGTCCACGCCCTGGTTCGACGAGACCGGCGGCGAGAGTTCCTGGCTCCCGGGATGTTCGTTCCCCGGTGACAGTGGCGGGACCGCGCCGGATTCGCACCGGCTTCCTCTCCTGCTGCCGTACTTGGCGTGGGCAGTCCACCACGCCCCGCGAACACCCGTCAACTCGCCTTTGACCTGCACCGGGGGACTGAGATGAGGCCCACATCGGCCCGCCGGGGCACGAAAAACGCCCGCCCGGTCCGCGCCGCCGAGGAGGGCGGTGCGGACCGGGCGGGCGACGGGCTGCCCCCGGGCCGGGCGGTGGCCGCGCCGAGGGTCAGGACTTGGCCATGATCAGGTAGATGCCGTAGGCCACGGCGGCGGCGCACGCCGCGAAGCAGACGTACGCGCCGGTGGCGGCGATCGCCCCGCCGCCGTTGCCCTCGGCGGCGGCCCGCTCGCGGCGGGACAGGCCCGCGATGCCGAGGGTGAACAGGGCCACCAGGCCCACCGTGACCGAGAGGCTGACGCCGATGACGGAGCCGATGGCTGCCCAGTCGATCTTCATGGTGATGTTCCTTCTGTAACCGGGTGCTCGGGGCTCAGACGGTGGCGGGCGGATTCGCCCGGTCGGCGGAGGCGGAGGCGGAGGCCTGCGCCGGGACGGAGGCCGCGAGGTCCCCGGTCTCGGGCGCCACGTGTCCCACCGGGGGCGGGGTCACGGCGGCCATGGCCTGGGTCACCACCCCGGCCGGCTCGCCGGTGTGGTTGACGTTCGTGTGGTCGATGACCTCACGGCGCGACAGCTTCCAGATCACGGCGCTGGAGACCACCAGGAAGACGGCCACCACGGCGGTGCCCCAGTCGCCGAGGCCGGTGACGGCCTCCGCACCGGCGCCCACGAGGGCCGCGGCCGGCAGGGTCAGCACCCAGGCCACGAGCATCCGGGTCGCGGTCGACCAGCGGACGACACCGCCCTTGCGGCCGAGGCCCGCGCCCATCACCGAGCCGGAGACGACGTGGGTGGTGGAGAGCGAGAAGCCGAGGTGGGAGGAGGCCAGGATGGCGGTGGCCGCGCTGGTCTGGGCGGCGAAGCCCTGCTGCGGCTCCAGCTCGGTCAGGCCCTTGCCCATGGTCCGGATGATGCGCCAGCCGCCGATGTAGGTGCCGAGCGCGATGGCGAGGCCCGCGGACAGGATGACCCAGGTGGGAGGGTTGGAGCCCGGGGCGATGGCGCCGCCGGCGATCAGGGCGAGGGTGATGACACCCATCGTCTTCTGCGCGTCGTTGGTGCCGTGGGCCAGCGAGACCAGGCCCGCGGAGGCGATCTGGCCCGCGCGGTGGCCCTTGCCGGCGGCCTTGCCGTTCGACTTCCTGCCCAGCGCGTAGCTCAGCCGGGTCGAGAGCATCGCCGCGAGGCCGGCGACGACCGGGGCGGCGACGGCGGGCAGCAGCACCTTGGTGACGAGCACGTCGCCGTGGACCGCGCCGAAGCCGGCCGAGGCGATGGCGGCGCCGATCAGGCCGCCCATCAGGGCGTGCGAGGAGCTGGACGGGAGACCGATGAGCCAGGTCACCAGGTTCCAGAGGATCGCGCCGACCAGGGCGGCGAAGATGACCTCGGGACGGATGCCGGTCTCGTCGACGAGACCCTTGGAGATCGTGTTCGCGACCTCCACGGAGAGGAAGGCGCCCACCAGGTTGAGCACGGCGGACAGAGCCACCGCGACCTTGGGCTTGAGTGCACCGGTGGAGATGGTCGTGGCCATCGCGTTGGCGGTGTCGTGGAAACCGTTCGTGAAATCGAACGCGAGTGCGGTTACTACCACAATCGCGAGGATCAGCGAGAAGCTTTCCATTTACCCAGGCAATCGTTCGAGGTCATTGGCTGGTCGAACGTACGTAACCAGGGTGAACGGAAGATGAACTGGGACGGTCTTCGGGGTGTCCGTAAAAGAGGGTCCGCGCTCCGCCGTAGGCCGCGAGCCGGGGAGGAGATTTCGGTCACCCCGGCCGGGCGGGCCGCCGCCTGGCAGGATCGCGTCATGGCTGAGCAGAAGAGGGACCAGGGGAAGGGGAGGAGCGTGCGCGCCGAGGAGGCCCGGGCCTGGGAGGCGCTGGTCGCCACCGCCCGCCGCACGGCGGCCGAGGGCCTGGTCGTCGGCACCTCCGGCAACGTGTCGGTGCGCGTCGGGGACACCGTGCTGGTCACCCCGTCGGGCGTGCCCTACGACCGGCTCACGCCGGACGACGTGACCGGCGTCGCCCTCGACGGCCGGCAGGTGCTCGGCACCCTGGTGCCGACCAGCGAACTGCCCCTGCACCTCGCGATCCACCGCACCGCCGACGCGGGCGCGGTCGTCCACACCCACGCCGTACACGCGACCGCCGTCTCGACGCTCGTGACCGAGCTGCCGCTGATCCACTACATGGCCGGTGCGCTCGGCGGCCCCGTCCGGGTCGCCCCCTACGCGACCTATGGCACCGAGGAACTGGCCGGGAACATGCTCCGCGCCCTCGAGGGCCGCTCCGGCTGCCTGCTGCAGAACCACGGCACGGTCACCCACGGCGCCACCCTCGACCAGGCCTACGACCGCACGGCCCAGCTGGAATGGATGTGCCGTCTGTGGCTGACGGCGTCCTCCGTGCCGGGACTGACCCCCTCCCTGCTGTCACCGGAGCAACTGGCACAGGCGCAGGAGCGGCTGCGGGGTTACGGGCAGCGGAGGTAGGTCCTCCGCAGGGATGAAAGCCCCTGTTTCCTGGAACCCGCAGGGCATGTCACCCCGACCCTTCCTCCCGCTGGCCGGTGGCCCGGCGCGCCAGGACACTGGACCCGTGCGCTCAGTCAAAGCGACGGCCGCGGCCGTCACCGCGGCCCTGGCGGCCGGCGCCGCCGGCATCGCCGCCGGCCGGCTCGCCAGCGACGCCGCGCTCAAGGCATCCCCGGGCCGGCCCCTGCCCACCGAGCCGCGGCTCACCGTGCACGGCACGGCGCCGGGCCGGATCACGCTCACCCGCGACCTGGCCTCCCTGCGCCCCGGCATCTACGGCCTGTCCGGCGACGGCTCGCACGCCGTCGTCGGTCCCGTGCTGCCGACCGCCCCGCACCGCGCCGACGCCGTCGTGCGCCGCCTGGAACGCGTCACCCACGGCGCCCTGCGCACCCACGACAAGGTCTGGCTCACCCCGAACGTGCACGTCGGCAACCCGGGCTCCGCCCTCGGCCTCGACCACGCCGACATCGACGTCCCCGGCGAACTCGGCCCCCTCCCCGCGTGGTTCGTGCCCGGCGTCCGCGACACCTGGGTCATCACGGTGCACGGCCTGGGCGCCACGCGCGAACTGCCCATGAACCTCATGGGCTTCCTGCACCGCCGCCGCTTCCCGGTGCTGGACCTCGCCTATCGCGGCGACCTCGGCGCGCCCCGCTCCCCGGACGGCCTCAACCACCTCGGCGAGACCGAGTGGCGCGACCTGGACGCGGCGATCCGCTACGCCGTCCGGTACGGCGCCGAGCGCGTCATCCTGTACGGCTGGTCCACCGGCGCCACCATGGCCCTGCGCGCCGCCGCCCACTCGGGCCTGCGCGACCGCGTCTCCGGGCTGGTGCTGGACTCGCCGGTGCTCGACTGGCAGGCGACGCTGCGGGCCCTGGCCACCGCACGGCACACCCCCGCCGCGCTGCTGCCGCTCGCGGTGCGCGCCGCCCAGGGGCGCACCGGGCTCTCCGGCGACCGCCTCGCCGACGTGGCCGACCCGGCCCGGCTCAAGGTGCCGACGATGATCTTCCACGGCCCGGACGACACCGTGGCCCCCTGGCAGCCCTCCCGCCGCCTCGCCGCCCGCCGCCCCGACCTCGTCACCCTGCAGACGGTCACCCGGGCCCCGCACGGAGCCATGTGGAACGCCGACCCGGAGGGCTACGAGGAGGCGCTGCGACGCTTCTTGACCCCCCTCATGTGACAGGTCCCGACCTCTTCTCATGTGACATGGGCCACCAATTCCCGCACGGGAGTTCCCGGTCCGCCGGAGCGGCGGACACGTCCGGCGCGGGGGAGGCGGCCGGCGAGCGGGAGAGGCCGTCGGCGGGCGGGCCCGCCCACAGGGCCGCCCAACCCGTGCGCGGCGGGCCCGCGGGCGGGTGAACGAGGGATGAGTGCGGTGTGCGGGAGGTGTGGACGCGGGGCGGTGGGGGCCGCCCCGTCGGCTCTCCGTGCGGCGGTCCCGGCCGTTCCGTTCCCGGGCGTACCGCTGGCTCGATCATGTCGCGTCGGGCCCGGTGGAACCAGGTGCGTTGGCCATCCCTGTCGCCCCCGGTGACATTCCGTTTGGGTTTTCGGACCGTCAACCGGAAGACTGCACCCGTGACGTCCCGTATCCCGCGCGACTCAAGGCTTCGACTCGTCCGCCCGCGGCCCCTGGCCGCCGCCCCCCGAGCCGTGAACCAGCGGCGCACGCGCCGCCCCGCACCGCGCCCCCCGGAGGGCACCCCGGCACCCGCCGAGCTGGCCAGAATGGCACGCTCCCGCCTGGCGGGAGCGGCCCGCGTCGCCCGCTGGGCCGACGCCGCCCTCGGCCCCGGCCGGGACGGCGCCACCACGGACGGCAGGGCCACCCTCTCGGACGCGACCGCGGAACGGGCGGCCGACGAGCTGGGGCTGACCGCGGTTCAGGTCCGCGCCGAGTGGGACACCGCCCGCCTGGCCGGCCTGGTCGAGGTGCACGGCGACAGCGCCCGCCCCGGCTGGCGGCTGCGCGCCTGGGACCGGGACGACAGCGCCGTCCTGCGCGGCTGGGTGGCCTTCTTCGACGCCTGGTCGCTGGCCTGCCCGGAGCCCGGGGACCACCAGGCCGCCGCGGTCGCCGAGGTCGTCTCGGCCATGCCGCAGGTGCTCTCCCTCCTCCAGCTCTCCGCCGGGCCCGTGCCCGTCGAGCAGCTGCTGGACCTGCTCCGGCAGCGGGTCACCGAACTGCGCACCGAGCGCTGCGAGATCCCCTTCGGACCGCAGCCGGTGCCCGCCGGGGCCGTGGGCACCGCGGCCGCGGCGCCGGACGCCGCGGAGCCGGCCGAGGACGCCCTCCTCGCCCCGCTCCTGGACTGGGCCCTGCGCGCCCTCGCCGCCGTGGGCGCACTCACCTACGGTGACGGACAGGCCACGCTCACCCCGCTCGGCAGCTGGGCCGTCTGGGTCAAGCTGGAACAGATCTGCGTCGCCGCCCAGAGCCCCGCCGGGAACATCGAGCAGTCCGCCGAGAACATGCTGCGCGGCTGCGCCCAGCTGCGGCCGAACGCGGCGCGTGCCGAGTACCGCGCCTGGCTGGCCGCGCGCCCCGTCGGCAGCGCCGTCACCGAACTGCTCGACGCCGCCCGCGGCGAGGACGCCCTGCTGCGCGGCCTGGCCTTCGAGGCCCTGCGGGTCGTCGGCGCCCCGGCCGAGCCCGACGTCCGGGCCGTGCTCGACGAGCCGGCGCTGCGGCCGTACGCCCTGCTGTGGCTGGCGGAGCACGACGGCGTCGACCCGGAGGACGCCCAGGAGGTGCTCACCCGGGAGGAGGCCACCTGGCTGTGGGTGGACACCGCCGCCGCCGTCGCCGACCACGGCGAGGCCCCGATGCTGGTCCGCCACCTGGAGTCCGCGCTCCAGCCCACCGTGCCCGCGCTGCTCGACGAGGTGCGCGCCGTCGGCCATCCGCGCACCGTGCAGGTGCTGGTCGCCCTCGCCGCCGCCCACCCCGACCCGGCCCTGGCCAAGGCCGTCCGCCGGGCCGCCTTCCAGGTGCACACCTGGGGCAGCTAGCTCTCGCCGCCCGGACGGGGCCCCGACGGGGCTCGGTCCCCCTCCCCAGGTGCGGGGGCGCGCCGAAGCGCCGGATGCTCCCGCCGTCGTCCCGCGCCCCGGCGCGGACGCCGGGGCTCGCGCACCCGAAGACCCCGAAAAAGCCCTTGCGCCGCCCCGTTAGACTGGTCCCCATGGCCATTCTCCTCGCGCATTAGACGGCGGGAACGTCCTCAGCCGTCCGCCCGCCAATCCCAGTCCGCCCTGGAGTATGTCCGTGATCACCGCCTCCGGTATCGAGCTGCGCGCCGGTGCCCGCATCCTCATCGAGAACGCCAGCTTCCGCGTCGCCAAGGGCGACCGCATCGGCCTGGTCGGCCGCAACGGCGCCGGCAAGACCACCCTCACCAAATGCCTGGCCGGCGAGGGCCTCCCGGCCGGCGGCACGATCACCCGCTCCGGTGAGGTCGGCTACCTCCCGCAGGACCCGCGCACCGGCGACCTCGACATCCTCGCCCGCGACCGCATCCTCTCCGCGCGCGGCCTCGACGTGCTGATCCGCAAGATGCGCGACAACGAGCAGCGGATCGCCAACGGCAAGGGCGCCACGCGCGACAAGGCGATGAAGCAGTACGAGCGCCAGGAGACCGAGTTCCTCACCAAGGGCGGATACGCCGCCGAGGCCGAGGCCGCCACCATCGCCGCCGCGCTCAACCTGCCCGACCGGGTGCTCGGCCAGCCCCTGCACACCCTCTCCGGCGGTCAGCGCCGCCGTATCGAGCTGGCCCGGATCCTGTTCTCCGACGCGGACACCCTGCTGCTCGACGAGCCGACCAACCACCTCGACGCGGACTCGATCGTCTGGCTGCGCGACTACCTGAAGACCTACCGCGGCGGCTTCATCGTCATCTCCCACGACGTCGACCTGGTCGAGACGGTCGTCAACAAGGTGTTCTACCTGGACGCCAACCGCTCCCAGATCGACGTCTACAACATGGGCTGGAAGCTCTACCAGCAGCAGCGCGAGGCGGACGAGAAGCGCCGCAAGCGGGAGCGGGCCAACGCCGAGAAGAAGGCCTCCGCACTCAACGCGCAGGCCGACAAGATGCGCGCCAAGGCCACCAAGACGGTCGCCGCGCAGAACATGGCCCGCCGCGCGGACAAGCTGCTCGCCGGTCTGGAGGCCGTGCGCCAGAGCGACAAGGTCGCCAAGCTCCGCTTCCCCGAGCCCGCGCCCTGCGGCCGGACCCCGCTGATGGCCGAGGGCCTGTCGAAGTCGTACGGCTCTCTGGAGATCTTCACCGACGTCGACCTGGCCGTCGACAAGGGGTCCCGGGTCGTCATCCTCGGTCTGAACGGCGCCGGCAAGACCACCCTGCTGCGCCTGCTCGGCGGCGTGGAGCAGCCCGACACCGGCGCGGTCGTCCCCGGTCACGGTCTCAAGCTCGGCTACTACGCGCAGGAGCACGAGACCCTCGACCCGGACCGCACGGTCCTGGAGAACATGCGCTCGGCCGCCCCCGACATGGACCTCGTCGAGGTCCGCAAGGTGCTGGGCTCCTTCCTCTTCTCCGGCGACGACGTCGACAAGCCGGCCGGCGTCCTCTCCGGCGGCGAGAAGACCCGCCTCGCCCTCGCCACCCTCGTCGTCTCCTCGGCGAACGTGCTGCTGCTCGACGAGCCCACCAACAACCTCGACCCCGCCAGCCGCGAGGAGATCCTCGGCGCGCTGCGCACCTACAAGGGCGCGGTCGTCCTCGTCACACACGACGAGGGCGCGGTGGAGGCGCTTCAGCCGGAGCGGATCATCCTGCTCCCCGACGGCGTCGAGGACCTGTGGGGCGCCGGCTACGCGGACCTCGTGGCCCTCGCCTGAGCCCCGCCCGCGGAGTGATCCACTGCCGGTGGATCATTCGGCCCATCGGTGATCCATCATCTGTGTGAGATCTCCTGGTACCGCGGTGTGTCCTGCATCGATTTCCCGGCCGAGCCCTTATCTCCCAAGGGTTCGGCCGCCGCGCGCCGCTGACCTGGAACTTCGCGGAACAACCCGTTCGGCGGTACGCGCGGCCGCGTGCGGAATGGGCAATTCCGTATGTGGGGACGCACTCCCGTCGTCACAAGCCTGTCTCACGGACCTTGCCGAATGGGTGGCCATCCCGCCCCGGAGGGGTGATCATGAGGAGACCAGAGCGCACTTCCCATGAGGAGGCACGGGTGGCCGAGACTCTGAAGAAGGGCAGCCGGGTGACCGGCGCCGCGCGCGACAAGCTCGCGGCAGACCTGAAGAAGAAGTACGACGCCGGTGCGAGCATTCGGGCGTTGGCCGAGGAGACCGGCCGCTCGTATGGCTTCGTCCACCGGATGCTCAGCGAATCGGGCGTCACGCTCCGTGGGCGTGGCGGGGCGACGCGGGGCAAGAAGACCACGTCGGCCTGACCTCGGGCGGCCCATCGGCTTCGACGGTGGCCACCCGGTCGGTCACGCGATCGGCCGGGTGGTTACTGTGCAGTCACTTAGGATGCCTCGCACGGCATCCCGGCTGACCGCACCCATCGGAGGCGCCCCATGGCTTCGACCGAGCACGACCTCGATCCGGTACTCGACAAGGACGGCGTACGGCTCACCGTCGACGGCGCGATCGCCACGGTGACGCTGACCAACCCGGCCAAACGCAACGCGCAGAGCCCCGCTCTGTGGCGGGCGCTCACCGAGGCCGGGCGGCTGCTGCCGGGTTCCGTCCGCGTCGTGCTGCTGCGCGCCGAGGGCAAGTCGTTCTCGGCGGGGCTGGACCGGCAGGCGTTCACGCCGGAGGGCTTCGACGGCGAGCCGTCGTTCATCGACCTCGCCCGCGGCGGCGACGCGGAGCTCGACGCGACCATCGCCGAGTACCAGGCGGCGTTCACCTGGTGGCGGCGCAACGACATCGTGTCCGTCGCCGCGGTCCAGGGGCACGCCATCGGCGCGGGCTTCCAGCTGGCCCTGGCCTGCGACCTGCGCGTGGTCGCCGACGACGTGCAGTTCGCCATGCGCGAGACCAGCCTCGGGCTGGTGCCGGACCTCACCGGCACGCATCCGCTGGTGGGTCTCGTCGGGTACGCCCGTGCCCTGGAGATCTGCGTGACCGGCCGGTTCGTGACCGCCGAGGAGGCGGTGCACACCGGGCTGGCGAATCTCGCCGTGCCCGTCGACCAGCTCGACGGCACGGTACGGGACCTGGCCGCGGCGCTCCTCGCCGCGCCCCGCGACGCGGTGATCGAGACCAAGACGCTGCTGCGCGGCGCCCAGGAGCGCACGTACGAGGAACAGCGCACCGCCGAGCGCGCCTCCCAGGCCCGCAGGCTGCGGGACCTGGCCGGCGTCGGCGAATGACCGCGCGCTGACCACCGCCGCGCGAGGGGACGGTCCCCGCGGGCGTGCTGCCGGCCCGCCGCGGAGACGGGCATGTCTCCTGTGTCCCTCGCGCGGGTGGTTCCTCAGTCGATCGCGGTGACCACCACGGCCACGCTCGGGTGATCCGGCAGCGCCTCCGCGACCGCCGCGCGGATCTGCCGGGCCACCTCCACGGCCCGCTGATCCGCGCGGAGCGCCACCTCCACCCGCACATGCCGGTGCGGCAGCGCGGCCGCCCCCCGCCGCTCCTCGATGTGCACCGGCCGGCCCAGTCCGCCGAGCGCGCCGGCCAGCCGCAGGACACCCGGGACGGCCAGCACGGCCTCGGACACCAGGGTCGCGTCGGTGCCCGCGTGACCCTCGCCCCGGCCGCCCTCGCCGCCCTCCGGACTCCCGGCGCCTGCAGCGCCTCCGGCTCCCTCGGCACCTCCTCCGTTCGGGGCGGTGCGGCCGGTGCCGGCCGGGCCGCCGACCGCGGCAGCCCCCGCACCCTCGGCTTCCTGGGCCCGCTCGGTCCTCCCCTCGTAGCCCGCAGCCTCCTCGGCTTCACCGGTGTCCCCGGTCAGCAGAGCCGTCACCCGCAGGTCGATGTCGGTCACCGTCAGGCCGAGGGCCTGTGCCGCGGCCGTCGCCAGGGTCTCCCGCAGACGTGCCGCCGTGGTGGGCAGCGGCTCGTCCGCCGTCGCGGCGAAGTCCGCCAACACGCGCAGGTCACTGGGCGGCAGCGCGCTCGGCGGAGCGGGGACGACCGGGTCACGGGCACTCTCAGGGTCGGCCACGGTGATGCGCAGGGGCCCCAGGCGTACCCCCGGTGTGCGCCCGGCCGCCCGCCGCAGTACGGCCTCGGCCGCCCGCTCCGTGATCCACGCGCCGTCACTCGGTCCGCCCAGCGGCAGGAGCCTGCCGAGCGCCAGCTGGTGCCGTACCGTCCGCGTCCATCCGTCCGCCGTCATTGCTCCAGCCTGCCGCATCGCGGGCGCGCGACACGGCAAGGCCACTTACGGTGGTTGTGGGACGACCGAAAGGGGCGTACGGCGATGACCGATATGACGGAGCCGAACCGGGCGCGCACGGCCGAGGGCGGGACGGACGTGCCGGAGACGAGTGCCGCCCGCAAGGGCCAGGCGACGCGCCGTGGCTTGGGCGACCCCGGTGGTCGGGGGCGCACCACCATCGCCGACGGCGTCGTGGAGAAGATCGCCGGACTCGCCGCGCGCGACGTGCTGGGCGTGCACGCCATGGGCAGCGGTATTTCGCGGACCTTCGGGGCCGTGCGGGACCGCGTGCCGGGCGGCGCGAAGTCGGTGACCCGGGGTGTGAAGGCCGAGGTCGGCGAGGTGCAGACCGCGCTCGACCTGGAGATCGTCGTCGACTACGGGGTGTCGATCACCGATGTGGCGCGCGACGTCCGGGAGAACGTGATCGCGGCCGTGGAGCGGATGACCGGCCTGGAAGTGGTCGAGGTCAACATCGCCGTGAGCGATGTGAAGCTTCCGGAGGAAGAGGAGGAGGAACCGGAGCCGCGGATCCAGTGAGGGCCCCGGTGACCGATCCTGTGTCACCCCGGTGGGGGCACGCCTCCCCGGGACAACCGCACGGGCCTCGACGGCAGTGAAGCTACGGCAGTGGAGCTGAGGAGCGCACCATGAGCATGGCCGTGGTCGGCATGATCGCCGGCCTGGCATTGGGCTTCGCCGGGTACTTCGGCGGGTTCGGTGCCTTTCTGCTGGTGGCGGCCCTGGGCGCCGTCGGGTTCGTCGTCGGCCGGTTCCTGGAAGGGGACCTGGAGCTGGGCGACTTCTTCCGCTCCCGTGACAACCGCCGGCGGTGACCTCCGTGAGCGGCGGGGCGGGTGAGCTCCGCAAACCTCCGGCCGCCGGAGCCGCCGCCCCCCGGCTCGCCGCCGTGGGGCCGCCGAGTTCCGTCGCGCCGGGTGAGCGGGGCGCGCTCCGCATCGCCGACCGGGTCGTCGCGAAGATCGCCGCGCAGGCCGCCCGCGAGGCGCTCGGCCCGCTGCCGCCGGACGTCGCGCCCCCGCACGCCATGGTGGCCGTGCACCACGACGCCGCGCACATCCACATCCACCTCGACCTCGCCTACCCGTGCGACGTCGGCGGCCGGTGCCGCGCGGTGCGTCGTCAAGTGGAGGAGCGGGTAGGCGCGTTGGTGGGAATGCGGGTGCCGGAGGTCGCCGTCCGCGTGGAGCGGCTGCATCTGGTGCCCGCGCACGGCGCGGTACAGGGGAGGACGCGATGAGCGAGCCCTTGGGCTCCGAGAACTCCACCAGGCCCCTGCCTGTCCTGGAGAAGGCGGCGGACGCCGGACCGGGCGGGTCGGCGGCACCGGCCGCGCACGAGCCCGTCCTCGACGGGCAGGACGGAGGCGGTCGCCGCTTCTGGTCCGCCCGCCGTATCCCCGCGGCCGTCGTCGCAGCGCTGCTGCTGATCGTCGCCGCCGCGTTCCTGTACGACATCGCCGCCGTGCGCGCCCACCGTCCCGCCATGCGCTGGCGCCGCGAGCTGGCCCGGCAGCTGGCCGCGCGGCCCCTGGACGACACCTGGGTGCTGGTCGGCGCCGGCGTCGCCGCGGGCCTCGGCCTGTGGCTGATCGTGCTGGCGCTCACCCCGGGGCTGCGCCGGCTCCTGCCGATGCGGCGCACGCACCCCGACGTCCGCGCGGGGCTGCACCGGGAGGCGGCCGCGCTGGTGCTGCGCGACCGGGCCATGGAGATCTCCGGTGTGCAGTCCGTCCGCGTCCGACTGCACCGGCGCAGGGCCGACGTGCGCGCGGTCGCGCACTTCCGCGAACTCGACGACGTACGCGCCGACCTGGACACCGTGCTCACCGAGGCGGTCACGGGGCTGGGGCTGGCCCGGCCGCCGGCCCTGAAGGTGCACGTCGTCCGGCCCGGACGGAAGGGGTGAGGGCCGTGATCGGGGTCGTCAACCGGGTACTGATCGGACTGGTCGGGCTGGTGCTGCTCGTGGTCGGCGGCTCGGTGCTCGCCGTCGGGCTGGGAGTGCGGCCGCCCGCGTGGTGGATCCACGGCGGGCGGCACGACGTGCTGCTGAGCACCGCCGAACGGACCAGGTGGCGGGAGACCGGCTGGTGGTGGCCGGCCGTCATCGCGGCGCTGGCCGTGCTCCTGCTGCTCTCCCTGTGGTGGCTGGCGGCAGTGCTGCGCCGGCGCCGGCTCACCGAGGTCCTCGTCGACACCGGCGACGGCGAGGGCGCGCTGCTGCGGGGGCGGGCCCTGGAGGGCGTCCTGGCCGCGGACGCGGAGGGGATGGACGGCGTCGAACGGGCCCACGTCCGCCTCACCGGCCGCCGGGACGCCCCTGCGACCCATGTACGGCTCCTGCTGGAGCCCCACGTGGATCCGGGGACGGCCCTGTACGAGCTGACGGACGGGGCCCTGGCCCGTGCGCGGGACTCGGCGGCCCTCGCATCCCTCCCGGCCGAGGTCCGGCTGCTGGGCGTCAAGCACCGCGCGGAGCGGGTGAGCTGACGGCGGGCGGGGAGGCACGCGGTTCCGCCCACTGTCCGCCGTGCCCGGCCCGCCGGCTCGTCGTCCCCCGCACGCCCCCCCGTGGAGCGCGGCCCCCTTGGGCACGCGGGCCGCCCCTGGGACGCGGGCAGTCCCGGAGCCGCGCGGCCCCCGCGGGCGGGGCCCCGTCGCGCTCAGAACCCGTGCCGCATCCCGCCGTCCACCGGCAGCATCACGCCCGTCAGATACGAGGCGGCAGGGGACAGCAGGAACGCCGCCGTGCGCCCGAACTCCTCCGGCGTCCCGTACCGGCGCAGCGGAATCCGCGCCTCGTTCGCCGCCCGCGTCGCCTCGGGGTCCGCCGACAGCCCGTCCAGCTCGCGCACCCGGTCCGTGTCGATGCGGGACGGAAGCAGGCCGACGACCCGGATGCCGCGCGGGCCCAGCTCGTCCGCGAGCGACTTGGCGAACCCGGCGAGACCGGGACGCAGCCCGTTGGAGATGGTCAGCCCCGGGATCGGCTCGTGCACCGAGCCGGACAGCACGAACCCGATGACACCGCCCGCCTCCAGCTCCGCGGCGGCCGCGCGGGCCAGTCGCACCGCCCCCAGGAACACGGACTCGAACGCCGCCTGCCACTGCTCGTCGGTGTTGTCGGCGACGAAGCCGGGCGGCGGACCGCCCACGCTGACGAGGACGCCGTCGAAGCCGCCGAAGTGCTCGCGGGCCGCCGCGATCAGGCGCGCGGCGGCCTCCGGTTCCGCGTTGTCCACGGCCACCCCGACGGCGCCCGCGCCCAGCTCGGCCGCCGCGTCGGCTACCCGCCGCTCGTCCCGCCCCGTGATGACCACCTTCGCCCCGTCGGCGACGAGCTCGCGCGCGGCCGCGTTGCCCAGTCCGCGCGTGGCCCCGGTGACGACGTACACCCGGTCCTTCAGTCCAAGATCCATGGCCCCTATCCTGCCTCCTCGCCCCCGTACAGGGCGAGGGCGGTGTTCACCAGGCCGATGTGGCTGAACGCCTGCGGGAAGTTGCCGAGCTGACGGCCGGACACCGGGTCGTACTCCTCCGACAGCAGGCCCACGTCGTTGGCGACGCCCGCCAGCCGTTCGAACAGCTCCCGTGCCTCCTTCGTGCGCCCGGTCAGGTGCAGCGCGTCCGCCAGCCAGAACGAGCAGACCAGGAACGTGCCCTCACCGCCCGGCAGCCCGTCGACGGCCGTCGCGTCGGCGCTGTAGCGGCGCACCAGACCCCTCTCGCCGAGCTCGGCGCGGACCGCGTCGACGGTGCCGATCACCCGAGGGTCGTCCGGCGGCAGGAAGCCCACCCGCGGGATCAGCAGCAGGGCGGCGTCCAGCTCGGCGGAGCCGTAGGACTGGGTGAACGTGTTGCGGTCGGGGTCGTAGCCCTTCGCGCACACCTCGCGGTGCACCTCGTCCCGCAGGGCGCGCCAGCCGTCCAGGTCCCCCGGCAGCCCCGGCTCCTCCTCCAGGGCGCGCACCGCGCGGTCGGCGGCCACCCACACCATGACCTTCGAGTGCACGAAGTGCCGCCGCCCGCCGCGCACCTCCCACAGCCCCTCGTCGGGCTGCCGCCACGCCTCGCGCAGGAACTCGAGCAGCGCGCACTGCAGGGACCACACGTCCGGCTTGGCGGACAGGCCCGAGCGCCGGGCCAGCGCGAGCGAGTCCATGACCTCGCCGTACACGTCGAGCTGGCGCTGGGTCACGGCCTCGTTGCCGATCCGCACGGGCGTCGAGCCGGCGAAGCCGGACAGCCACGGCAGCTCGAACTCCGGCAGCCGGCGCTCGCCCGCGACCCCGTACATGATCTGGAGGTCGGCCGGGTCGCCCGCGACCGCGCGCAGCAGCCAGTCGCGCCACGACTCGGCCTCCTGCCGGTATCCGGCCGACAGCAGCGCGCCGAGCGTGAGGGTGGAGTCGCGCAGCCAGCAGTAGCGGTAGTCCCAGTTGCGCACCCCGCCCAGCTCCTCGGGCAGGGAGGTGGTGGCGGCGGCGACCACGCCGCCGGTCGGCTTGTAGGTGAGGGCCTTGAGGGTGATCAGGGAGCGGACGACCAGGTCCCGGTGCGGGCCGTCGTAGCGGCACTGGGCCGCCCACGCCCGCCAGTCCTCGACGCTGTGCGCGAGCGACTCGTACGGGTCGACCAGCGGCGGGCGCGGCTCGTGCGAGGGGTGCCAGGTCAGCACGAACGCCACCTTCTCCCCGGCGGCCACGGTGAACTCCGCGTGCGTGCCGAAGTCCTCGCCCCAGGTGGGCACCTCCGGCTCGCTGCGCAGCCACGCCGAGTCCGGTCCCGCGACGGCGACCCGGTGGCCGTCGGTCCGGCGCACCCACGGCACGATCGAGCCGTAGTCGAAGCGCAGCCGGAGCGTGCTGCGCACGGTCACCCGGCCGCTGAGGCCCTCCACGATGCGGACGAGGTCGGGGGCGCGGTCGCGCTGCGGCATCAGGTCGGTGACCCGTACCGAGCCCTCCGGGGTGTCCCACTCGGTGTCGAGGACGAGCGTGTCCTCGCGGTAGGCGCGGCGGGTGCAGGGGCCGGTGACGCCCCGTGGGGCGATGCGCCAGTGGCCGTTGTCCTCGTCGCCGAGCAGCCTGGCGAAGCAGGCACCGGAGTCGAAGCGGGGCAGGCAGAGCCAGTCGACGGAACCGTCCCGGCCCACCAGGGCGGCGGTCTGCTCGTCACCGACGATCGCGTAGTCCTCTATCCGTGGCTGCACGGATGCCGGATGCCCGGCCGGAGGAGAGGCCAATCAGCGCGGGCGGCGAACAGGGGACGCCGCGGTCAGACCGCGGCCGGCTCCGTGTCCGTGGCGGACTGCCGTGCCGCCGCTGCCGCCTCCGCGCGTTCCCTGGCCTCGCGCCGGGCCAGGATCACCCAGCCGACCGGGACGCACGCCGCGAACAGCCACCACTGGATGGCGTAGGCCAGGTGCGGGCCGATGTCGTTGTGCTCGGGGTCGGGGAGCAGTTCGGGGCCGCCGCCCCGGGGCGCGGGGGAGGTCAGCTCCACGTAGCCGCCGAGGACCTGCTTGCCGAGCCGCTGCGCCTGCTGCCCGCTGCTGATCAGCATCACCTGGCGGTCGGGCAGGCCCCTGACGTTCTTGATGCCGCTCTGCGCGGTCGTCTCGTCCGGCATCAGCCGCCCGGTGACGGTGGTCTCGCCCCGCTCGGGCGCCGGGATGCTCGGGAACGCGGTCTGTGCGCCGTTCGCCGGGATCCAGCCCCGGTTGACCATGAGGACCCGGCCGTCGTCGAGGACGAAGGGGGTCAGGACGTGGTAGCCGACCTCGCCGTCGGCGTTGGTGCGACGGCGTACGACCTCTTCGTCCGCGGTGTCGAAGTGTCCCTTCGCGGTCACCCGGCGGTACAGGTCGGAGTGCTTCACCTCGGCGCCGGGCGAGGTCAGCGACTCTGCCGGCACGGGCCGGGCCGCCAGTGAGCCGGCGATCACCTGGTTCAGTGCGACCTTGTGCTCGTGGCGGTGCAGCTGCCAGAAGCCCAGCCGGATCATCGTCGGGATCAGCGCGATCGCGACGATCGTGAGGATCACCCACTGGCGGGTCAGGACGAAGCGGTACACCCCACGACCGTACCTCTCGGGCCATGGGGTGTTTCGCCAGGGGTGTCCCTCGGACGGGTCTCAGGCGTGGTCGACGATCCCGACCCTCCCTTCCGCGCGGGCGCAGTGGGCGCCGCAGTAGAAGTGGCCGTCGACCTCGACGCCCTGGCCGATGATCTGGACACGACAGTGCTCGCAGATCGGTGCCATGCGGTGGATCGCGCAGGAGAAGCAGTCGAAGACGTGCACCGCGCCTTGGGCGTGCACCTCGAAGGTCATTCCGTAGTCATTGCCGCATACTTCGCATCTCGCCATGGGGCACAGCGTGAGCGCCGGCCGCCGCGCGGGCGAGCGGGCGGCGGGCGAGTCGCCCGGCAATCACCCATCCGTACGGTCGGCGCCGCACAGGTCCCCGCCGCCCTCCGCGGGCTCGACGTCCCGCAGCAGCTGGCCGAAGGCCGCCTCGTCCACCACCGGGGTGCCGTACTGCCGCGCCTTGGCCACCTTGGACGTGCCGGAGTCCGGATCGTTGGTGACGAGCAGGCTGGTCAGCCGGGACAGGCTGGTGGCCACGTGCAGCCCGGCCTCGGTCGCGCGGTCCTCCAGCAGCTCGCGGTCGACCGAGGTGTCGCCGGAGAACGCCACCCGCATCCCCTGCCTGAGCCGCCCGCCCTCCTCGTACCGCCCCGGGTTGGGGTAGGGGCAGGCGGGCCGCCTGCGGGAGGCGCGCCAACTGCCCGGCCGGTAGCCGCCGTAGCCGCCCGTCTGCTGGCGCGGCACGGGCCGGTCCGTCCACTCCGTCAGCGGCAGGCACTCCAGCAGCGGCAGCCGTACGCCGCCTGCCGCCGCCGCCCGGAGACTCGGCCGGAACGCCTCCGCCAGCACCCGCGCGTCGTCCAGCGCGTGGTGCGCCCGCTGCTGGACGACGCCGAAGTGCGCGGCCAGCGACTCCAGCTTGTGGTTGGGCAGGGGCAGGCCGAGCTCCTTGGACAGCGCGATCGTGCACAGCCGCTGCCGCACCGGGGCCTCGCGCCGCGCCCGCGCGTACTCACGGGCGATCATCTGCCAGTCGAAGACCGCGTTGTGCGCGACGAGCACCCGGCCGGCGAGCCGGGCGGCGAACTCCTCGGCGACGTCCGCGAAGAGCGGCGCGCCCTCGAGCACCTCGCTCGTCAGACCGTGGATCCACACCGGGCCCGGGTCGCGCTCCGGATTCACCAGCGTGTACCAGTGGTCCTCGACCTCGCCGCGCGCGTCCAGCCGGTACACCGCCGCGGAGATGATGCGGTCGTCGCGGGCCAGGCCGGTGGTCTCCACGTCAACGACCGCGTATCCCAGCGGATACGCGGCCGGCCACGATGTGGGGGAGGACGCTGCGGTCGTGAGGTCTTCGAGCATGGTCACTGAGGATAAGGGCCCCGACTGACAGCCCCGTCCCGCAGGTGCCTGCACATCACCTGAAAACGGGCACAGTTCGCGTCGCGGGCCGGTGGCGGTGCGGCCCCGGTGACGCCGGGAGTGGGATGCTCGTACGTGTGACGGAACCGCTGCACGAAGAGGAGCACGGCGCCCTCGGCCCACGCCTCAACTGGCTGCGGGCCGCGGTCCTCGGGGCCAACGACGGCATCGTGTCCACCGCGGGCCTCGTGGTCGGCGTCGCGGGCGCGACCGACTCCCGCTCCGCCCTGCTGACCGCCGGTCTGGCCGGACTGCTCGCCGGGTCGATGTCGATGGCCGCGGGGGAGTACGTCTCGGTGTCGACCCAACGCGACTCCGAGCGGGCCGCGCTGGCGATGGAGAGGCGCGAGCTGCGTGAGCGGCCCGGCGCGGAACTGGAGGAGCTGACCGGGCTGTTGGAGGAGCACGGACTGTCCCGCGAGGTCGCCGCGGAGGCGGCGGAGCAGCTCACCGCGCGGGACGCGCTGCGGGCCCACGCGCGCGTGGAACTCGGCATCGACCCCGACGAGCTGACGAACCCCTGGCACGCGGCCGGGGCGAGCTTCCTGGCGTTCACCGTCGGCGCCCTGCTCCCGCTGCTCGCGATCGTCCTGCCCCCGGCGCCGTGGCGGCTGGCCGTCACCGTCGGCTCCGTGCTCGCCGCCCTCGTCCTCACCGGCTGGAGCAGCGCCGGCCTGGGCGCGGCGCGACCGGGCCGCGCGGTCCTGCGCAACGTGGGAGGCGGCGCCCTGGCGATGGGCGTGACGTACGCGGCGGGGGCTCTGCTGGGCGCGGCGAGGGTCTAGTGCTGCGACCGGAAAGGTTCACCGGCTCGCGACGCCCGGCACGGCACCTCGCAGCACCGGACGCCGCGAGCATTGGCCCCGCCGGCATCGCAGGGTGCGCAGGGTGTGCAGCAGCGCGCCCGCCGACAGCGCCGCGCACGCCAGGTGCGCCGGCGTCAGAACGGAGCCGAGGAGCGGGCCGCTCTCCGGCGGTCAGTCGTCCGCCCGGTGCCAGCGGGGCGCGTCCGTGCCCCAGGAGCCCGGTGGGCGCGTCCAGTCCGCGGGGCCGCCGGCGAAGGCGACCGGGGAGCGGGCGTACCGGAGCCGTCCGATCAGGCTGTCCGTCTCGCCGAGCCAGGCGTCCGGCCGCCCGTACGCGGCACCCGGCCCGCCCCTTCCCTCCGTCAGGGCCGCCTCTTTCACCCCTCCCGCGCCGGTGGCCGTTCCGGGCTCCTCCTTCGCCCGGCCCGTGCCGGTGACCGTCCCGGCCCACCCGGTCCCGTCCGCGCCGACTCCCGTCAGCCACGCGGCCGTTCGGGCCAGCGCCAGCCGTACGATCCTGGAGCCGCCCTCGTGCGACTGCTCGGTCAGCGCCCGCAGCACCGCCGCCGCGAGCAGATAGCCCGTGCCGTGGTCCAGGGCCTGCGCTGGCAGCGCGCCGGGCCGCCCGTCCGACCCCTCGATCGCGGCGATGCCGGTGGCGACCTGCACCAGACTGTCGAAGCCCCGGCGCCCACCCCAGGGCCCGTCGCCGCCCCACGCGGACAACTGCGCCACGACCAGTCCGGGCCGGCGCTCGGCCAGCGCCTCGGGGGAGAGGCCGAACCGGTCCAGGGCGCCCGGCCGGTACCCGGTGACGACGACGTCCGCCCCGGCCAGCAGGTCCTCGAAGGTCTTCCGGTCGGCCGCGAGGTCCAGGGTCGCCGACCGCTTCCCGAAGCCCGTGTCCGCGTGCTGGTCCGCCAGTTCGGGCAGCCCCGGCGGGTCCACCCGCAGCACCTCCGCGCCGAACAGGGCGAGTGTACGGGTGGCGACCGGCCCCGCGATGACCCGCGTCAGATCGAGCACCCGCAGCCCGGCGGCGGGCAGCAGGGGCACTGCCCCGGCCCGCGCCGCCCGCGCCGGCGCCAGCACACGGGCCGGTGCCGCGTCCGGCTGCTCGCGCACCACGAGGGGCCGCGCGGCCACCGCCGCGCCCTGCGCGTGCGCCGCCCACTCCCGCGTCGTGCGCAGCGCGACGGCGAGACCGCCCGCGCCGTGCACCGCGTCCTCCACCTCGCGTGCGGACCGCTCGGCGAGGAGGCCCGCCACGTCCTCCACCGACGCGTCCCGGCCCAGGCCCAGCGCGCCCAGCAGCCGCGTCCGGTGGTGCGGGTAGTTGGCGTGGGTGCGCACCCAGCCGTCGCCGGTCCGCCAGAACCGCGACAGCGGCGCGAAATTGACGGGGGCCCGCCCGTCGACCAGCAGATGCCGCTCACTGACGAACGCCGTTGCCACGGCCCCGTCGTCCACCCGCACCGCCGGCACCTCGGCGAGCCCGGCCCGCAGCGCGCCCAGTTCGGCGGCGGCCAGTGCGCACGCCCCCACACAGGCACGCGCCAACTCCCGCACCGGAAGACGGGCTTCGAGCGCTCCCGGGCGCACGACGGCCGCCACCCGGGGGACGAGGGCGGGGTCGCCGCCCAGCGCGGACCACGCGTACTCGATGTCAGTCATGACTGCACTATGCAGTATGTACTCGATCAACATGTGGACCCGGGCCGTTGAGACCCGGGTCCACAGATACCGCGCTACGGCGTCAGGCCGTCGCCTACTTCGTCACCGCCGCCAGCGCGTCCGCCATCCCCCAGCCGTAGAAGCCGTTGCGGTTCTTCGGGCCCTCGCACACCGCGTCGACCTTGCCGTCGCCGTTGATGTCGTACGGGTCCGTGCAGGGCGTCGCGTCCGCCTCCGCGTACAGCAGCGCCTTCACCACGGCGGCCGGCGCGTGCGGGTGCGTCGACCTGATCAGTGCGGCGACACCCGCGACGTGCGGGGACGCCATCGAGGTACCGGCCATGTAGCCCCACTTGTTGCCGGGCAGCGGGCCCAGGATCAGGCCGCTGGTCGCCGGGGGCTCGGGCCGCTGGTACGCCGTCGAGTCGCCGTCGGGAGCCGCGATGTCGACGACGCCGAGACCGTAGTTGGAGAACGACGACTTCAGGCCCTTGGCCCCGGTCGCCGCGACCGTGACGACACCCGGCAACTGGGTCGGTATGTCGAAGCACTTGTGCGGGTCGATCACCCGGTCCCCGGGCGTGGAGTCGTTCGGGGAGGCCGGGTCGGTGATCGAGCGGGACGCGAGGTCGTAGTTCTCGTTGCCCGCCGCCGCGACGTTGACCGTGCCCTTCCTCTCCGCGTACCGCGAGGCCCGGGTGACGGCGTCCACCAGCGCCTTCTGGTCCGGGTCGTCGGTGCAGTTGAAGTACCAGGGGTCGGTGTAATAGCTGTTGTTGGTCACGTCGACGCCGTGCTCGGCCGCCCACACGAAGCCGCACACCACGGCCTCGGTGTAGAAGAACCCGTCCGGGTTGCCGACCTTGATGCCGGCCACCTTCACGCCCGGGGCCACGCCGGTGACACCGACGCCGTTCCTGGCGGCCGCGATCTCACCGGCCACGTGCGTGCCGTGCGGGCTCTCCGAGGCGCTGGGACGCCAGGCGCCGTCGGCCGTGTCCGGCTTGCCCGACACGCAGTTGACCGAGGCGTTCCGGTCGAAGTTCGGCGCGATGTCGGGGTGGGTGTCGTCGACACCGGTGTCGATCACGCCGACGGTGACGTCCGGGCTGCCCAGCGACTTCTCGTGCGCCTTGTCCGCCTTGATGGCGGGCAGGTCCCACTGGAGCGGCTCCAGCGGATCCTGCCCGGCGGCCGCACCGGCCCGGGCCGACGCCATCTGCGCGGCGCTGAGCACCTTGGGCGTGCCGCCGTCCGTGGTCGACTGCGCGGGCAGCGGCGCGGTGCGCGTGGCACCCGCCGATTCGACTCCGCGCGCGGTGCGGACGACCTTGGCGAAGTCCGGGTTCGAGGAGTGGACGACGATCACGCCGATCCGGTCGTACGAGGTCACCACGGTCCCGCCGGCCCGCGCGATCGCCTCCTGCACGGAGGCGGACACGCCGTGCCCGGGACGGACGTTGACGACATAGCTGAGCGAGGTCGCGTCGGCCGCCGGCGCGGCGGGCGCGGCCGGGGCCGCGGACGCCGTGACGTTCGGCAGGAACGCGAGCGCCGACGCCATGGCCATGCCGAGGGGCACGGCCAGGGCACGGCGGAAGCGCGGGTGAGGCGCTGTCATGTGATGGTGTCTCCAGTTCGTTCGCGATACGGGCGTGTCGTGCGGGAAGCCGCCTGAGCGCCGGCCTACTTGACCGCGCGCAGCGCGTTGACGACGCCGAACCCGTAGAAGCCGTTCACACGCTCGCCGCCGACGCAGGTGGCGTCCACCACGCCGTCGCCGTTGCCGTCGTACGGTTCCGCCGGGCAGCCCGGGTTGTCCGCCTCGGCCTTGAGCAGCGCCTGGAGCTGGGCCGGGGTCGCCTGCGGGTGCGTGGACTTCAGCAGCGCGGCCACGGCCGCGACGTGCGGAGTCGCCATCGAGGTGCCCTGCAGGAAGGCGTACTGGTTGTTGGGCATCGTGGAGAGGATGCGGCCGTTCTTCGACGGCGTGTCCGGGATCTGGTACTTGTCGCCGCCCGGAGCGGCGACGTCGATGACACCGTCGCCGTAGCTGGAGTAGTACGACTTGGCGCCCTTGACGCCGACCGCGCTGACCGTGACGACGCCGGGCAACTGGGTCGGGATGTCGAAGCACTTGTGCGGGTCGATCGTCCGGCTCACCGTGGTGCCGTCGTCGGGGCTGGAGTCGTCGACGATCGCGTCGGAGTCCAGGTCGTGGTTGGAGTTGCCCGCCGCGGCCACGTTCAGGGTGCCCTTGCCCCGCGCGTAGAGCTGGGCCCGGTTGACCGCGTCGACGATGGCCCTCTGGTCGGGGTCGTCGAGGCAGTTGTAGAGCCACGGGTCCACGTAGTAGCTGTTGTTGGTGATCTCCACGCCGTGGTCGGCGGCGAACACGAAGGCGCAGACGACGCTCTCCGGGTAGAACAGCTGGCCCGCGTCCGGCTGGGCGACCGTGATGCCGGCGACCTTGACGCCGGGCGCGACACCCGCCACGCCGATGCCGTTGCGGGCCGCGGCTATCTCGCCCGCGACGTGCGTGCCGTGGTAGTGGTCGGCGTCCACCGGCCGCCAGGAGCCGAAAGTGGTGTCCGCCTTGCCGCTGACGCAGTTCGCGGACTGGGACGGGGAGAAGTTCGGGGCGATGTCGGGGTGGGTGTCGTCGACGCCGGTGTCGATCACGCCGACGGTCACGTTCCGGCTGCCCGGGTTGATCTTCGCGGCCCGGTCGGCGCCGATGGCCCGCAGGTCCCACTGGTCGGCCTCGAGCGGCTCGCTGTCACCGGCCGACGCCTGCTCGGCCTTCACGGCCTCCGCCTGGGAGAGGTACTGCGCCGCGCCCTCGTCCGTCGTACCGGAGGGGCTCAGCGGCGCGGTGCGCGTGGCACCCGCCGACTGCACCCCCGGCACCGCGCGCATCTGCCGGCCGAAGTCGGGGTTGGCGGAGTGGACGACGATGACGCCGATCCGGTCGTAGGTCACGACGACGGTGCCGCCGGCCTCGGCGATCGCCCTCTGCACCGAGGCGATGGTGCGGTGGTCGAGCCGGGTGTTGACCACGTACGCCAGGGTGGGCGCGTCCGCGGTCTGCGCGGCGGACTCCGCGGCGGGCGCCGCCGACGCCGCCGAGGGAAGGAAGCCGAGCGAGGCGGTCAGGGACAGCACGACCGGTACGGCGAGGGCGAGCCGGCGTCTGGAACGCAGATGAGCCATGGGGTCTCCACATCATCCGGGAGCAGAACCGCCCGAGACACAGGTGGTGCTCGGGCAGGTACATGACGGGTGGTGCCAGGCGAAACTATCCCCCGCTTCGCTGGCCAGCAATGACTTGGCAAAGACGACTTCGAAATTCGTTCGGGCGACTTGAACCGCTCCCCGTGCGGCGCCGTGCACCTTGGGCAGGGAGCGCGAACCCGATCGAGCCCCCTGCCGCAACCGCATCCGCAACGCGAGGAGACTCCGTGGCCACCGAGACACCGCCACCCTCGAAGACGCAGGTCCCGCTCCCATCCGCCGAGGAGTTCACCGCGGTGCAGGAGAGCCCGGAGTTCGACGAACTGCGCCGCTCCCACCGTTCGTTCGCCTTCCCGCTCACCGTGGGCTTCATCGCCTGGTACCTGCTGTACGTCCTGCTCTCCAACTACGCGGGCGACTTCATGGGCACCCGGCTCTTCGGCAACGTCAACGTCGCGCTCGTCCTGGGCCTCGCCCAGTTCCTCACCACTTTCCTCATCGCCTGGTGGTACGCGCGGCACGCCGCCGCCAAGCTCGACCCCAAGGCCGAGGCCATCAAGTCCCGGATGGAGGGCGGCGCATGAGCCCCGCGATCACTCCCTCGTTCACGCTCGCGGCCGGCGAGGCGACACAGCACCGGCCGCTGATCATCACCCTGTTCGCGGTGTTCGTCGCCGCGACCCTCGTCATCACCGTCTGGGCGGGCCGGCAGACCAAGGACGCCGCCGACTTCTACGCAGGCGGACGGCAGTTCACCGGCTTCCAGAACGGACTCGCGGTCTCCGGCGACTACATGTCCGCCGCGTCCTTCCTCGGCATCGCCGGAGCGATCGCCCTCTTCGGCTACGACGGCTTCCTGTACTCCATAGGCTTCCTGGTCGCCTGGCTGGTCGCCCTGCTCCTGGTCGCGGAGCCGCTGCGCAACTCCGGCCGCTACACCATGGGCGACGTGCTCGCGTACCGGATGCGCCAGCGTCCGGTCCGCACGGCGGCCGGCACCTCCACCATCGTCGTGTCGATCTTCTACCTGCTGGCGCAGATGGCGGGCGCCGGCGTCCTGGTCTCGCTGCTGCTCGGCATCACCAGCGACGGCGGCAAGATCGGCATCGTGGCGCTGGTGGGCGTCCTGATGATCGTGTACGTCACCATCGGCGGCATGAAGGGCACCACCTGGGTGCAGATGGTCAAGGCGGTGCTGCTGATCGCGGGCGCGGTGCTGCTGACCTTCCTGGTCCTGCTGAAGTTCCACTTCAACATCTCGGAACTGCTCGGCAGCGCGGCGGAGAACAGCGCCAAGGGCTCGGCCTTCCTGGAGCCCGGCCTGAAGTACGGCGCGACGGGCACCACCAAGCTGGACTTCATCTCGCTCGGCATCGCGCTGGTCCTCGGCACCGCGGGGCTGCCGCACATCCTCATCCGGTTCTACACCGTCCCGACGGCCAAGGCCGCCCGCAAGTCGGTGATCTGGGCGATCGGCCTGATCGGCGCCTTCTACCTGATGACCCTCGCCCTCGGCTTCGGCGCCGCCGCGCTGATCAAGCCGGACGAGATCATCGCCTCCAACAAGGCGGGCAACACGGCCGCCCCGCTGCTCGCGCTGCACCTGGGCGGCGTGGACTCCAGCTGGGGCGCCATCCTGCTCGCCACCATCTCCGCGGTCGCCTTCGCCACCATCCTCGCGGTCGTCGCGGGCCTGACCCTGGCCTCCTCCTCGTCGTTCGCCCACGACATCTACGCCAACGTCATCAAGAAGGGCACCGCCACCGAGAAGCAGGAACTGGGCGCGGCCCGCTGGGCCACCGTCGGCATCGGCGCGGTGTCGATCGTCCTGGGCGCGCTGGCCCGCGACCTGAACGTGGCCGGCCTGGTGGCCCTCGCCTTCGCGGTCGCCGCCTCCGCCAACCTGCCGACCATCCTCTACAGCCTCTTCTGGAAGCGGTTCACCACCTCCGGCGCCCTGTGGTCGATCTACGGCGGCCTCGTCACCGCGGTCGGCCTGGTGCTGTTCTCCCCGGTGGTGTCGGGCAAGCCGACCTCGATGTTCCCGGACGTCGACTTCCACTGGTTCCCGCTGGAGAACCCGGGCATCATCTCCATCCCGGTCGGCTTCCTGCTGGGTGTCGTCGGGACCTTGCTGTCCAAGGAGACACCGGACGCGGCCAAGTACGCGGAGCTGGAGGTGCGGTCCCTGACCGGCACGGGAGCGCACTGAGCACGACCACGGGAGCGCACCGAGCGCGACGGTGCCGCGGCCGCGTCGTAGGTCCCTACGACGCGGCCGCGTCCCGGCTCGTGGGATCGGGACTCCGTCGTTGTCGGTGCCGTCACGTAGGCTCGCAGTTGACGGAGGACGTTCCGCGACGAGGGAGGGGGCCCACGTGCTCATCGACACCTACGGCCGGGTGGCCACCGACCTGCGAGTCTCGCTCACCGACCGGTGCAACCTGCGGTGCACCTACTGCATGCCCGAGGAGGGCCTGCAGTGGCTGGCCAAGCCGGACCTCCTCACCGACGACGAGATCGTCCGCCTGATCGACATCGCGGTCACCTCGCTGGGCGTCAGGGAGGTCCGCTTCACCGGCGGCGAGCCCCTGCTGCGCCCGGGCCTGGTCGGCATCGTGGAGCGGGTCGCGGCCCTGGACCCCCGCCCCCAGACCTCGCTGACGACCAACGGCATCGGCCTCGGACGCACGGCGTCCGCCCTGAAGGCGGCGGGCCTGGACCGGGTCAACGTCTCCCTGGACACCCTGCGCCCGGACGTCTTCAAGGCGCTCACCCGCCGGGACCGGCACAAGGACGTCCTCGAAGGGCTGCGGGCCGCCCGCGAGGCCGGTCTGACACCGGTGAAGGTGAATACGGTCCTCATGCCGGGCCTCAACGACGACGAGGCCCCCGACCTGCTCGCCTGGGCGGTGGAGCACGACTACGAGCTCCGTTTCATCGAGCAGATGCCCCTGGACGCGCAGCACGGCTGGAAGCGCGAGGGCATGGTGACCGCGGGCGACATCCTGGCCTCCCTGCGCACCCGCTTCGAGCTGACCCCGGAGGGCGCCGAGGAGCGCGGCTCCGCCCCGGCCGAGCGCTGGACCGTCGACGGCGGCCCGCACCGGGTCGGCGTCATCGCCTCGGTCACCCGCCCGTTCTGCGCCGCCTGCGACCGCACCCGCCTGACGGCCGACGGCCAGGTGCGCACCTGTCTGTTCGCCACCGAGGAGACCGACCTGCGCGCGGCCCTGCGCTCCGGCGCACCCGACGAGGAGATCGCCCGCATCTGGCGGCTGGCGATGTGGGGCAAGAAGGCGGGCGCGGGCCTGGACGACCCGTCCTTCGTCCAGCCGGACCGCCCGATGTCGGCGATCGGGGGCTAGACCCCCGCCGGGACCGGGGGTCTACGCCGGACCGGGACACCTCCGGCGGGGCGAGGGACCTACGCCGGACGGGAGGGCCTCCGCCGGACCGGGGGCCTAAGCCCAATACTGGTGATTTAGGCTGTTTTCCGGCTGGTTGAAGTGGCTCTGGTTGGCTCGACCAGCCGGACCGTCGGGGTGTCTGGCCGTGGTGGG
>NZ_JBIBWT010000021.1:0-105446 GCF_043081525.1 Streptomyces sp. NPDC014864
CGGCTGGCTGCACACCTACAATCACCACCGCGGACACACCGCGCTCAAGGGCCAACCACCCGCCAGCCGCGTCCCCAACCTCACAGGGCAATACATCTAGAGGGGTCGGTCAGCGAGGGTCATAGAGGTCGCCGTTCGGTCCCTCGGGGTGGCTGTCGGTCATGGTCGGTCGCTGGGGTTGCTGTACTCCGTTGCTGTACAGCACCACGGCTGCTCACCTGTAGGGGTGCATACGCGGCCCGACGATTGCGGCCGTCGCCATATATGGCCCGCCTGAACCTCAGCCGACGACAGTCAGCCACGACGGCGGGTTCGCCGACCGATCAGGCGCGCGTGTGTCTCGCTGTTTCGCCACCGGTCCCAGCCACGCCATCGGTGTCGTCGACCAGCGCAAGCCGTGACGGCCAGCCCGTGACAACGGTACCCAAGACCGTCAGCTTGGGTAGCCTCCCTGTGGTTCACCGCAAGATCTGGCACGGTTCCGGCATGGCCGTCAGATGTTTCCTTCAGGATTCCCTTTCCGCTCCGGAAGGTTCGTGGGAGTGGCCGTCGTCGCCCGGTGACGCCGGAGCGGCATCGTCGGGGCAGTGGGGAACCGTGCCGATCGGCCGGCAGTTGTTGGGTGTGTTGTGGACGACTCTGCTTCGGACGAGGGTCATGATGCCGAGCGTGTCTTGGTAGATGCCGCCACCGGTGTTCGCGCTGTTGCCCTGCACCACTGAATCCGTCAGCGTGCTCGTGCCGGCGTTGTAGATGCCTCCGCCAATCAGCCCGGCGTGGTTGGACTCGATACGTGTCGACGTCACCTGCATCGGATGGCGGTCGTTGTAGATCCCCCCGCCGCTATAGAAAGCGCTGTTGCGGGAGATCGTCGAGTTGTCGACGGTCAGGGTGTTTCCGGCGTCGAAGAGAGCACCCCCGAATGCTGCCGCGTGGTTCTCTTCCAGCCGTACCCCGGAGAGCCGTGTCGTGCTGCCGGGTCCGTTGTAGATGGCACCGCCTTGTTGCGAGGAGTTGTCGCTCAGGACGCTGTCGAAGATTTCGAGGTGGCTGCTCTGGTTGACGAAGATGGCGCCGCCCTGGTTGGCGATGTTGTTCGTCACGGCGCTGTGCCGCAGGGTCAGCGTTGCACCTGACAAGGGCATGAACGCCCCGGCGTAATCGAGGTACCCCCCGTTGGTGGCGGTGATGCCCTCCAACGTGAGATGCCCGCCGGACCCGTCGATTTCTGCGATGCGGAAGGCTGTGGAGGCGTCCGGGTCCCTTCGGATGGTCGTGTCGCGTCCCAGCAGTGTCACCGTTCCGGTGATCTGCGGCAGGGCATTCGGGCCGAGGCCCCCGGTCGAGGCAGGGGTGCTGATGGTGTACACACATCTGGGCGCGAGCCGGATGGTGTTCGGCCCGGTGTTGTTGTTTGCGGCGATGATCGCCGCATCGAGCGCGGCGACGTCATTGCAGGGGACGTAGACCCCGGGTTGCGCGGAGGCTGTTGCGGTGAGACCGGACAGGATGAGGACCGGCACGGCGAGGGACAGGGCTCTGAGGTGGCGTCTGCTCATTCTCTTCTCTCACGGGCTGGCATTCGGCCGGAAAACGGTCATCGCATAATCGCGCAAAACACCCTATTTTCCTCTGATCCGGACATGGCGTGTCAGGCCCAGCCTTGAACACGTCAGTGCATCACGCGTGACCGCAGTGGTCACCGCCGCCATCGGGCCGACCCGCCCAGCCACGACGTGCCCCTTCTCTGAGGCCGGGCGGCTGATTGCTGTGCGCGCGGCACGGGCGCCGGCCGGGCTGGAGCGGGGCCGAGACAGGAGCGCCGCCGGGCCTCCCGCTGCTGTACTTCGCTGCTGCACGCCCCTGAAACGCCAGAGGCCCCGGATCTCTCCGGGGCCTCTGATCTCTGTGCACTCGGCAGGATTCGAACCTGCAACCTTCTGATCCGTAGTCAGATGCTCTATCCGTTAAGCTACGAGTGCTTGTTCTGTTGTTGTCTTCGCTGCCGACCCTTTCGACCCGCTCGCGGCGACAGGAAGAACATTACATGACTGCCGCCGTCATGTGAAATCCGTTCCCCGCACCGCTTGTGACCTGCGAAAACGTGGTTCGGAGGGGTTCTCGCCGAAGGTTGGGAGGCGGGGCGTGGGCGGACAGCAGCGAAGCCCCGGTCGGGCGGACCGGGGCTTCGGTGATCAAGCGCGGAGGCGGAGGGATTTGAACCCTCGATGGGCTTTAAGGCCCAAACCGCATTAGCAGTGCGGCGCCATAGACCGGACTAGGCGACGCCTCCAGCACAACCGCTCCCGCGAGCGCGCGAGTGGTGCCTGCAGATGATGACACAGCCGAGCGCGGTGTCACCAATCGCCCCCCACGGTACTAGGCAGGCGGGTCGCAGGGCAAAGCCCTTCCCGGAGCGTCGGGCGCGGCGCAACGTACCGGGGGGTGGCGCGTTAGTCCGGGCATGGTGCAGGTCAGCTCCCCCGATCACCCTTCCCGACGACCTCGACGCCCCCGGCGGTCCCGGCTCCTCCGGCGCGCCGACGGCCCCGGCGCCCCTCGGCCCCTGCGGCGGCTGCTCCTCGGGGCCTCCGCCTCCCTCGTCGCGCTCACGTCGCTCACCGCCGCCGGGCCGACCGCCCTCGCGTCGGCCGCCGCGCCCCCGCCCGTCCGCGACGAGGACCGGGCCGGCGACCACCTCACGGTGACCGTGCGGCACGCGGGCGCCGGCTGGGACGGGACGTACGAGCTGTACTGCCATCCCTTCGGCGGCAGCCATTTCGATGCGCGGGGCGCGTGCGGGGCGCTCGACCGGGGCACGCGCTGGGGGCGTGACGTCTTCGCCCCCGTTCCCGACGACGCCGTCTGCACCCTGCGGTACGGCGGGCCGGCCACCGCCCATGTCACCGGGACCTGGGCCGGGCGCCCCGTCGACGCGTCGTTCGACCGCGGCGACGGCTGTCGGATCGACCGCTGGGACCGGCTCGTGCCGCTGCTGCCCCGC
Source organism: Streptomyces sp. NPDC014864 (assembly GCF_043081525.1). NCBI lineage: Bacteria > Bacillati > Actinomycetota > Actinomycetes > Kitasatosporales > Streptomycetaceae > Streptomyces > Streptomyces sp. NPDC014864. Next base: position 3,005 of record NZ_JBIBWT010000021.1, read on the forward strand.
GCCGGTTCCCGACTCACCGGCACGCCACCCGCCGGGCACGGCACGCCACCCGCCGGGCACGGCACGGGGCCCGCGCGGCGGTGACACCGACCGGACAGCGGGCGCGCGAGGGCGTCCGTAAAGGTCCGGCGAAGGTCGTGCGAAGTGGAAGCGCAGGGTCACCGGTTCGGCCTCACTTTGTCGTGCGACCTCCCTCTCATCCGGCGTCGCGGGCGCAACCTCAGCGCATAGACTCCCTCGCGTGACACGTCGCGGGCCGGTTGGCAAGATGGCCCCCGCGGTCGGCTAGGTGCGGTAACAGGGAGGAAGCGTCTCGTGAGCAGCAGGCCATCCCGAGGCGCTGCTCGCCTCGCAGCCATACTCGACGCGCTGCCCGACGCGTTGCTGCTGGTCAACGCCAACGGGACGGTCGTCAACGCCAACACCATCGCCCTGGAGGCCTTCGAGACCCCGGGTACCGCGCTCGTCGGGCGGGGCCTGCTCGACCTGCTGCCGGAGTTCGACTCCAAGCTGATCCCCGGCTCCATGCGGCGCCCCGACCACATCGACCCGCGCGGGCGCACCAAGCCGACCCGGATGGTCGCCCGACGCACCGACGGGACCGACTTCCCGGTCGAGGTCACGAGCGCGAATCTGGAGAACGGACAGCAGGCCTACGACGGGCACGGCTACAGCGGCGACGAACTGCTGATGCTGGTCGTGCGCGACCTGTCCGGCACCGTCGATACCGAGGCCGAGCTGGCGCGTTCGCAGCGGCAGACCGAGATGATCCTGCGGGCCGCGTCCGAGGGCGTCGTCGGCACCGACACCGACGGGCGGATCGTCCTGGTCAACCCGGCCGCCGCCCAGATCCTGGGCTACCGGGCCGGTGAACTCGGCGGCCGCGAGCTGCACGATCTCGTCCTCCACTCGCGCCCCGACGGCTCGCCCTTCCCGTACGAGGAGTCCCCGCTCGCCGACACCCTGCGCTCCGGGCGCAAGCACCGGGTGCGCGGCCAGGTGCTGTGGTCCAAGAGCGGCGACAAGGTGCCGGTCGACCTGACGACCGCCCCCGTCCGCGACGGCGACCAGCTCGTCGGCGCCGTCATGACCTTCGCCGACCGGCGTCCGCTGGACACGCTCACCGAGGAGAAGGCCGCCGCCGACAAGCGGCACGAGGAGGAGCTGGAGCGTCTCGCCGAGGAGCACGCCTCGGAGCTGACCGCCCTGCGCCAGCGGCACGTCGCCGAGGTCGAGGAGCTCACCGAAGGCCACGCGGAGGAACTCGCCGCGAACGAGGAGCGGTACGCCGCCCTCGGCGAGCGGGAGAAGGACCGCTTCGAGGCGCTGGCCGCCCGGCACGAGCAGCTGCTCACCCTGCTGGGCCGTTCCCTGCGCGGCCCCCTCGACGAACTGCGCCGCGAACTGGCCGCGCTCGCCGCCGACGACGCCGGGCAGCTGTGGCCCGAGGCCAACCAGGTACTGCACCACCTCTCGGCCGGCTACTCGCGCATCACCACTCTCATCGACAACGTCCTCGGCTACCAGCGCATCGACGCCGGCAGCGAGGAGATCACCCGTACGAAGGTGATGCTCGACGCGGTCGTCGCCGCCGGCGTCGACGGGGCCGTCGAGCTGGTGGGCCCGGGCCGGGTGCAGTTCGCCGTGCACGCGCCGCCCATCGAGGCCGAGGTCGACCCGCAGCGGCTCGCGACCGCGCTCGCCCACCTCGTCGCCGACGTGGCGGGCGTCGACGCGACGGGCAACGCCCCCGTGTCGGCGGGCGGTTACATGGACAACACCGTCGTGGTGGCGGCGGCGCAGCGCGGCGAGGTCGTACGGATCGAGGTGCGCGGCCCGTACGCCGGGGGAGACCCGGTGCACGAGCCGATCGTCCGCGGGATCGTCCGGGCACACGGCGGTGTGCTGCAGACGCACGAGGTGCCGGGGATGAGCGGCAACGCCTACGTCCTCGAGGTGCCGCTCGGCGCGGGCGCGGGGGCCGTCACGGCCGGTGCCCCCGTTCCCTTCGCGGACACGCAGGCGGACATGGTTCCGGGCGCGGCTGAGGGTGGAGCGGGTGTCTCGGCGGAGGTCGCCCTGCCCGAGCCCGCCCCGAGCGGTGGGCGGCGGCGGGCCCGGCGGTCCTCCACGGACGCGTTCCTCGAGAGCGAGCACGAGGCCGCCGGCGAGGCATCCGACGCCCCGACCGCCCCGGCCGCCCCGACCGGACGGCGCCGCAGGCGTGCCGCGGAGCAGTCCGCGCAGGCGGCCGACCAGGGTGACGTCTCCGGCGGTACCGGACGGCGCCGCGGACGGCCCGCCGAGGGCGCCGGGGGTGCCGAGGGCGGGACGGACGACGTGAGCGAGGGCGCTGTCGTCACGGCGGCCGAACACGCCGCCGGGACGGCGGCGTCCGGCAACGGACTGGGCGGCACGGTGCCGCCGCAGGGCGTGCCCGCGCCCGGCGGGCGGCGGGCCCGGCGCGACGCCGGTGAACCGCAGGCGCTGCCGCCCGCGCTGCCCGCGGTGGCGGAGCAGCGGACGGACGGGGCGCAGGCACCGCAGCCGACCGGGCGCCGTCGGCGTGCCCTCGCCGCGGCGACCGAGCGTGCCGCCGCGCAGGAGGCGGCTCCCCGTGCGGTCTTCGCCCTGCCGCCCGCCGAGGCGGACCGGCCGTCCGGCGCCCCGCAGGGACAGGGACAGGCCCCGGTCCAGGTGCCGCCGCAGGGCATCGCGCCGACCGCCGGTACCGACGGCGGCCGGCACGACGCCGTGCCCCACGACCAGGCCGACGACCACACCCCGCCGCAGCCGCATCCCACGAGCGCGCCGACGGGACGCCGTCGACGGGCGATGCCCCAGCCCGCCGACTCCACGGCTCAGGGCACGACGTCCGCCCAGGGGCTCCCCGCGCAGGGCGCAGCCGCCGTGCAGCCCGCGCCCGTCCAGACGGCGGCCGTGCAGGGCGTCCCGCCGCAGGCACCGGCCGCCGCCGCGGCCCAGCCTCAGGCCCAGGGTGCCGCGGTGCCGGGGCAGGGCGGGCTGGTTCCGCCGCACGGCGGCCTCGTGGCACCGGGACAGCAGGTGCCGCAGGTGCCGCAGGCTCTGCCCGGCCGGCCGGAGGTGCCGGGTCAGCCCGTGCAGCCGGGTGTGCCGGCACAGGGCGCCCCGGGCCAGGTGGCCCCGGCCGCGCAGGCCGTCCCGCAAGGCACCCCGCAGGGGGTTCAGCAAGCCGCCCTTCCGGCCGTCCCACCGATCGCGCCCGGGCAGCCGATCGTGGCACCGGTGATTCCCGGACAGCCGGTCCTGGCCCAGGCCGCCCCTGGCCGGCCGGTCGTCGCCCAGCCGGGTGTCGTCCCGCCCGGTGTCGTCCCGCCGGGTGTCGTCCCGCAGGCACCGGCGCAGCAGCAGCCCGTGCCGGTGCAGCAGCCCCCCGCGCAGAACGCGGCCGGGCCGGTCGCGCCGCCCGCCCAGGGCGGTGCCGCCCAGCCGCTCCCCCAGCAGGGTGCCGCTGCCGTTCCCGCCCCGGCCCAGGCGGTCCCCGGCGGCGGCCTTCCCCCGGAGGCGGTCCCCGGCCAGGCGGTCCCACCGCAGCCGGTGCCCGCCCCGGGCGTCCCGGCACAGGGCGTTCCCGCGGCGCAGCCCGCCGCGCCGCAGGACGCGCCCGCTCCGGGCACCCCGACTCCGGGCGTCCCCGCCGGACAGCCGACGCCGGCCCCGGGCGTCCCGGCCCCGCAGCCGTGGCCCGGCGCCGACGACACCTCCGGCACGGGCACCCCCGTACCGCCGGACGGTGCCGCCGTGCCCGTACCGCCCCACGCGCCCGGCGCACCCGCGCCCGCCCCGCAGAGCGCGCCCGTTGCCCCCGCGCCGCCCGCTCAGGGCGTTCCGCAGCCGGCCGCGCCCGCCCCGACCGCCGGTACGCCCGCGCAGGCGACCCCGCTCCCGCCCGAGCAGGCCCCCGGACAGCCCACCGCTCAGCCGGCCGGGCAGCCGGTCGCCGGGGGTGCCGCCGCGCGGGCGTCGCAGCCGCTGCCCCCCGAGGCCGCCGCGCCGGTCGACCCCAACTCGACGCAGGGACGGGCGTTCAGTGTGCGGACGCTCGGTCAGGGCGTCCCGTTCAGCCGCCAGGCGGCGCAGGTGCAGATCCCCCAGCCCGGTGCGGCCACTCCTCCGCACGGGACCGGCGGTTCCGGTTCCGGACGCCGGCGCAAGCTGGGCACCCCGCCCGACCCGGCTGCCGCCCGCCCGGAGCAGACGGCCCACCAGGTGCAGAACGTCCGGCCGGAGCAGACCGCCCGGCCGCATCCGCAGCCCGAACAGCCGCCCGCCCAGCCCTCCGTGGGCGGACAGCCGTCCCTCGGCGGACAGCCCTCCCCGGCCGGGCAGCCCGCCCTGCCCGCGCAGCCGTCCCTGGCCGGGCAGTCCCGTCTCGCGCCCGCCACCGAGGGTGCCGGACGGTCGTACGCCATAGGAGCACCGGACGAGAACGCGGCCGAGGGGCCCGAGCCGCTCGACGGTCCGGGCGGCGCCGTGGAGATCGCGGACACCCCGCGGCCGCAGCCGATGGACGACGAGCTGCCGCCGGAGCCGCTGGACAACCCGCGCCGGCTGCTGGTGTGGCCGGCCCCGGACGTCAACACGCAGCAGGCGCTGAGCGACCGCGGCTACCGGCCGGTCATCGTGCACTCCCGCGAGGAGGTCGACGCGCAGATCGCCGCCTTCCCGGCCGCGCTGTTCGTCGACCCGCTGACCGGGCCGATCACCCGCACAGCGCTGCAGTCGCTGCGGCAGGCCGCGGTCGCCGCCGAGGTGCCCGTGCTGGTGACCGCGGGACTCGGACAGGCCACCCGCGAGGCCGCGTACGGCGCCGATCCCGCCGTACTGCTGAAGGCGCTCGCCCCGCGCGACAGCGAGCAGCACCCGCCGCGCGTGCTGCTGATCGAGGAGCACGCGGAGATCGCGCTGGCGCTGACCTCGACGCTGGAGCGGCGCGGGATGCAGGTGGCGCGGGCCGCGAGCGACACCGACGCGGTGACGCTCGCAGGGCAGTTCCGGCCGAACCTGGTCGTGATGGACCTGATGCAGGTGCACCCGCGCCAGGCCGGGATCGTCGACTGGCTGCGCGCGAACGGGCAGCTCAACCGCACCCCGCTGGTCGTCTACACCGCCGCGGTCGACCAGGCCGACCTGCCGCGGCTGGCCTCCGGCGAGACGGTGCTGTTCCTCGCGGAGCGGTCCACCAGCGCCGAGGTGCAGGACCGGATCGTCGACCTGCTGGCCCGGATCGGGACCAACTGACCGCGGCCGGGACCGCGTGGGTCCCGGCCGCGTGCCACCCGGGCGGCTGTCAGAGGTTGGTGACGTCCAGGTCCCCGGCGGCGTACCGGCGGCGCAGCACCTTCTTGTCGAACTTGCCGACGCTGGTCTTCGGGACCGCCTCGATCACCGTCCAGCGCTCCGGGAGCTGCCACTTGGCGATCTTGCCCTCTTCCAGGAGGAAGGTGCGCAGGGTCTCGAAGTCGGCGCCGGCGCCCTCCTTGAGGACCACGGTGGCCAGCGGGCGCTCGCCCCACCTGTCGTCGGGGACGGCGACGACGGCGGCCTCGGCGACGGCCGGGTGGGACATCAGGGCGTTCTCCAGCTCGACCGACGAGATCCACTCGCCGCCGGACTTGATGACGTCCTTGGCCCGGTCGGTGAGGGTGAGGAAGCCGGTGGGGCTGATGGTGCCGACGTCTCCGGTCTTGAGCCAGCCGTCCTCGCTGAACTTGTCGGCGGGGCGCAGCGGTTCGGCGTCGGGGCCGTTGTAGTAGGCGCCGGCGATCCAGGGGCCGCGGACCTCCAGCTCGCCCGCGGACTCGCCGTCCCAGGGCAGCCGCTCGCCGCCGGGGCCGGTGAGCCGGGCCTCGACACCGGCCGCGAAGCGGCCCTGGGTGAGCCGGTAGGCGAATTCCTCGTCCGTGCCGACGGCGTGGGCCGGGGGACGGGCGACCGTGCCGAGCGGGGAGGTCTCCGTCATGCCCCAGGCGTGGCAGACCCGCATGCCCAGCTGGTCGAAGTCCTCCATGAGGGAGGGCGGACACGCGGAGCCGCCGATCGTGACCTGGGTGAGGGAGGAGACGTCCCGGGGGCGGGCGGTCAGCTCGGCGAGCAGGCCCTGCCAGATGGTGGGGACGGCGGCCGCGTGGGTCGGCTTCTCGCCCTCGATCATCTCGGCGAGCGGGGCGGGCTGCAGGAAGCGGTCCGGCATCAGCAGGTTGACGCCGGTCATGAAGGTGGCGTGCGGCAGGCCCCAGGCGTTGACGTGGAACTGGGGGACCACCACGAGCGAGGTGTCCTGGTCGGTGAGGCCCATGGACTCGGTCATGTTGACCTGCATGGAGTGCAGGTACACCGAACGGTGGCTGTAGACCACGCCCTTGGGGTCGCCGGTGGTGCCGGAGGTGTAGCACATCGAGGCTGCCCGGCGTTCGTCCAGCTCGGGCCAGTCGTACGCGGTCGGCTTCCCGGCGATCAGGTCCTCGTACTCGTGGACCTGGACGGAGGCGTCCGCGAGCAGCGCGCGGTCGCCGGGGCCGGAGACGACGACGTGCTCGACGGTCTTCATGTGCGGCAGCAGCGGCGCGAGCAGCGGCAGCAGCGAACCGTTGACGATGACGACCCGGTCGGCCGCGTGGTCGACGATCCAGGTCAGCTGCTCGGCGGGCAGACGCAGGTTGAGCGTGTGCAGGACCGCCCCCATGGAGGGGATGGCGAAGTAGGCCTCGACGTGCTCGGCGTTGTTCCACATGAGGGTCGCCACGCGGTCGTCGTCCACGATCCCGAGGTCCTCGCGCAGGGCGTGCGCCAGCTGGGCCGCCCGGGCGCCGATCCCGGCGAAGGAACGGCGGTGCGGTTCCCCCTCGCCGGTCCAGGTGGTCACCTGCGAGGTCCCGTGGACCGTCGACCCGTGGGTCAGGATCCTCGAGATCAGCAGCGGTACGTCCTGCATGGTGCTCAGCACGGCGTCCTCCCGGGGGCGACATTGCCTACGCGGCGGTAAGGGTTGCGCTGATTCTGCGCACATACCACGCGGTATGTCACTAGGGGCGGGCCATCGATCACGTGACCTTTCGCACTGGCGGACCGTGCCGCAACACACATGGGCCACCGCGGAGGGACGCGGGACGACGCGCGGAACGGACGATCAGCGTACGAGGTCCAGCTCGGGATCCTCACGCAGTTTGCCCAGCGCGCGGGAGACCGCCGACTTCACCGTGCCCACGGACACCCCGAGCACCTCGGCCGTCTGGGCCTCGGAGAGGTCCTCGTAGTACCTGAGGACGACCATGGCCCGCTGCCGGGCGGGCAGCTTCGCGATCGCCCGCCACATGGCGTCGTGCAGTGCCTGCTGCTCCGCCGGGTCGGGCGCGCCGGGCACGGGTTCCGGTTCGGGCAGCTCCTCGCACGCGAACTCGTCGACCCTGCGCTTGCGCCACTGGGAGGTGCGCGTGTTCAGCAGCGCCCGGCGCACATAACCGTCGAGCGCCCGGTGGTCCTCGATCCGCTCCCACGCCACGTACGTCTTCGTCAGCGCGGTCTGCAGCAGGTCCTCCGCGTCGCTCGCGTTCGCGGTCAGCGACCGGGCGGTACGCAGCAGCACCGGCCGGCGGGCCCTCACGTACGACGTGAACGAGGGATACGCCGAGGTCCGCGTCATCGGGGCGGCGGCGTTCGACGCACTGGTGCAGACGGGTGTGGTCATGGCTCCACGCTAGGAGCGCGCCCGCCCCCGCGGATCGGCCCCAGGTCCCGAAGCGGGGTCCCCCTCAGGTTGTAGGGGTGGGGCCCGCCGCACCTCCTGAAGGTGGACGAGCGGGCCGCACGTACTGGGGGTTCACCCCCGTGGCCTGGCGGCTGCCTTGACGGTACGTCAGACGGCGGGGGCCGGCAGGGCCGTCGCGGTCGCGCGAAAGCGCCTGCGCGGCGGTGCCGAGGCACCGCCGCGCAGACGTTGTGCAACCCCACAAGCACGCCCCACAGGGGCGTTCAGGACCGGCGGATCCCCAAATGCGCCGGTCCACCCCGGCTCACCAGAGGCGGGTGAAGTGGATGGCCGTACGGATGCTTGCCATGTGCGCTCCTCCAGTACGAGGTGGGAACCGGCTTCCCTGCCGGAAATCATGAGGCGTGAGGCACGTGCGGTACCTGAACTTCGGCTGTCACCGGGGCGGTCGGCCGACCGGCCCCGGCGTTTCTCCACGACGTCGCACGATCAGGGTTGCCCACCGGATCCCGGATGATTCGTCCCGGACACCCGGATTCGCACGCAAGCGTGAGGACAAGTCGATAAACCCTTTCGCCACCTTTCATGACCCAAAGGCCGCGATCCGCACCGCAATGGACGCCCCATCCCCCGGACACGACATGCGCTGAAGCGTTCCGGCAGCCGGTGCGTCCACATCGGCGATCCCCTGCGTGTCGAGACGACCGGCGGGCGCCCTCTTCCCTTTTTCGAACGCACGTACGAACATGGGCGTATGGCCACCATCGACCGGCACACCACGACGCTGGCCCTCGCGCACGCCCTGTCAGCCGCCGAACGCGGACTGGCCGTCATCCCCCTGTCCCGGACGAAGCTGCCGGCCCTGCGCTCCCCGCACCGCGACGACCCGGCCCCGGCCCCCTGCCACGGCGAGTGCGGCCGCTTCGGCCACGGCGTGTACGACGCATCCACCGACCCCGCGCGCATCCGCGCACTGTTCGCCGCGGCCCCCTGGGCCACCGGCTACGGCATCGCCTGCGGACTGCCGCCGTACCACCTGATCGGCGTCGACCTGGACACCAAGTCCGGCACGGACTCCTCCGCGGCCCTGCGCGAACTCGCCCTGCGCCACCTGTTCACGATCCCCCCGACCGTGGTCGTGCTGACCCCCAGCGGCGGCCGTCACCTGTGGCTGAGGGGTCCCGCGGACGTCGTCGTCCCCAACTCGGCGGGGCGGCTCGCCCCCGGCATCGACATCCGCGGCGCGGGCGGCTATCTCGTCGGTCCCGGCTCCCGCACGGAGCACGGTGTGTACGGCACGGCCCCCGGCACCGCCGGCCTCGCGCCCGCGCCCTGCCCGCGGGCCCTCCTGCGACTGCTGCTGCCACCGCCCCGCACGGCGCACCACCCGGCGCCCGCGTCGGCGGGCCGGCACGGCCAGGGCCTGGTGCAGTTCGTCCTCGGGGCGCACGAGGGCCAGCGCAACACCCGCCTGTTCTGGGCGGCCTGCCGCGCCTACGAGGACGGCATCGGACCGGCCCTCGTCGACCCCCTGGTCGACGCGGCCGTACGCGCCGGACTGCCCGAGCATGAGGCCCGCGCGACCGTCGCCTCGGCGGCCCGTATGACGACCCACGGGCCGTGAGAGCGGCCCGTACCGGCTACGGCGTGAACACCTCGTCCAGCCGGTGGATCGCGCCGTCGTCGCCGGTCTCGTACCGGAACACCAGGCCGGAGTCCGGGTGCGCCTCGATCCAGTCGATCAACTCCTGCACGCCGATCCGCCGGTTCTCGCTGCTGTCGGTGACGGGGTTGGTGGCGGTGACGTACGCGGCCTGGTCGAGGGCCCAGCGGCTCTCCTCGCCGGTGACGACGAAGGGCGCGCCGTCCGTGTCCTTGCCGGGGCATCCCCAGGCCCCGTGCTGGATCACGAGGTTCACCTTGCCGGTGGCGCCGTCGAGTTCCTCGACGCGGTAGACGGCGAATTCGTCGGGATCGACGTCGTCCGGGTCCGGAGCCTTCCCGGCACAGTCGGCGGCGGGCGCGCCGCCGGCGGCCGGTCCGGGGTCGGCCTTCCCGGCGGGTCCGGCACCGGTCTTCCCGGCGGGTGCGGCACCCGCGGCGTCGGCTGGTGTGGCTGCGGTCGTCGCCCCCGCGCCCGGAGCCGCACCGGGCTTCTTCGCGGCGGCGCCGGACGACGGGGTGGTGGCGGTGGCGGTGGCCACCGCGTCGGGCGAGGCGGTGGCCGTGCCGCCGGCACCCGGCTTCGCGGCGGCCCCGGCGGCGCCCGCGCTCCCCCCGCATCCGGTGAGCACGGCGGACAACGCGACGGCCGCGAGCGCGACACCGGCGGGTCTGAGACGGCTGGCCTTCATCTGGGACGCCCCCTGTTGTGCATACGGCTGTGCGTACAGCGTTCGTGCGGCGGCCCGTCCGGCCACCCCGGACCGGGACCGTAGCAACGGCCTCGGCCGGCCGCAGCACCCCGACGACCGATGTCACAGACCCGGGACGCGACCGTCACCGGGCGGGGAAGGCGTGGCACCCCAGGGGGACCCGGGGGCCCGCCCGACACGGCGGGCGCACGCACGTCTCGCCGCCCGAGTCGACCGAGAGGCCGCAGCGACGAGCACGGCCGTGCGTGCTCGCCGCCGTGGCCTTCGAGCGGCGAGTTGTACGGGCCGGGCACGCCGATCGGGTGGTACCCGAAGTGCTCGGTGTCGTACGCGACCGTCCACACCACACGGTCGGGAAGGGTCTGCCCCGGAGAAGTTGAACGTGACGACGGTGCCGATCGAGCTCGAACAGGCGCCACGGGCGGGGTCGTACCACTGCGTGGGACTTGGCGGGCAGCGGACCGGATCGGCGGACGGCCGGTAGGGAACGTCTTGGCCTGGGTCACCGTCGCGATGGGCGTGGTGAGGTTGTCGATGTCATGGACGTTCGCGGTGATCGGGTGGGTGAAGGTCGCCCCCGGAGTCGTCGTGCAGGACGTCCCGCCGCGGGACTCGCAGGCATAACTGGCGAACATTCACCTGCAGCGTGCTCAGGTGGCGTCCGGTCCCCGCGAGACCCACACCGTCACCGAACTCGTTGGTGGCGTTCGCCTCGAAGCCGAGCGACGCCCGGTAGCAGTCGGTGACGCCGTACGGCATCGCGTTGTACGCGATGTTCGAAGCGCCCCGGTCGCAGATCGGTTGCGCCGGATTGTTCGCAGGCTTGACGTAGCAGCTGGTCCGGCTGCCGCCGTAGATCCGGGAGCAGACGGCGGGGTCGCTGATGTGCAGCAGGACGGCCTGGGACCGCGGCGCGCTGTTCCTCCAGGTCGCGGTGCCCATCGTGGTGGCCTGGCCGTTCAACGGGATCTCATTCAGCGCCGTTCACGGCCGTTCACGGGACCGAAGCCCGTGGCCGCTCCGGTGACCGGCCGGCCATGAGCGCAGGTGAACGGGGTCCGTGCCATACGCGTGCCAGAACGGGCGGGAAACCACGGGGATCACCGGGCAGTCACGGCGGCCGGGCACAAGAAGGACCCCCGACCAAACACCCAGGTCGGGGGTCCTTCTCACTGCTCATCGCGCGGAGGCGGTGGGATTTGAACCCACGGTGACATCGCTGCCACGACGGTTTTCAAGACCGGCAGGATGTCGACGGATCAATGCGGCTTGGCCTGCGGAAGCGCCCTCTCACTGGGCGGCGTCTGCTCCGGTTGGCCAGAGGTTGGCCGCGGCGCCACTGGGCTGGAGACGGTAACCCCGTCGGCGGTCATTCCCACGGTGAAGGCACCGGACTGTCCGCAGATCCGGGTCAGTGGTCGTTGAGGAAAGTGTGGTCGGACTGGTACGCGCAGGGCGCATCATTGTTGTTGCATGTATAGACGTTGACATGGAATGTCTCGTTCTCCGGAAGGTTGTGGTAACCCCCGTCCGAAGCCCGCGCGGTGACGCATGATCCATTGCCCCCGGACGTTGTGATCACGTAATACGTACCGGTGGACTGGTAGACCCATGCGTTGGCGTTGTATCCGTCCGCGGCCGTGTCGCAGACCGAGACGACGTCGCCGTACTCTTCGACATAGACCGTGCCGCCGTAAGGAGAGGCGTCCGTTGTGTGCCATGTGTGGTCCCAGTTGATGCCGGGATCCACCGTCGCTGATGCGGGGGTCGCGGTGGCGAGCGAACCGCCGGTGACGAGGCAAGCAGCTACGGCAAAGGCCGCAGTTTTTCCACGCACTTGACTTCCTCCCTGTGCTCGCTCGGACAGCCCGGCGAGTGCTGGGACTATACATCAAACGAACAATTGTTCACCTGGCTTCAGGTCGTAGATCGCGGTGCTCGCTGCGGGCAACAGCTTGGTGGAAGCGGCGCCGTCAGGACGAGTGCAGACCGTGACGGATCCGCCGCTCACTCGCTGCCTGACGGTCCATCAGGACCAGCAGACGGGCGATCTAGAAGGCGGTCAGGCTGAATTGGGATGAGTTGCCGGAACAGGACGGACCCCAGCGTGATGGACTTCGGCCTCGGCACCGGCTCGGCCATCGACTTCCGAGACGGCCGCATGTCACTGGCCTGGAAGGTCACACAGCGCAGCAACAGCTACATCACGCTGATCGGTCCGGCCGACAAGCGAGTCTTCGTCAACGCCAACGCCCACTCCGAGGGGACCGACCCCACCAAGTACAACCCCGGCCCCCTCGGCGCCAACTACATGGACCAGATCCAGTGGCGCGACGCCCGCACCGGGAAGCTGCTCGCCGCATCCGACTTCTACCCGCCGTCCAACATCGTCGGCACCGTGTCCCCCGGCTACGGCGGACTGATCTACGACATCCTCGGCGACGGCCGAGCCGTCGTCATGGCCGTTCGCCCAGCCGGCCCGGACGACAAATGAGTCCTCCTAGAGCCGGAGCCCGACCAGTACGCCCCTCGCCGACCGATCCACGTGCGGCTACGGATCAGAAGGTGGCCGCGCCCCACGCGTGCCCGATCGAGCGGGAAGCCACGGGGAGCACCGGGCAGTCACGGTAACCGGACATGAGAACGGCCCCCGACCGAAGATGCTGGTCGAGGGCCTTTCTCACTGCTCATCGCGCGGAGGCGGTGGGATTTGAACCCACGGTGACATCGCTGCCACGACGGTTTTCAAGACCGTTCCCTTCGGCCGCTCGGGCACGCCTCCCCGCGCTGCCCGTGATCGGCGGCGCGGGGACAAGACTAACCGGTGGGCGCGGGCGTGTGGGGTCAGCCGTTGTCGCCGACGCGGGAGCCCAGGGTGACCTCGGCGGTGCGCTCCTTGCCGTCGCGCAGGTAGGTGATGGTCACCTTGTCGCCGGGCTTGTGGGTCCAGATCTCGCCGATCAGGGTCGGGCCGGAGTCGATCACGTGGTCGTCGAGCTTGGTGATGACGTCGCCCGGCTTGAGGCCGGCCCGGTCGGCGGGGCCGCCCGACTCGACCGGGGCGGAGCCGCTGACGCCCTGGTCGGTGATCTTCGCGCCGTTGGTGCGGTCCTCCAGGGAGACGGACGCCCCGATCTTCGCGTAGACCGGCTTGCCGGTCTTGATCAGCTGCTGGGCGACGTACTTCGCCTGGTTGATCGGGATGGCGAAGCCGAGGCCGATCGAGCCGGACTGGCCCGAGCCGCCCAGGCCGCCGCCGCTGCCCGTGGACTGGATCGCGGAGTTGATGCCGATCACCGCACCGCGCGAGTCCAGCAGCGGTCCGCCGGAGTTGCCCGGGTTGATGGAGGCGTCCGTCTGCAGGGCGCTCATGTAGGACGCCTTGCTGTCGGAGCTGCCGTCGCTGGAGGCGACGGGGCGGTTCTTGGCGCTGATGATGCCCGTCGTCACCGTGTTCGACAGGCCGAAGGGGGCGCCGATGGCGATGGTCTCGTCGCCGACGGCCACCTTGTCGGAGTCGCCGAGGGTGAGGGGCTTGAGATCGCCCGGCGCGTTCTTGAGCTTGACGACGGCGACGTCGTAGCCCTGCGCGTGGCCGACGACCTCGGCGTCGTACTTCTTGCCGTTGGGGAAGGTCGCGGTCAGCTTGCCGCCGTCGACCGCCTCGGCCACCACGTGGTTGTTGGTGACGATGTGGCCCTGGGTGTCGAAGACGAAGCCGGTGCCGGTGCCGCCCTGGCCGCCGGCGCCCTCGGCCTCGATGGTGACCGTGCTCGGCAGCGCCTTGCCGGCCACGCCCGCGATCGAGTTCGGGTCCCGCTTGATCTGCGAAGCACCCGTGTCGGAGGCGGAGACGGTGGTGGAGCCGCTGTCGTCGTTGTTCTTGGCCAGGGTGTAGCCGAGGCCGCCCCCGAGGCCGCCGGCGACCAGCGCGGCCACCAGGACCGCGGCGACCAGACCGCCGCGCCGGCCGCCGGGCTTCGGTGCGGGCTGCTGGTACGTCGACCCCCAGCCGGAGCCCGAACCGCCGCCGTCCGCGTAGGACGGGGTCGCGGCCGGGGCCGGAGGCGGCCAGGAGCCGTCGACGGGCCCGCCGGGGCCCTGCGGTCCGGGCACGCCGGGCCCGCCCGCCGCCGCGTGCGCGGGCGGCGGCCCGCCGTGCACCCCGTCGGACTGCGGGGCGCCCGGCACGTGCGGAGGCGTGCTCGGCGGCGGGGGTGTCGGGCCGCTGTGGGGGGCGGCCGTCCCGGGGGAAGCAGCGGGAGATTCCACCGGCACGGGAGGTGCGGACGGGGCCGGGGGTACCGCGGTGCCCTCGTTCTCGGTGCTCACAGCTCTTCTCCTCGATCCACGGCTGCTGGTGCAGGTCTCACTCGGTCACACTCGTTCGCGCCTGTCGACGACCCGGCGCGCCTCAGCATGCTCATGTGCCTGTGTATGTCCTCAGCTTTTCCCACGGGCCGTCAGAGCACCATAAGCGGTGACTGTGGGTCCGGGGCCATCCTTTATATGGTTCATCTCACACGAAACAGACACATTGTCGACGCCCGCCCGCCCTCACGCGTACCCCCGAGCGGTGGCACCATGACGCCGTGACCCACGCACGGCAGCAGCACCCCATTCAGGTCGTCGCCCACCGCGGAGCCTCCGAGGACGCCCCCGAGCACACGCTGGCCGCCTACAAGAAGGCCATCGAGGACGGCGCGGACGCCCTTGAATGCGACGTACGCCTCACCGCGGACGGCCACCTGGTCTGTGTCCACGACCGCCGGGTCAACCGTACGTCCAACGGCCGCGGAGCCGTGTCGGCCCTGGAGCTCGCCGACCTGACCGCGCTGGACTTCGGCTCCTGGCCGGCGCGTGCATCCCGGCGCGGCCGGGACGAGGAACCGGACTGGGAGGTCCGCCCCGAGGACCCCCAGGAGACCGCCGTGCTCACCCTGGAGCGGCTGCTCGAGCTCGTCGCCGACTCCGGGCGCCGGGTGGAGCTGGCCATCGAGACCAAGCACCCCACGCGCTGGGCGGGGCAGGTCGAGGAGCGGCTGCTGCTGCTACTGAAACGGTTCGGCCTGGACGCCCCGGCCTCCGCCGAGGAGTCCCAGGTGCGCGTCATGAGCTTCTCGGCGCGCTCGCTGCACCGGGTGCAGGCGGCCTCGCCGACGCTGCCGACGGTCTACCTGATGCAGTTCGTCTCGCCCCGGCTCCGCGACGGGCGGCTTCCGGCGGGGGTCCGGATCGCTGGGCCCTCCGTCCGGATCGTGCGCAAGTATCCGGCCTACATCGAGCGGCTGCAGCGGGCCGGGCACCGGGTGCACGTGTGGACCGTGAACGACCCAGAGGACGTCGACCTCTGTCTCGACCTGGGCATCGACGCCATCATCACCAACCGCCCGCGCGCGGTTCTGCATCGGCTCGGCCGCTGATCGGCCGCACCCCTTGACCCGGGGGCCACACTGCACCATCCTCCGGAATCGGCCACACCACAGCAATCCAGCCACACCATGACAGGGAGTGCTCCGGCGCGTTCGGAGCGTGTCCGGCTGTTGCCAGTGCGTCACCGGACGAGGATCGGCCGGTTTCCGGTACAGGCCAATGGGGCATCCACACCGTGGCGTGGGGCGAAGGAGGTCTCGGGGGTGGCGTTGGTGGTGGCACAGGAGGTGCCCGCGTCGTCGAGCATGGCCGTACCCCATGGCCCTGCGGGCGTGGGGGAAGCAAGACACCGGATGCGTGAGCAGTTGCGCGGCGGTGGCGTGGCGGAACCGGTCATCGACGATGCCGTACTGATCCTTTCCGAACTTCTCAGCAACGCCTGCAAGCACGGCAGACCCCTGGACGGTGCCCTGACCGGCGACGGCGCCATCCGGGCCGCGTGGCGCGTGGACACCGGCGGCCGGCTGGTCGTCGAGGTGACGGACGGCGGCGGACCGACCCGCCCGGCCCCGGCCACACCCTCGGTCACCGCGCACGGCGGCCGCGGACTCAACATCATCACCGCCCTCGCCGACGACTGGGGGGTGCGGGACGACGCCCGCGGCGAGGTCACGGTGTGGGTCGTCGTCCATGACGACGTGCACGATCCCGACGCCGGGCACCGCCGCGACGACTTCGCTACGCGCGTCACCGCCCCGTCGGTGTCGGCGATACCGGAGCTGAGCTTCGCGGACGCCTTCGACGACCTGGACTGAGGCGACGCCCCGGGGCCGGGGCGGCCTTCGTGGCCGAGGCGGCGCCCGGGGACGAGGCGGCATCCGGAAGCGCGGTGGTGTCCTGGCGGAGGCGGCATCCTGCGCCGGGCACCGCCGGCCGCCCCTGGTCACCGCCGCGCCCCCGCACCCACCGCCGGACGAGTTGTCCGCCGTCGGTGCGTTGTCCACAGGATCCCTTCGCCGATGGCCTGAACGGCTAGGCTCCCGCCGTACGAGACGAGCCGTAACCGGGAGACACCCAGATGGCCAAGAAGCGACCCCAGACGAAGGCCAAGCGCCCGCAGCTCACGGACGGAGAGATCCCGGTCGTCGGCGCCCGCGAGCCCTGCCCCTGCGGCAGCGGGCGCCGCTACAAGGCCTGCCACGGCCGGGCCGCCGCGCACGCGGCCACCGAGCTGGTGCGACGGCCGTTCGAGGGTCTCCCCGGCGAGTGCGACTGGGTGGCGCTGCGCGAGCTCGTCCCCGCCGCCACGGTCCGGCTGACGCTCCGGGAGGACCTGCCCGAGGGTGTCCCGTCCGTCACGCTGGCCACGGTCCTGCCGATGGCCTGGCCGGCCCTGCGCCGCGACGACGGCTCGGTCCTGCTCGGCCTGCAGAACGACACGGCGTCCGGCGACATCAGCCGCGACCTCGCCGACACGCTCCAGCGCGCCCTGGAGGCCGAGCCGGGCACGCCGGTGCAGGGGCGCCGCGCCCCGGCCGAGGGGCCGCGGCTTCAGGACCTGCTGGACCCGAAGGCCGCCTTCGAGCCGGATGTGCACGAGGGCTTCGAGTTCTGGGTGCCGGACGCGGAGCACGCGACGCCGGAGGTCACCGCCTCCCTGGAGCGGGCCAACGCCGCGGCCATCCCGACGGTGCGCCTGCAGGGCGTGGACGCCGCCTACTGGTGCGAGACGCCGGAGAAGAACCACCTGCGCTGGGTCATGCCGCACCCGGAGGAGCAGCTGCTGGACGCCCTGGCGCGCCTGCACGCGGCGGGCCGTTCGAGCCTGGGCGAGGGCACCCGCCTCGTGGGCTCGTTCCGCGCGCACGGTCTGACGGTGCCGGTGTGGGACCTGCCGAGCGGGGTCGGCGCGGAGGACGTGGAGAAGCCGGCCGCCGAGTTCGCCGAGCGGCTGGCCGCCGCCCTGGCCACCGACGCGCCGCTGACCGCGGAGGAGCGCCGGGCACGTGGCGGCCTGACCAACCGTCAGGTGACGCTCAGCTGACCGCCGGCTTCCGGTTCACGGACGCCGCTCTCCGGTTCAGGAACCGCAGACCCTGGTCCCCGGCTCCTGAGCGGCTGATTCGGCTGACCGACCGGTCAGCCGAATCAGCCGCCCGCGGTACGTGACACCGGTCACAACTCGCGCTCGGCAAAAGGGAGTCGGTGTCCGGAATGGCGGCACACGCGATGACTGGAAAGCCGAGATCGAATTTGCGAACCGCGGATCTCTTGTTACCGTTCCACTAGCCCGGTTGCTGGTGCATCCCCCGTCGCCAGCAACCGGGTCTTTCCATGCGCATCGGTGCTCACCATGCGCATCAGGCGCGTCAACCGCCCGTGTCCGCCGACGAGTTGCTTCCGGAACGCAGCAGCAGCGGCCCGCGTCCGCCGGGCGCCGCGAACTCGGCGACGGCCGTGTACGCCGCCGGCGCCCCCCGGGTGTGGTCCCGGGGTGTCTCGCACGTCCCCGGCTCGTCGCTCCCGTCCAGCGCGCAGTGCGTCTGCACCGTCCGGTCGCCGGGCGCCAGCAGGCTCACGGCCGCGTCCAGGGCCCTGCCGGTCGCGTTGCGGTAGTAGGCGCGCGCCCAGGTGTCCTCGCCCTGGGTCAGCACACAGGTCTGCGCCTCGACGCCCTTCGGAGACGTGACCTCCGGGCCGCAGCGGGCGGCGGTGGCCAGGCCGAGCCCGAGCAGCAGCGGGGACGCGGTGGGCGCCTTCGAGGGCACCCCCTCGTCGCCGGAGGGCACGCGGTGGTCGCCCCGCGGCATCTTGTCGTCACCGCGCGACAGCGAGCGCGGGGCGGACGGGGCGGCGGCGCGGCCGTCGCTGTCCACGGGACCCGCGGACGCCACGGCGAACGGCAGCACGACGGCGCCCGTCACGACGCCCAGAAGGGCGAGCAGACGGAGGTTCATGAACGGAAGATAGCGACCGCGACCCGCCGGCCTCTCCGGCGCGCCCGGCGCCCCTACAACTCGGGGGCGCTCACACCCGTACGGGTGAGGGCGTCCACCGCGGCGTCCACGACGGCCTCCACGTCGGGCACCCAGGGCGAGGCGGAACCGGGCAGCGGGGCACGCTCCCACCGGATCGATCCGGTGCCGGTCTCGGAGTGGGGCAGGGCGAGGTAGCCGCCCTCCCCGTGGAACCGGAGGGAGCCGGGCACGAAGTCCTTGGCGTAGAGCAGTTCGCCCAACTGCTCCATGGAGTACGGCTTCACCAGCAGCGCCCAGCGGGTGGGCGAGGCGACGACCGGGCCGAGGCGCATGCCGACGCGGTCGAGTGCGTCGAGGGCGCGGGCCGCCGGGAGGGCCGGCAGGCTGACGGCGCACGGGGCCGTGCCGCCGGTGGCCAGGACGATCGGCGCGGTGGGCCGGTTGGCCCACCACCAGCGCACCATGCGGGCGTCGGTGGTGGCGGCCAGGAGTCCCGGGTCGAAGGGATGCGCGCCGGGCACCGTGCACTCCGGGTCCGGGCAGCCGCAGCGGCCGCGGCCCTGCGGATCCGGTGCCACGCCCGGGAGTACGGGCCACCGCCACCGTGTCGCGTAGGTCAGGGCCGCGCTGATCTGCTCAGGCCTCCCGTCGCTGCGCCGGGACAGAAGCCTGCGTCGCCTTCCGGGGATCTCGCGCATGAGCGCTCGTCCTTTCCGTTGCACCGCTGGCAACACCGTGGGTCACATCACGCCATGAGTCGATCACTTCACTGTGCGTACCTGGTGGCGCATCACACCCCTGCCGTCAGGCACGGGGAACCCCTGTGGGTCGAGCGTGGGCTGCGTCCGCGGCGGCCCCGTCCATACTGCGTCTACCTGCGTCCGGCAAAAGTATGGGCGTGGCGTGGGGTGGCGGAGCGTGGCGTTTTGCCGTTGCGCGTTTTGCTCTCCGCCTCCACCGCGGAGGATGGGGCACGGTCGTCGGTGGCTAAGACGCCCGGGTCCGTCGCCAGGTTCCGGGCGGTTCCCAACCACCCCTGGCCTTCACCGAGTACGTACCCATCACGACCGCTGTGACGCTCCGTGGAGCAAACCCAGTCGACCGCAATAGGCCGTTACCCGAGGCAGTTTTAAGCCAACTTCGCTATTTCGCAAGGGGTCCGTCCGAGAACCCCTGGAGCCCCTCTGACACCAGGAATCCCGGCAGGACAATGCTGGACATCCCCTTACGAGTGCGTGTACATGTGGAGACACTGCTGGCGGCGCAGAATGACATGGGGGTTTTGCGATGCTTTTGAGCAATCCGCACCGGTCGGAAAGCCGGACGCCATGAACGCCCCTCACCCTCCGAAAGTGGCTGGAATCGATTCAGCGGTTCCGACCCCCTCACACACTGTCGCCTCCGTGTCCGCCGCTCCCGGTACTCCCGCGGCCGCCGCACCCAACAGCCCGGACCCCGTCCCCGCCCCGTACCCCCCGGGAGCCCTGCTCCAGGACCGGCTCGCGGGCTGGGTCTCCGATCTGACGACCCTGCACGAACTCACCGAGCGGCTGGCCCGGACGAACGGGCTCGACGCCGCCCTGGGGGAAATGCTGGGCGCCGGTGCCGCGCTGGTGGGGGCCCGGCGCGGCCTCGTAGTCCTCGAACCGGGCGACGGACTCGGCCCCCGCACCACGGTCGGCCTGGGCCTGGCCCGCGCGGACCTCGGGCACATCGAGACCGTGCCGCGCCGCGCGCTGCCCTACGGGGCGCTCCTCGGCACCGGGGTCGTCCCGCCGGGCGGCGCCGGCGAGATCGTGCACGCCGACCTGTTCGCCGAGGAGGGCCTCGACCCCCGCCACCGCGAGGTGGCCACCCGCCTCGGCTACGCCGCCAGCTACGCGCTGTCCCTGTCCGCCGAGGCCGCCGGCCGCCTCGGCGCGGCCGTGTGGTTCTACGACGAACCCGCCGAGCCGTCCGACCGCCGGCGCCATCTCACCGGACTGTACGTGCGCTGCGCGGCCGAGCACCTGGCCCGGCTGCTGGAGGTGGAGCGTGCCCGCGCGTGCCTGCGGACGATGTCCGAGGAACTGCTGCCCTCCCGGCTGCCCCGGGTCCCCGGCGTCCAGCTCGCGGCCCTGCACCGCACCGGCCCGCGCGGCGGCGGCGACTGGTACGACGCGCTGCCGCTGCCCGAGGGCGCGCTCGGTCTCGCGGTCGGCTCGGTCACCGGGGCCGGCCCCGGCGCGGTCGCCGCGATGGGCCGGCTGCGGGCGTCGCTGCGGGCGTACGCGGTGATGGAGGGCGAGGACCCCGTCGCCGTCCTGGCCGACCTCGAACTGCTGCTGCGGCTGACCGAGCCCGCCCGCTCCGCCACCGCCCTGTTCGCCTACTGCGAGCCATCCCTGGGCAAGGTCACCCTGGCCGGGGCCGGGCACAGCCCGCCGCTGCTGGTCGGCGAGCGGCGCACCGAGTTCGTGGAGACGACAGTGTCCGCGCCGCTCGGGATGCTCGCCTGCTGGGAGGCGCCGAGCCTGGAGTTCGAGGTGGAGGCGGGCGAAACGGTGCTGCTCTACACCGACGGGCTGCTGCACCGCACGGGCGAGCCGGTGGACCGCGCCTTCGCCCGGCTGCACACGGCCGCCGCGAGCGTTCCGCGGACGCTGCGCGACGACCCGGCGGCCGTCGCCGACCACGTCCTGCGGACGGTCCTGCCGGAGGGCCTGGACGTCACGAACGGCGCGGAGGACGTGGCCCTGCTGGCGGCGCGCTTCGAGTGACGGTGCCGGCGCCGGGGCGGACGCCGCCCGGGCGTGTGCGCCCCGCCGCGCTCCGTGACCGGTCCTTCCCGGCCCGGGACTCCCGCGGTCCGACCGTACGATGGGGGGTGGTCCAGTGCCGTATCGAGGAGGAAGACCGTGGCCGACGAGCTCACTGCGGAGACCCCGGAGACAGAGTCGGAAGAGCCGATCAAGCAGCGTAAGAACGGCCTGTACCCGGGCGTGTCCGACGAGCTCGCCGACAACATGAGGAGCGGCTGGGCCGACACCGAGCTGCGCGGCCTGGAGCCCGTGGAGCAGGCCGGGCACACCGCCCGCCGCCGCGCCGCGCTCTCCGCGCGCTTCCCCGGCGAGCGCCTGGTGGTCCCCGCGGGCAACCTCAGGACCCGGTCGAACGACACCGAGTACCCCTTCCGGTCGTCCGTCGAGTACACGTACCTCACCGGCAACCAGACCGAGGACGGCGTCCTCGTGCTGGAGCCGACCGCGACCGGCCACCGCGCGACGATCTACCTGCTGCCGCGCTCCGACCGTGAGAACGGCGAGTTCTGGCTCTCCGGCCAGGGCGAGCTGTGGGTCGGCCGCCGCCACTCGCTGACCGAGGCCGAGCGGCTCTACGGCATCCCCGCCGCCGACGTGCGCGAGCTGGCGGACAGCCTGCGCGAGGCCACCGGCCCGGTCCGTGTGGTGCGCGGTCACGACGCCGGCGTCGAGGAGGCGCTGACCGACAAGGTCACCGCCGAGCGCGACGAGGAGCTGCGCGTCTTCCTCTCCGAGATGCGGCTGGTCAAGGACGACTTCGAGGTCGGCGAGCTGCAGAAGGCCGTCGACTCCACCGTGCGCGGCTTCGAGGACGTGGTGAAGGTCCTCGACAAGGCCGAGGCCACCTCCGAGCGCTACGTCGAGGGCACCTTCTTCCTCCGCGCGCGCGTGGAGGGCAACGACGTCGGCTACGGCACCATCGCCGCCGCCGGCCCGCACGCCTGCACCCTGCACTGGGTGCGCAACGACGGCCCGGTCCGCTCCGGCGACCTGCTCCTGCTGGACGCGGGCGTGGAGACCCACTCGCTCTACACCGCCGACGTCACGCGCACGCTGCCGGTCAACGGCACCTACAGCGAGATCCAGAAGAAGATCTACGACGCCGTGTACGAGGCCCAGGAGGCCGGGATCGAGGCCGTCCGGCCGGGTGCCAAGTACCGCGACTTCCACGACGCCGCGCAGCACGTGCTCGCCGAGCGGCTCGTCGAGTGGGGCCTGGTCGAGGGCCCGGTCGAGCGGGTCCTGGAGCTCGGCCTGCAGCGCCGCTGGACGCTGCACGGCACCGGCCACATGCTCGGCATGGACGTCCACGACTGCGCCGCCGCGCGGACCGAGACGTACGTGGACGGCACGCTGGAGCCGGGCATGGTCCTCACCGTCGAGCCGGGCCTGTACTTCCAGGCGGACGACCTGACCGTGCCGGAGGAGTACCGCGGCATCGGCGTCCGCATCGAGGACGACATCCTCGTCACGGAGGACGGCAACCGGAACCTGTCCGCCGGGCTGCCTCGCCGGTCGGACGAGGTCGAGGCCTGGATGGCTTCGCTGAAGGGCTGATGTCACGGCGGTGGCCGGGCACCGGGGAGGTGCCCGGCCACTCGTCTGCGGGCGGCCGGACGGCCGTCCGCGTGCGCGCGGCCCGGGCCGCATACGCACCTTTCCGCGCTCCTTCCGGGGCGCGTTCTTCACGTGGGGGGGATCGTGGACGACTTCTGGTCCGGTGTCGGGGTGGACCTGCATCTGGAGCCGGACGCGGCGGCGGGCCGGCGGGCGGGACTGGAGCGGGCGCTGCGGGACGCCGTACGGGACGGGCGGCTGACGCCCGGGACGCGGCTGCCCGCCACCCGGCGGCTCGCGACCGAGCTCGGGGTCTCGCGCGGCACCGCGAAGGCCGCGTACGACCAACTCGTCGCCGAGGGCTATCTGACGGCGCGGCAGGGCTCGGGCACCCGGGTCGCCGCGCTGCCGAGCGTCGGCGCGGAGGAGCCGGGCGCGGCGGCCCGCGCGCGTGCGCCCCGGCTGGACCTGCGGCCGGGCAGGCCGGACGTCGGGGCGTTCCCCGCGGCGGCCTGGCTGCGGTCGCTGCGCCGCGCCATCGCGACGGCGCCCTCACTGGCGTACGACTACGGCGACCCGCGCGGCCGGATCGAGCTGCGCACGGCGCTGTCGGGCTACCTGGGACGGGCGCGCGGGGTGATCGCGCCGCCGGAGCGCATCGTGATCACCTCCGGATATGTGCAGGGTCTGGCGCTGCTGACGCGCGTGCTGGAGGGCGGCGAGGTCGCCATGGAGGACCCCGGGCTGCCCTTCCACCGGGAGGTGGTGCGCCGCAACGGCGGCGGTGTGGTGCCGGTGCGCGTCGACGAACGGGGGACCCGCGCGCAGGAGCTGGGCGAGGAGGACGCGGTGGTCGTCACGCCCGCCCACCAGTACCCGACGGGCGTGACCCTGCACCCCGAGCGGCGCCGGGCGCTCACCGACTGGGCACGCGCGCGGGGCGGGCTGATCGTCGAGGACGACTACGACGGGGAGTTCCGCTACGACCGTCAGCCCGTCGGCGCGCTCCAGGGCATGGCGCCGGGCCTGGTCGCCTACCTGGGCACCGCCTCCAAGACCCTCGGTCCCGCCCTGCGGCTGGGCTGGATGGTGCTGCCGCCGCACCTGGTCAACGTGGTGGCCGACGCCAAGCTGCACAGCGACCACCACACCGAGACCATCGGCCAGTTGGCGCTCGCCGAGCTCATCGACAGCCACGCCTACGACCGGCACGTGCGCGCGTGCAGGCTGCGCTACCGGCGGCGCCGGGACCAGCTCGTGGCCCGGCTGGGCGGCCGCCGGCGGGTGCGCGGGATCGCAGCCGGCCTGCACGCCCTGGTGGACGTCGCCGACGAGGCCGGGGTACTGGCCCGGGCGGACGCGGAGGGCCTCGCGCTCGGCCGCCTCGGCGACCACTGGCACACCCCGGGCGGGGACCGGCCGCAGGGACTGGTCGTCGGCTACGGGACGCCCCGCGAGAGGGTGTATCCGGAGGCGCTGGAGGTCCTGGCGAAGGTCCTGGAGGGGAACTGACATGCGACTGCGGTGTGCCGTACTCGACGACTACCAGAACGTGGCGACCACCGTCGCCGACTGGTCGCCGCTCGACGGCCGGGTGGAGGTCGTCCCCTTCCCCCGCCACTTCGGATCCGAGGACGAACTCGCCGCGGCCCTGGCGGACTTCGACATCGTGGTGACCCTGCGCGAGCGGGTGCCCTTCCCCGCCTCCCTGCTGGTCCGGCTGCCCCGGCTGAGGCTGCTGGTCGCCTCCGGAATGCGCAACTCGGTGATCGACCTCGCCGCCGCCCGGGCGGCCGGGGTGACGGTGTGCGGCACCGAGAGCTCCTCGGCCCCGCCGGCCGAACTCACCTGGGCCCTGCTGCTCGCCCTCGCCCGGGGCATAGTCGAGGAGGGCAACTCCCTGCGCGCGGGCGGCCCCTGGCAGTCCACTGTCGGCGCCGACCTGGAGGGCCGGCGGCTCGGCCTGCTCGGGCTGGGCAGGATCGGCGGCCGGGTGGCGAGGGTCGGTCTCGCCTTCGGCATGGAGGTCAGCGCCTGGAGCCGGAACCTGACCGCGGAGCGCGCGGCCGAGGTCGGCGTACGGCGGGCCTCCTCCATGGAGGAGTTGCTCGCCGGGAGCGACTTCGTCTCCGTCCACCTCGCGCTGAGCGAGCGGACCCGCGGTCTGCTGGGCGCCGCCGAACTCGCCCTGCTCAAGCCGACCGCCTACCTGATCAACACCTCGCGGGCCGCGATCGTCGACCAGGACGCCCTGCTCGCCGCTCTGCGCGAGGGCCTTGTCGCGGGCGCCGGCGTCGACGTCTTCGACACCGAGCCGCTGCCCGCGGGTCATCCGATGCGCACCGCCCCGCGCCTGCTGGCCACCCCGCACCTGGGCTACGTCTCCCGCGCCAACTACGCCCGCTACTACGGGCAGGCGGTGGAGGACGTCGTGGCCTACCTCGCGGGCGAACCGGTGCGGGTCCTCGGCTGATCGGGGGTGACCGTCGTACGGCCCCCGGCCGGTCGTGCGTCGGACGGCCGGGAGCGACGGGGGCGTCGGACGGCCAGGGGAAGAAAGTGCGTCAGACCGCGATGAGCGGCGCGTCCTCGCGCCACTTGAGGAGCTTGTCGAAGGACACCACCGTCCCGCCGAGCCCGGGCTTGCCCCCGATGTGGACGTGGTCGGCGAGCGCCTGGATGAGGCACAGGCCCCGTCCGTGCTCGTCCTCGACGGAGGCGACACGAGCCGGGAGGGGACGGCTGGGCGGCCGGAAGCCGGGACCCGAGTCGGCCACCTCGATACGGCACTTCTCGCCGTCGAGGTAGGCGGTGACGCGGTAGGCCTCCGAGCAGTCGCTGTCGCCGCCGTGCTCTACGGCGTTCGCGCAGGCCTCGCTCAGGGCGACTGACAGGTCGTAGGAGATGTCGGGGTCGACGCCCGCGGTCTCCATCGTGCCGAGCAGAAGCCGCCGGGCGAGCGGAACGCTCGCAGCATCGCGACGCAGATGGATGGACCACCAGATGCTCATGCTCCAGCCTCCCGGCTGCGGCTCGACATACCGTTACGTATTGCCCCGGGTTGACCGCCGTAAGCACGTTTCCGGCGTATCGCCGCCCGATCGGCGGATGCGGCCGGAAAGGAATCGGTGTATGTGCGGGCCCGTGGTGGCAGACCATGACCTTCCGGTCGTACGTCATCTTGCGGACCTGCCGTACGGAACGCGGAGGCCCGATGGGATGATGGGGCCGCCATGACTGCCCCCCACCCGCGCACGGCGCACGCCGGAGGCGACCTCCGGATCCTGCGGGCCGCGATGTTCGCCGCGGTCTGCGTCGTGCTGGCCGCGGGCGGTCACACGCTGGCCTCGTGCGCCACGGTCCCGCTGTGGACCCTGGGCGCCGGGTTCCTGGGGGCGCTCGTCGTCGTGGCGCCGCTCGCCGGACGTGCGCGCTCGCTGCCGGGGATCGCGGCGACGCTCGCGGTCTGCCAGACCGTGCTGCACACCCTGTTCGGGCTGGCCCAGCACGGCACGGGGGCAACGGCGTCCGGCGGTGCGATGCCGGGATCCATGGGCCCGATGACGTCCATGGCATCGATGGGCTCCATGCCCGCGATGTCCGACGCCACGCTCGTGGAGCGGGCCGCCCGGCTCGTCTGCGGGACCACCGCAGCCGCGATCAGCCCTACCCAGGCCTACCGGATCCTCGTCGACGCGCGGGTCTACACCGGCCCGGCCCCGGCGGTCATGCACCACCCGGCGCAGGCCCTGCCCACCGCGCCCACCGCCGACCCGGCGCTCTCGCTGCTGCCGTCGCTGCCCATGCTGCTGGGCCACGTCCTCGCCGCGCTCGCCGCGGGCTGGCTGCTGCGCCGCGGCGACCTGGCCCTGCTGCGGCTCATCCGGCTGTCGGCGCACGAGGTCGCCGACACGGCGTCGGTACGGTCCCTGCGCGCGGCGCTCGCCCTGGCGCGGGCCCTGCACGCCGGGCTGCCCACCACGCCCGAGGCGGGCCCGCACTGCTGCCGCACCACCCACCCGGTGCCCCCGGCCCCCACTACCACCGCACTCCGGCACTCGGTGGTCCGGCGCGGCCCGCCCGCCGCCCCCTTCCTCACCCTCGCCGCCTGACGCGACGCGACCAGCCTCCACCGAGCGGAGTTCCGCCGGAGACAGCGGCCGCCGTCGTGCGGCACGCACGCGTGCCCGCTTCCCGGGAGCCGCACCGCCGGCCGCCCCTGCGCACGCGCGTTCCTCCTGACCAACGGAACCCGACGAACTCACTCGA
This sequence comes from Streptomyces sp. NPDC014864, assembly GCF_043081525.1. Lineage (NCBI taxonomy): Bacteria > Bacillati > Actinomycetota > Actinomycetes > Kitasatosporales > Streptomycetaceae > Streptomyces > Streptomyces sp. NPDC014864. The sequence goes on from NZ_JBIBWT010000021.1 coordinate 30,108, forward strand.
AGTGGAGTGCTTCCTGCCATGAAGGCCTCTCGTCCCACCACTGCCGCCGCCGTCGCAGGGGCGGCCGTGCTCGCCCTGACCGCCCTGGCCACGCCCGCGTTCGCGCACGTCGGCGTGCAGCCGGAGACCACGCCCGCCAAGGGCGGTTACACCGTCGTCGACTTCAAGGTCCCCAACGAGCGCGACGACGCCTCCACCACCCGGCTCGAGGTCAACTTCCCGGCCGACCACCCGCTGGCCTCGGTGATGCCGCAGCCGATGGACGGCTGGACCGTCAAGGTCACCAAGTCCAAGCTCGCCAAGCCGCTGAACCTGCACGGCGAGAAGATCTCCGAAGCCGTCACCAAGGTCACCTGGACCGCCGACGGCAAGGGCATCGAGCCGGGCTACTTCCAGAAGTTCCCGGTCTCCCTCGGCGCCCTGCCCGAGGACACCGACCGGCTCGTCTTCAAGGCGCTCCAGACGTACTCCGACAAGGAGGTCGTGCGCTGGATCGAGGTACCCCAGGAGGGCCAGGCCGAGCCGGACAACCCGGCGCCGGTGCTGGAGCTCGCCGCCGCGAGCGGCGACCACCACGGCACGGCCGCCGAGGGCGCGTCCGACGACGCCAAGGCGACCGTCGAGAACGCCGCCGCGGCCACCTCCGCCCCGAAGGACGGCAGCGACACCACGGCCCGTGTCCTCGGCATCGCCGGGATCGTCGTCGGCGCGGCCGGAGTCGCCTACGGCGTGCTCGCCGGCCGCAGGCGCACCACCGCCTGATCCGCTCGTCCGCGACGCGCGCCGGGGTCGTACGACCTTCGCTCACGACCCCGGTGCGCGCCGGAGTTCTCACATCTGGGACATTTTTCTATGCGCAAGAAGACGTTCGCCGCGGCCGCGCTGCTCGCCGCCGCCACGATGACCCTCTCCGCCTGCGGCAGCGGCGACACCGGCCAGAGCCCCGTCTCGGTCGTCTCCGAGGACACCTCGCAGAAGGCCGCGACCGTCCTCGACAAGCCGTTCGAGAAGCCGGACCTGGTGCTCACCGACACCCACGGCAGGAAGTACGACCTCCGCAAGGAGACCGCGGGCCGGCCGACGCTGATCTACTTCGGCTACACCCACTGCCCCGACGTCTGCCCGCTGACCATGAACAACATCGCGGTCGCCAAGAAGTCTCTGCCCAAGGCCGAACAGGACAAGCTGCGCGTGGTGTTCGTCACCACCGACCCGGCGCGCGACACCCCCGCCGAACTCGGCAAGTGGCTCAAGAACACAGACCCCCAGTTCCTCGGCCTGACCGGCGACTTCGCCACCATCCAGGCCGGCGCCCGCACCCTCGGCATCTCCATCGAACCGACCCACAAGGACAAGAACGGCAAGCTCGCCTCCGTGCACGGCACCCAGGTCGTCGCCTTCTCCCCGAAGACCGACGGCGGGTACCTCCTCTACGGCGAGGACGCCACCGTCGACGACTACACCAAGGACCTCCCCAAGATCGTCAAGGGGGAGAACCCGTGAGGCCTCCGCACCCGGCGACCGGACCGGCGGCCCGAGCCGTCTCCCTGGCCATGGCCGTGACCGCGGGCTGGGCCGTCCTGGCGGGCTGCGGCGGCCCGGACTCCGGCGGCGGGAAGGCCGAACTCTCCGTCGCCGCCGCCTACATGCCCCAGCCGGTCTCGGACACCATGGCGGCCGGTTTCCTCACGGTCGTCAACAAGGGCGGCGCACGGGACGAACTCACCTCCGTCACCAGTGACATCGCGGGCAGCGTCACCGTGCACCGCACCGCCGGAGGGACGATGGAGGAGGTCGGCCACCTCGCCGTCCCCGCCCACGGCAGGCTCGTGTTCCGAAGCGGCGGCAACCATCTGATGTTCGAGGACCTGAAGCGCCGGCCGCGGCAGGGCCAGAAGGTCCCCGTGCGGCTGCACTTCGCCGAGTCCGGCACCGTCACGGTTGAGATACCGGTGAAGCCCGCCACGTACACCCCCACGACCGGACACTGAGGAAGGGACCACCGTGACGCCGACCATCGCCCCCCGCTTCCGGGCCGTGGTGCTGCTGCTCCTGGCCGTCGCCGGCGCGCTGCTCGCGGGCGCCGCGCCGGCCTCGGCGCACGCCGCGCTGACCGGCAGCGACCCCCAGCAGGGGGTGGTGGTCGGCAAGGCGCCCACCCAGGTGTCGCTGACCTTCTCCGAGAAGGTCGCCCTGAACGACGGCTCGCTGCGCGTGCTCGACCCCCGCGGCGAGCGCGTCGACACCGGCAGCCCGATCGAGGTGAGCGGGACGACGTACGCCGTGCGCCTGCGCGGCGGGCTGTCCGACGGCACCTACACCGTCGCCTACCAGGTGGTGTCGGACGACAGCCACCCCGTCGGCGGGGCGTACACCTTCTCCGTCGGCGCCCCCTCCAGCACGTCCGTGGCCGTCGACGGCCAGAACGTGGGCGGCGGCCCGGTCGGCGTGCTCTACGGGATCGGGCGGTACGTGTCGTACGCCGGCTTCGTCGTCCTGGTGGGCGGCGCCGCCTTCGTGCAGGCCTGCTGGCAGCGCGGGTCCGGGGTGCGCGCGGTGCAGCGGCTCGTGGTCTCCGGCTGGGTCGCGCTCACCGCGGCCACCCTGGCGCTGCTGCTCCTGCGCGGCGCCTACACCACCACCGGGAAGGCCGGGGACGTCCTGGACCTGGACCTCCTCGGGCAGGTGCTCCAGACCAAGACGGGCGCGGCCCTCGTCTCCCGGCTGCTGCTGCTCGCCGCCGCCGCGCTGTTCATCGCGGTGCTGTTCGGGGCGTACGACAAGCGGGAGGACGACGAGAAGCGCGACCTGACCTTCGGGCTCGCCATCGGCGGCGGTGTCGTCGCGGCCGGGCTCGCGGCGAGCTGGGCGATGGCCGAGCACGCCTCGACCGGACTCCAGCCGGGACTCGCCATGCCCGTCGACGTCGTCCACCTGCTGGCCGTCGCCGCCTGGCTCGGCGGACTCGTCGCGCTCCTCGTCGCCCTGTACCGGGCGCCCACGGACACCCCGCTCCCCGCCTCGGCGGTACGCCGCTTCTCCCGGGTCGCCTTCGCCTCGGTGCTCGCGCTGATCGCGACCGGGACCTACCAGTCCTGGCGCCAGGTCGGCTCCTGGCCGGCCCTCACCGGCACCCGCTACGGACAGCTGCTGATCGCCAAGATCTGCCTCGTGGTGCTGCTGGTCGGCATCGCGTGGACCTCACGGCGGTGGACGGCTCGCCTGGCGGGGAAGGTGACCGCCTCCGCGGCGGCGACGCCTCGCGTGGAGGAGGTCGAGCAGGAGGAGGGGGAGGAGCAGGAGAAGGAGCCCGCGGGAGCCCGGCAGGCGGCGGTGACGAAGGGGGACGCGGGGGCTGCGGCGGACGGCCACTCCCCGCAGGCCGATGCGCGGGCCGGCGGGGAGGTGCGCGCCGACGGCGACCCCAGGCGGGCCGCGCAGCTCGCGCGTCAGCGGGCCGCCGTGGACACCGCGACGCGCAAGAGGCTGCGGGACGCCGACCCGAACCGGTTCGGACTGCGCCGCTCGGTGCTCGCGGAGGCGGCGGTGGCCGTCGTCCTGCTCGCCGTGACCACCGTGCTCACCCAGACCGAGCCGGGCCGCACCGAGGAGGCGGCCGCGGCCGCGGCCTCGTCCTCGGGCTCCTCCTCGGCGTCGTCCTCCGCGGGAGCCGTGACCCTGGACATGCCGTTCGACACCGGCGGCCGGGACGGCAAGGGTGTCGTACGGCTCGACCTCGACCCCGCGCGCGTGGGCGGCAACGAGATGCACGTCTACGTGCAGCGCCCGAACGGCCGGGCGTTCGACGTCCCCGAGGTGAAGGTCGCCCTCACCCTGACCGCGAAGAAGCTCGGCCCGCTCCCCGTGGCCCCCGACCACATCACCACCGGACACTGGGCGGCGAGCGGTGTGCAGATCCCCATGGCCGGCGACTGGAAGATCGCCGTGACCGTGCGGACCTCCGACATCGACCAGGCGACCGTCACCAAGAACGCGCAGATCGGCTGAATCCCACCATGGCTGACCAGTCCACCCCCGAGGCCACCTCCCAGGACTCCCCCGCCGCCCCCTCCCGGGACGCCTCGACCGCGGCCGGCACGCGTGGGCACGTCCCTGCGGGAGCGGGCCTCTCGCGCCGTCGGCTGCTCGGCACCGCCGGGGCCACGGGGCTGGTGCTCGGGGTCGCGGGCGGGGCCGTGGGGTACGCGGCCGCGCCGTCCGGTGCCGTTCCGCTCACCTCGCTCGGCTCCGGCCGGGCGATGTTTCACGGGAAACATCAGCCCGGCATCACCGACGCCCTCCAGGCCCGCGGGCAGCTCGCCGCCTTCGACCTGGCGGCGGGGGCGGGCCGCAAGGAGGCGGCCGCCCTGCTGCGCCGCTGGTCGGCGACGGCCGAACGGCTCATGGCCGGCGAGGCGGCGGCGTCCGACGACACCGACGTCGCCCGGGACGCGGGCCCCTCGTCGCTGACGATCACGTTCGGCTTCGGCCACGGCTTCTTCGACCGGACGGGTCTGCGGAAGCGGCGGCCGGCCGCCCTGGACCCGCTGCCCGACTTCTCCGCCGACCGGCTCGACAAGGCCCGCAGTGACGGCGACCTGTGGGTGCAGATCGGCGCCGACGACGCCCTGGTCGCCTTCCACGCCCTGCGCGCGATCCAGAAGGACGCGGGCGGCGCCGCTCGTCTCCGCTGGCAGATGAACGGCTTCAACCGCTCCCCGGGCGCCACCGCGCACCCGATGACGGCCCGCAACCTGATGGGCCAGGTCGACGGCACCCGCAACCCCAGGCCGGCCGACACCGACTTCGACCGGCGCGTCTTCGTCCCCGAGGGCGGCGAGCCGGACTGGATGGCGGGCGGCTCCTACGTCGTCTTCCGCCGTATCCGGATGCTCCTCGACGACTGGGAGAAGCTCTCCCGCACCGCGCAGGAGCACGTCATCGGGCGCCGGAAGTCCGACGGGGCACCGCTGAGCGGGGGCTCCGAGACGACCCCGATGGACCTGGAGAAGACGGACGCGAAGGGCGACCTGGTCGTGCCCGTCGACGCGCACGCCCGGATCACCCGCCCCGACCAGAACGGGGGCGCGGCGATGCTCCGCCGCCCCTTCTCCTACCACGACGGCTTCGACGCGGACGGCGTCCCCGACGCCGGGCTGCTCTTCATCTGCTGGCAGTCCGACCCGCTGCGCGGCTTCGTCCCGGTGCAGCGCAAGCTCGACCGCGGGGACGCGCTGTCGCGGTTCGTCCGGCACGAGGCGAGCGGCCTGTTCGCGGTGCCGGGCGGGGCGGCCGCGGGGGAGTACGTGGGGCAGCGGTTGCTGGAGGGCTAGCTAGGGCCTTTCCGGCGTGCCGGACCCCGCGACCCCGGCGAGATCCGAAAGAGAGGTCCTGGGAGTCACCCCGATTCACCCGCGGGAGGGGCGCCCGTGAGACACATGGGCCGAGGCTCCTGAAGGCCATTAGGGTGAGGTCATGCCAGCGAGTTACGCGTATCTCGGTCCCGAAGGCACCTTCACCGAAGTCGCCCTGCGCACGCTCCCCGAGACGGCCACCCGGGAGCTGATCCCCTACGTGTCCGTGCAGTCGGCCCTGGACGCGGTCCGCGCCGGGGAGGCCGAGGCCGCGTTCGTGCCGATCGAGAACTCGGTCGAGGGCGGCATCACCACCACCCTCGACGAGCTGGTCGCGGGCGAGCCGCTGATGATCTACCGCGAGGTGCTGCTGTCGATCACCTTCGCGCTGCTGGTGCGGCCCGGCACCAAGCTGTCGGACATCAAGACGGTCACGGCCCACCCGGCCGCCCAGCCGCAGGTGCGCAACTGGCTGAAGGCCAATCTCCCGGACGCCCTGTGGGAGTCGGCCGCCTCCAACGCGGACGGCGCCCGCCTGGTGCAGGAGGGCCGCTACGACGCCGCGTTCGCCGGGGAGTTCGCGGCCGCGCGGTATGGCCTGGAGGCCCTGGAGACGGAGATCCACGACGCGGAGAACGCGCAGACGCGGTTCGTCCTGGTCGGCCGTCCCGCCCGGCCCGCCGCCCCGACCGGCGCGGACAAGACCTCCGTGGTGCTGTGGCAGCGCGACGACCACCCGGGCGGGCTGCGTGACCTGCTCGGCGAGTTCGCCACCCGGGGCATCAACCTGATGCTGCTCCAGTCCCGCCCGACGGGGGCCGGCATCGGCAACTACTGCTTCTGCGTCGACGCCGAGGGCCACATCAACGACCGGCGCATGGCCGAGGCGCTGATGGGGCTGCGCCGGATCTGCCTCCAGGTGCGCTTCCTGGGCTCGTACCCGCGTGCGGACATCGGCGCGGCCGACGTACGGCCGACGTCGCGCGGGACCTCGGACGAAGAGTTCGTGGCCGCGGCGGAGTGGGTGGCGCGCTGCCAGGACGGCCGGTTCTAGGACACGTCCCCGCCGGTCGGGACCGCCCGGCGGCGTTATCCACAGAAGTTATCCACAGGCTTCGTTCTCGACCTGGGGACAAGTCGACACCGAAGCGCCACTCGGTCGACAAATCGCCCTACGGGCCCTCAGTGCAGCCACCACCCCACGCATCACCCTTCGTCCACGCGTTTCCTTTGGTTCATCTTTTGGGGCGACCCTTTTCCACCCGAACGTGGGTGTTGAGGGGGTTTGCGCCGGGAATTCTTCACTCCGGCCCAGCCTTCCGGAGTGATCAATTCCGAAGTCCACAGATCTTTCGCACAGCCTGTGGATAACTTTCCCGGGCGGGGGATTCCTGTGGACAAGGGGGCAGTCAAATCCCCGTTCCCGCAAGGAAATCCAGTCAACACCACGCCCGCCGACTGCTCCGTCCCAGGGAGTGAGACACGCGTTATTGACACTGGGGGCAATTCCTCCATAACGGTGGGTAAGCCGCGGTTCGGAATACAGGGTCGTGAGCCGGAACGCGGCACCGGTAGCCTTGGCCGCGTGATTGACCTTCGCCTGCTCCGTGAGGACCCCGACCGTGTGCGCGCGTCGCAGCGCGCCCGTGGAGAGGATGTCGCGCTCGTCGACGCTCTCCTGTCTGCCGACGAGCGGCGCAGGTCGTCCGGCGTCCGCTTCGACGAACTGCGCGCCGAGCAGAAGGCGCTCGGCAAACTCATCCCCAAGGCCGCCGGGGACGAGAAGGCCGAGCTGCTGAAGAAGGCCGGCCAGCTCGCCGCCGACGTCAAGGCGGCCGACGCCGAGCGCGACGCGGCCGCCCACGAGACCCAGGAACTCCTCCAGAAGCTGAGCAACCTCGTGCACCCCGACGTACCGGTCGGCGGCGAGGAGGACTTCGTCACGCTGGAGACGCACGGCACGATCCGCGACTTCGCCGCCGAGGGCTTCGAGCCCAAGGACCACCTGGAGCTCGGTCAGCTCCTCGGCGCGATCGACGTCGAGCGCGCCGCCAAGGTGTCCGGCTCGCGCTTCTACTTCCTCACCGGCGTCGGCGCCCTGCTGGAGCTCGCCCTGGTGAACGCGGCGATCGCACAGGCCACGGCGGCCGGCTTCACGCCGATGCTGCCCCCGGCGCTGGTCCGCCCCCAGTCGATGGCCGGCACCGGCTTCCTCGGTCAGGCCGCCCAGGACGTCTACCACCTCGAGAAGGACGACCTCTACCTGGTCGGCACCTCCGAGGTGCCGCTCGCCGCGTACCACATGGACGAGATCATCGACGCGGACCGCCTGCCGCTGCGCTACGCGGGCTTCTCGCCCTGCTTCCGCCGCGAGGCCGGCTCGCACGGCAAGGACACTCGGGGCATCTTCCGCGTGCACCAGTTCGACAAGGTCGAGATGTTCACCTACGTCGACCCGGAGGAGTCGCAGGAGGAGCACCGGCGCCTGCTGGAGTGGGAGAAGCAGTGGCTGTCGTCGCTGGAGCTGCCGTTCCGGGTCATCGACGTCGCCTCCGGTGACCTCGGCGCCTCGGCCGCGCGCAAGTTCGACTGCGAGGCCTGGATCCCGACCCAGGGCAAGTACCGCGAGCTGACCTCCACCTCCGACTGCACCGAGTTCCAGTCCCGCCGCCTGCAGATCCGCGTCCGCGACGGCAAGACCGTCCGCCCGCTGGCCACGCTCAACGGCACGCTGTGCGCCGTCCCGCGGACGATCGTCGCGCTCCTGGAGAACCACCAGCAGGCCGACGGCTCCGTGTGGGTGCCGCCGGTGCTGCGCCCCTACCTCGGCGGCCGTGAGGTCCTGGAACCGGTGACCAGGTGAGCGCCGCCGCCGAGGCGTTCCCGTACAAGCTGATCGCGACCGACCTCGACGGGACGCTGCTGCGCACCGACGAGTCGGTCTCGTCACGCACGCGTGAGGCGCTCGCCGCGGTCACCGCGGTGGGCGCCGCGCACATCGTGGTGACCGGGCGGGCGGTCCCCTGGACCCGGCACATACTCGACGACCTCGGGTACCGGGGCCTCGCGGTCTGCGGCCAGGGCGCGCAGGTCTACCACGCCGGGGAGCACCGTCTGCTGACGTCGGTGACGCTGGACCGCCAGCTGGCGGCTGTGGCGGTGGCCAAGATCGAGGCCGAGGTCGGCGCGCTGTACCTGGCGGCGAGTCGTGACGGCCTGGACGGCGAGGTGCTGGTGGGGCCCGGGTACGCGGTCACCGGCGCGCTCCCGGCGACGCCGTTCACGGACGTCTCCGATCTGTGGTCGGCGCCGCTGAACAAGATCTACGTCCAGCACCCGACGCTGTCGGACGACGAGCTCGCCGAGGTGGCCCGGCAGACCGCGGGCGGCTTCGTCTCGGTCACCATGGCCGGGGAGGGCATCGTCGAACTCCTTCCGCTCGGCCTGTCGAAGGCCACCGGCCTGTCGCTGGCGGCCCGCCGGCTGGGCGCGAAGGCCGCCGACACCCTGGCCTTCGGCGACATGCCCAACGACATCCCCATGTTCGCCTGGGCGTCCCGGGGCGTGGCCATGGCCAACGCGCACGAGGAGCTGAAGGCGGTGGCCGACGAGGTGACGGCCTCCAACGAGGAGGACGGCATCGCGGTGGTGCTGGAGCGGCTGCTCGGGTAGCGCCCGCGTCGGGCAGCACGCCCGAGGGCGGCCCACGCGACGGCGCGTCGCGTGCTCGAAGCGGCCGCCCCGGGCGGTGCGCCGGTCGCGTCCCGGCGCCGTCCGCACCACCACTGTGCCCGGGCGCCGCCGCGTACGCCATCGAATATGGGCGGGTCGCCGGCCCCGCCGCGGACGGCGGGACCGGAGGGTCACTCCTCGCCGGCCAGGGTCAGCGAGCGCAGCTTCTGCCCGGCGAACCAAGTGGCCAGCACGGTCACCGCGACCAGCAGCACCGTCGCCGTCGTCAGTCCGACCTCGGAGGTCACGAGGTCTCCGCCGGCCACCTTGTGCGCCACCGCCAGCGACCACTGCTGGACGCTCAGCGTGCGCGCCCCGGGCACCAGGGAGCCGAACAGCGCCTCCCAGACCAGCGCGTAGACGAGGCCGAAGACCACCGCGTGCCGGGACACCGTGCCGAGCAGCAGGAAGAGGGCCGCGTAGGCGATCGAGGCGACCAGCGCGGCCACCGTGTAGGCCACCGCGATCTGCTGGCCGTTGCCGTTGAGGATCAGACCGGCGATCAGCGTCGGCACGGCGGAGAACACCATCGTCACCGCGATCGCCACGATCAACTTGGTGAAGATGATCGTCGGCCGCTTCAGCGGCTTGGACAGCAGGTACACCACCGAGCCGTCGTCGATCTCCGGGCCGATGGCGCCGGTGCCGGCGATGACGCCGATGAGCGGCACCATGGTGGCGAGGGCGAACCCGCCGAGGACGTTGACCGCGGTCTGGTCGTCGGCGCCGGCGAGGGCGCGGACCGCGACGGCGATCACGATCAGCAGCAGCGGCAGCGCGCCGAGGACGAGGGCGCGGCGCCGGCCGAGCAGGCCGCGGTAGGTGAGCCGGGCGACTGTGGGGTCGTACATCTTCGGCCTCCTACGCCGCGACCAGATACGAGAAGACGGACTCGAGGGACTCGTCGGACGGCGAGACCGTGAGCAGGCGGATGCCGTGGTCCCTGGCCACCCTCGGCAGCAGGGCCGTGAACCGGCCGAAGTCGACGGCCTGGATCCGCAGGGCGCCCTCGGCGAGGTCGACCTCGATGCCGGACGTGGAAGGGTCGGCGATCAGCGCGGCGGCCAGGGCGCGGTCGTCGCTGGAGCGGACCAGGTAGCGGTGCGGCCGGTCGGTCATCAGGCGGCGGATGCGGCGGAAGTCGCCGCTGGCCGCGTGGCGTCCGGCGACGACGACCTCGATGTGCCGGGCGAGCTGTTCGACCTCCTCCAGGATGTGCGAGGAGAACAGCACCGTGCGGCCCTCGTCGCCCATGCGCCGCAGCAGGTCCATCAGCTGCATCCGCTGGCGCGGGTCCATGCCGTTGAACGGCTCGTCGAGCAGCAGAAGCGAGGGATCGTGAACCAGTGCGGAGGCCATCTTCACGCGCTGCCGCATGCCCTTGGAGTACGTGGAGATCTTCCGGTCCTGCGCGTACTCCATCTCGACCGTGGCGAGGGCGCGCTGGGCGGCCTTCGCGCCGAGGCCGTGCAGTTCGGCGTTGGCGAGGACGAACTCGCGGCCGGTGAGGAAGTCGTACATCGCCTCACGCTCGGGGACGACGCCGATGTGCCGGTAGATCCGCTCGTTGCGCCACACCGGCTGCCCGTCGAGGGTGACGGAGCCGGTGGAGGGGGCGAGGAAGCCGCCCATCATGTTGATCAGGGTGGACTTGCCGGCGCCGTTGGGGCCGAGGAGGCCGGTGACGCCGGGGCCGATCGTCATGGTGACGTCGTTGACGGCGACCACGTTGCCGAACCAGCGGGAGACATGGTCGATGCTGAGGGTCGTCACAGTCCCACCTTCTTGTAGCGGCGCACGAGGAGGCCGTGGCACGCGGCGATGAGTCCCAGCACGGCGAGGACGTAGACGACGCCCTCCGCGTGGGAGGGGCCCGCGCCGGCCCCGCCGGGGAAGGACGAGGTCGCGCCCAGGAAGGCCGTCTGCACACCGTCGATGAGGGTCAACGGCGAGAAGAGGCCGATCCAGGCGATCGCCCCGGTGCTGCCCTGGGCGTCGGCGATGGCCTGCAGGGTGGAGACGGCGCCGTAGGAGATGGTCAGGACGGCGATCACGGCGGCGATGCCGAAGCCGCGGCGCGGGGTGACGGCGGCGACGACCAGGCCGATCCCGGCCAGGAGCAGGGAGAGCAGGGTCACGGAGACGAGTCCCTCGGCGAATCCCCTGGTCTGGTCGGCGAGGTCCATCTTGGCCAGCAGCGCGCCCACGTACAGCACGAGCAGCGGCGCGGCGGTCAGGACGAACAGCGCCGAGGCCAGGGCGGCGTACTTGGCGCGGACGTAGTCGGCGGTCTCGATGGGCCGCGAGAAGTACAGCGGCACGGTCTTGAAGCGCAGGTCGCGGGAGACCGACTGGGGTGCCTGCGAGGCGACGTACAGGCTGATGACGCCCTGCATGATGATGGCGTAGCGCGTGTAGTCGACGGGCAGGTCCTTCATCTTCGTGGCGACGGCGACGGCGACCATGATGGCCGCGGGCACGCACATCACCACGAACAGCAGCATCGGCAGCACCTTGGACTTCAGCGAGCGGCCGAGGCCGTAGGCGCCGCGCAGGGACTGCGAGTACAGCGAGCGGCGGGCGTAGGCGCGGCCGAGGCGGGGGCCGTCGTAGCCGCGGTAGCCGATGTCGTGGATGCGGGTCTGGTCTCCCGAGGGCGGGACGGGTGTCCGCGTGGGCTGCTCAACCGCCATGGCCGACCGCCTCCTTCCGCTCTGCGCCGTGCTGTGTGTCGTCGTCCCGGAAGACCTCGGAGATGTGGTGCCTGCGCTGTTCCATGCGCACCAGGCCGAGGCCGAGGTCCGCGATGACGTCCCGCACCACGTCGTAGGTCTCCTCGCCCTGGGCGGTGAGCAGCAGGACGTGGCCGGCGCCCGGCAGGCCGGTGCCGTCCTGGGTCGCCACCCCGCGCGCGTGGAGCGCGTCGCGCACCGCGCGGGTGCCGTCCGGGTGCTCGTCGGTGTCGGTGACCTCGACGGCGAGGGTGGTCGTGGTCTGGGTGAAGTCGTTGGTGGAGCTGGAGCGGAGCAGGGTGCCGCCGTCGATGACGACGACGTGGTCGCAGGTGCGCTCCAGCTCGCCCAGCAGGTGCGAGGTGACCAGGACCGAGATGCCGAAGTCGGTGTGGATGCGGCGGATCAGGCCGAGCATCTCGTCGCGGCCGACCGGGTCGAGGCCGTTGGTGGGCTCGTCGAGGAAGACCAGCCGCGGGTCGTGCACCAGGGCCTGGGCGAGCTTGACGCGCTGCTTCATGCCGGTGGAGTAGCCGCCGATGGGGCGGTAGCGCTCCTCGTAGAGGCCGACGTGGCGCAGCGTGTCCGCGGTGCGCTCGCGCGCGGCGGTGGGCGGGAGGCCGGACATGCGGGCCATGTGGACGACGAACTCGGTGGCCGAGACGTCGGGCGGCAGGCAATCGTGCTCCGGCATGTAGCCGACCCGTTCGCGGATGGCGGCGCCCTGGGTGGCGACGTCGAGGCCGAGCACCTCGGCACGGCCCTCGGTGGCGGGGGACAGACCCAGCAGGATCTTGATCAGGGTGGACTTGCCGGCCCCGTTGGCGCCGACGAGTCCGGTCACACCGGGCCCGACGTCCACGGAGAGCCGGTCGAGCGCGGTCACCCGGGGGAACCGCTTGCTCAGGCTTTCGGTCGCGATCACAGTCACGTCGTAGACGGTAGCGACGCGTGCCAGGGCCGTCGTCAGACCGCAGAGCAGTCTTGGTGTCAGCCTCCAGTCGTACGGGGCCGTGGGGGTCCCCCTGAGGTCTCAGCCGGGCCGGCCGTTCTGCCTGGTTCCTCCCACCCCCTTCCCCGGGTCTTCCCCCGGTCTTCCCCTGCCCTTTCCCGCTATTGACGATTGGTCTAACAACTGCCACAGTCACCAGATCACGTAACGGACACATACTGCGGCCGAAGGGCTGGGTGGGTCGGTGGACGGTGGAAGGCGGGCGCGGGGCAGTGCCCCGGGCAACGGGGCGCGCGTGCCCTCACTCAGGGGGGCGCGGGAGCGCCGGGTCCCGACCGGCGGGGTCGAGCTGTGCGTGGCCGAGCTGGGCGACCCGGCGCGGCCGACGGTCGTCCTGGTGCACGGCTACCCGGACAGCAAGGAGGTCTGGTCGGAGGTGGCCGGGCGGCTCGCCGACCGCTTCCACGTCGTGCTGTACGACGTACGGGGCCACGGTGGCTCCACGGCGCCCAGGCCGCTGCGCGGCGGCTTCACCCTGGAGAAGCTCACCGACGACTTCCTGGCCGTGATCGACGCGGTCAGCCCCGGCCGGCCGGTGCACCTGGTGGGCCACGACTGGGGCTCGGTGCAGTCCTGGGAGTTCGTCACCGTCGGACGCACCAAGGGCCGGATCGCCTCCTTCACCTCGATGTCCGGGCCCTCGCTCGATCACTTCGGCCTCTGGATCGACCGGCGGCTCAAGCGGCCCACCCCGCGCCGGGTCGGACAGCTCCTCGGCCAGGGCGCCCGGTCCTGGTACGTGTACCTGCTGCACACGCCGGTGCTGCCGGAGCTGGCCTGGCGCGGCCCGCTCGGCAGGCGGTGGCCGGGGATCCTCAGGCGCGTGGAGAAGGTGCCCGGCGGGGACTACCCGACCGCATCGCTGCCGTCGGACGCGGCGCACGGCGCCTGGCTGTACCGGGACAACGTCCGGGCCCGGCTGCGCAGGCCGCGCCCGGACGCCTACGCCCACGTGCCCGTGCAGCTCGTCACGCCCGAGGGGGACGCGTTCCTGTCGGAGCGGCTGTACGACGAGCTGGAGTGGGCGCCGGAGCTGGTGCGCCGGACGCTGCCCGCCGGGCACTGGATCCCCCGCACCCGGCCGGACCAGGTGGCGGCCTGGATCTCGGAGTTCGTGACGGCCACCGAGGGCGGGCGTCCCCTACCGGCGGCGACCAGGAAGTACGCCGACCGATTCGGCGGACAGCTCGTGCTGGTCACCGGGGCGGGCAGCGGCATCGGGCGGGCCACGGCGCTCGCCTTCGCCGAGGCCGGGGCCCGGGTGGTCGCCGTCGACCGGGACGCGGAGGCCGCCGCCCGCACCGCCGAGCTGTCCCGGCTGCACGGCGCGCCGGCCGCCTGGGCGGAGACGGTGGACGTCTCCGACGAACCGGCGATGGAGAAGCTCGCCGCGAAGGTCACCGACGCGTACGGCGTGGTGGACGTGCTGGTCAACAACGCCGGCATCGGACTGGCCGGCTCCTTCCTCGACACCACGCCGGAGGACTGGCGGAAGGTCCTCGACGTCAATCTGTGGGGCGTGATCCACGGCTGCCGCCTCTTCGGGCGGCAGATGGCCGAGCGCGGGCAGGGCGGCCACATCGTCAACACCGCGTCCGCGGCGGCCTACCAGCCCTCCCGGGCGCTGCCCGCCTACAGCACCTCCAAGGCGGCGGTGCTGATGCTCAGCGAGTGCCTGCGCGCCGAGCTGGCCGGGCGGGACATCGGCGTCACCGCGGTCTGTCCCGGCTTCGTCAACACCGCCATCACGTCGACGGCGCGCTTCGCGGGAGTCGGCGCCGAGGAGGAGCGGCGCCGGCAGAAGCGCGCGGCCCGCCTGTACGGTCTGCGGAACTACCCGCCGGAGAAGGTCGCCGACGCGATCCTGCGCGCGGTCGCCCGCAACGAGGCGGTGGTCCCGGTGACGCCGGAGGCGCGGGTGCTGCGCGCGATGTCCCGGTTCACACCGGGTGCGCTGCGCAGACTCGCGCGGGCCGAGCCGCCGCTGTGAGCGGGAGTCGCACCAGTCGATCTTGCCAAACCCCTGAGCGGGTGGGCGGTTGTCCACAGAATCGCGGCTCAGCCTGTGGATAACCCCGCCTGCTTGTGGATCAAACCTCCGCCGGAAAATTCGGCTGCGTGATCCGCGTCTCCCCCGGCAGGCTGGGGAGATGGACGAAAGACGCACCGTCACGGTGTCGAAGTACCTGTCGAAACACCTCCGCCACCAGCCCGAGCGGATCGGGCTGGTGCCGGACGCGGCCGGCTGGGTGGAGATCGACGTGCTGATCGCGGCGGCCGGCGCACACGGTTTCCGCTTCACGCGCGAGGAACTGGACCACGTGGTCGCCGTCAACGACAAGCGGCGCTTCGCGATCGAGGGCACCCGGATCCGCGCCAGCCAGGGCCACAGCATCGAGGTCGCCCTCGGGCTGCCGCCCGCGACCCCGCCTGCGTTCCTCTTCCACGGGACCGTGGCCCGCCACCTGGACGCGATCCGCACCGAGGGGCTCCGCCCCATGAACCGCCACGACGTGCACCTCTCACCCGACCGCGAGACCGCGACCCGCGTGGGCGCCCGCCGGGGCCGCCCGGTCGTCCTCTCCGTCGACGCGGCCGCGATGCACCGCGACGGCCATGTCTTCCACGTCAGCGCGAACGGGGTGTGGCTGACGCAGGCGGTGCCTCCGCGGTACCTGCGCTTCCCAGGGAGCCGGTAGAGGTCCTGGCGGGTCGGACGCGGGCGCTCGCCGTTTCACGTGAAACCGCGGCGGCGCATAGGCTCGGGGCCATGAGTCTGCGCCTGAGCACCGTGATCCTCCCGTACCGCCGCTGGCACGAGGGAGGCCGCGCGGCATGGACGCGCGCCGAGGAGCTGGGCTTCCACACCGCCTACACCTACGACCACCTGTCGTGGCGCAGCTTCCGGGACGGCCCCTGGTTCGGTGCCGTGCCGACGCTGACCGCCGCGGCGGCCGCGACCGAGCGACTGCGCCTGGGCACTCTGGTGACCTCGCCGAACTTCCGGCACCCGGTCACCCTCGCCAAGGAGCTCATCTCCCTCGACGACATCTCCGGCGGCCGCATCACGCTCGGTATCGGTGCGGGCGGCACCGGCTTCGACGCCACCGCGCTCGGCCAGGAGCCCTGGACCCCGCGGGAGCGGGCCGACCGGCTCGCCGAGTTCGTTCCGCTGCTCGACCGGCTGCTGACCGAGGACGCCGTGTCGTACAAGGGCGATTTCTACTCGGCGCACGAGGCACGCAACATCCCCGGCTGTGTGCAGCGGCCCCGGCTGCCGTTCGCGGTGGCGGCCACCGGTCCGCGAGGGCTGCGGCTCGCCGCGCGTCACGGGCAGGCGTGGGTGACCACCGGCGACCCGAGGCTCTACGAGAACGGCACCCCGGAGCAGTCGCTCCAGGCGCTGCGCGACCAGAGCGACAAGCTGACCGCCGCCTGCGACGCGATCGGGCGGGACGTCTCCGAGCTGGACCGGATCCTGCTCACCGGGTTCACCCCGGACCGAAGCCGTCCGCTGGAGTCCCTCGACGCGTTCGTGGACTTCGCCGGACGCCACAAGGAACTGGGGTTCACCGAGATCGTGGTCCACTGGCCGATCCCCGACTCGGACTTCGCGGCCGACGAGAAGGTCTTCGAGCAGATCGCCCGGGAGGCACCGGCCCAGCTCGGATGACGTCTGGGGGTGACTCCTCTGGAGGGGGCGCCGGGGGCGGGTCCCACGCGGTGGACCCCGGGGGACTCCGTGAGGCGGGCTCTGCGGGGCGGCTCCTCAGATGTGCGGAGGTCCTCATCACATGTGCGCGGTCCCGCCCGACGGGGCGGGCATGTGCGGGACAATGGCGGGGTGACCTCAGCGACTCGACAGCCCGCCGTCCCGGCCGCCTCACCCATGCTCTCGACCTCGCGCGAGCGGGGCGGTGCCCCCGCCGGCCCACCGCGGCTGATCGCCACCGACCTCGACGGGACGCTGCTGCGCGACGACAAGTCGGTCTCCCCCCGCACGGTCGCCGCCCTCGCCGCCGCCGAGGAGGCGGGCGTCGAGGTCTTCTTCGTCACCGGCCGCCCGGCCCGCTGGATGGACGTCGTCAGCGACCATGTGCACGGCCACGGCCTGGCCATCTGCGGCAACGGCGCCGCCGTGGTCGACCTGCACGGCGGCCCCGGCGCCCACCGCTTCGTCAAGGTGCGGGACCTGGCCCGGGAGAACGCGCTGGACGCCGTGGGACTGCTGCGGGACGCGGCGCCGGGCACGGTGTACGCGGTCGAGCAGACCTACGGCTTCTACCAGGAGCCGGCCTATCCGAAGCTGCACATGGAGGTGCCGGACACGCGCGCGCCGGCCGAGGAGTTGCTGGCCGTGGACGGGGCCGGCACCGACCAGCCGATCCTGAAGGTCCTCGCCTACCACCCCGAGCTGGACCCCGACGCCTTCCTCACCCTCGCCCGCCTCGCCGTCGGCGAGCGCGCCACCATCACCCGGTCCAGCCCCAGCGCCCTGCTGGAGATCAGCGGCCCGGGCGTCTCCAAGGCCAGCACGCTCGCCCTGTGCTGCGCCGAGCGCGGCATCTCGCACGAGCAGGTCGTCGCCTTCGGCGACATGCCCAACGACGTGGAGATGCTGACCTGGGCCGGCCGCTCCTACGCCATGGGCAACGCCCACCCGGCCGTGATCGCCGCGGCCTCCGGGCGGACGGTCGCCAACAACGAGGACGGGGTAGCGGTCGTCATCGAGCAGCTGCTCGCGGAACGGCTGTGACGGGCGGCGCCCCGCCGGGCCTGGACGCGTCCTGGGGCGCCGCCCTCAGAAGCTCCGCCTCCGCCTCCCGCGCCACCATCCGCCGCAGCGGCCCCGGCAGGGCGGCCAGCTCCGCGTAGGGGCCCCGCTGCACCACACGCCCCCCGTCGAGGACGATCACCTCGTCGACGCTCTCCAGCCCGGCCAGCCGGTGCGTGATGAGCAGCGTCGTACGGCCCTCGGTGGCGGCCAGCAGATCGGCGGTGAGGGCGTCGGCCGTCGGCAGGTCCAGGTGTTCGGCGGGCTCGTCGAGCACGAGGACCGGGAAGTCGGCGAGCAGTGCGCGGGCCAGCGCCAGCCGCTGCCGCTGCCCGCCGGACAGCCGCGCGCCGTGCTCGCCGACGAGCGTGTCGAGGCCGTCGGGCAGGCTGTCCACCCAGTCGAGGAGCCGGGCCCGCGCGAGCGCGTCCCGCACCTCTGCCTCGGTGGCGCCCTTCCTCGCCAGCAGCAGGTTCTCCCGTACGGAGCTGTCGAAGAGGTGCGCGTCCTGGGCGCACAGCCCGACGCACCGCCGTACGTCGTCGCCGTCCAGGGCGTACGCGTCGATCCCGCCCAGTGTGTACGCACCCGCCCGCGCGTCCAGGAACCGCAGCAGCACCTGGGCCAGCGTGGTCTTGCCCGACCCGGACGGCCCGACGACCGCGATCCTGCGCCCCCGGTCCAGCGTCAGGTCGAGGCCACTCAGGGCGTCCCTTTCCTGGCCCGCGTGACGGGCGGTGAGGCCCGTAACGACGAGCGGGAGGGGAGAGGCGGGCGCGCGCCCCGGCCGTTCCGGTTCACGGACGGGCTCGGGGGCGTCCAGGACCTCGTACACCCGCTCCGCGCTGCGGCGCACCCGCTGCCGGTACTGCGCGGCGAGCGGCATTCCGAGCACGGCCTCGAAGGCGGCCTGCGGGGTGAGCACGACGACGGCCATGGCCACCCCGGCCAGGCGCCCGTCCGCGACCCCGCGGGCGCCGGCGAGGCCCGCCGCCGCGACCGTCAGGCCCGAGATCAGCGCGGTGAGGCCGTCGCCCAGCGCGGTGGCGGTGGCGGCGCGCGAGGCGATCCGGGTGAGCACCGTGTCGGCCCGCCGCGCCTCGGCGGTACGGGCGGGCAGGGCACCGGCGACCGTGAGTTCGGCGGTCCCGGTGAGCAGCTCGGTCACCCGGGTCGCGAGCACCCCGCGGGCGGGGGCGAGCCGGTGCTCGGCCCGCCGGGCCACCGCACCGGTGACCAGCGGGACGCCGGCCCCGGCGGCCAGCAGCCCGGCCGCCAGCACCGCCCCGGCCTCCGGCAGCAGCCAGGCCGTGAACGCCACGGAGGCGGCCGAGACCAGCACGGCGGCGCCGGCCGGCAGCAGCCAGCGCAGCCAGTAGTCCTGGAGCGCGTCCACGTCGGCGACGAGCCGGGACAGCAGATCGCCCCGGCGGGTCCGGCGCAGTCCGGCGGGCGCCAGCCGCTCCAGCCGCCGGTAGACCGCCACCCGGGTGTCGGCCAGCATCCGCAGCACCGCGTCGTGCGACACCAGGCGCTCCGCGTACCGGAAGACCGCACGTCCGATGCCGAAGGCGCGGGTCGCTGTCACCGCCACCATCAGGTACAGCACGGGGGGCTGCTGCGAGGCCCGCGAGATGAGCCACCCCGAGGTGGCCATGAGACCGACGGCACTGGCGAGCGCGAGGCTGCCCAGCAGGAGGGCGAGAGCGAGCCGGCTGCGCCGGGGGCCGGACAGGGCCCGGACGCGTGCGAGGACGCCACCGGAGACCGCCACGGCACCGCTCTCCGGCTCGACCGGCACGGAGGGGGCGACGGACTCGCCTGCGCTCTCCGCCACGGTCTCCACCGCATTTGTTGCCGCGACCATGCGGGCCCCGGAGGCGTTCGCGGCCCGCCGGGCACCCTCGGCTCCCGCACCCTCGGCCCTTGCGCCCTGGGCCCCGGCGCTCTCGGCCTCCCGGAGCCGCACCACGCGGTCCGCCACCCCCAGCAGCGCCGGTCGGTGCACCACCAGCAGCACCGTCCGCCCGACGGACAGCCGCCGTACCGCGTCGACGACTTCGGCCTCGGCCGCCCCGTCCAGCGCGGCCGTGGGCTCGTCCAGCAGCAGGACCGGCCGGTCAGCAAGGAAGGCCCGGGCCAGCGCCAGCCGCTGCCGCTGCCCGGCGGACAGCCCGGCCCCGTCCTCGCCCAGCACGGTGTCCGCTCCGTCGGGCAGCGCGTCGACGAACTCCAGCGCACCGGCGTCCGCCATCGCCCGCCGTACCGCCGTGTCGTCCGCGTCGGGCCGCGCGAGCCGCACGTTCTCGGCGATGGTGCCGGCGTACAGGTGCGGACGCTGCGGCACCCAGGCGACACGGGACCGCCACTGGTCCGGATCGAGATCCGCCAGATCGGCTCCGCCGATCCGCACCCGCCCCCCGGTGGGCCGGACGAACCTCAGCAGGACGTTCAGCAGCGTCGACTTGCCCACCCCGCTCGGCCCGACCAGGGCCACCGTCTCTCCGGATTCCACGGTGAAGGACACATCGCTCACGGCGTCGGCGGACCGGCCGGGATAGCGGACGCTCACGCCCTCGAAGACCACCGCCCCCACCGGGACGGCCCCCCGCCCGGACTCCGGCACCGGCGTCTCGAGCAGGGCGAAGATCTCCTCGGCCGCCGCCAGTCCCTCCGCCGCCGCGTGGTACTGCGTCCCGACCTGACGCAGCGGCAGGTACGCCTCGGGCGCCAGCACGAGGACGACCAGGCCGTCGTACAGGGCCAGATCGCCGTCGACCAGCCGCATACCGATGGTGACGGCGACCAGGGCCACGGACAGGGTCGCGAGCAGCTCCAGCGCGAACGAGGAGAGGAAGGCGATCCGCAGGGTCCGCATCGTGGCCCGCCGGTACTCGCCGGTGATGCGCCGGATGGACTCCGCCTGCGCCTTGGCCCGGCCGAACACCTTCAGGGTCGGCAGCCCGGCGACGACGTCGAGGAAGTGTCCGGACAGCCGGGACAGCAGCATCCACTGCCGGTCCATCCGCGACTGCGTCGCCCAGCCGATCAGCATCATGAAGACGGGGATGAGGGGCAGGGTGCAGACGATGATGGCCGCCGAGACCCAGTCCTCGGTGACGATCCGCGCCAGCACTGCCACCGGGACGACCACCGCGAGCCCCAACTGGGGGAGATAACGCGAGAAGTAGTCGTCCAGGGCGTCGACGCCCCGGGTGGCCAGGGCGACCAGCGAGCCGGTCCGCTGCCCGCCCGGCCGGACGGGACCGAGCGCCGCGGCCCGCTCCAGCAGCCGCCCGCGCAGCTCGGACTTCACCGCGGCGCTCGCCCGGTGCGCGGCCAGCTCGGTGAGCCAGGAGACCAGCGCGCGGCCGCAGGCGACGGCCACCAACAACAGCAGGGGAGTGCGGAGTTCGGCGACCGCCATCCGATGCTGGAAGGCGCCCACCACCAGCTCGGCGAGCAGCATCGCCTGCGCGATGACCAGCCCCGCGCCGACGGCACCCAGGCCGATGACCGCCACGAGGAAGAAACGGGTGGCGCGGGCGTGACGGAGGAGGCGCGGATCGATCGGTTTCACGGGAGACAAGCCCTTCGGCCCAGAGGGGTGCGTTTCACGTGAAACACACCCCGTTCGGACTCAGTGCGCGGCTTCGGCGATGTGCTGCGTGCCGATCCGCTTGCGGAAGACCCAGTAGGTCCACCCCTGATAGAGCAGGACGATCGGGGTCGCGATTCCCGCACACCAGGTCATGATCTTCAGGGTGTACGGGCTGGACGAGGCGTTGGTGACCGTCAGGCTCCACTGCTCGTTCAGCGAGGACGGCATGACGTCCGGGAAGAGGGACAGGAAGAGCATCGCCACCGCGGCCACGATCGTGACGCCCGACAGGGCGAAGGACCATCCCTCGCGTCCCGCCTGGTTCGCCACCAGCGCGGCCCCCAGGGCGAGCACCGCCACGACCAGCGCCACCAGGCTCCGGCCGTTGCCCGTGTCGGCCTGTGTCCACAGCAGGAAGGCCAACGCCGCGACCGCCGTCACCAGGCCCACCCACAGTGCCAGCCTCCGCGCCCGCTCCCGGATGTCGCCGACGGTCTTCAGCGCGGTGAACACCGCGCCGTGGAAGGTGAACAGGGTCAGGGTGACCAGCCCGCCGAGCAGCGCGTACGGGTTGAGCAGGTCCCAGACGTTCCCGACGTACTCCAGGTTCCGGTCGATCTTCACGCCCCGCACGATGTTGCCGAAGGCCACGCCCCACAGGAAGGCGGGGATCAGTGAGCTCCAGAAGATCGCGGTCTCCCAGTTGCGCTGCCACTGCTCCTCGGACCGCTTGGCCCGGTACTCGAAGGCGACGCCCCGCACGATCAGGGAGACCAGAATGGCCAGCAAGGGCAGGTAGAAGCCGGAGAAGAGCGTGGCGTACCACTCGGGGAAGGCCGCGAAGGTGGCGCCACCCGCGGTGAGCAGCCAGACCTCGTTGCCGTCCCAGACGGGACCGATGGTGTTGATCAGGACCCGCCGCTCCGGCCGGTCGCGGGCCAGCAGCCTGGTGAGGATGCCGACCCCGAAGTCGAAGCCCTCCAGGAAGAAGTAGCCGGTCCACAGGACGGCGATGAGGACGAACCAGACGTCGTGCAGTTCCATGACTGTGCAGCTCCCTCGGCCTAGTAGGAGAAGGCCATCGGCTTGTCGGCGTCACGGGAGTCGCCGCCGATCTTCGTGGGCGGGTGGAGATCGGCCTCGGTCAGCTCGGGCGGGCCGGCCTTGACGTACTTCACGAGCAGCTTCACCTCGATGACGGCGAGGACGGCGTAGAGCAGCGTGAAGACGGTCATCGAGGTGAGGACCTCGGCCTGGGAGACACCGGGGGAGACCGCGTGCCGGGTCTGCAGGACGCCGTAGACGACCCAGGGCTGGCGGCCCATCTCGGTGAAGATCCAGCCCCAGGAGTTGGCGATCAGCGGGAAGCCAAGGGTCCAGATCGCGATGCGCCAGTACCAGGTGGTGAGCTTCGGACTGAGTGCGTTGTTCCGGAACAGCACCAGGTGCGGGACCTCGTCCTCGGCCACCCGCAGGTGCCGCGGCAGCATGAACTTCTTGCGGGTCAGCCACAGACCGGCCAGACCGATGGCGAAGGACGCCATGCCGAAGCCGATCATCCAGCGGAAGCCCCAGAAGGTGACCGGGATGTTGGGCCGGTAGTCACCGGGCCCGAACTTCTGCTGCTCGGCCTTGTTGACGTCGTTGATGCCCGGCACATAGGAGGTGAAGTCGTCGTTGGCCAGGAAGGACAGCACGCCCGGAATCTCGATGGCCACGCTGTTGTGGCCCTTCTCCACGTCGCCGTAGGCGAAGATCGAGAACGGGGCGGAGTCCTGACCGTCCCACAGCGCCTCGGCCGCCGCCATCTTCATCGGCTGCTGCTTGAACATGACCTTGCCGAGGACGTCGCCGCTGACCGCGGTGAGCAGGCCGGCGATGACGACGGTGACCAGACCGAGCCGCAGCGAGGTCTTCATCTCGCGGACGTGCTTCTTGCGGGCGAGGTGATAGGCGGCGATGCCGACCATGAACGCCCCGCCGGTCAGGAAGGCCGCGGAGAGCGTGTGGAAGGCCTGGCTGAGTGCGGTGTTCTGGGTCAGCACCGCCCAGAAGTCGGTGAGCTCGGCGCGCCCCTTGGCCTGGTTGATGCGGTAGCCGACGGGGTGCTGCATCCAGGAATTCGCCGCGAGGATGAAGTAGGCCGACAGGATCGTGCCGATCGCCACCATCCAGATGCAGGCCAGATGGATCTTCTTGGGCAGCCTGTCCCAGCCGAAGATCCACAGCCCGATGAAGGTGGACTCGAAGAAGAACGCGATCAGGGCCTCGAAGGCCAGCGGGGCACCGAAGATGTCGCCGACGAAGCGGGAGTAGTCCGACCAGTTCATGCCGAACTGGAACTCCTGCACGATGCCGGTGACCACACCCATGGCGATGTTGATCAGAAAGAGCTTGCCCCAGAACTTGGTGGCCCTGAGGTACTTCTCGTTCTCCGTGCGCACCCAGGCCGTCTGCAACCCGGCCGTCAGAGCGGCCAGCGAGATCGTCAGGGGGACGAACAGGAAGTGGTAGACGGTGGTGATGCCGAACTGCCAGCGCGCCAGTGTCTCCGGCGCCAGAGCCAGGTCCACGTCGTCACTCTCCTTACCTCGCGGCGATCACGGCGACCGCGCCCCTGGATGTAACGCACAGCACGGAGCAATCGGGACGCGCTTGTGAACGCGTTCACATTCACAAGCAATTATGACGCATACCCGTTCGGCGTCCGAGGGGTGGGGGTCCCCTCCGGCGCCCGGAACACGGAACCGCCCCCGGACCGGGTCCGGGGGCGGCACGCCAGAGGGGCGAAAGAGGAACGACAACGGCAGGAACGAGCCAGGGAGGCGAACCAGCCGCCGGCGCCGCGGCTCAGGCCTCCTTGCGGAACGCCCCCGTCACCTTCAGGAAGATGTCGTTCGCCTCGCTCTCGCCGATCGTCACCCGCACCCCCTCGTTCGGGAACGGCCGGACCACCACACCCGCCTGCTCGCAGGCCTCGGCGAAGGCCGTCGTGCGCTCCCCCAGCCGCAGCCAGACGAAGTTGGCCTGGGTCTCGGGCACCGTCCAGCCCTGGGCACGCAGGCCGTCGACCACGCGCCTGCGCTCGCACACCAGCGAGCCGACCCGGCCGAGCAGTGCGTCCTCGGCGCGCAGCGAGGCGACCGCCGCCTCCTGCGCGAGCTGGCTCACGCCGAACGGCACCGCCGTCTTGCGCAGCGCCGCCGCCACCGGCTCGTGGGCGATCGCGAAGCCCACCCGCAGACCGGCCAGGCCGTACGCCTTGGAGAACGTCCGCAGGACGCAGACGTTGGGCCGGTCCCGGTACAGCGCCACGCCGTCGGGGACCTCGGGGTCGCGGATGAACTCGCGGTAGGCCTCGTCCAGGACCACCAGCACGTCGCCCGGCACCCGGCCGAGGAAGCGCTCCAGCTCGGCCCGCCGCACCACGGTGCCGGTCGGGTTGTTCGGGTTGCAGACGAAGACCAGCCGGGTGCGGTCGGTGATCGCGTCCGCCATCGCGTCCAGGTCGTGCACGTCGCCCGGCGTGAGCGGCACCTGCACCGAGGTGGCACCGCTGATCCGGGTGATGATCGGGTACGCCTCGAAGGACCGCCAGGCGTAGACGACCTCGTCGCCCGGTCCGCTGGTCGCCTGGATCAGCTGCTGGGCGACGCCCACCGATCCGGTCCCGGTGGCCACGTGGGAGGCCGGCACGCCGAAGCGCTCGGCCAGCTCGTTCGTCAGGACCGTGCACGCCATGTCGGGGTAGCGGTTGAAGGAGCAGGCGGCCGCCGTGACCGTCTCCATCACCCCCGGCAACGGCGGATAGGGGTTCTCGTTGGAGGACAGCTTGTACGCCACCGGGCCCCCGGCCGCGGCGGGCTTGCCCGGCTTGTAGGTGGGGATACCCTCCAGCTCGGCGCGCAGCTTCGGGCTCGTCTCGCTCACCGCAGTCCTCCTCGTGACCACCACCGGCTTTCAATACTGCTCACCTTATGAGGATTCCGCGCGGCTGCGTATGGGTCGGAGCCATCACTCGTTCGGGGAAGGCCGGACTCCGCCCGTCGCACCGGCATCCGGGGGCAACGTTGTACGAAGTTGTACGAATGAGGGGGCGCGTCGCACATATATCTACGCGCCGGTGGCTCACGCCGTGGCGCGCATCACCCGTGCAGGTGAGTTGAGACCTCTTCGAGACATCGTGGGCTCGCCAGGCCCATGCGTGCCCCAACGGCACGTACTGGCGATGGATCGTTTAACTGGCATGGTATCCAAGGGAGTTGACCGTTGATGACCATGCAGAAACGTGCCTGTCAACGCGTGCATATGCGTCCGCACTACCCCACCGCAAGAGCCCTACTATCGGCTCGCCATGACAGCAGCAGGGAAGCACCAGGTGAGCCGCGCGGAAACCTCACGTCGAGGCAGCCGACCGGGACGGGCGGGCATCAGAGACGTGGCCGCCGCCGCCGGGGTCTCCATCACGACCGTCTCCGACGCCCTCAACGGCAAGGGCAGGCTCCCGGACGCCACCCGGCGCCATGTCCGCGAGGTCGCCGACCGGCTGGGGTACCGCCCTTCGGCCGCCGCCCGCACCCTCCGTACCGGCAAGTCGGGACTCATCGGCCTGACCGTGACGACGTACGGGGATGAACCTTTCACCTTCACCGAGTTCGCGTACTTCGCCGAGATGGCCCGGGCCGCCACCTCCGCCGCGCTCGCCCGCGGCTACGCCCTGGTCATCCTGCCCGCGACCTCGCGCCACGACGTGTGGTCGAACGTCGCCCTGGACGGCACGGTCGTCATCGACCCCTCCGACCAGGACCCGGTGGTGAGCGAGCTGGTCCGCCAGGGCTTACCGGTGGTCAGCGACGGCCGCCCGGCCGGCACCCTGCCGGTCACCGCCTGGGTCGACAACGACCACGAGGCCGCGGTCCTCGGCATCCTCGACCATCTCGCCGAGGCCGGCGCCCGGCGCATCGGCCTGCTCACCGGTACCACGACCGACACGTACACCCACCTGTCGACCACCGCCTACCTGCGCTGGTGCGAGCGGGTCGGCCAGGACCCGGTGTACGAGGCCTACCCGGCGCACGACCCGTGCGCGGGCGCCGTCGCCGCCGACCGGCTGCTCGCCCGGCCCGACCGCCCGGACGCCGTGTACGGCCTGTTCGACCCGAACGGCACCGACCTGCTCGCCGCCGCCCGCCGCTACGGCCTGCGCGTCCCCGAGGATCTGCTGCTGGTGTGCTGCAGCGAGTCCACGGTGTACGCCAACACCGAGCCGCCCATCAGCACGCTCTCCCTCAAGCCCCGCCGCATCGGCACCGCGGTGGTCCAGCTCCTCATCGACGCGATCGAGGGAGTCGAGTCGGACCAGCCGGTGGAACAGGTCATACCGACCGAGCTGATCGTGCGCACCTCGTCCCAGCGGCGCCCGCCCCGTACGACCGTCAGCCCGCCCCGAGGCCCAGAGGGACGGTAGGGCCACTCCTACGGATCCTGCCGGGGTCGCGGGGCCCGGCACGGGCGTCTGCACCCACTCGGGCACCCACCCGGGAGGCAGCGTCGCCCGGAGCCGGCCGGATCCGGCGGAAAGGCTCTGGGCCGAGCGCCCGCCGGACCGCCGAAGACCGCCCAATCCGGGCGAAAGCCGCGGTGCACGGGAGTCCTGCTCCGATTCACCACCCCTGGGTCATCACATGGCGCGATCCGCATTCCTATGATGGGCCCACGACACCGCGGGCCGCTGCGACCAGGCAGTCCGAAGCGGTGCAGCTGCGGCGCGATGGTGGAGGGGTCGATGACTCAGGGGGCCGGTCAGGGACCCGAGGTGGAGCGGACGGCGACGCTGCGCGACTTCCGGGTACCCGCGTACGTGCCCGAGACCGGTCCGTACGCCCACGGCGCGCAGCCCGCCGACACCGCCGCGCCGGCCCGGGAGGGCTACCCGGACGCGTACACGCCCACGCAGCGCGACCTGCCCGTCATCAACCGGGGTGACACGGTTCAGGTGGCCGTCGACCCGGCCGCCGCACCGGTCCCGGGGTCCGCCACCGGTCAGGGCCCCCTGTACGTCGTCGGGGACGTGCACGGCTATCTCGACGAGCTCCTCGCCGCGCTGCGGGAGAAGGGGCTCGTCGACTCCGAGGGCCGCTGGTGCGCCGGAACCGCGCGGCTGTGGTTCCTCGGCGACTTCACCGACCGCGGGCCGGACGGCATCGGCGTCATCGACCTCGTGATGCGGCTGTCCGCCGAGGCGGCCGCGGCCGGCGGCTACTGCAAGGCGCTCATGGGCAACCACGAGCTGCTGCTGCTCGGTGCCAAGCGGTTCGGCGACACCCCCGTCCACTCCGGCGCGGGCACCGCCACCTTCCAGGCGGCCTGGCTGCTCAACGGCGGCCAGAAGTCCGACATGGACCGCCTCCAGGACCACCACCTGCAGTGGATGGCCCGCCTGGACGCCGTCGAGGAGGTCGACGGCCACCTGCTCGTGCACTCCGACACCACCGCCTACCTCGACTACGGCGACTCCATCGAGGCGGTCAACGACACCGTGCGCGAGACCATCACGCGCAACGACGCCGACGAGGTGTGGGACCTCTTCCGCAAGTTCACGAAACGCTTCTCCTTCCGCGACGAGGGCGGCGCCGACGCCGTGCGCTCCCTGCTCGACACGTACGGCGGCAACCGCATCGTTCACGGCCACAGCCCCATCCCCTATCTGCTCGGCGAGGTCGGCTCGGAGGACGGCGAGGACAACGCGGGCCCCGTGGTGGAGGGACCGCACGTCTACGCCGACGGACTCGCCATCGCGATGGACGGCGGCGTGACCATGGCCGGAAAGCTGCTGGTCCAGCAACTGCCCCTGGACGTTTGAGCGTTCACCGGAACGGCTTGTCGCGCTCGCGGACGCGCAGGTCCGCACCGAATTTGTGGAAACCCCCTGTCACCGCGCGCCGTCACGGCTCTACCATCGGCTTATCCGTAGCAGGCTCCCCTCCGTTTCTGCCCGACGGCTCGCCGGCGTGCGAGCCCCAAGCCCTACGGAGCATCGGGGGATGCACATGAACAGCGTTCCGCAGCACCTGCTGAGCGAGGACCGCCAGGAATACGAGCGGATCCTCGATGAGGCGCTGCGCTCCGCCCCGCACCGCCAGGAACTGGCCGCTGTCGGACAGCGGCTCAACCTCGAACAGCTGCGCACCATGGCACTCGACGCCTCCGCCCTCATCACGGCGGCCGCGGCGACCGAGTACCAGCACTACGTGAAGATCCGCGAGGAACTGCGCCGTCCGGAGCAGGCCACGGCGTCGCCCGTCCGTGAGGCCGGATCCGCCGAGCCGGGGGCGGTGGACATCGCCGCCACCATGGGAGAGGTCGCGGAGACG
The DNA here is from genome assembly GCF_043081525.1 of Streptomyces sp. NPDC014864. Classification (NCBI taxonomy): domain Bacteria; kingdom Bacillati; phylum Actinomycetota; class Actinomycetes; order Kitasatosporales; family Streptomycetaceae; genus Streptomyces; species Streptomyces sp. NPDC014864. The sequence continues at coordinate 58,686 of NZ_JBIBWT010000021.1, forward strand.
ACCGGCGCGGGCGCCGTCGCCGTCGTCGCCGTTCTCGCCCCCGTGCTGGCCGGGACCGCCGCGGCCCTCTTCCTGCTCGTCGGCTACGTCCTGAAGATGCTCGACCCCGCGCCGGCCTTCGCCCAGACCATGATCACGACGGGCTGGGTGTTCGGCGCGGTGACCGCGGCCGCGATCCTCGTCGCCGCCGTCGGGCTGCTGCTCACCGCCCTGCGCAACCGCCCCTCGCCGACAGCCGGTCCGTACGGCGCGCTCGACGAGGAGGTCGCCCGGGCCAGGGACGCCTGGCGGGAGGCGCTGCTGGAGCGCGGCATACTGCCGTTCCTGCGCGAGGCGCTCACCGACCGCGGATCGGGCGCGGCCCCCCGGACGTCACCGGCTCCCTCGGCGCCGACCGGCCGTATGCCGCGGCTCGGGTACGACCGTCCCGGCTTCAGCAGCCCCGACGACGGAAGCCCGGGCCACCGCACGAGCTTCACCAGCCCCGACTTCACCAGCCCGGACTTCGGAGGACCGGAGCACCAGCCGGAGTGACCCGGGCGTACGGGTCGCCCCGGCTACGGACGTCTGAGGATCTGCGCTTCCACCCGCTCGACGAGCGTGCGGCTGTAGGCATGGACGAGAGCGAGGTGGAACAGCGCCGGGGCCAGCGGCGCCCACCGGTGCACGCGGTCCTCCCGCATCATGTACCGGACCACCGGGGCGGGCCGGAAGGGCACGTAGTCGATCGTCTGGTGCTCCCAGCGGTCCGCGACGCCCCGGCTCATCCGCTCCTGCAGGTCCGTGCTCTTCAACTCCTTGAGCCGGGCGTAAAAATGGGCGCTCCAGTGCCGCCGCTCGACGTCCAGGACGAAGGCCAGCAGGTCGACGGTGTACTCGTGCGGTTCCAGCGACAGTTCCTCGCGCATGCCCCGGCGGCACACGGCGTGCAGGTCCGGCGCGCTCCGTCCCGAGGAGTCGATGTGGCGTGACAGGCCTTCGTTGACGGAGGAGTTCCACACGCCCGGTGCCATCCGGACCCGGTCGCTGCGCCGGCTCACCACCAGCATGTCGTCGGCGGTGACCACCGCGACGTTGACGGCGAAGCTGCACTGCAGGAACGCCGGAGCCCGCAGCGGCTCCCCCGGGTCGAGATGGCGCGAGCGGGGGGTCGCCCCGTCGGGCAGTCGGCGGTCGAGCTGCTGGGCGGCGAGGAAGGTGTAGTAGTCGGTCGGCCGCAGGCGCAGATGCACCTCCGGGGTCTCGTCGAGGGCGGTGCGGGAGATGTCGAACGACTCCACGGCGTACCGCGGGCCGTTCCACACCGGGGTGCGTCCCTCGGCGCGCAGACGCTCGCTGTCGGCGGCGACCTCGTCCCGCCAGGGCGCCATGTCCTCCGGCAGCCTCACCTCCTCGTCGAGCACGTGGACGAAGACCGACTCGGGAGGGATCGGCGTCTCCCCGTCCCCCTCGACGATCAGGGCCGAGGTCTGCAACGGCCCGAGGGAGAAGGTGCGCCAGGCGGGACTGGACTCGTCCCGGCGCCGCAGGGTGCGCAGCGCGCGCCCCGAGCGCCCCCGCAGCCGGAACCAGGCGTCCTGCAACGGCTGCTGGAACAGCACCGCGAACAACATGCCGATGACGGCGCCGGCCACTCCATTGGCAACATCGATCCCACCCACGCCCCCGACAGTAGAGATCTTGCTCCCCACCGAACACCGTCGTGCCCCTTCCGTTACGACACCGGCTCCACGGGGTCCGCGCTCCGGACTCCGGGCTCGGGCTGACGCGGCCGAGGCATGGGGCGGAACACGGACCCCGCGGTGGGGCGTTCGGGGGTCAGTCGGTGATGGGCAGGTAGACCCGGTTCCCCGCCTCCGCGAACTCCTTGGACTTCTGGGCCATGCCCTCCTCGATCTCGGCCTGACCGGTGCCGTGTTCACGGCGAATGTCCTGCGAGATCTTCATCGAGCAGAACTTCGGGCCGCACATCGAGCAGAAGTGGGCCGTCTTGGCCGGTTCCGCGGGGAGGGTCTCGTCGTGGAACTCGCGTGCCGTGTCCGGGTCGAGGGCCAGGTTGAACTGGTCCTCCCACCGGAACTCGAAGCGGGCGTCGGACAGTGCGTCGTCCCACTCCTGCGCCCCGGGGTGGCCCTTGGCGAGGTCGGCCGCGTGAGCGGCGATCTTGTAGGTGATGACCCCGGTCTTGACGTCGTCGCGGTTGGGCAGGCCCAAGTGCTCCTTGGGCGTGACGTAGCAGAGCATGGCCGTGCCCCACCAGGCGATCATCGCGGCACCGATGCCGGAGGTGATGTGGTCGTACGCCGGCGCGATGTCCGTGGTCAGCGGGCCGAGCGTATAGAACGGAGCTTCATCGCAGATCTCCTGCTGGAGGTCGATGTTCTCCTTGATCTTGTGCATCGGGACATGTCCCGGGCCCTCGATCATGGTCTGTACGTGGAAACGCTTGGCGATCCTGTTGAGTTCCCCGAGCGTGCGCAACTCCGCCAACTGCGCCTCGTCGTTGGCGTCGGCGATGGAGCCGGGACGCAGTCCGTCGCCCAGCGAGTAGGTGACGTCGTAGGCGGCGAGGATCTCGCAGAGCTCCTCGAAGTTCTCGTAGAGGAACGACTCCTTGTGGTGTGCGAGGCACCAGGCCGCCATGATCGAGCCGCCGCGCGAGACGATGCCGGTCTTGCGGTTCGCCGTCAGCGGCACGTAGGCCAGGCGCACACCGGCGTGGACCGTCATGTAGTCCACGCCCTGTTCGGCCTGCTCGATGACGGTGTCCCGGTAGATGTCCCAGGTCAGCTCCTCGGCCCTGCCGTCGACCTTCTCCAGGGCCTGATAGAGCGGCACCGTGCCGATGGGGACGGGGGAGTTGCGCAGCACCCACTCCCGGGTGGTGTGGATGTTGCGGCCGGTGGAGAGGTCCATGACCGTGTCCGCGCCCCACCGGGTCGCCCAGGTCATCTTCTCCACCTCCTCCTCGATGGACGAGGTCACCGCGGAGTTGCCGATGTTGGCGTTGACCTTCACCAGGAACCGCTTGCCGATGATCATCGGCTCGATCTCCGGGTGGTTGACGTTGGCCGGCAGCACGGCGCGGCCCGCCGCGATCTCCTCCCGGACCACTTCCGCAGCGACGTTCTCGCGGAGGGCCACATACTCCATCTCGGGCGTGATCTCGCCGCGGCGCGCGTACGCGAGCTGCGTGACCGCCTGGCCGTCGCGGCCCCGGCGCGGCTGGCGCGGCCGTCCCGGGAACACCGCGTCGAGGTTGCGCAGGCCCCCGCGCGGCGAGGTGTGCTTGATCCCGTCGTCCTCGGGGCGGACGGGACGGCCCGCGTACTCCTCGGTGTCACCGCGGGCGATGACCCAGTTCTCCCGCAGCGGGGGGAGGCCCCTGCGGACATCGGTGTCGACGAGTGGATCGGTGTACGGGCCCGACGTGTCGTACAGCGTGACCGACTTCCCGTTGGTGAGGTGCACCTGACGGACCGGCACCCGCAGATCGGGGCGCGAGCCCTCGACATACGCCTTGTGCCAGCCGATGGACTTCCCGGCCTCCCCGTCGCTGGAGATCTGCGTGGAGGCAGGCGTGCGTGCGTCCTTGTTGGTCATGAGACCTACTCCCTACGCCGGCATTACCCGGTAACAGGTTCGGCGGTCGACGCAGCGGCTTCCGTCCGTCGACGTTTCGCGTGAGACATCTCTCGTTCCACGTGAAACATCGCGAATACGGAGGTCAGCGCCCTCTCAGCCCGGTGCTCCGAGCTCCCGCGTGTGCAAAGGTGCCTCCACGCTAGCGTCCTTTGTGGCGCGGTGAACAGTGGGCCTCTGCCGTTCTTGCGATGATCTGGCGGTGACCACGACACGGCAGTCCCCCTATCCACCGCCCGAACCACGAGGCCGACCAGGCCCTGGGCACGCCCAGGGCCATGGGCACGGGCACGGGCCTGGACAGGGCCACGAGCACAGGCCCGGACAGGGCCACGAGCACGGGCAGGGACACGGCCACGGGCACAGTCACAGTCATGGGCCCGCCACGCCCGTCTCGAAGCACCTGCGCAAGGTGATCGCGGCGATCCTGATCCCGTTCGCCGCCGCGGTGGTCGTCGGGCTCGCGGTGCTCTGGCCCGGCGGTGCCCCCGCGCACGAGCGCACCGGCGTCGGATTCGACCGGCAGAGCCAGCAGGCCACCGTCACCCGGGTGATCGCGGTCAGCTGCAAGGGGGCGAACGCCTCAGCCGGCGCCCCCGCCGGAGGCCCCTCCGCCGCAGGAGGCTCCTCCGCGCCGGATCAGGCCTCCGGCACCTGCAAGAAGGCCACGGTCCGGGTCGACACCGGCTCCGACAAGGGCCGCACGTTCACCGAGTTCGTGCAGCCGGACCAGTCGCGGCAGTTGCGCGAGGGCGAGAAGGTCGTGGTCGCCTACGAGCCCTCCGCGCCGAAGGATCTCCAGTACTCGGTCACCGATGTCGACCGGCGCTTCCCCATGGGGCTGCTGGCCGGCGTCTTCGCACTCGCCGTCGTGGTCGTCGGGCGGATGCGGGGCGTCATGGCGCTGGTCGCGCTGGCCATCAGCTTCCTGCTGCTGAACTTCTTCGTCCTGCCGGCGATCCTGCAGGGCTCGAACCCGCTGGTCGTGGCGGTGGTCGGGTCGAGCGCCATCATGCTGATCGCCCTCTACATGTGCCACGGCCTGTCCGCGCGCACCTCGGTCGCGGTGCTCGGCACCCTGATATCTCTGGTGCTGATCGGCATCCTGGGCTCGCTGTTCATCGGCTGGGCCGCCCTCACCGGCAACACGGACGACAACACGGGCCTCATCCACGGCCTGTATCCGTCGATCGACATGAGCGGTCTGCTGCTCGCCGGCGTCATCATCGGCTCGCTCGGTGTGCTGGACGACGTGACGGTGACGCAGACGTCGGCGGTCTGGGAACTGCACGAGGCCAATCCCGCGATGGGCTGGCGAGGCCTGTACCGGGCGGGTATCCGCATCGGACGCGACCACATCGCGTCGGTCGTCAACACGCTGGTCCTCGCGTACGCGGGCGCCGCGCTCCCGCTGCTGCTGCTCTTCTCCATCGCGCAGAGCAGCGTGGGGACCGTCGCCACCAGCGAACTGGTCGCGGAGGAGATCGTGCGCACGCTGGTGGGCTCGATCGGCCTGGTGGCCTCGGTCCCGGTCACCACGGCCCTCGCCGCCCTCGTGGTCTCGGCCGACCGCCCGGGAGGCGACCCGGCCTCGGCACCGGCCGCCCAGCCGGCCCCGGCGCGCGGTGGACGGGGACGACGCCGCAGGCGCTGAGGCGGCACCTCGGGCCGGTCCACGGAGAGCGAGACGGGCGGGACGCGGACGAGGGGACAGACGGTGGCGCCGGCGAGGCCGCGGGTGACGCGGCGGATGCCCTCGGGGACGGCGAAGCGTTACGGCAACAGCGCCCCGACGGCCGTGGCTCAGCCCGCGCTCTGCTCCTCCGCCAGGATGCGGTCCAGGGCCTCGTCGAGGTGGGCGTCGAAGTCCCCCAGCGCGCCCTCCTGCCCGAGCGGCACCAGCTTGTCCGTGCGGTCGAGGAACGCCACGAGCGGGGCCGCCGAGGAACGGAACAGCGCCCGGTCGCCGCCGACCTGCAGGCGGATCAGGACCTCGCTGAGCGCCTCGTTGTCGGCGGGCGAGATCCGCACGTCGCCGTCACCGCACGGCGTGCCCACCCCGTCGATCAGCAACTCGCGCCCGAAGGCCCAGGTCACCGGTGCGTCCCCGGGCAGATGGAAGGTCAGCCGCACGGCATAGGGATCGCAGGTCTCGTACCGCAGCTCCACCGGGATGCGGAAGGAGAGCTCCTCGGACACGAGAAAGCTCATCATGACCTCTGCCTGTACGGACTCGCGCATCGCTACCCCGTCATCTGCCGTCGACTGGCCGGGAATCGTCCCCGTCACACTGGGTGCATCTTGCTGAACGTGCATGGCAGATCACAAGGAGTGAGTTTTCAGATGCTGATAGAGAGGGCCAGGGAGCCGATCCTCCGGCTCACCTCGCCCTGGAGCTGACGGGCCGCGGGCAGCAGGCGGGAGGCCTGGTGGGCGGGGAGGGACAGGGCCATCGTGGCCGCCGTGGTGCCCACCGTGATCGGGACCGCCGCACAAACGGTGCCCAGCGCGTACTCCTGACGCTCGGTCACGGGTTCCATCCGGCACATCCGTTCCAGACGCCGCAACAGAGCGTGATCGTCCCGGACCGTGTACGGGGTGAGGGACTGCACGGGGTAGCGGTCGAGATGGTCCCGGCGGGCGCCGTCGTCCAGCTGGGACAGCAGGCACTGGCCGACCGCGTGCGCGTGCCCGGTCTCACGGAAGTCGGCCCATTCCTCGACCGCGGGGCTGCCCGGGCTGTCGGAGACGCACACGATCTCGATCTCGCCGTCGCGGTACATCGCGTAGTACACCGGGGCACCGATCGCATCGCGCCAGTGCGCGAGCGCGTCGACCACCGTGCTGCGACGTTTCTGCGCCGCTCCGCTGCTGCTCAGCCGTTCGGCGGCGTCGCCGAGGAAGAACAGTCCCTTGTCCCGGTACAGATAGCCCTCGTGGACGAGGGTGCGCAGCAGGTGGTAGGCGGTGGGGAGCGCCAGGCCGGTCTCGCGTGCCAGCTGCTTGGCGGGCGCGCCGTATTCGTGCCGGGCGACCGTCTCCAGCAGGCGCATGGCGCGTTGCACGGATCCGATGAGGGTCTGGGAGTGCTGCTGCTCCGGGACGCTGGGTCTCGGCCGTTCCACATGGGCCGCAGAGCGCGGCTGCGCGGGGAGCGCCGTGGAGTGGGACGGCATCCGGGGCGCGTGCGGTTCTGCGGGTGCGGTGTCAACAGTGGCCAAGGGGTCACTCCCGAAGCGCGAGGGGGCATCCCGTGCGGGGGAACACGGGAAGGGGGTGTGCGCCGCCCGCGGGGGACCGACCCCCGCGTCGATTTCCGGACCCTATCCGCCCGCCACCGCTCGCGGACGGCCCGTGCGGGAAACTTCCCTCCCGCGAGGGAACAGGCGATTCCTGTTACCGGTCACCGCCGTTCCCCCCACGTGCCCCGCGGCCGCCGCGCGACCGGCATCCGCCGGTCGCCGCCGCGCCGCGCTCACCGCACGCCGCGCGTCCCGCTCACCAGTCGCTGCGCGACGACGAACCCGACATGAACTTCCGCACGACGTAGATCAGCCCGCCGACCAGGGCGACGAAGACCAGCAGCTTGAACAGCAGGCCGATCACGAAGCCGACCACGCTCGCGATCAGGCCGCCGAAGACGACCAGGGCGATGACCGGCACCGCGACCCACTTCACCCACCACGGCAGACCCGCGAAGATCTCTCGCATTGCCCTCGTCCCTACTCTCCGCCCGTCGCCGGCGCCGGACCCCTGTCGGGCCACGGCTCCTCGCCGCCGGGTCGTGTCGATGTCCTGCACCCGATGCTAGGGCCGCGAACGGGCCCGGCGGGGGCCTCGCATCCCTTGCCCGTCCCTGACCGTTCCCCTAGGGAACCCCGGGACGGCGCCTCAGGCTTCGGGGGGAGAGAACACCACAAGGACCCGCAGGTCCTCGCTGATGTGGTGGAACTTGTGGGCGACTCCGGCCGGGACGTAGACCACGCTGCCGCGCGCCACCTCGGTGGTCTCCGGGCCGACCGTGATCGACGCTCGGCCGCTCGCGACGAAGTACACCTCGTCCTGGTGGTGGGGCTTCTGCGGGTCGTGCTCGCCCGCGTCGAGGGCGTACAGGCCGACCGACATGTTCCGCTCCCTCAGGAACTGGAGGTAGGCGCCCTCATTGGCGGCTCGCTCCGCCTCCAGATCGTCCAGCCGGAATGCCTTCATTCACCCTCGCCCACCTCGTAGCCCCATCCGGTCTGCCACGATCAGACACATGAAGAATTTCATAGTCAAGACGATCGCCAACGCGGGTGCCCTGGCGGTCGCCGTATGGCTGCTCGACAAGATCACTCTGACCGGTGACAGCACCGGCAGGAAGATCGGCACGCTGATCGCGGTGGCGCTGGTCTTCGGCCTGGTGAACTTCCTCGTCAAGCCGCTCGTGAAGGTGCTGACGTTCCCGCTGTTCGTGCTGACGCTGGGCCTGATCACCCTGGTGGTCAACGCGTTGATGCTGCTGCTGACCTCGTGGGTGTGCGGCGAGCTCGACCTGAGCTTCCACGTGGACGGCTTCTGGACCGCGGTCGTCGGTGGCCTGATCATCTCGGTCGTCTCCTGGGCGCTGAACCTCGTCCTGCCGGACGAGGACTGAGCGGGGCTCCTCGGGCCTCGTCGTGGTCGTGCCCGGCCCCTGTCACGGGGGTGCGCACGGCGTCGAGGACCGTCTTGAGAGGGTGGAGGGGCGAGCGGGCCCCGTCCTGCTCGCCGCGGTAGGAGAGCACGGAAGGACGGCCGGCATGAACGATTCGGTTGAGGACGACGAGGGCGGCACGCTGGAACGGGCCGGTTCCCCGGCCACTGCCGGTGACGGCACGCGCGCGGTGCGCGCCGGGCTGCCCGAGCCGGTCAAGCACGAGCCCACGCTCCCGGGGCCGGTGTTCGCCGCCCACTTCCACCTGCCGGGCGACCCGACCGGTCCGTACGCCTACGGCCGTGACGAGAACCCGACGTGGACGCTGCTGGAGCGGGCCATCGGCGAGCTGGAGGGTCCCGGACGCGGGGACGTCGAGACGCTGGTGTTCGCCTCCGGCATGGCCGCCATCTCCTCGGTGCTCTTCTCCCAGCTGCGCGCGGGGGACGCCGTGGTCCTGCCCAGCGACGGCTACCAGGCGCTGCCGCTGGCTCGCGCCCAGCTGGAGGGGTACGGGATCGAGGTGCGCACCGCGCCGACCGCCGGCGACGCGCAGCTGGAGGTCCTGGACGGGGCGCGGCTGCTGTGGATCGAGTCCCCGTCGAACCCCGGGCTCGACGTGTGCGACATCCGGCGGCTGGTCGAGGCGGCCCACGCCCGCGGGGCCCTGGTCGCCGTCGACAACACGCTCGCCACACCGCTCGGGCAACGGCCGCTGGACCTCGGCGCCGACTTCGCGGTGGCCAGCGGCACCAAGCAGCTCACCGGGCACGGCGACGTCCTGCTCGGGTACGTCGCCGGGCGCGACACCGAGGCCATGGCCGCCGTGCGGCGCTGGCGCAAGATCGTCGGCGCGATCCCGGGGCCGATGGAGGCCTGGCTCGCGCACCGTTCGATCGCCACGCTCCAGCTGCGCGTCGAACGGCAGAACGCCTCCGCCCTGGCGCTCGCACAGGCGCTGCGGGAACGTCCCGAGGTGACCGGGCTGCGCTATCCGGGCCTGCCCGACGACCCCTCGCACAAGATCGCCTCGCAGCAGATGCGACGCTACGGATGCGTGGTGTCCTTCACGCTGCCCTCGCGCACGCGGGCCGAGCGCTTCCTCGACAAGCTGCGGCTCGTGGACGACGCGACGAGCTTCGGCGGGGTGCGCTCGACCGCCGAGCGGCGGGGACGCTGGGGTGGCGACGCCGTGCCGGAGGGCTTCATCCGGCTCTCGGTCGGGGCCGAGGACCCCGCGGACCTGGTGGCCGATGTGCTGCGGGCGCTCGACGAGTCGGCGCGGTGACTCTCCCGGACGCCGGTCGGCGGTCCTCTCCCGGACGCCGTTCGGTGTCCGCCTGCGTACGGCGGACGGTCCGAGCCTCCCCCCTCGTGGCTCGGACCGTCCTCGGTTCCCCGCGCGAAGAACCGCGCGAACAAGGCTAGTTGACTGTCTGTCAGTGTCCAATCACAGTAGCGTCAGAGACCTATCGACATATTTATAGTTGGGCGCGGCCGGGGGGCCGGGGGAAGGGCACCAAGAGGGGAGGGCGTGCCATGGATCTGGCGTTGCTGCGGACGTTCGTCACCGTGCACCGGGCGGGCTCCTTCACCCGGGCTGCGGCGCTGCTCGGTCTCTCCCAGCCGGCCGTCACGTCCCAGATCCGCACCCTGGAACGGCAGCTCGGCCGTCCGCTGTTCCTGCGCCAGGCCCGCGGTGTCACGCCGACATCCATCGGTGACGAGCTCGCGCACAAGGCGGCGCCGCATCTGGACGCCCTGGTGGAGATCGCCGAATCGGGCCTCGACGACGAGGCGTCCGTGCGGACGCTGCATCTGGCCGGGCCGCCCGAGTTCACCGCCGAACGGGCGCTTCCCGTGCTGACCGAGCTGACCGGCGAGGACGGACAGGCCTTCCCGCTGCGCGCTTCCTTCGGGAATGCCGAGGAGACCCTGGAGGGACTGGCCGCCGGACACCATGATCTGGCCATCGGCACGGCCCGGCCACGCGGTGCCCTGCTCACGGCGACCACACTGTGCGACGAGGAGCACGTACTGGTCGCCGCCCGGAGCTGGGCGGAGCAGATCGGCTCCACCCCACTGCGCCGCGAGGACGCACCGGCCCTGGACGACATCCCCGTGGTCGAGGTCCACGAGTCGCTCCCTTTCGTCTCCCGCTACTGGGCCTCGGTCTTCGACTCCCGGCCGGCCGCCTCCGGCACCGTGATCGTCCCCGACCTGCGCGCGGTCCTCGCCTGCGCGGTCGCGGGCGCCGGGCTCGCGGTGCTGCCCCGGTATCTGTGCGCGCCCGCCCTCGAACACGGCCGGGTGGTGGCCCTGCACGAGCCGGCGGTGCCGCCGCTGCGGACGTACTTCCTGGTGGCCCGCACAGGCACGCTGGCGATGCCGCACATCGCGCGGGCCCACGAGTGGCTGCTGCGGGCGGCTGCCCACTGGTGCTAGACGCAGTCCGACGAGGGCGTCACTTCCTGACTTGGTCCGGTGACGTTTCGCGATGTTTCACGTGGAACCAGCCGGGCCACATTTCTCCCATGACCGTCCGACCCGTGGTCAAGCGCACCGCCCGCGCCGTCCTTCTCGACGGCGACGACCTGATCCTGATCAAACGCACCAAGCCCGGGGTCGATCCCTACTGGGTCACGCCCGGTGGCGGGGTCGAACCGGGGGACACGACCGTCGTCGACGCCCTGCACCGCGAGGTCTACGAGGAACTCGGCGCCAAGATCACCGATGTGGTGCCCTGCTTCGTGGACACCGTGGAGCACATCGGCGAGGACGGCGGGGCGACCGGGGTCAAGGTGCAGCACTTCTTCGTCTGCCGTCTGGAGTCGATGGACCCCTCCCTGCGGCACGGCCCCGAGGTGGAGGAACCCGCCGGCGAGTACGAGATCGTCCGTGTGCCGTTCACGCGGGTGGGGATCGCCTCCGTCCATCTGGTCCCGCTGTCGCTGCGGCACTACCTGGACGGCAACATCGAGGGCGTACGCGCCATGCACGCGCCCGACCTGGGGTGACGACGGGCGGTCCGGCTCACGATCCGGCGGGGGCCAGTTCCCCCACCGCGTCGTGGCGGATCCGCGCGGACGGGATGCCGATGTCCCGCAGGGTGGTCAGCCCGCTGCGGATCATGCCGGGCGGTCCGGAGAGATAGGCGTCGTACTCGTTCCACGGACCGGCCCCCCGCACCGCCTCCGGCAGCCCGGGGTGCGCCCGCCGGTCGACGACCGCGCGGACCGACAGCCAGGGGTGGGCGTGCTGGAGCCGGCGCATCGTGTCGATGTCGTACAGGTCGTGGTCAGTGCGGGCGCCGTAGAACACTTCCACCGGTCGCCGCTCGCCGTGGACCGCGACGTCCTCGACCAGCGCCTTGATGGGCGCGATCCCGGTGCCTCCGCCCAGGCACAGCAGACCGCTCTCGGTGGTGTGGTCGACGGTCATCGAACCGGCGGGCGGGCCGAGGCGGACGATGTCGCCGGGCCGGGCGCGGTGCACCAGCGCCTGGGAGACCCAGCCCGCGGGGACCGCCTTCACATGGAAGGTGAGCAGCCCGTCGGAGCGGGGCGCGGACGCGAAGGAGTAGTGCCGCCAGATCCTCGGCCACCAGGGTGTCTCCACGCTCGTGTACTGCCCGGCCAGGAAGGGATAGGGATGGTCGGGGCGGAGGGTGAGGACTGCGATGTCCGGGGTTCTCTTCTCCTGGGCGACGATCTCCGCGGACCACCAGGCCGGGGCATGTGCCTCGTCGGCCGCCGCCGCGTCGATCATGACCTGGGACACCCTCGTGTACGCCCGGATCCAGGCCGCCGCGGTCTCCTGGTCCCAGACGCCGGGCGCATACGTGCTGAGCGCGCCCATGAGGCATTCACCGACGGCCGGGTAGTGCTCGGCCCGGGTGCCGTACTTGCGGTGACCACGGCCGAGGGTCCGCAGATAGCCCACGAGGACCTCGGTGTCGTCGAAGCGCTCAGCCGCGGTGAGCAGGGCCTTGAACAACCGGTCCCGCTGGGTGTCCATGGCGAGCGGGAACAGGGACCGCAGGTCGGGATGGCGCACGAAGAGCAGCGCGTAGAAGTACGAGGTGGCGTCGTCGGCGACGGGCTCGATCGCGGCCAGCGTGCGGCGGATGAGCAGCGCGTCCGGGGACGCGCCGCGAACGCCCGGCACCGGAGCGGGCGGCGGTGCGGCCGGGTGGGCTGCCGGTGGGCGATCCTGACCCGCCGCGGGGTCCGCTGAGGAGCCGGGCCGCCCTTCGCGGGTGCCGGACGACTCCGCCGGCCCTCTGCGCGGAACGAACCAGCCGCCCCCGTCGGGCTTGCCGCCCCCCTCCGGCTTGCCGCCCCCGTCCGGCAGGCCGTTCCCGGCCGACGGGCTGATCGGAGCGTCCATGCTGTGCCTCGCCTCGGACATCGTGTGGTCGGTCTGCGCACGTCCTCGGCCGTGCACGTGTGCTCTCCCCCGCCTTGGCTTGAATCCTGCCGTGCGGTTGCGTACCCGCCACGGCCGTATCCACGCGAGGTCCCGCATATGCCGGGCCCCACAGATCACGGTGACCACGTTTCACGTGAAACCACCGGCAGCTGTCCAGAGGTTGTGCACAGGGCGACGACATGGCCAAAACCACGTGTGTCTCCCCTGAAACGGGTGGACGTCGAGGGCACGGGTCGGACAGCCTGAACTGCGTGCCGACTTCTTTTCCCACCGCTCTGCCCATCCGCCGTCTGACGCTCCGCGATCTCACCGCCTGCGCCGACTTGTCCGAGAACCGGGGGTGGCCGCGCGAGGAGCACAAGTGGGGCTTCCTCCTCACGGCCGGTCGGGGGTACGGGATCGACGATCCCGAGGGCGGGCTCGTCGCCGCCTGTGTGGTCACGGAGTACGGACCGCGGGATCGCCCTGACCTGGGCGCCATCGGCATGGTCCTGGTGGCGGAACGGCACGCGCGTCAGGGCATCGGGCGCCGGCTCATGCGCCATGTCGTCTCGATGCTGGACACCACCCCGCTGACCTTGCACGCGACGCCGTACGGCCGACCGCTGTACGAGGAGCTCGGATTCAAGGCGACCGGCCGGGCGGAAATGGTGACGGGCCGTTTCACGCCGGGTGGCGCGGAGCTCCGGGTCGCCACGCGGGCGGCGTCCGCCGAGGACCTCCCCGGCATCCTGCGGCTCGATGAGGAGGTGTTCGGTGCCGACCGCACCCACATCGTCACCCGACTGCCCGCCTTCGCCGACCAGTTGAGGATCGCCGAGGACGACGGCCGCGTCATCGGGTACGCGGCGGCCTGGCCGAACATGGACACCCAGGTGGTGGGCCCGCTGATCGCCCGCGACACCGACACCGCCAAAGCGCTCCTCGCCTCGCTCGGTGCCCGGACGGACCGGCCGCTGCGCACCGACATCGACGTACGGCACGAGGAGCTGCTGGCCTGGGTCAAGGAGCGGGGACTGGCGTCCGTCGCCTTCAACACCGTCATGACCTACGGGATCACGGAGCTGCCCGGGGACTGGACCCGCCGGTTCGCCCCGGTCACGGTGGCGGCGGGCTGAGCCGCCCGCACGGGCACGGGCACCTGTGGCGCGGTACGGCAGAACGCCGGTCCCCGACCTGGGTCGGGGACCGGCGTCGTCGTGCAGAGGGTGTCGTCAGTGGTGGACAACCGTCCGCTGCTCGCCCGCCGGGGCACCCGCGACGACGGTGTGGGGCGCGGTGTCCCGGCGCTCCAGGGCGGACGAGACGACGGCGAGGACCAGGGCTCCGGCGGCGAGCACGGCGCCGACCCAGTTGGGCGCGGTGTAGCCGAATCCGGCCGCGATGACCAGGCCGCCGAGCCAGGCGGACAGCGCGTTGCCGAGGTTGAACGCGCCGATGTTCACGGCCGAGGCCAGGGTCGGGGCACCGTGCGCCTGGTCAAGGACCCGCTTCTGCAGCGGCGGCACGGTGGCGAAGCCGAGGGCGCCGATCAGGGCGATGCTGACGGCGGCGGCGATCTTGTTGTGCGCGGTGATCGTGAAGAGCGCGAGAACGACGGCCAGGGCGCCGAGGGAGACGTACAGCATGGGCATCAGGGCCCGGTCGGCGAGCCTTCCGCCGACGAGATTGCCGGCGACCATGCCGAGGCCGAAGAGGACCAGCAGCCAGGTGACGGACCCTTCGGCGAAGCCGCCGACGCGGGTCATCATCGGCGCGATGTAGGTGATGGCGGCGAAGACACCGCCGAAGCCGAGCACGGTCATCGCCATGGCGAGCAGGACCTGGGCGTTCTTGAACGCGGCCAGTTCATGACGCAGGCGCACACCCTGGGGCCTGGGCATCTCGGGGACGAGCCGGGCGATGCCGGCCAGTCCCACGACGCCGAGAGCGGCGACGACGGTGAAGGTGACGCGCCAGCCCGCGGACTGGCCGAGCAGAGTGCCGAGCGGCACGCCCACGACGTTGGCGACCGTCAGGCCGGTGAACATCATCGCGATGGCACCGGCCTTCTTGTCGGGGGCTACCAGGTCCGCGGCGACGACCGAGCCGATGCCGAAGAAGGCGCCGTGGGCCAGCGAGGCGACCACCCGGCCGATCAGCATGACCGAGAAGGCGGGAGCGAGCGCGGAGAGCAGGTTCCCGGCGATGAACAGGCCCATGAGCAGCATCAGCATCCGCTTGCGGGAGACCTTGGTGCCGAGCGCGGTCATCAGCGGGGCGCCGAACACGACGCCGAGCGCGTAGCCGGTCACCAGGAGACCGGCGGTGGGGATGGTGACCCCGAAGTCGTTCGCGACCTGGGGCAGCAAGCCCATGATCACGAATTCGGTCGTTCCGATGCCGAAGGCCCCGATCGCGAGGGCCAGAAGCGCGAGAGGCATGAGGGGTAGACCTTCCCAGACGATTGCAGGTGCGCTTAGCGTGCGTTCACAATAATTGCAGACGCTGGCTATATGCAAGCGACGGATATTTCGAAGCTGCTCTATCCTGGGGGCATCCGCTCCGGGACGGAGGAGAACGCCCATGACAGCGACGGATCCCGCGCTCATCGCCCTCGCCCAGGGCTGGTGCGCCCTCTCCCTGCTGCACGGGAGGATCGAGGCGCACATCGAGCGCGCCCTGCAGTCCGCGCACGACCTGAGCGTGCGCGAGTACTCGCTGCTCGACGTGCTCAGCCGACAGCACGACGGCGAGGGAGGCCATCTGCAGATGAAGCAGGTGGCGGATGCGGTCGTCCTCAGCCAGAGCGCCACCACACGGCTGGTCACCCGGCTCGAGGACCGCGGGTTGCTGGAGCGCTACCTGTGTCCCACCGATCGCCGGGGGATCTACGCCAACGTCACCGAGGCCGGCCTCAAGCTCCTGGGGGAGGCCCGGCCGACCAATGACGCCGCCCTGCGCGACGCACTCGACGAGGCCGCGAAGAACCCCGAACTGGCACCGCTGGTCCGGGCCGTGGAGTCGTTGCACGCACCGGCTCCGGCATGACCCCCCGGGTCGCCGACGGCGCATAGGGTGCGGGGCATGGGAGATCTCGACATCCGCGCCGCCGTCACCGACGACATCCCCGCCCTCGTCGCCCTGCTCGCGGACGACCCGCTCGGCGCGCAGCGCGAGTCCCCCGACGATCTCACCCCGTACTTGGCCGCTCTGGAGCGGCTCAGCGCCGATCCGAACCAGCACCTGGTCGTCGCCGTGCGCGAAGGGCGCGTCGTCGGCACGCTCCAGCTCTCGATCATTCCCGGGCTGTCCCGCCGCGGCTCCACCCGGTCGATCATCGAGGCGGTCCGCATCCATGCCGACGAACGCGGCAGCGGCCTGGGCACGCGGCTCATCGAGTGGGCGATCGACGCGTCACGGCGCCAGGGCTGCCGACTGGTCCAGCTGACCTCGGACACGACACGCACCGACGCCCACCGCTTCTATGAGCGACTGGGATTCCAGGCCTCCCACGTGGGCTTCAAGCTCCAGCTCTGACCACGGGCCCGCCTCCGCACCGGATCGCCCCGTCGGCCGGTCGATCGGAAGGTCGGCAGGCAGGTGCCCAGAAGCAGCGAAGCGTCCTGTTTCACGTGAAACAGGACGCCCGCCGAAAGGGTCGGGCAGCGGCCGCGTCAGCCGATCCCGCGCCACCCCTCCGCGTCCACCCCGCCGGGCACCGGCGCCGTCTCGTCGTACGGCTGACGCGTGAAGACGAACGATCCGAGGTCGAGGTGGCTCACCGTCCCGTCGGGGCGTCGTGCCGCCCGCAGAACCTCTCCGGCGTAGTACCCCTCCAGACCGGTCCATGTCCCGTCGCCGTTCGCCCGGAACCGCGAGCGGCGGCCCGTGCCGGACAGCGGCTCCAGCGAGACCAGCCCGTCGGCCGTGATCCTCAGGGCGACGCCCTGGGTCCCCCAGTACCACTGCCCCGCCAGCTCCAGGACGGCCGGATCGACCTCCCGCAGCGGCCGCCAGGGCTCCGGGATCCGCGGCTCCGCCTCGGCGACGATCCCGACGAGGGCGGCGCCCACGGTCGACACCAGTGGACCCTGTGTGCAGTTGGCCAGAACAACGGCGGCGACATCGTCCGCCGGGCTGAAGGTGAGGCAGGCGAGAAAGCCCGGCAGCGACCCCGTGTGCCCGACGAGCAGGCGTCCGTCCATGCGCCTCAACTCCAGCCCGAGGCAGTACGCGTAGCCGGTGGCCACATCAACGGCCTCGGGCGGAGCGGCGGGAGTACGCATCTCGTGCAGGGAGGCGGCACCCAGCACCCGGTCGTCCCCCTTGGCCAGGAAGGCCGCGAACCGTGCCAAGTCGCCCGTGGTGGACCAGAGCTGCCCGGCCGGTGCCATCCGGCCGAGATCCTCGGCGGGCTCGGGGAGCAGCACATCGGCCCAGGGGTGCACGGCCCAGCCCCCCGCATGGGGCGCCTGAGGTCGCGCAGACGTGCGATGCAGGCCCAGCGGTTCGAGCACTTCCCGCCGAAGAACCTCCTCCCACGGGGCCCCGCGCAGCTTCTCCACGAGGGCGCCCAGCAGGGTGTAGCCGGGGTTCGAGTAGTGGAACCGCCGGCCGACGGGATGCACGAGCGGCCGCTCGCCGAGGACGTCGGACAGCTCGGGGCGCAGCGTCCCCGGCGTGCGCTCCCACCAGGGGGCGGGGGACTCGGCCGCCAGTCCACCCGTGTGGGCCAGCAGGTCCGCGATCGCGGCCTCCCCCACACCGGTGCCCGGCAGATGCTTCTCCAGCGGGTCAGAGAGGTCGAGCAGCCCCTCGTCCCGCAGCCGCAGGACGAGCACCGCGGTGAAGGTCTTGGTGATCGAGCCGATGCGGTACTGGGTGTTCTCGTCCGGCCCGTGCCCGTCCACCGACGTCCGCGCGCCATGCCACACCCTCCGCCCGTCCCGTACGACCGCAGCGACGAGTGAGGGCGCCCGTCCTTCGCTCTGGGCCACGGCGATCCGGTGCAGCAGTGCCCGGCGCGTAGCGGGGAGAAGCTCGTCCTGGGGTGTCGTCATGCCCCCAGTCCACCCGGTGCGACCGCGCACGTCGAGTTCATTTCACCGAGCGCGCCGGGACGGCCGCCCCGCCGGACCGCCAAGCCACCGGCACACCAAGGCAGCAGAGTCCCGATCAGGTCTGCGCCATGTCCACGAAGCGCGAGTAGTGGCCCTGGAAGGCGACCGTGATCGTCGCCGTCGGGCCGTTACGGTGCTTGGCGACGATCAGGTCGGCCTCGCCCGCCCGCGGAGACTCCTTCTCGTAGGCGTCCTCGCGGTGCAGCAGGATGACCA
This sequence comes from Streptomyces sp. NPDC014864, assembly GCF_043081525.1. Lineage (NCBI taxonomy): Bacteria > Bacillati > Actinomycetota > Actinomycetes > Kitasatosporales > Streptomycetaceae > Streptomyces > Streptomyces sp. NPDC014864. The sequence continues at coordinate 76,752 of NZ_JBIBWT010000021.1, forward strand.
TGTCGGCGTCCTGCTCGATGGACCCGGACTCACGCAGGTCGGAGACCATCGGCTTCTTGTCGGTGCGCTGCTCGGGACCACGGTTGAGCTGGGAGAGCGCGATGACCGGGATCTCCAGCTCCTTGGCGAGCAGCTTGAGGTTCCGGGACATGTCCGACACCTCCTGCTGCCGGCTCTCGGCGCGCTTGGAGCCGCCGGACTGCATCAGCTGGAGGTAGTCGATGACGACCAGCTTCAGGTCGTTGCGCTGCTTCAGGCGGCGGCACTTGGCGCGGATCTCCATCATCGACAGGTTCGGGGAGTCGTCGATGTAGAGCGGGGCGGCCGAGACGTCGGGCATCCGGCGGGCCAGCCGCGTCCAGTCCTCGTCGGTCATCGTGCCCGAGCGCATGTGGTGCAGGGCGACCCGGGCCTCGGCGGACAGCAGACGCATCGCGATCTCGTTGCGCCCCATCTCGAGGGAGAAGATGACGCTCGGCAGGTTGTTCTTGATCGACGCCGCGCGCGCGAAGTCCAGCGCGAGCGTCGACTTGCCCATCGCGGGACGGGCGGCGATGACGATCATCTGGCCCGGGTGCAGGCCGTTGGTGAGGGAGTCGAAGTCCGTGAATCCGGTGGGCACACCCGTCATCTCGCCGCTGCGCGAGCCGATCGCCTCGATCTCGTCGAGCGCGCCCTCCATGATGTCGCCCAGCGGCAGATAGTCCTCGCTGGTGCGCTGCTCGGTGACCGCGTAGATCTCGGCCTGGGCCCGGTTGACGATCTCGTCGACGTCGTCGTCGGCCGCGTATCCCATCTGCGTGATGCGGGTGCCGGCCTCGACCAGCCGGCGCAGCACGGCACGCTCGTGGACGATCTCCGCGTAGTAAGCGGCGTTCGCCGCGGTCGGGACGGTCTGGACGAGCGAGTGCAGATACGAGGCGCCGCCGACCTTGTTGATCTCGCCGCGCTTGGTCAGCTCGGCGGCGATCGTGATCGGGTCGGCCGGCTCGCCCTTGGCGTAGACGTCGAGGATCGCCTGGTAGATCGTCTCGTGGGCGGGCTTGTAGAAGTCGTGGCCCTTGAGGATCTCGACGACGTCGGCGATGGCGTCCTTGGACAGCAGCATGCCGCCGAGGACGGACTGCTCGGCGTCGAGGTCCTGCGGCGGAACCCGCTCGAAGGAGGAGCCCGCGCCGTCCCACCCGCCGCTGTCCCGGCCCCGGTCGTGCTGCTCGTCGCGCGCGCGGCCGCCCTCGGGGCGCCGGCGGGAGGCGGGCAGACGATCACTGGGTCCGCTCTCGGCCCACGGGTCGTCCAAGGGCTCGGAAATGCTCACCGAGCGACCTCCTCCCGTCCGCCGAGCGGACCTCGCCGTGCCCCTCTTTTCTAGGGCACGGCACTGACAAAACGAGAAGCCAATCTCCGCTTCTGGCGCGTCACTCTGTGACGGTTCGGAGGCCGGCGAACGGAGCGGGCGCCGGTCCACGGTAGGCCCCCGGGCAGCGTCAGCCAATCTGGTTATCCACAGGCCATGTGGACGAGCGCCCGGATGCTGTGGAGAACTCGGGAAAACCTGTGCACGACCCGGTGGACAGCACTGTGAACAAGCCCTCGCCCTCCCCCGAAGCACGCCTCTGAGCTGCCGTTTTGCCATCCACGGGCTGTGCAGAAGAAAAACTTCCCCGGTCGGACCACATTCGCTTCGAACGGTGCGCACAAGCACACACCCCGAGACGTTCAGTAAGGACCTCAGGGACTTTGCATCTCTTACCTGTGGACGATTACATTGATGCCCATGACACAGGCCCCCGCACGCCCCGCCAGCACCCGGCGCGAGCACGACCGGGAGATCGTCGCGCTGGCCGTTCCGGCCTTCGGCGCGCTGGTTGCCGAGCCGCTCTTCGTGCTGGCCGACAGCGCGATCGTCGGCCATCTCGGCACGGCACAGCTCGCCGGACTCGGCGTCGCCTCGGCCCTGCTGACGACGGCCGTCAGCGTCTTCGTCTTCCTCGCCTACGCCACCACCGCCGCCGTCGCCCGTCGCGTGGGCGCCGGAGACCTCCCGGCCGCCATCCGCCAGGGCATGGACGGCATCTGGCTGGCGCTGCTGCTGGGCGCCGCCGTCATCACGGTCACCCTCCCCACCGCTCCCGCCGTCGTGGACCTCTTCGGCGCGTCGCCCACCGCGGCCCCGTACGCGACCACGTATCTGCGCATCTCCGCCCTGGGCATCCCGGCCATGCTCGTCGTGCTCGCGGCCACCGGCGTCCTGCGCGGTCTGCAGGACACCCGGACTCCGCTCTACGTCGCCGTGGGCGGCTTCGTCGCCAACGCCGTCCTCAACGCCGGTCTCGTGTACGGCGCCGGGCTCGGTATCGCGGGCTCCGCCTGGGGGACCGTCACCGCCCAGTGCGGCATGGCCGCGGTCTACCTCACCGTGGTCGTCCGCGGCGCCCGCAAGCACGGTGCCTCACTGCGCCCGGACGTCGCGGGGATCAGGGCCTCCGCCCAGGCCGGCGCCCCTCTGCTGGTCCGCACGCTCTCCCTCAGGGCGATCCTGATGATCGCCACCGCGGTCGCGGCCCGGCTGGGGGACGCGGACATCGCCGCCCACCAGATCGTTCTGTCCCTGTGGAGTCTGCTCGCCTTCGCCCTGGACGCCATCGCGATCGCCGGGCAGGCCATCATCGGACGCTACCTGGGCGCGGAGGACGCCGAGGGCGCCCGGGCGGCCTGCCGTCGCATGGTGCAGTGGGGCATCGCGGTCGGCGCCGCACTGGGGCTGCTGGTGGCCGTGGCCCGTCCGGTGTTCCTGCCGCTGTTCACGGGCGACCCCGCGGTGACGGACACCGCCCTGCCCGCGCTGCTCGTGGTGGCGCTCTCCCAGCCGCTCTGCGGTGTCGTCTTCGTCCTCGACGGGGTCCTGATGGGCGCGAGCGACGGCCCCTACCTGGCGTGGGCCATGCTGCTCACGCTGGCGGTCTTCACCCCGGCCGCGCTGCTGGTGCCCGCGTTCGGCGGAGGCCTGACCGCGCTGTGGGGAGCGATGACCCTGATGATGGCCGTACGGATGCTGACCCTGTGGCTGCGGGCCCGCTCCGGCCGCTGGCTGGTGACGGGCGCGACACGACGCTGAGCGGTTCACCGGAAACGGGGCTGTTTCACGTGAAACACGCGACAGCACGCACCGCATACCGTTTCACGTGAAACACGGCCATGAAGAAGGGCCACACCCCACCGGGTGCGGCCCTTCTCCTGGCTGTTCAAGCCGAACGCAGCGGTCAGCCCGCGACGACCTCGACGTTGACCTTGGCGGCAACCTCGGGGTGCAGACGCACGGACGTCTCGTGGGCGCCCAGGGTCTTGATCGGCGCACCGAGCTCGATGCGGCGCTTGTCGACCTCGGGACCACCGGCGGCCTTGATCGCCGAGGCGACGTCGGCCGGGGTGACGGAACCGAAGAGACGGCCGGCGTCGCCGGAGCGAACGGCCAGACGGACCTTCACACCCTCGAGCTGGGCCTTGATCTGGTTGGCCTGCTCGATGGTCTGGATCTCGTGGATCTTGCGAGCACGACGGATCTGCTCGACGTCCTTCTCGCCACCCTTGGTCCAGCGGATCGCGAACTTCCGCGGGATCAGGTAGTTGCGAGCGTAGCCGTCCTTGACGTCTACGACATCGCCTGCGGCACCGAGGCCGGAGACCTCGTGGGTGAGGATGATCTTCATGATTCGGTCACCCTTCCCTTAGCGCGCGGTGGACGTGTAGGGCAGCAGCGCCATCTCACGGCTGTTCTTGACGGCCGTGGCGACGTCACGCTGGTGCTGCGTGCAGTTGCCGGTCACGCGGCGGGCACGGATCTTGCCGCGGTCGGAAATGAACTTCCGCAGCATGTTCGTGTCCTTGTAGTCCACGTACGTGACCTTGTCCTTGCAGAAAGCGCAGACCTTCTTCTTCGGCTTGCGCACAGGCGGCTTCGCCATGGTGATTCTCCTGTGTGATCAAGAAGTGTGGGTACGGCCCACCCTCGGTCCGGGGACCTAGAAGGGGGGCTCGTCCGAGTAGCCGCCACCGCCGCCGGAGCCGGAGCCGGAGCCGCCGCCCCAGCCGCCGCCACCGCCCTGGTTGCCACCGGCGGGAGCGCCGGTCGCCCACGGGTCGTCGGCCTGGCCGCCGCCCTGCTGACCGCCGCCGGGGCCGCCGCCCCAGCCGCCGCCACCCTGGCCGCCACCGCCGCCGTAACCGCCCTGGCCCTGGCCACCGCGGCCGGTGGTCTTGGTGACCTTGGCCGTGGCGTTGCGCAGGCTGGCGCCGACTTCCTCGACGTCCAGCTCGTAGACCGTGCGCTTGACGCCCTCGCGGTCCTCGTAGGACCGCTGCTTCAGCCGGCCCTGCACGATGACGCGCATGCCTCGCTGGAGCGACTCCGCGACGTTCTCCGCCGCCTGACGCCAGACCGAGCAGGTCAGGAACAGGCTCTCGCCGTCCTTCCACTCGTTCGTCTGGCGGTCGAAGGTGCGGGGCGTGGACGCGACACGGAACTTCGCGACCGCCGCACCGGAGGGGGTGAAGCGCAGCTCGGGGTCGTCGACAAGATTGCCGACGACCGTGATGACGGTCTCGCCTGCCATGGGGGAACCTCTCGGCGGGTGTGCTGCTGGCTGCTTGGTGCTGCTACTCGAATCCCGGGATCAGCTGAGCGGGAGAGCTCAGTGGGTCTCGGGACGGAGGACCTTGGTCCGGAGGACCGACTCGTTCAGGTTCATCTGGCGGTCGAGCTCCTTGACGACCGCAGGCTCGGCCTGCAGGTCGATGACCGAGTAGATGCCCTCGGGCTTCTTCTTGATCTCGTAGGCGAGACGACGACGACCCCAGGTGTCGACCTTCTCGACCTTGCCGCCGCCGTCACGGACGACGGACAGGAAGTTCTCGATCAGCGGAGAGACAGCGCGCTCCTCGACGTCGGGGTCGAGGATGACCATCACCTCGTAGTGACGCATGTGGAACCCACCTCCTTTGGACTCGGCGGCCACGGTCGTTCCGTGGCAGGAGGGTTGTGATGCGTACGCAACGGTATCGGCCGCCACTGACAATCGGAGGCGGCCGACGGAATCGCCAGGCGCCGCGAGGGTGCCCGGACAGAGACCGATGCAGACGTTACAGACTACCCGCACCCCCGCTTCCGGTTGAAATCGGGCCCCGGGACCCGTCAATCTGGACACGACGGGTGTGTAAGGCGCTACGATGCGCCGCCCTTCGCAGGAGGTGCCCGATGGCACAGACGTTGCGACCCAACACCGCCCCCGGCGGTGGACTCCTCTCCACGGACGGCAAGCCCCATCCCGTCCAGGACACCCTGCTCGCGGTGACCCTGGCGCTGGGCCTGACGGCTGTCGTCGCCGCGTGGTTCCCCGGTCTTCATGCGCTGAGTTCCTGGGCCGGCCTGGTGGGCATCCTCACCGGCGCGTACGGCCAGTGGATCTCGGAGACGACACGGGAGCGCTTCGGGCTGATCGTCGGCCTCGGCGCCTCGGCGGTCGGCTTCGGACTCGGCCTGGCCTGGGGCGGGTTCTTCTGACGCCGCACACCCCCCTCCACCACAACATCACGGACACCGTCCGCACGGCATGAGGCGCCGTCCGCCGGATCTCCGGACGGCGCCCCACGCCGGCCCACCGCACGCCCCGGCCGGGCATCGGACCGGGGCGAAGGCACCGTACGGTCATTCGGGCCGCGCGCCGGGCGCAGTAGGCTTCGGCGCGAGAGCCGGAGCCCCTGACCCCATGGGGACACGCCAGCCCGAGGAGCGCCCCGAATGACCCTGATCCTGAGGACCATCAGTCGAGAGCAGCATCTGGCCTACATCCAGAGCCTGCCCGCGGCGAGTCACATGCAGGTCCCGGCCTGGGCGGACGTGAAGGCGGAATGGCGTTCGGAGCACCTCGGCTGGTTCGACGACCGCACCGGCGAGCTGGTCGGGGCGGGTCTCGTGCTGTACCGCCAGCTGCCCAAGATCAAGCGGTACCTCGCCTACCTGCCCGAGGGCCCGGTCATCAACTGGTTCGCGCCGAACCTGGACGACTGGATCCAGCCGATGCTGGCCCATCTCAAGCAGCAGGGCGCCTTCTCCGTGAAGATGGGCCCGCCGGTGATCATCAGGCGCTGGAACGCCGAGTCCATCAAGAGGGGCATCCAGGACCCGGACATCAAGCGCCTGCGCGACCTGGAGGCCGACTTCATCGAGCCCCGCGCCTTCGAGGTCGCCGACAAGCTGCGCCGCATGGGCTGGCAGCAGGGCGAGGACGGCGGCGCCGGCTTCGGCGACGTCCAGCCGCGCTACGTCTTCCAGGTGCCGCTCGCGAACCGCTCCCTGGAAGAGGTGCACAAGAACTTCAACCAGCTCTGGCGGCGCAACATCAAGAAGGCCGAGAAGGCCGGCGTCGAGGTGGTCCAGGGCAGCTACCAGGACCTCGAGGAATGGCAGCGGCTGTACGAGATCACGGCCGTGCGCGACCACTTCCGGCCCCGCCCGCTGTCGTACTTCCAGCGCATGTGGACGGCCCTCAACTCCGAGGACCCCAACCGGATGCGGCTGTACTTCGCCCGGCACAATGGGGTGAACCTGGCCGCGGCGACCATGCTGATCGTCGGCGGCCACGTCTGGTACTCCTACGGTGCCTCCGACAACATCGGCCGCGAGGTCCGGCCCTCGAACGCCATGCAGTGGCGGATGCTGCGCGACGCCTACGCGCTCGGCGCCACCGTCTACGACCTGCGCGGCATCTCCGACTCGCTGGACGAGACCGACCACCTCTTCGGTCTGATCCAGTTCAAGGTGGGCACCGGCGGACAGGCCGCCGAGTACCTCGGCGAGTGGGACTTCCCCCTGAACAAGCTGCTCCACAAGGCGCTCGACATCTACATGTCCCGGCGCTGAGCCCCCGTCCCCCGTCCCCTCTTCACCACAGCTGACCACCGCAGCAGACCACCGCAGCAGACCACCGCAGCCACCAGAAGGAAAGGTTCCAGGTCCGGCCATGGCGCTCACGCTCTACGTCGACACCGCGCGCTGGCGGGCGCACCACAAGCACGTGCAGGAGCAGTTCCCGGGCCTCGTCCCGGTCTGCAAGGGCAACGGCTACGGCTTCGGGCACGAGCGCCTGGCGGAGGAGGCCACACGGCTGGGCGCGGACGTCCTCGCCGTCGGCACGACGTACGAGGCCGCCCGGATCAAGGACTTCTTCGGCGGCGACCTACTGGTGCTGACGCCGTACCGGCGCGGTGAGGAGCCGGTGCCGCTGCCCGACCGGGTGATCCGGTCGGTGTCCTCGGTCGACGGGGTGTACGGCCTCGTCGGCGCCCGTGTCGTCATCGAGGTGATGTCCTCGATGAAGCGGCACGGCATCAGCGAGCAGGACCTGCCCCAGCTGCACGCCGCCATCGAGAACGTCCGGCTGGAGGGCTTCGCCATCCATCTGCCGCTGGACCGCACCGACGGCTCGGACGCCGTCGAGGAGGTCATCGGCTGGATGGACCGGCTGCGCGCGGCCCGGCTGCCGCTGCACACGATGTTCGTCAGCCACCTCAAGGCCGACGAACTGGCCCGGCTCCAGCAGCAGTTCCCGCAGACCCGTTTCCGGGCCCGGATCGGCACCCGGCTCTGGCTGGGGGACCACGACGCCACCGAGTACCGCGGCGCGGTCCTGGACGTCACACGCGTGACCAAGGGCGACCGCTTCGGCTACCGGCAGCAGAAGGCCGCCTCCGACGGCTATCTGGTGGTCGTGGCGGGCGGTACGTCGCACGGTGTGGGCCTGGAGGCCCCGAAGGCGCTGCACGGCGTCATGCCGCGCGCCAAGGGCGTCGCCCGCGCCGGCCTCGCCACGGTCAACCGGAACCTCTCACCGTTCGTCTGGGGCGGCAAGCAGCGCTGGTTCGCGGAGCCGCCGCACATGCAGGTCTCGATCCTGTTCGTGCCCATGGACGCCCCGGAGCCGAAGGTCGGCGACGAGCTGGTGGCCCATCTGCGGCACACCACCACGCAGTTCGACCGGCTCATGGACCGCTGAGGTCCCATCCGCACGAAAGGCCGTACCCGGAACGCCCGGTGTACGGCCTTTCGCATGCGGCCGGGGCTGTGGGGGCCTTCGCCCCCTGTTCGCTCAGAGCGAACCTTCTCCGGGGGAGGCGACGGCCCGGGCGCCCCACTCCACCTGGGGCCCGGCGAAGTGGGCAGCGTGGCGCCGCGGACGGGCCGCCGTGCCGAGCACGAAGACGTCCTCCGCGCCGTCGAGCACACCGCCCGAGGGGTCGTCGTCCCCGGCCCGGCGCACCACGTCCCGCTCCGGCATGAGGATGTCCCGCACCACGACGACGCACAGGTACAGCGTTCCCAGCAGGTGCACGCCGATGGCCCAGTGGTAGCCGTCGGTCGGCAGCCCCTTGTGGGCGTCCCCGCTGGTCGTGTACGCGAGGTACATCCAGATCCCCAGGAAGTACGCCACCTCGCACGCCTGCCAGACCAGGAAGTCCCGCCACCGGGGCCGGGCCAGCGCGGCCAGCGGCACCAGCCACAGGACGTACTGGGGCGAGTAGACCTTGTTGGTGAGGATGAAGGCCGCGACGATCAGGAAGGCCAGCTGGGCGAAGCGGGGCCGGCGCGGGGCGGTCAGGGCGAGGGCCGCGATACCGACGCAGCTCAGCAGCATCAGCAGAGTGGCGAGGGTGTTGACGGTGTCGGTGCTGAGCGGGCTGCTGGAGTTCTGGGCGAGGATCAGCCAGAAGGAACCGAAGTCGACACCGCGCTCCTGGCTGAACCGGTAGAACTTCGACCATCCCTCGAAGGCGAACAGCATCACGGGGAGGTTCACCACCAGCCAGGCCACGGCGGCGCCGGCGAACGCCCGGCCGAACTCCCGCCACCTGCCCGCGCGCCAGCACAGCATCAGCAGCGGGCCGAGCAGGAAGACCGGATACAGCTTGGCGGCCGTGGCGAGCCCGAGCAGGACGCCGAAGGCGAGGGACCGGCCGCGGGACCACATCAGCATCGCCGCGGCCGTCAGGGCGACCGCCAGCAGGTCCCAGTTGATGGTGGCGGTCAGGGCGAAGGCGGGCGCCAGCGCGACCAGCAGACCGTCCCAGGGCCTGCGCGCGTGGGTCCGGCTGACGCAGACGGCGATCACGGCCGCGCAGGCCATCAGCATCCCCGCGTTCACCATCCAGTACCACTGCTCCTGGTGCTGGATGCTGCCGCTGCCGGGCGTGAGCCAGGCGGCCACCTCCATGAACACGCCGGTCAGCACCGGGTATTCGAGGTAGTCCATGTCGCCGGGGAGCTTGTCGAAGTACGGCACGAGCCCTTCGGCGAACCCGCGCCCCTGGTAGAGGTGCGGGATGTCGGAGTAGCAGGCCTTGGTGTACTGCGAGCCGGCTCCGAAGAACCAGGCGCCGTTGTAGCAGGGCGCCTTCTGGACCAGGCCGAGGGCGAACATGCCGATCGCCACGAGCGCCACGACCCGTACCGGGGTCCACCAGGACGTCCCGAGCAGGGCGAGCCGTCCGACGGGTCCGCCGATCAGCTCGCTGCCGGCCGCGGCGACCGGGTCCTCCACGGTCGGCCGCACCGGGTCGGTCTCGGGCACGCTCGCTTGCGTCGATTCAGCACCGGTCATGCCGCACATCCTGCCGTACGCGCCTGAGCGGGACGCCGCGCACACCGTTCTCCGCGGCCGCCCGGCAGGGAAACCCGGAACCCGGCGCGGAACAGCGGCACGGAACGGCACGAAGCCTCGGCACGAAACCCGGACGAGGAACCACGGCGCGGAAAAGGGCAGGGCCCCCGGATCGGTTCCGGGGGCCCTGCCCTGTCGTGCCGGCGCGGGTGCCGCGCCACGGTGGCCGGCCGGGGGACCGGCCGGCCGGGGTCAGCCCGTACTGCCTCCGAAGAAGCCGCCGTTGCCGTTGCCCCGGGTGCTGCTCGTGGTGCTCGTGTCCGTGATCGTCGGCGTCGGACTGGTGCCGCCGTCGGTGGTACCGCCGTTGCCGTTCTGTCCGCCGTTGTTGCTGCAGCCGAAGAAGCCACAGCTGTCGCTCGGCGAGGGACTCGGGCTGGTCTGGGTCTCGCTGGGCGTGGGCGACGGGCTCGAGCTCGTCTCCTGGTCCTGGCTCTGCGTGACCGACGGGGTCGGGGTCGGGCTGGGCTGGGCGTTGACGACCTCGCCGATGGGCTCGGGCGCCTGGAACGGAATCGCCGGCTGGCCCTTGAGCGCCTCGGCCATGTAGTCGTGCCAGATCTGGGCCGGGAACGAGGCACCGTGGATCTTCTTCTGCCCACCCGTTCCGTACATCTTCAGAAACGTGCGCGATTTGTTCTCCGCGTTGTCGTCCATCCGGAACATGCTGATCGCGGTGGACAGCTGCGGGGTGTAGCCCACGAACCAGGCGGACTTGTTGCCGTCGGTGGTGCCGGTCTTGCCGGCCACGTCACGGCCGGGCAGCTGGGCGTTGGTACCCGTGCCCTTCTCGACCACGGTCTTCAGCACGTCTGTGACGTTGTCGGCGACCTTGGAGGTGAAGGCCTGCTTGGTCTTGGCCTCGTGCTTGTAGCGCGTCCCGTCCTTGTCCTTGACCTCCTTGACCGAGAACGGCTCGTTCTGCTTGCCGCTGGCCGCGAAGGTCGCGTACGCCCCCGCCATGCGGATCGCGCTCGGGTCGGAGATGCCGATGGAGAAGGAGGGGTAGTTGGTACCGGCCAGGCTGTTCGACTTCAGGCCCGCGTCGATGGCCGACTCCTTGACCTTGTCCAGGCCGATGTCCATGCCGAGCTGCACGAAGGCGGAGTTCACCGACTCCCGCATCGCCTCACGCAGGTCGATCTGGTACTGGGGCGGGGTGCCGTAGGACTGGTTGCCGTCGTTCGTCTGCAGCCACTCCTCGCCCTTCTCGTTCTTCCAGACGTCGCCCCGATAGTCCTTGATCTTGAGCTTGTTCTGGCCGCTGAACAGGCTCTTCGGGGAGACCTGCGTGCGCTCGTCCTGTGGCTGGTCCTCCAGGCCGTCGGGGTTGCGCACCCCCCACTTCATGGCCGCGGCCAGCACGAACGGCTTGAAGGTCGAGCCCACCTGGGCACCGGTGGCGTCGGCGTTGTCGGTGAAGTGCTTGGTGGCGTCCTCACCGCCGTAGATGGCCGCGATGGCGCCCGTCCTCGGGTCCACCGAGGCGCCGCCGAACTGGACGTGGGTGTCGGTGTCCGGACGCAGCTTGGGCTTGATGTTGCTCTTCTGGACCTTCTCCACCGCGGTCTTGAGGGCGTTGACCTTCTTCTTGTCGAAGGTCGTGTAGATCCGGTACCCGCCCCGCTGCAGCTCGCTGGCGGAGATGTCGGTGTTGTTGATGATGTAGGCCTTGGCCAGGTCGACCAGATAGCCGGTCTGGCCGCTCAGCCGGGTGTTCGACCGCGGGTTCTGCACCTTGGGGAGCTTGGTGTACTTCGCCCGCTCCGTGGCGCTCAGATGCCCGTACTCGACCATCTTCTCGAGCGTGTCCTGCATCTGGCTCAGCGCGCGCTTGCTGTTGGCCTGCTCGGTGGCGGCCGGGTCGATGGAGGTCGCGCCCGCCGGGTCGTAGTACGTGGCGCCCTTGAGCGTCGCGGCCAGGAAGGCGCACTCGCCCGGGTTCAGCCTGATGGCGTCCTTGTTGAAGTACGCGCGCGCCGCCGCCTGGATGCCGTAGGCGCCGCGGCCGTAGTACGCCGAGTTCAGGTAGCCGGCCAGGATCTCCTTCTTGGGGACCGTGGCGCCCACCTTGATGGAGATGAAGATCTCCTTGAACTTGCGGGTGATCGTCTGCGACTGGTCGTCCAGCCGCGCGTTCTTCACGTACTGCTGGGTGATGGTGGAGCCACCCTGTGTCTGACCGCCCCGGGCCATGTTCAGCACGGCGCGGGCGATGCCCTTGGGGTCGACGCCGCTGTCGCTGTAGAAGGTCTTGTTCTCCTGGGAGATGACCGCGTTCTGCATCGCCTCCGGAATCTCCGAGAGGTTGACGATCTGGCGGTTCGTCTCACCACCGGTCGCGACCATCTGGGTCTTGTCGGACCAGTAGTAGACGTTGTTCTGCGCCTCGGCGGTGTCCGCGACGTTGGGCACGCTCACCATGGCGTACCCGATGCCCGCGACCGCCACCAGACTCCCGACGAGGCCGATGAACAGGCCGGTCACGAGCTTCCAGGACGGCATCCAGCGACGCCATCCGTACTTGCCCGCGCGCGGGTAGTCGATCATCCGCTTGGCGGCGGGAGGGGCGCTGCGGCCCCTGCCGCGGCCGGGGCCGGCCGGCTCGGGCGCGCGGCGGCGGCCGCCGCCTCTCTGCGCCGCGCGCCTGGCCTCGGCACGGCTGCCGTACACGCGGCCCTCATCCCCCATGCCATGGGGCCCCGCGCCCTGGGAACCCCCGTAGGGACTGGATCCATGGGAACTGGACCCATAGGAGTCGGCGGGAGATCCGGTGGCGCCTCGCGGTGCCGCGCGGCGGCCGGAGGGCGAACCGGACTGACCGCGTCGGGCCGCGGCACGTCCGCCTTCCTGCGGCTGCGGCGGTTTGCGACGGTGCTCGCTCATCGAACGATTACTCCTCGGGCAGGCGCACCCTTGCGCGCCTGGAAACGGCGGCTGGTTTCCGGTCCCCCCGAAGTACGGATGTGGTCGGTTGCGCATTCACCCGTACTGCACCGAGGACGAGGACGTCCCCAGGAGTCTCTCGGTTCCCGGTGGTGTGCATGGCGCACAGACTACGCATCGCCAAAACCCCCCGAGCCGCCGAGTTCACCCCAAATCAGGCAACTCGCCTGCAACGAAACGGTGATGTGATCCCGTTCACCATGTGCCCTCTTGTCGCATCCGGACGGCCGTTCTATCGTCGTGATGTATCGAGTCGATACATCAGCGCGAGATAAGGACGAGAGGGGCGACGATGAGCCGACGTTCCGGCATCCTCGAGTTCGCCGTGCTCGGCCTGCTCCGCGAGTCTCCGATGCACGGCTACGAGCTGCGCAAACGCCTCAACACGTCACTGGGTGTGTTCCGTGCCTTCAGTTACGGGACGCTCTACCCCTGCCTCAAGACGCTCGTCGCAAACGGCTGGTTGATCGAGGAACCGGGCAGCACCCACGAGGACGCCCTGGCCGCTCCCCTCACAGGGCGCCGCGCCAAGATCGTCTACCGGCTGACGGCGGAAGGTAAGGAGCACTTCGAGGAGCTGCTCTCGCAGACCGGCCCCGACGCGTACGAGGACGAACACTTCGCCGCCCGCTTCGCCTTCTTCGGGCAGACGTCGCGCGACGTGCGCATGCGCGTACTGGAGGGCCGCCGCAGCCGGCTGGAGGAGCGCCTGGAGAAGATGCGCGCTTCCCTGGCGCGCACCCGGGAGCGCCTCGACGACTACACCCTCGAGCTCCAGCGCCACGGGATGGAGTCCGTGGAGCGCGAAGTGCGCTGGCTGAACGAGCTCATCGAGAGCGAGCGGGCCGGACGGGACCTGAAGGGTTCCGGCCCCGGGGGATCCGCTCAGCAGGACACCACATCTGGAGCGACGGGCGGCCTGCCCCGGTCCGGGGAGTCGCCCCGGCCGGATACGCCCGACGACACCGCCACGTGAGGTCCCGACGGGACCTCACCGAGTACACACAGGGAGCAACCGCCAATGGGTTCGGTTCGCGTAGCCATCGTCGGCGTGGGCAACTGCGCCGCGTCGCTGGTGCAGGGCGTCGAGTACTACAAGGACGCCGACCCGGCGTCCAAGGTCCCGGGCCTCATGCACGTGCAGTTCGGCGAGTACCACGTGCGTGACGTCGAGTTCGTCGCCGCCTTCGACGTCGACGCGAAGAAGGTCGGCCTCGACCTCGCGGACGCCATCGGCGCCTCCGAGAACAACACCATCAAGATCTGCGACGTGCCGAACACCGGCGTGACCGTCCAGCGCGGTCACACCCTCGACGGCCTCGGCAAGTACTACCGCCTCACGATCGAGGAGTCCGCCGAGGAGCCGGTCGACGTCGTCCAGGTCCTCAAGGACAAGCAGGTCGACGTCCTCGTCTGCTACCTGCCCGTGGGTTCCGAGGACGCGGCGAAGTTCTACGCGCAGTGCGCCATCGACGCCAAGGTCGCCTTCGTCAACGCCCTCCCGGTCTTCATCGCCGGCACCAAGGAGTGGGCGGACAAGTTCACGGAGGCGGGCGTCCCGATCGTCGGGGACGACATCAAGTCCCAGGTCGGCGCCACCATCACGCACCGCGTCATGGCGAAGCTGTTCGAGGACCGCGGTGTCATCCTGGACCGCACGATGCAGCTGAACGTCGGCGGCAACATGGACTTCAAGAACATGCTCGAGCGCGAGCGCCTGGAGTCCAAGAAGATCTCCAAGACGCAGGCCGTCACCTCCCAGATCCCCGACCGGGAGCTCGGCGAGAAGAACGTCCACATCGGCCCGTCCGACTACGTGGCCTGGCTGGACGACCGCAAGTGGGCCTACGTCCGCCTCGAGGGCCGCGCCTTCGGCGACGTCCCGCTGAACCTCGAGTACAAGCTCGAGGTGTGGGACTCCCCGAACTCCGCAGGCGTCATCATCGACGCGCTGCGCGCCGCGAAGATCGCCAAGGACCGCGGCATCGGCGGCCCGATCCTGTCGGCGTCCTCGTACTTCATGAAGTCCCCGCCGGTCCAGTACTTCGACGACGAGGCCCGGGAGAACGTGGAGAAGTTCATCCGCGGCGAGGTCGAGCGCTGAACACGCTCGTGATCACGGGTCCTTGAGGGCCCCCGGGGGGATCATCCCCCCGGGGGCCCTTCCCGTATGTGAGGCTGTGCCCCATGCCCGTCGTCCGTGACCTGCGCGTCCTGCTGCGTTTCCGGGACTTCCGGCGTCTGCTGTCCGTGCGGCTGCTCTCCCAGGGCGCCGACGGCGTGTACGAGACCGCGCTCGCCACCTACGTCGTCTTCTCCCCGGAGCGGCAGACCTCGGCCGCCGCGGTCGCCTCCGCCATGGCGGTACTGCTGCTGCCGTACTCCCTGGTGGGCCCGTTCGCCGGAGCCCTGCTGGACCGCTGGCGGCGCCGCCAGGTGCTCCTCTACGGCAACCTGACCCGCGCGGCGATGGCCACGGTGACGGCGGTGCTGATGGTCGCCGCCGTCCCGGACTGGCTGTTCTACGTCTCCGCCCTGTGCGTGACCGGCGTCAACCGCTTCGTCCTGTCGGACCTGTCCGCGGCGCTGCCCCGCGTGGTCGACGGGGAGCGCCTGGTGATCGCGAACTCCCTGTCCCCGACCGCCGGGTCACTGGCCGCCTTCGCGGGCGGCGGGCTCGCCTTCTCGGTCCGCCTGGTGGCCGAGGACTCCGACGCGGCCGTGGTGCTGCTGGGCGCCGCGCTGTACCTGTGCGCCGCCCTGGTGTCGCTGCTCATGGCGCCGGAGCTGCTGGGCCCCGACCAGGAGCTGATCCAGCCCCGGCTTGGCGTGGCGCTTCGGGGCACCGCGCGCGACCTGGCGGCGGGCGTGCGGCACCTCGCGGCCCCGCCGCGCCGGGAGGCCGCCTGGGCGCTGGCCTCGATGACGCTGATGCGGTTCTGCTACGGCGCGCTGACCGTCATGGTGCTGATGCTGTGCCGGTACGGGCTGACCTCCCACCCGCAGGAGGGGCTGCGCCTGCTGGGCCTGGCGCTGGGCGCCTCGGGCGCCGGGTTCTTCGCGGCGGCGCTCGTCACTCCGTGGGAAGCGGGACGGCTCGGCCCCGCCCGCTGGATCGTCGTGTGCGCGGCGGCCGCGGCGGTCCTGGAGCCGGCGCTCGGCCTGCCCTTCGCCGTCGGGCCGCTGCTGGTGGCGGCGTTCGTGCTGGGACTGACCACCCAGGGGGCGAAGATCGCCACGGACACGGTCGTGCAGTCCACGGTCGAGGACGGCTTCCGCGGCCGCATCTTCTCCGTCTACGACGTGCTGTACAACGTCTCCTTCGTCGGCGCCGCCGGCGTCGCCGCGCTGATGCTCCCGCCGGACGGGCGATCGGCCGCACTGGTGATCACGATCGGCGTGATCTACGGCGCGGTTGCGGCCGCTATGGCCCGCTTTGAGCGCTGGTAAGTGTCACATCAGAGCTACAGAGTCCGCCTCGGCTGCCGCGCTGTCAGTGGGGACCGGTAATTTACGTGCGTCTTATTCGCGCCATGTCCGCGTCAGCGGCGCCGCCTACTTTCCAGGGGGACCCCAAGTGACCGTTCCACCGCCTGCCCAGGGCCAGAACCCGTACGCCCAGGCGCCCACGGGGCAGCCGGCCACTCCGGGTGCACCGCAGCAGCCGTACGCTCCGTTCCCGCAGCAGCAGGGCGCTCCGGTACCCCCGCCGCCGCCCTCGGTCGGCAAGCGTGCGGGCAAGAAGGCGCTGCGCATCGTCGGGCTGATCGTCGTCGCCGTCATCATCGGCATCATCAAGTTCGGCGCGGGCTGGTTCCTCACCCGCGACGACGCGGAGACCACGTCAGTGGGCTCGTGCATGCACAACGACGGCTCGTACTCCAAGCCCGACCTCCAGGATGTCGACTGCTCGTCCAGCGGCGCCCAGTACAAGGTCGTCCAGAAGTTCGACGGTTCCACCGACGAGTCCCAGTGCAAGACGGTCACGGACTCGACGATCTACTACGTGCAGTCGGGCGGCGGCCACAACGTGGTGCTCTGCCTGAAGGAGACCAAGTAACACCTCGGTCCCCATGACGAAGGGGCGATGTTTCACGTGAAACATCGCCCCTTCGGGCTTTCCGGGGGTCATGCCGCGCGGCTGTGTTTCACGTGAAACACGAACCCGGTGCCACTCGGCCCCGTGGGCGCGACCCAGTGCCGTGTGGCCTCAGCCCTGCGGGCCCTGCTCGGCCCACCACTCCTTGAGGGCCGTCACCGCGGCGTCGTGGTCCATCGGGCCGTTCTCCAGACGGAGCTCCAGCAGGTACTTGTAGGCCTTGCCGACGGCCGGGCCGGGCTTCATCCCGAGGATCTCCATGATCTGGTTGCCGTCGAGGTCGGGCCGGATGGCGTCGAGCTGCTCCTTCTCCTGAAGCTCGGCGATGCGCGCCTCCAGACCGTCGTACGCGCGGGACAGCGCGGCCGCCTTGCGCTTGTTGCGCGTGGTGCAGTCGGAGCGGGTGAGCTTGTGCAGCCGGGTCAGGAGCGGCCCGGCGTCGCGGACGTAACGGCGGACCGCGGAGTCGGTCCACTCGCCGGTGCCGTAACCGTGGAAGCGCAGGTGGAGCTCGACCAGTCGCGAGACGTCCTTCACGAGGTCGTTGGAGTACTTCAGCGCCGTCATGCGCTTCTTGGTCATCTTCGCGCCGACCATCTCGTGATGGTGGAAGGAGACCCGGCCGTCCTTCTCGAAGCGGCGCGTGCGCGGCTTCCCGATGTCGTGCAGCAGCGCGGCGAGCCGGAGGGCCAGGTCGGGGCCGTCCTCCTCCAGCGCGATCGCCTGCTCCAGCACGATCAGCGTGTGCTCGTAGACATCCTTGTGCCGGTGGTGCTCGTCGCTCTCCAGGCGCAGGGCGGGCAGTTCCGGCAGCACCCGGTCGGCCAGGCCGGTGCCGACCAGCAGGCTGAGGCCCTTGCGCGGGTGCGCGGACAGGATCAGCTTGTTCAGCTCGTCCCGCACCCGCTCGGCGGAGACGATCTCGATCCGCTCGGCCATCCCCTTCATCGCGGCGACGACCTCGGGCGCCACCTCGAAGTCGAGCTGGGCGGCGAAGCGCGCGGCCCGCATCATCCGCAGCGGGTCGTCGGAGAAGGACTCCTCGGGCGTGCCCGGGGTGCGCAGCACCCGAGCCGCGAGGTCGTCCAACCCGCCGTGCGGGTCCACGAACTCCATCCGCGGCAGCGCGACGGCCATCGCATTGACCGTGAAGTCACGCCGGACGAGGTCCTCCTCGATGGAGTCGCCGTACGACACCTCGGGCTTGCGTGAGGTGCGGTCGTACGCCTCCGACCGGTAGGTGGTCACCTCGATCTGGAAGCACCGGTCGACGTCCCCCACGCGGGCCTGCTTCTGGAGCCCGACCGTGCCGAAGGCGATCCCGACCTCCCACACCGCGTCCGCCCAGGGCCGCACGATCTTCAGTACGTCCTCGGGGCGGGCGTCGGTCGTGAAGTCCAGATCGTTGCCGAGCCGGCCGAGCAGCGCGTCCCGGACCGAGCCGCCGACCAGGGCGAGTGAGAACCCGGCCTCCTGGAAGCGGCGCGCGAGGTCGTCGGCGACGGGGGCCACCCGCAGCAGCTCGTTCACCGCGCGCTGCTGGACCTGGCTCAGGGCAGGGGGAGTGTCTTCGTTGGCGTTCGGCACAACAGAAGAGGGTACGTGGCCCGGCCGCCCGGACGCGCCGCCATATACGGAGCCCGGCGGGCCCGCCGACGGGAGACGCAGGTCCTTCCGCCAGGCACGCGATCAGCGCATTTGTGACGTAATGAACAGCATCCGCGGAAACGGGCATATGAAGGGCGAGCGCCGGTGCCCGCCGATCTTGTGGGCGCCTCCGTGGCACTTCGCCTCAGCGCACATCGTTACCATGCGGGGACGCACATCCGACGACCACTGACGACGACGAGGGACGGGCGAGCGCGTGGCCGACGCGGCAGACTTCCAGGGGACCACTCCCTCACCTGCCCGCCGCTGGTTGCGGCGCACCGGCGCAGCACTCGCCGGGGCGCCCCTGCTGGCCGGTCTGCTCCAGCTGCCCGCCGCGCCGACCGCGGACGCCACGGGCCAGGACGCCGCACAGGCGGCCGCCACCGGCTCGCGCACGGTGGCCGTCTCCCTGGACTCGCTCAGCCCCAGCGCCCCCTCCGACGGTGACACCGTCACCGTCAGCGGCACGGTGACGAACAACGGCAAGCAGGCGGTCACCGGCGCCCACGTGGGCCTGCGCGTGGGCCCCGAGCTGAACACCCGCTCGGCGATCGACGCGGTCGCCCGGCGCACCGACTTCGTGCCGGGCACCGACGGCGCCGAGGTCGGCGGCAAGTACGCCCAGAAGTTCGACCGGCTCACCCCGGGCGTCGCCGAGCACTTCAGCATCTCGGTGCCGGTCGACAAGCTCGACCTCGGCCCGGACGGGGTCTACGCGCTCTCCGTCTCGCTCTCCGGCCGGACCGCCGCGCAGCCGTGGGACCAGGTGCTGGGCATCCGGCACACGTTCCTGCCCTGGAAGCCCGACGAGGCGGACACCAAGACGAAGACCACCTATCTGTGGCCGCTCGTCTCCGACGTCCACATGACCGCTGAGACCGGCCCCGGGGAACAGCAGACGCCGACCTTCGGCAACGACGACCTCGCCCAGGACCTCGCTCCCGGCGGCCGTCTGGAGCAGATGCTCGCGCTGGGCAAGGACCTCGACGTCACCTGGGTGATCGACCCGGACCTGCTGGCCTCCGTCGACGCCATGACCCGCAACTACCGCATCCGCAACGGCAGCGGCCGTCCCGTGGCGGGCACCAAGCAGGCGGTCGCCAAGAAGTGGCTCGCCGAGTTGCAGCAGGCGGTGGCGGGCAAGGACGTGGTGGCGCTCCCCTTCGCCGACCCGGACCTGGCCTCCCTCGCACACAGCGGGACGAGCGTCACCGGCTCCCTCAGCCAGCTCAGGGACGCCACCGAAGTCGCCGCCGGCACGGTGGAGACGGTGCTCCACGTGAAGCCGAGCACCGACTTCGCCTGGCCCGTCGACGGCGCCGTCGACCCGTCGATCGTGAAGGTCGCCACCTCCGCGGGCGCCGACAAGGTGATCGCGCGCGGCGACAGCCTCCAGGAGACCGAAGGTCTGTCCTACACGCCCTCGGCGGCCCGCCCGATCGGCGGCGGCACCACGGCCGTGGTCGCGGACGCGCGGCTGTCCACGGCGTTCCAGGGTGACCTGACCGAGGCCGGCAGTTCCACGCTCGCCGTGCAGGAGTTCCTCGCCCAGAGCCTGGAACTCGGGGAACAGACCGGTAAGCAGCGCAGCATCGTCGTCACCCCGCAGCGGATGCCGAGCGCGAGCCAGGCCCGGGCCATGGCGCAGGCGCTGACCGACCTCCAGCACAGCACCTGGTCGGAGGCGCAGGACCTGACCGCGGCCGCCCACGCCAAGCCGGACCCCGGCGCCACCACGCGGGTGCCGTCGTCCGCGGACTACCCCTCCTCGCTGCGCAGGCAGGAGCTGGCACGCTCCGCCTTCGCCTCGATCGGCAGGACGCAGGACAAGGTCGACAACTTCAAGGTCGTGCTCACCGACGAGTCCCGGGTCGTCACCCCCTTCGGCCGGGCCATGAACCGCGAGATGTCCACGTCGTGGCGCGGCCGGTCCTCCGCGGCGGCGGACTACCGGGACGGCGTGGAGGCGTACCTCGACGACCTCGCCCAGGAGGTCAAGCTGATCGACAAGTCGGAGACCAAGCTCTCCGGGCGCAGCGCGACCATCCCGGTCACCGTGCAGAACAACCTGGTGCAGGGCGTCGACCACCTGGTGCTGCGGCTCACCTCGACCAACCCGACGCGACTGAAGATCGGCGGCAAGGCCTACACGGAACAGCGCGTGGCCATCTCCGGCGGGCACAGCCAGTCCGTGAAGTTCACCACCTCCGCCAACGCCAACGGCCCGGTGACCGTGGTGGCCCAGCTGTACACGCAGGACGGCCAGGAGTACGGGGACCCGGTCACCTTCGACGTGAAGGTCACCGAGGTCACGGCCACGGTGATGCTGGTCATCGGCGGCGGCGTCCTGCTGCTCGTCCTCGCCGGTTTCCGCATGTACACCCAGCGCAAGCGGGCGGCCGCCCGTGACACCGCGGAGGACGGCCCCGACGGGACCGGCGAGGACGCCGGAACCCCCGACGAGCAGGAGAACGACGGTGCGGAGAACCCCGAGGGCCCCGCGGACCGTCTCACAGAACAGTCCGGCGCTCGGCCCGGGGCGGACACCCCCGAGCAGCCGAGTGACCCGGCACCGGACACCGCAGCGGGAGACGCCGACCCCTCCGGCACGGGTGAGAGGGTGGACCGTTGAGGATGTCATGGCCCGGTGGGCCCGGGACGACGAGGTGGGGTAAGCATGAACGCGCCGTACGACGGTGACCGCGGCCAGGCCGTGGGCGGCTCGGGCCACCCCGAGGGGGCGCCGCCCGAGCACGGCCAGGTGCCCTCGCAGCCGCCGGCGGACATGTACCTCCAGGACGCCTACGCGGACGACCCCTACCGGGCGCAGGACCTCTCCGCCCAGGACCCGGTCGACGAGGCGCTGTACGACCGTGCCGCCCATCCTCCGCAGGCTCCGGGCACGCAGCAGCCGCAGCAGCCGCTGTACGGCCCGCCGCAGCAGTCGCCGTACGCCCCCGACCCGCGCGTGTGGGCCCAGACCCCGCCGCCGGAGCCGTCGGGCACCACGCAGTACCTGCCGCACGGGGAGGACCCCCGCAGCACCCGGTTCGTGGGCGTCGACGACCTCGTCAGCCACTCCGGCGAGGAGCGCCACGAGCCGGACGCCTTCGCCCACCTCTTCCGCGACCAGCAGCAGGGCGGCTACCAGGACGCCCGGCAGGGCGGCTACCCCGACGCGCGCCAGGACGGTTTCCATGAGGCCGGGCAGCGCGGCTACCAGCCCCCGCAGCAGACCGGCGGGCACCCGCGGACGGACGCGCCCTCGGTCCCCGGCCCCTCGCCCGCGCCGGCCGGCGGCCAGGGCCCGGCGGGACCGTACGCCGCGGCTCCGGCCGCCACGGAGACGACCGCCCCCGCCGCCGTGCCCGCGGCGGCGAAGAAGGGCGGGCGCGCGTCGGGGCTGCTGAAGTCGAGCGCCGTGATGGCGGCGGGCACGATGGTCTCCCGGCTCACCGGCTTCGTCCGTTCCGCGATGATCGTGGCCGCGCTGGGCACGGCCCTCCTGGGCGACACCTTCCAGGTGGCCTACCAGCTGCCGACGATGATCTACATCCTGACCGTCGGTGGCGGCCTCAACTCGGTGTTCGTCCCGCAGCTCGTCCGCGCCATGAAGGAGGACGAGGACGGCGGCGAGGCCTTCGCCAACCGGCTGCTGACCCTGGTCGTCGTGGCGCTGGGCCTGCTCACCGCGCTGGCGATGTTCGCGGCGCCGCTCCTGGTCCGGCTGCTGTCCAACCCGGTCGCCAGCGACCCCGCGGCCAACGAGGTGGGCGTCACCTTCACCCGGTACTTCCTGCCCACCATCTTCTTCATGGGCATCCACGTGGTGATGGGGCAGATCCTCAACGCCCGGGGCAAGTTCGGCGCGATGATGTGGACTCCGGTCCTCAACAACATCGTCATCATCGCCACGCTCGGCATGTTCCTGTGGGTCTACGGCACCGCCGCGGACTCCCACATGAACGTCACGAACATTCCGGTGGAGGGTCAGCGCCTGCTGGGCGTCGGCGTGCTGCTCGGCCTCGTCGTGCAGGCGCTGGCGATGATCCCGTATCTGCGCGAGACCGGCTTCCGGCTGCGCCTGCGCTTCGACTGGCGGGGCCACGGCCTCGGCAAGGCCGCCATGCTCGCCAAGTGGACGGTCCTGTTCGTCCTCGCCAATCAGGCGGGCGCCCTGGTCGTCACCCAGCTGGCCACCGCCGCGGTCACCGACACCGAGCTGCCCGGCACGGGCTTCAGCGCCTACGCCAACGCGCAGCTGATCTGGGGTCTGCCGCAGGCCATCATCACGGTCTCGCTGATGGCGGCGCTGCTGCCCCGCATCTCGCGCTCGGCCGCCGAGGGCGACGCGGGAGCCGTCCGTGACGACATCTCGCAGGGCCTGCGCACGACGGCCGTCGCCATCGTGCCCATCGCCTTCGGGTTCCTCTCCCTCGGCATCCCGATGTGCACCCTGATCTTCGGCTCCTCCGGGACCGGCGCCGCCACCAACATGGGCTACATGCTGATGGCCTTCGCCCTCGGCCTGATCCCCTACTCGGTGCAGTACGTCGTCCTGCGTGCCTTCTACGCGTACGAGGACACCCGGACGCCCTTCTACAACACGGTCATCGTGGCCGCGGTCAACGCGGGTGCCTCCGCGCTCTGCTACGTGCTGCTTCCGCCCCGCTGGGCCGTCGCAGGGATGGCCGCCGCGTACGGTCTCGCGTACGCGATCGGCGTGGGTGTCGCCTGGCGCCGACTGCGCGTGCGGCTCGGCGGCGACCTCGACGGCTCCCGTGTCATGCGGACGTACGCACGGCTGTGCATCGCCTCGGTGCCGGCGGCGCTGCTCAGCGGCGCGGCCTGCTACGCCATCGGCCACGCCCTGGGCCAGGGCGTCCTCGGGTCGTTCGCGGCGCTGCTGGCCGGCGGGGCCCTGCTGCTCGGGGTCTTCTTCGTCGCCGCCCGCCGTATGCGCATCGAGGAACTCAACTCGCTCGTGGGCATGGTCCGCGGGCGCCTGGGGCGTTGAGGCGGGGGTAGGCGCACAACCATCGTCCGCGGCCGTGTGTCGTGCATAGCAGCGGACTGTGGGCACAATTGGTTTCGGCGTCGGACAGCGCGCAATGGATGGGGAGGCAGGAGCGACGGTGGCGGAACGGAGCACGGCTGCCGTCGACGTGGCAGAGAACAGCGGCGACGAGCCGCTGACCGCGAAGGCGGACCAGGCCACGGCCGACGGGGTGGCCCAGAACCGGGAGCGGGACACGGACAACGACGAGGCACAGGGGAGCCGAGGGACCCAGAGTCCCGGAGAGAAGGCCTCACCGCCCGAACTGCACAGCGGTCACAAGCTCGCCAGTCGCTACCGCCTCGAAGAGTGCGTCACCCGTCTGGACGGATTCAGCAGTTGGCGAGCGGTGGACGAGAAGCTCCGCCGCGCCGTCGGCGTCCACATCCTGCCCGCGGACCACACGCGCGCCCGCTCCGTGCTGGCCGCGGCCCGTTCCTCGGCCCTGCTCGGCGATCCGCGCTTCGTCCAGGTCCTGGACGCCGTCGAGGAGAACGACGTCGTCTACGTGGTCCACGAATGGCTGCCCGACGCCGTCGAAATGACCACCCTGCTGTCCGCCGGGCCCATGGAGCCGCACGACGCCTACCAGTTGGTCAGCCAGGTCGCCTCCGCCATGGCCGCCGCGCACCGCGAGGGCCTCGCGCATCTGCGTCTGAACCCCAACGCGGTGCTGCGCACCTCCTCGGGCCAGTGGCGCATCCGCGGCCTCGCCGTGAACGCGGCGCTGCGCGGTGTCAGCTCCGACACCCCCCAGCGCACCGACACCGAGTCGATCGGCGCCCTGCTGTACGCGGCGCTGACCCAGCGCTGGCCGTACGAGAGCGACGCCTACGGTCTGTCCGGCCTGCCCAAGGACATCGGTCTCATCCCGCCCGACCAGGTGCGGGCGGGAGTGCACCGGGGCCTGTCCGAACTCGCCATGCGTGCCCTCGCCAACAACGGCGCCACCGCCTCCCGCCACGAGTCCCCCTGCACCACGCCGGAGGAACTGGTGAAGGCGATCGGCGAGATGCCGCGCATCCGCCCGCCGGAGCCCTCGTTCGCCGCTCCGCCGGAGTACCAGCACACGGCCTACCAGCAGGGCTCCTACGGGCGTACGACGCCGCACCACGGTGTCACGCAGGCGGTGGCCCCGCCGCCGCCCCCGCTGCAGAGCCGCACCGGCAAGGCGCTGAAGTGGGCCGTCTCGGCCCTCCTCATCGCCGCCCTCGGCCTGGGCAGCTGGCAGCTCGCGGACGCCCTGATGGACCAGGGCGGCAAGTCCGGCAACGGCAATCAGACCCAGACGACGGACGGCAGCGGCAAGGGCGGCAAGCAGCCGAAGCCGGTCAGGCCGATCGCGATCCAGGGCGCCCAGGAGTACGTCGTGAAGGGCGACGCCCAGCACCCCGGTGACGTCGGCAGGACCCATGACGGCGACAACTCGACGTTCTGGAAGACCAACACCTTCATAGACGGTCCGGCCCTCGCGCCCTACAAGCCGGGCGTCGGCATCGTCTACGACCTCGGCTCGCCGCACGAACTCACCACCGCGTCCATCGGTCTGCGTTACGCGGGCGATCACACGACGGTCGAGCTGTACGCGTCCGACTCGCTCGCATCGGCGTCGCTGACCTCCGCACAGCGGCTCGGCACGGCCAGGACGAACGCGAACACCGCCACGGTGAAGGTCACCAAGCCGGTGAAGACGCGGTACGTCCTCGTCTGGCTCACCGCCGTGCCGTACTCCGGCGCGGACGCGAGCGCGTACACCGGCGCCGGCTACAAGCAGGCCATCACCGAAGTGAAGTTCACGGGCTGACGTCTCAAACGAGGGGGAGGGGGTCGGATGGCAGAGGGCAGCGCTCACGCCGACCTGAGCGATCAGGACCTCCTGTCCCGCCATGTGGAAGGTGACCCCGACGCCTTCGGGGAGCTCGTACGGCGACACCGCGACCGCCTCTGGGCCGTCGCCCTGAGGACGCTGGGGGACCGCGAGGAGGCCGCCGACGCCGTCCAGGACGCCTTCGTCTCCGCCTACCGGGCCGCCCACACCTTCCGCGGGCAGTCGGCCGTCACGACCTGGCTGCACCGGATCACGGTGAACGCCTGCCTGGACCGCGCCCGCAAGGCGGCCTCGCGGAAGACCTCGCCGGTGGACGACACCGAGCGCCTGGAGCAGTTGCTGGAGCCGCACGAGTCGGCCTCGGCGCCCGCCGAGCGGAACGACGTCCAGCGGCAGCTCATCGAGGCGCTGGGCACCCTCCCGGCCGACCAGCGGGCCGCTCTGGTCCTCGTGGACATGCAGGGCTACCCCGTGGCCGAGGCCGCCCGGATCCTCGACGTGCCGACCGGGACGGTGAAGAGCCGCTGCGCCCGGGGCAGAGCGCGGCTCCTGCCGCTGCTCACCCATCTGCGGCCGGGAGGCGCGGCGGAAAGTACGGGAGGGGAAAAGGAACCGGACAGAGGACGGAACCGGGCGCAGGGGACATCCGTCCCACCGGCAGCGCATCCTCTGGACACGGGTCCACAGGGGGCGGGGCCGGACGATTCGACTGCTGTGAAGGGCGGAGGTGGGCGGGCGTGACATCCACGACGGACAGGGCCGGGCACCCGGACGTCACCGAGATCTCCGACCTCACCGAAGGCCTGCTGGCACCGTCCCGCAGCACGGCCCTCCGGCGGCACCTGGACGGCTGCGAGCTGTGCGCCGACGTCTACGCGTCCCTGGAGGAGATCCGCGGCCTCCTCGGCACGCTGCCGGGCCCGCCCCGTATGCCCAACGACGTCGCGGGCCGTATCGACGCCGCGCTCGCCGCCGAGGCTCTGCTCAGCGCCACGGCCGCCGAGGCCACGGACGAGCGCGAGGCCACGCACACACCTGCCGCTGTGGGCACCTCCCGCACCTCCCGCCCCGAGACCGATGCCGGTGACGGCGCGCACGTTTCACGTGAAACATCGACGGCGGACCGTCCCAGGGGCCACCCCCGCGCCTCCATCACCGGCCCGGCCCGCAAGACCCGTACGCGGCACGGGCGCCGCAGGATCGCCGTCCTGGGGTCCGTGTGCACGCTCGCCGTCCTGGGCATCGCGTCCGTGGTGCTGGCCTCCCTGCACGACGGCAAGGGCTCCGACACCACCGCGCAGGGTCGGCCGACCGCTTCCGCGGACACCTTCGCCGCGGGGACCCTGGAGGGCCGGGTCTCGGACCTCCTTGCCAAGGCTCAGAAGCAACAGGGCGACACGCGCGCCCCGCACAGTTTCGGCGTGGATTCCGCCCCGGACACCGATCGGCCGCGGGTCCTCAAGACTCAGCCCACCGTCTCGGTCCCCCCGTGCGTCCAGCAGGGCATCGCACGCGAGGACACGGCGCTCGCCGCCCAGCACGGCACCTACGCCGGCAAGGACGCCTTTCTGGTCGTGCTGCCCGACGCCTCCGGCGAGAGCACACGGGTCACGGCCTATGTCGTCGACGCCACCTGCGTCCACCACCCCGCGACGGCGGCCAAGGTACTGCTGAAGCGTTCCTACACGCGTTCCTGAGCGCGCACGCCTGATTCGCGCGCTGCGTGGTATTCCGTACGCTGACGCGCCTCCGTGTGCCCAGCCACGCCGGGAATGCACGCCCCGTAGGATCCGTTGGGTGGGGTGAGAGCTGTGAGAGAGGCTCCCGCCGCCGTACGACACAGTCCAGAGACGAGGAATCAAGCCGTGAGCGACGTCCGTAACGTGATCATCATCGGCTCCGGGCCCGCAGGCTACACGTCGGCGCTCTA
Organism: Streptomyces sp. NPDC014864; assembly: GCF_043081525.1. Taxonomy (NCBI): domain Bacteria; kingdom Bacillati; phylum Actinomycetota; class Actinomycetes; order Kitasatosporales; family Streptomycetaceae; genus Streptomyces; species Streptomyces sp. NPDC014864. Next base: position 103,974 of record NZ_JBIBWT010000021.1, read on the forward strand.
CACCGCGCGCGCGTCGCTGAAGCCGCTGGTCTTCGAGGGCGCCGTCACCGCCGGCGGTGCGCTGATGAACACCACCGACGTGGAGAACTTCCCGGGCTTCCGCGACGGCATCATGGGCCCCGACCTCATGGACAACATGCGCGCCCAGGCCGAGCGCTTCGGTGCCGAGCTGGTCCCGGACGACATCGTCTCCGTCGACCTGACCGGTGAGATCAAGACCGTCACCGACACCTCGGGCACGGTGCACCGGGCCAAGGCCGTCATCGTCGCCACCGGCTCGCAGCACCGCAAGCTCGGCCTGCCCAACGAGGACGCCCTCTCCGGCCGCGGTGTCTCGTGGTGTGCCACCTGCGACGGCTTCTTCTTCAGGGACCAGGACATCGCCGTGATCGGCGGTGGCGACACCGCGATGGAGGAGGCCACCTTCCTCTCGCGCTTCGCCAAGTCGGTGACGGTCGTCCACCGCCGCGACACCCTGCGCGCCTCCAAGGCGATGCAGGAGCGCGCCTTCGCCGACCCGAAGATCAAGTTCATCTGGGACAGCGAGGTGGCCGAGATCCAGGGCGAGCAGAAGCTCTCCGGCCTGAAGCTGCGCAACCTCAAGACGGACGAGCTCTCGGACCTGCCGGTGACGGGCCTGTTCATCGCGATCGGGCACGACCCGCGCACGGAACTCTTCAAGGGCCAGCTCGACCTGGACGAAGAGGGTTACCTCAAGGTCGACGCACCGTCCACCCGTACCAACCTCACCGGGGTCTTCGGCGCGGGAGACGTGGTCGACCACACCTACCGTCAGGCGATCACCGCGGCGGGCACCGGCTGCTCCGCCGCCCTCGACGCCGAGCGCTTCCTCGCGGTCCTCGCGGACAACGAGCAGAAGGCCGAGCCCGAGAAGACCACCGTCTGAGACCCCCAACCACCCCACCGCACGAACCAGTTAAGGAGCCCGCCGTGGCCGGCACCCTGAAGAACGTGACCGACGACAGCTTCGAGCAGGACGTCCTCAAGAGCGACAAGCCCGTCCTGGTGGACTTCTGGGCCGCCTGGTGCGGTCCCTGCCGCCAGATCGCTCCGTCCCTCGAGGCGATCGCCAGCGAGTACGGCGACAAGATCGAGGTCGTCAAGCTCAACATCGACGAGAACCCGGGTACGGCCGCCAAGTACGGCGTCATGTCCATTCCGACCCTGAACGTCTACCAGAACGGCGAGGTCGCCAAGACCATCGTCGGGGCGAAGCCGAAGGCCGCGATCGTCCGCGACCTCGAGGACTTCATCGCCGAGTGACGTTTCACGTGAAACACGAACGGGCCGACCCGCCAGGGTCGGCCCGTTCGCTTTCCGCGGCCCGGCCCGCGGGCCGGCGGCGTCCAGGCCTAGTGCCAATACCGGTGACTTTGGTGGGTTCTGGTCGTTGGGTGGGTTGTGCCAAGGCCGGGTCAGGTGAAGTCGTCGGGGGTTGATCGGTTCTCGGAT
>NZ_JBIBWT010000022.1:0-63425 GCF_043081525.1 Streptomyces sp. NPDC014864
TCAACACCCGGCAACAGCGGCGCTATCCGCTCCCACGCCGCATCCGTCAGCTCACCACGACCCACCACAAGATCAATTATCAGACAGGACCTAGCGGGGATCCGCCCGGCCACGCCGGCCGTGCCAGACTGCCTAGGACTGCTGACGTCCGGCGTCGTTGATGTCACTCGTGGATGTCAGAAGGGTGCAGCCGCGTGCGCTCGCTGCCACGATGGTCTCGTGGTTGACCTGGAGCGCATCAAAGCAGAGAGTGGGGCGTACTTCAGAGCGCTCGATGAGGGCGCCACCCTGCGGCACCACTTCCGCCACGCTGACGAAGAAGGCGGCCTCTGGTACATCGAGGCCGTACCCGACCGTGGCGAGTTGATCGTCATCAAGCAGGCCGAGCTCACTTCGGCCGGCCAACTGCACCGGTACAGCTGGGAGCACCTGGAGGACGACCACGGCTTCCTGACAGATCAAGCGATTGATCCTGAAGAGGATCCGTTGGGGGCCATCCCGGCCGAAGAGTTCCAGAGGGTGTGGACTCTGTGAGCGCGGTGGACAACCACTTTAGACTGTGTCCTACGTGGTGAGGCGGCCCAGTCGCTGGTAGCAGCAGATGGCTGCGGCGAGTCCGAGAAACGCCAGGTAGTTGCGGGGATCGTGTTCGTAGCGGTGGTTGAGTCGTCGGTAGCCGGTCAGCCAGGACATGGTGCGTTCGATGAACCATCTGCTGCGGCTCAGTCTTTCGCTGGACTCGATGCCCTTGCGGGCGATCCGCACGCCGATGCGCTTGCCGCGTAACCATTTACGGAGGTGGGGGATGTCGTAGGCCTTGTCCGCATGCAGGCGTTGGGGCTTGAAGTGCCGGCCGCGGTAGCGGTCGTGTCTCGTTTGGTTACCGGCCACCATCGGCTTCAGCGCTTCGCTGTCGTGGACGTTGGCGGCCGAGACGCCGACGAGGAGGGGCAGTCTGTTGCGTCCGACAGGACGTGCATCTTGGAAACCGGCTTGCCCCTGTCCACAGGACTCGGGCCTGTGCATTCGCCCCCTTTTTCGCCCTGATGTGGGCGGAGTCCAGGACGACGCGGGTGACGTCGATCAGGGCTGCGTCGTCGAGCCGATGCAGCACGGCCGCGTGTAAGCGACCCCAGACGCCGACCCTGGACCATATGAGGAACCGGCGGTGGGCAGTGGACTTCGAGATGCCGAAGCACGGTGGCAGCGTCCGCCAGGCGCAGCCGCTTACCAGCACATAAATGATGGCCGCGAACAGCGTCTCATCAGGTGTGTCCTGTGTTCCGCCACCCTGCGGGCGCACCTTCGACGGTGGGATCAGCGGCTTCGCGATCTCCCACAGCCCGTCCGGAACAATCCAACTCCACGTACCCCGACCCATGCCAAGGTCAACGATGCCTCACCACGTAGGACACAGTCTAACTGGCCGTTCTCTATCCGCTCGTGTGCTCGGTCTGCTTCGAACGGGGTCCTTGATCGGGTGAGTTGGCCGACGTCAGGGCATGAAGGAAGGGCCTCTTGGTAGCTCGCGGATCGAGTCCAGCGAGAAGCAAGAGGCCCTGTTGTCGAAGTGTCGCGTGGTCGCGGTTGCCGAGTCCAGTTGGTCCACTCGTGGGTGTGACTGTCTCGCCCACAGGTTTGGGAACGCGGCCGACCGGCCGGATCGCCGGCCCCGGTACGGCTCGGACATGAGCGATTCCGAGTGGGCTCTGGTTCGGGATCTGCTGCCGGTTCCGGGCTGGCTGGCGGGCCGGGGTGGCCGGCCGGAGGGCTATTGCCACCGGCAGATGATCGACGCGGTGCGCTACCTCGTCGACAACGGCATCAAGTGGCGGGCGATGCCGTCCGACTTCTCGCCCTGGCCGCGTGTCTACTCCTTCTTCGCCCGCTGGCGGGATGCGGGCCTCGTGACCGAGCTGCACGAACGGCTCCGTGAGGCCGTCCGCACCGGTGAGGGCCGCGGCCCGGAACCCAGCGCCGCGGTCGTGGACTCCCAGTCGGTGAAGGTGGACGCCACCGTCGCCCACGCCTCACGCGCGTTCGACGCGGGCAAGAGGATCAACGGGCGCAAGCGGCATCTGCTCACCGACACGCTCGGACTCCTGCTGGACGTGCTGGTCACACCGGCCTCCACGACCGACCGGGACGCCGCCCGGACGCTTCTGCCCGCGGCGAAGAAGAACTTCCGGCGACTGGCGCGGGTCTGGGCCGACGGCGGCTACACCGGGCACCTCATCGACTGGACCAGCCAGCGTCTCGGAGTCGTCCTCGACATCGTCCGCCGCAGCGACGATGCCAGCGGCTTTGAGGTCCTGCCACGTCGCTGGGTCGTCGAGAGATCCTTCGCCTGGCTCCTGCGCAGCCGGCGCCTGGTCCGTGACTACGAACGACGCACCGATACGAGCGAGGCCGTCATCCGCGGGTCGATGATCGCACTCATGAACCGCCGTCTGGCCGCCCGACATGATCAACCTGTTCGGACGGCGGCATCGTGAACTTTCCCGGCTTCGCCTCCACTAGCCAGCCCCGTTCCACCAGCCTCTTCAGGCGAGCCCTCGCCCCCTCGACGCGCGAGGCTGACGCGCTGTCCCAGCCGAGTACCACGGCCGCCCGCCTGGCACCCAGTCCCTCGGCTCCGGCCTCCGCGGCGACAGCCATCAGCGCCTGATAGTCCACCGACAGGTCCTCGAGTCCGGCCGCGTTCTCCCGATGCGGCACGGCGCGTCGAGGCCCGACCGGCTTCCTCTGTGACACCCCGACGACCGTCTCGGCGGGCTGTTCCTCCTCGGCCAGTGCCTCCAGATACTGCTCGAGCCTGATCGCCCGGTGCCTGAGGACTTCTTCGGCGTCCGCCAAGTCCGCCCGAACCCGTTCGAGTTCGGCTTCGAGCTCCTCCACCCGCACGACCGCAGCCTTGTGCCGCGCTTCCAGAACCGCCCGCATCGACGGCATCCGACACCCCCACGGCAACTCGTCTGATCAACGAGTCGAGGCTCCCGCGACGGCCACCACCCCATGCCTGACCGGCAGAATCCGCACACGAGGTTCGGAAAGAGAACGACTTCTAAGCTTGGCGTTTAACCTCGCTGGGCTTGGTGTTCCTTGATCGACTCGGCGCGTTTGACGGTTTTGCCGACGTCGTGGCGCCTGGCCTGTTGCTTGTTCTTCGAGCCGGGTGGCCGTCCGGGGCTTGGGCGGGACGGTTTCGGTGCGGCTGCCGGGCGGGCCACGGTCGCGCGGACGTTGCGAAACCCCCGGCGGACCCGGGCGGGGGTGAGGCAGCGGGGTTTTGCGGGCCGTTCCCAGGGGCGGCGGAGGTCCTCGGCGAGGGGCCGGGCGAGGCGGAGCTGCGCGCAGACGCCCGACCAGCACGACCGGCAGGCCGGCGAGAGCGTGGGTCAGGTAGGCGACGTCGTAGCCGGAGTCCATCACGATCAGGATGTCCGGATCACCCGGACGATCAGGATGTCCGGATCACCCGGTCTCCAGTGGCCTGCGCTCGTCAACCGATCGACAGTATTGCGGAGTTGGGCGGCAGTGACGGTGGTCGCGTCGTCGGCCGGGCCCAGGCGGACCGCGTCCAGCAGAGCGACCCAGGAGGTGCGGCCGGACTCCAGGGCCGCGACGAAAGAGTAGGGCCAGCCGGGCACCAACTGGTCCGAGCAGCGGTCGCCGCGTCCGTAGACATGGCAGAAGAGCCGGTCGGGGCTGGTGGGAGCGTCGGGGCGCAGCCAGTGCGACACGTCCACGGCGAGCACGATCCGCCCGTCGGCCGCCTTCGGCAGCGGCAGGCCGACCAGCGCACGGCGCAACCGCGTCGGCTCCAGCCAGCCCCGGTCCAAAGCCGCGTACAGCGCACCGTGCCCGCGCCGGTGCTCGACCTCCAGCGACAGCTCGACCAGGGTCTTCACCGGCCCGTCCGCGCACAGCACCGCGTCGGTGAGCTCGAAGAGTGCGTCCTGGCGGGCGTAGAGGCATTCGTAGAACTCGGCCCGAAAGCGGGACAACACGTCCAACGCCTCGCCTGCGGGCGCGTCGACAGACAGACTCATACACAGCGGCCGTTCTCTTGTAGTTCGTGACTCGACATCTCGAAGCGTGGAGAACGGCCGCCTCCGCTGTCCCGGAAAGAACCGCAGATCAGCAGGTCGGGTGACCTGCGACGTTAAACGCCAAGCTAAGGGCGGATATCTGCTGCAGCGTGCCGACACGGTCGGCCGCGAGCAGTGCCCGCATCGACTCGCCCTGGGGCGCAGGAAAAGCGGCATTGATGCATTGATCCCTCATATCGAGGAAACCTCATTGTCTTGTGCCGAATTCCCGGGTGCTCGGGCGACGACGGCCTCAGCGATGACGTAGGCGGCCACGCTGGTACTGCTTCGGCCACGGGACGTCGTCACCGAGCACGTGGGCCGCGCGGAGCGGCCAGGTCGGGTTGCGCAGCAGTTCGCGCGCGAGCATGATCGCGTCGGCCGAGCGGTCCACGAGGATCTGGTCGGCCTGCTCCGGTGCGGTGATCAGGCCGACCGCGGAGACGGGCAGGGCCGCGCCCTCGCGGACGGTTCGGGCGAAGGGCACCTGGTAGCCGGGCTCCACTTCGATACGGGCGTTGTGGACGAGCCCGCCGCTGGTGATGTCCACCAGATCGACGCCGTGGGCCACCAGGTGCCGCGACAGCTCGACCGTCTCCTCCGGGGTCCAGCCGCCGTCGGCCCAGTCCGTGGCCGAGAAGCGTACGAACAGCGGGCGGTCCTCCGGCCACTGCGCCCGTACGGCGTCGGTGACCTGGACCAGGAAACGGCTGCGCCCGTCGAGATCGCCTCCGTACTCGTCGCTGCGCTGGTTGGACAGCGGTGACAGGAACTGGTGCAGCAGATAGCCGTGCGCGGCGTGGATCTCTAGGACCTCGAAGCCGGCGGACAGCGCCCGCGCGGCGGCCTCGCCGAAGGACCGGACCAGAGCGCGGATGTCGTCCGCGCCGAGCTCCCGCGGGGCGGGCCAGTCGCCGAATGGCAGCGGCGACGGTGCGACCGTCTGCCATCCTCCGGCCTCCGGTTCGACGTACACGTCACCCTCCCAGGGCGGTGCCGTCGACGCCTTGCGGCCGGCATGGGAGATCTGGATGCCGGCAATGGCTCCCTGCCCGTGGACGAAGTCGGTGATCCGCTTGTACGCGGCGGCCTGCCCGTCATCCCAGATGCCGGCGTCGGAAGGGGTGATCCGGCCCTCAGGTTCCACTGCCGTGGCCTCCTGCATGACCAGGCCGGACCCGCCGCGTGCCAGGGAGCCGAGATGGACCAGATGCCAGTCCTGCGGGTAGCCGTCTACCGAGCTGTACTGGCACATGGGGGCCACCCAGGCCCGGTTTGGGAAGGTCGTGCCGCGGAGGGTGAGAGGCGAGAAGAGACGGCTCATCGGAGGCCTCGCAGGAGGGATGTGGGACGCCGGGTGCCCCGCAGCCGTCGAGCCGTGACGGCCTGGTTCCTGCGGGGCGCCCCGCACGGTGGGTGTACCCGAGTACCCCAGCCGCTCGTGGCACACACCACCGGCCCGGCGTGCTCACCCGCGCGGATGTCCGGGCATGTGGCGGTCCCGGGCCGTGGTCGCGTGCGCACCTGGGTCGTCGTCCTGGTCGCCCCTCCTCGGCTTCTGGCGCTAGCCTTCGCAGAGCTGCGTACGGCCGAACGCACGTCGCCGCAGCTCGTACGCAACAATCCGAGGGTGCGCGAGACGCTGCGAGACGGTCGGCCTGGTCGACACTGACCTGGTCCTGCCCGAGCACGGCTGGGGCTCGGCGCTGCTCCATCGGACACCTCCTTCCGTGGGCAGGCAGTGGACCGACTCGGGGGAGACCCACGACGACCGCGGGCTGAAGAATCGGCCGACCGAGGACGTTCGGCGCGTGCCTATTCCGCCTCAGCTCGTCACCGTGCTGCGCGATCACGTGGCCACGTTCGGCACGGCGGAAGACGGGCGGCTCTTCTTCCGTGAGAAGGGTTCGGTTGTCCCGTCCTCGACCTACTACCGCGTGTGGCAGGAGGCTCGTCTCCTGGCGCTCCCGCCGGCCGTCGAGGCCGGTGGCTCGCCGCTCGCGAGTAGGCCGTACGACCTTCGGCATTCGGCGCTGTCGACGTGGCTCAATGCCGGAGTGGATCCCACCGAGGTTGCCGAGCGCGCCGGCAACAGTGTCGAGGTCCTGCTGACCCGCTACGCGAAGTGCCTCGACGGACGGCAGGACGTCGCCAACCGGCGTATCGAGGACCTGTACGAGTGATCGGCCGGTGCGCTGTCGGTGCCGTCCTTTACGCTGCGCCTCGATTGAAGAGCTCAGGTGGGGAGGGACAGCGGTGGGCGGCAACGCATGGCAGGACACTGGTCCTTATCAGCGTGATCTGGAGGCCGCATTCCGGCAGGCCCAGGAAGAGGAGCTGGCGCGGGACAACCACGGTTTCGAGGGCCGGTCTGTCGAGGAGCTGTGGCGCGACCCGGAGTGGCAGGAATACATTCTCACCGGCGGCACGGGCAGCGTGCTGGATTTTCCCTGCATGATCGACGCCACGGACACCGACGACGGCCCGTTCATGCGGCTGCTGACCGATGATGAGGTGCGTGCGTGGGCTCCTCACGGCCGGCCCACCTACGCGGAGTGGGACGCCGCCCTCGACTCCGAGCGGTTGGGCTTCCCGGGCCGCGCCCAGGGGAACTGCACGGTGCTCTACCGCGACGGCCGGCCTGTGCAGATCGGCTACTGGGGGGTCACCGCTGACTAGCGGGCCGGCCCCGTGATCAGGCTCAGTGGAGGAGGCACCTCGGTGGCCCCCGGACTCGTCCGGGGGCCACCGACGTTTCCGGATGGTGACCAGGGCAAACGCCTCAAGATTCCTGGCCACGAATAGTCCACAGACCCCGCCATACGGCCGCTCCGGGCGGCACACGCCTCCACATACGCGAAGACCCCGGCCTCAGCGTTTCCACTGGTGACGGGGTCTTCGGGCACCTCATGCTGGGTGCCCCCGGCAGGATTCGAACCTGCGCACACGGCTCCACTGGCCCATACGGTGCCGGCGGAGCACCGGTGGATCGAGCTCTCCGACGGCCGGGTCACCGTCTACGGCGTGTGTCCGCCAGATCCCTTTCAACGGTGCCGTATCGAGCACCGGCTGGCCTGCTCGGCACAACGGCTACCGGCCCTTTGGCCGTGGTTGACGATGCCGCGAGGGGAGAACGGTCGGCACGCGGAGCGGCAGTTGCAGGCGGAGCCGGAAACCGCCAGAGTCTCCGGAGGAATGGCCAGATGCGGGGTAACGGTCACTTGGGGCGGACGTGCAGCTGGCGGGCATCGACTTCCAGGTGCCCACCAGCCTCTCGTCGTGCGACCGCCCCAGGTCAAGACTGTCCGCGCTTCCGTAAAACAGCTCACCGAGCGGGGAAGGTGAGTCGCAGAACGATCTCGCCGTCGTCGATCTCCCCGGTGGGCTCGAACCCGAACTTCTGGTAGAAGGGCCACGGCTCGCCGTCGCCGGGCTCGTAGCTGGTCAGCAGCTCGGTGGCGCCGTCCGCGCGAACCAGGGTGGCGACCTGCGTGAGCGCCTCTCGGCCGATCCCTCGCCCCTGGTACCGCTTGTCGACGAGGAGGCGCCAGAGGAAGTGTCGCCCTTTGTAAGGACCGGCCGACGGTTTCCACGACAGCATCACGAAGCCGACTGGCTCATCGCCGCGGTACACGGCGCGGTACCAGGGATTGGCCTCCGGTTTCTTCGCCGCCTCCTTGAGTGAATGGGACACGGAGGCGACGAATTGCTTCTGGTCACGTCGGACGCGGAGGGCACGGACGGCATCCCGGTCGTCGTCGGTGATCTCCCGTAGGTGCACGCTCGGGGATCTCATGCCACACCCCTTCCGCACGGGCAGCTGCGCCGTCCCGGCCTCCGTGAAGAGCCGCTACCGGGCGGCATTCCCGCGCCTCCGCGTGGTCGAGGCCGCCAGGTCGGACGTCTTCGCAGCGTATTCGACCCAGGCGATCTGGAGCGGGACTGGCACGCCGGGCTGTGACCGCGCCCAAGGCAGCTCCTAGGAGAGCAACCTGGCCTGACGCGGCGATGCGCATGCGCAGGCCCCTTCGTCAGTTAGATGGGCTGAGCTGGGTAATCGCACCGACAACGGCGGAATCTTCGGACCCGGACGACTCATACCGAACCAACGACGAATCTCCGACTCAGGTCACTAGTGACATGACGTCCACGCTGAGAGGTCACCGGCCCCTGACCAGGCATCCGGGCAGGGGCCGGTTCAACCGGCTCGCACTATACGACTTTCAGAGCCGATCAACGGGTCACCGAGGCCCCCTCTCCGCTACATAGGGTAGGAGGCCTCGCCCTATTCAGAATGCGAAAAAATCCGCCGAGAGGTTTACCCAAATGGCATCAGCCTCTGCGTGCTGGAAGCGGCAGACGCTCGACTGGACCTCATTTCAGGGAATCTGGATTATCGCATTCGTCCATGTCGGGGGGTGAGTAACCCTTGCCCCCCAGAGGTTTGTAGATGGCGTCCCTTTCGGCCTCTGTGGCTTTTATTGCTTTACAGATTTCACTTTTGACCTTGGTGTCGCTGACATTCAGTCCGATTCCGTATTCTTCGGGATCGGTGAAGGGATAGTCAGCGATGAAATACTTGCCGCCTTTTTTGAAATTTTGCAGGATTACTTCGTCTGTCAGTACTGCATCGAAAGTGCTGTCGAGCCCGTTGATGCATAGATCGTAGTCGGTTCGATGCTCGATGTACGGCAACCTCGCCTTGTCGTGTTGCAGGTATTCTTCTGCGCTGGACCCCTTGACCACGCACAGTCGAGCGTTATTGGGGATGTCGTAGATGCCGCGCACTAGTTCGCGCTTTCCCCGGATTCTCGCCTCGTTTGAATTCTTGGATCCTGGATAATGCTCCAGCATGATTTTTTGTTCCGTTTTGAAATATGGTCCGGCGAAAATCACGGCAGGATTCCCTGGGGTGCCCAGTTTTCGGTCAGGCGATATTCCGTAGGTTCCGACAAACATGTCGACCCCCCCGCTGTTCAGCGCCATTGCTCGCATGGACGTGTCCACGCCTTTGAAGTAAAATTTTTTGATACCCAATGCGTGGAGGATAACCTTCGCGTAGTCGATCTCCTTACCGCTCCATTTTCCTCCTTCCCGCTGGCTTAGGCCTGGCTGGCCCACCTTTACGCCGACTCTCCATACCTCTGTGCCAGCTTGCGCAGCCTTGAGTCGCGCAAAGCTTTTCCTGTCGTCGTCGTCGTTAGGTGCAGGGGAAGGGGTGGGACTGGAAGAGGCGGTGGGACGGGGTGAGGGAGGGACGTCCTTATGTGTGCCATTCCAGATGGGCGGGATGCCTCCAGTGGCGGCGAGGAGGGTGAAGCAGGCGATGCTCATGAAAGCGATGCTCATGAACACGATGCCGCGATGGCTTGGAGGGGGAGGGGGCTGGTCTTTGCGCTCGTCGCCGTCGCGTCCACCGTGGTTCCCGCCGGCATCTCCGTCGGTGGTCTGAGGCGGCAGTCCAGGCCGCAGCAGGACGTCCTCGTCCGGTTCCCACGCCCCCTGAGGCTCCTGCCAGTCCCCTGCGACCGTCAGTATCTGCAGGCATTCCCGCAGTTCGCCGTACAAGGTGCGGAGTGTCAACCTTTTCGGCCGTTCAAGCAGTCGTACGAGTTCACGGGTGAAGGGTGTACCTTCGACATTCTCCTCGGCGGTGATGAGGCGGTTGGACTGAACGCTCATCAGCAGCAGGATCTTGCGCTTATTGTGTGGGCCCTCCATCTCCTGCCAGGCCCTGGCCGCGTTACCCGCATAGCAGCAGTCGAGGATCACCACGATCCGCTCGGCTTCGCTGTTGGCGAGTTGGTGGAGCACATGGGTAATGGCGGCGGCCCCCGGGAACGCGTTATTCCCTCCGGGCACCACGCGCGCGTTGCGCATTTGCAGGAACAGTTCCTTGCCCTCGACGGGAAGAATTCCGTGCCCGGCGAAGTAGAAAAGCAGCAACCCCGTGGCTTCTTGAGTGGCCTGGCGTAAATCTTCCCAGAAGTCATCGTGCGTAGGCGAAGAGCGCACGGTGATCTGTTCCTCGTCGAACATCAGACTGCGGCGCAGCGCGTTCTTGAGTCCGGTGCGGTTGCCCTGTATATTCGGCAGATTTCCAGGCACGCCGTCTGATGGCCTGTGGTCGTACTCGGATACGCCGACGATCAGTGCTCTGTTTTCCTGCCCACGCGGATTGTAGAGAGGCACCGGCTACTCCTCGTCGGAGTTCTGTGGCGGTTCGACCCGGGGATTGGGTGGCTCTCCCTGTCCTACCCTGCCGCGGTTGGTACGCCAGGCGTTGACTGCGCGCCTCGTCTGCTCTGCCACCTGCTCTGCCAACAGCACGACGCCGGAGGAGGTTTCGATGACGCGGAGCACGATTTCCCAGTCGGGCCCCATCCGGCCCGGGGGTGTGTCCTGCCTGGCCCGCTCCTCAATGTGCAAGTTGCGGCTACGCACAAGCTCTTCCAGCGGCTTCTCGCGCTCCAGCCAGGCTTTCAAAGCGCTGAGCTCGTTTGTGTCGGTCTTCCCGTCCAACCAGACCCGTATGATCAGACCAGCCACTGCGTCTCCCTTGCTGTGTGGCCGAGATCATATTGGGTTCTTTTCATGCCTGCCTAGTAGATAGGGAAGTTGACTGGCTGTACCGGCCGCCGTGGTATGAGCGGACAACGCCGGCCAGGTGACGCCGGAAGTCGGGTGGCCGCCGAGAAGGCGGAAGCCACGGGCGAGTAGGCCGAGATCGTGGGGGAGTGCGCGCCTTGCACCGCGACTACTGAGGCTTTCGGCCCAGGGTGACGGTGATCTCGCTGGGGGGTGTATGCCTGGGGGATGCGGTATCCCGATGGGGGCGGCCTGACCGCGAAGCAGCGGGCCTGGGGGGAGCAAGTGCGGTTCGAGGCTGCCGAGTTGTTCGCGCAAGGGGTGACGCCGCCGCAGGTCGCGCGGCGATTACGGGTCTCTCGGAAGTCCGCCTATGCCTGGCATGCCCGCTGGCGAGAGGCCGGGGTGCAGGCACTGAGGTCCAGGGGGCCGTCCGGGATTCCGTCACGGATGAAGCCGGAGTGGCGGGCCTGGCTGGCGGTGGAGCTGGAGAAAGGGCCGGCCGCGCAGGGCTGGACGGAGGACCAGCGCTGGACGCTGGCCCGGGTGGCCACCGTGATCGCCCGGCGCTTCCACGTGCGCTTCAGCCCGGCACAGACCTGGCGCATCCTGCGCCAGATGGGCTTCTCGGTGCAGGCGCCGGTGCGGCGGGCTGCCGAACGCGACGAGGAGGCCGTGGCCACGTGGATCAAGGAGACGTGGCCGCGGGTGGAAAGACGGTGAGGCACCACGACTCCTGGCTGCGCTTCGCGGACGAGGCAGGGCAGCTGCTGCGGCCGCCGAAGGCATGCACCTGGTCCCGCCGCGGCCGTCCGCCCCTGGTCAGGGTCCGGGCGGCCGGCTCGGGCCGCATCTCCCTGGCGGGCCTGGTCTGCCGCAAGGCCGACCAGCGCACTCGGCTGGTCTTCCGAATGCTGGTCCACCACGGCCGCAAAGGTGAGAAGAAGGGCTTTCGGGAGCAGGACTTCGCCGAGTTACTGGATGCCGCCCACCAGCAACTCGGTGGCAACGTCGTACTGCTGTGGGACAACTACAGCCATCACGTCGACGCCGCTAGGCGCGAGCTGATCGCGAAACGGCCGTGGCTGACGATCTTCCGTTTCCCGACCTACAGCCCCGACCTCAACCCGGCCGAGGGTGTGTGGGCGCACCTGAAGAAGAGCCTGGGCAACCTGGTCCCGTGCACCATCGATGACCTGGCCGGGCTGGTCCGCACCCGTCTACTCAACGGATTCATGGCCGAGACCGGACTGACCACGGCACCGCCATGACGTCACCCCGAAGCGAAAACCTCAGTAGTGCTGTCGACTTCCCCGCCACTGACATGGTGCGGCTGAAGAGCGTGTCGGAGGTGTGTCGCGAACACCGAGAGACAACGAGAGAGGGCGGGAGTCAGTGAGACTGACTCCCGCCCTCTTCTCTCGGCATCCACCCTGGTCAGCGCTTGATCTCTACTGTTCCTAGGCGAGTGCCCCCGGCAGGATTCGAACCTGCGCACACGGCTCCGGAGGCCGTTGCTCTATCCCCTGAGCTACGGGGGCGTGTCGGGTGCGCTGTGTGCGCGGCGACGGGTAGAACACTACCAGCTCCGCGGGGGTGGTCATGAACGTTTTCCGCTCTGCTCACCTCGGGGGTGTGTCGGTGCGGGGCGGCATCCCTCGCGCGGGTTGGAAGTGGGGAAAAGCCGGACGCGGTGGCCGGTCTGGACCTACTCTCGAGTTGTGCCAGGCGCTTCGGGGCGGGTGCTTGTTGTGGACGACAACAAGGTCATCCGGCAGCTGATCAGGGTCAATCTCGAGCTGGAGGGGCTCGAGGTCGTGACCGCGGCGGATGGTGCCGAGTGCCTGGATCTTGTGCACCAGGTGCAGCCCGATGTCGTCACCCTCGATGTCGTCATGCCTCGGCTCGACGGGCTCCGTACCGCCGCTCGGCTCCGTGCCGATCCGCGGACCCGGGATCTTCCGCTCGCCATCGTCAGCGCCTGTACGCAGTACGAGGTCGAGGTCGGTCTCGACGTCGGGGTCGACGCCTTTCTCGCCAAGCCGTTCGAGCCTTCCGAACTTGTGCGGACCGTTTGGGAGTTGATCGGTCGGAGGGAGAGGGGGAGGGGGATCCGAGCGGTTTCCGAGGGGGAGGCTGGGGTCGTCGGGGGTGCTGCGGGCGCTGGTGCCATCGGGACTTCTGGGGAGTCCGTTTCCGGAGAGTCCGTTTTCGATTCCGGTCCCCTCAACCCAGGCCCCCTCAATCCCGGCCCCCTCAACCCCGTCCCCCTCGACTCCGGTGACAGCCAGGAGGTCCAGGGCACCCATGGCTCCCGTGACAGTCAAGAGGGGCACGACAGTCATGAGGCCCCGCACGAGGCCCCGCACGCTCAGCAGGCCGGGCCCGTCGTCGGCGGCTGACGCTCCGCCGGGCCCGTCGGCCGCCGGGCCGGTCGGCCGCCGGCTGGTCGGGCGCTCCGGCGGGAACGGCCCATCGGCGCCTCCACCGACCCACCCCCCCCGTTATGGTTTCCGCGGTCCTGCAAGAGGACCGCTGGCCTCCGGGCCCGGCATGACTGTTCCCCCCTGTCGAACGGATGACCTGGGGGGTGGTGTCACCGGGCCTGGGAGGCGCCGTTGGAGACGCTGATGAGAGGTCCGACTACCGCCTGGCCTGGCGCAATGCCGGGCCGCTTGCGGGCGGCAGGTCTGCATAACGTGGATGCGCGCATACGACGCCGAAGCCCTGGCCAGTACCGCACGAACCCCGTTCGGGAGGATGGGTTGGACGACATCGACGACGTGGGCGTCTTCCTCGGCCTGGACGTCGGCAAGAGCGCCCATCACGGGCACGGCCTCACTCCGGCCGGCAAGAAGGTCTTCGACAGGCAGCTGCCCAACAGCGAGCCGAAGCTGCGGGCCGTCTTCGACAAGCTGGCAGCGAAGTTCGGCACCGTGCTGGTGATCGTGGACCAGCCGGCCTCGATCGGCGCTCTGCCCCTGACGGTCGCCCGGGACGCCGGATGCAAGGTCGCCTACCTGCCCGGTCTGTCCATGCGGCGGATCGCCGATCTCTACCCGGGCGAGGCGAAGACCGACGCGAAGGACGCCGCGGTGATCGCGGACGCCGCACGGACCATGCCGCACACCCTGCGCTCGTTGGAACTGACCGACGAGATCACCGCCGAACTGACCGTGCTGGTGGGCTTCGACCAGGACCTGGCGGCCGAGGCGACCCGCACCTCGAACCGGATACGCGGCCTGCTCACCCAGTTCCACCCCAGCCTGGAGCGTGTCCTGGGCCCGCGCCTGGACCACCCCGCCGTGACCTGGCTGCTGGAACGCTACGGATCCCCAGCCGCCCTGAGGAAAGCCGGACGCCGCAAGCTGGTTGAGGTGATCCGGCCCAAGGCTCCGCGCATGGCCCAGCGGCTGATCGACGAGGTGTTCGTTGCGCTGGACGAGCAGACCGTCGTGGTCCCGGGCACCGGCACCCTCGACCTCGTGATCCCGTCCCTGGCCCGTTCGCTCGCTGCCGTCCACGAACAGCGACGAGCCCTGGAAGCGCAGATCGGACAGCTGCTGGAGGCTCACCCTCTTTCCGCGGTCCTGACCTCGATTCCGGGGGTCGCGGTCAGGACCGCCGCCACCTTGCTGGTCACCGTCGGCGACGGAACCAGCTTCCCCACCGCCGCCCACCTGGCCTCCTATGCCGGCCTTGCCCCGGCGACCAAGTCGTCGGGGACCTCGATCCACGGGGAACACGCGCCCAGAGGCGGCAACCGGCAGCTGAAACGGGCGATGTTCCTGTCCGCGTTCGCCGCGCTGCACGATCCCGCCTCCCGCACCTACTACGACCGATGCCGGGCCCGCGGAAAAACCCACACCCAGGCACTTCTCCGCCTGGCCCGCCAGCGGATCAACGTGCTGTTCGCGATGCTCCGCGACGGCACCTTCTACGCACCCAGAACCCCACGCCTCGCTTGACGAAAGACATAGAGGCACCCCCCCGCGTCAACGTCCCTCCCGCACCCACCCTGGTTCCACATCAACCCCTGCCTCCGCTGCCGCCCCGGCCGCCCCGTCCCGTCCGCAGCCCGCCCCCGTCCACATAGCGGACCCTCCGCCAAATCGGCTCGCCTACCCACCCCCCTCCTCCCCTACGCTTGTCCCCGTGACCCCCGTCGAGCTCTCCCGTACCGTGCTGGGCGCGGTGCGTCGTGCTGTGGAGGACGGGGAGCTGAGTGTGGCCGTGCCGGAGCGGGCCCTCGTGACCGCTCCCGGGCCCGGTGGGTGTGGTGACTACGCCACCAACGTCGCCCTTCAGCTCGCCCGCCCGGCCGGACAGCCGCCCCTGCGGGTCGCCGAGATCCTCCGGACCCGCCTCGTCGGTCTCGACGGCATCACCGACGTGACCGTCACCGGGCCCGGGTTCCTCAACATCCGTCTGCGGAGTTCCGCGTCCACCCGGCTCGTCGAGGAGATTCTGCGGTGCGGGCCTCGGTACGGACACGCCGAGCAGCTCACCGGGAAGCTGTACCAGCTCCACTGTCCCCGGGACGTGCGCGCCGTCGTCGTCACGGACGTGGTCGCGCGGCTGTTCCGTTCGCAGGGCGCCCTGCTGCGGAGCAGTTGCGAGGGCCCACCGCTGCCGGCGTGGGAGACCGTGCTCGGGGTCGATCTGGATCTCTGGAGGCGGAGCGGTGACCCGCCCTCCCCTCTCGACGTCAACATCCGTCCGGTTCCCGCCCCCGCCGATCCCGTTCCCCTCGGGCGGGACGCCGGGCGGTGGGCGCTGCTCCATCCCGCAGCCCACGACCGGCCGCGCATCGGCGACGAGCACCTCGTCCAGCGTGAGAGCAACCCTCTCTTCCGCGTCCGGTACGCCTGTGCCCGCACCCGGGCCCTCGGCCGCAACGCCGCCGACCTCGGCTTCTCCTCCCAGCCCGGCCCACTGGTCTCCCGGGCGGCGACGACCTTCCAAACGGCCCGCGAAACGACCTTCCACACGGCCTTCGAGTCGCCGGCTTCGTCCACCACCGACGCCACTGCCGACGCCACCTTCGGCACCCCCTCGGAGCCCACCGGCGCCCAGGCGGCCGCCGCGGTTCTTCTCACCGCCCTCGCCGACCATCCCCGGGTCCTGGCCCAAGCGGCGGAGCACCGGGCGCCCGACCGGCTCGCCCGGCATCTCGTGAGCGTCGCGGATGCCGTGCTGCCGTTCCTGCCCGGAGTGCTTCCGATGGGGGAGGAGAAACCCTCGGCCGCCCACCGTGCCCGGCTCGCGCTTGCCGAAGCCGCCGGGGCGGTGCTCGCCGGTGGCCTGTCCCTGCTCGGCATCGACGCACCCGAACATCTCTGAGAGAGCGCACTACACGTCATGAGCCGTTCCGCACATCCCGCCGGGCCCCGTCACGCCGACGTCCTGCCCGAGGGCCACTACGCCGCCCCGCCCGCCGACCTGAACGCCCTCGACCCCAAGGTGTGGGCCCAGACCGTCGCCCGTGACGAGGACGGTGTCGCGACCGTCGGCGGACTTCCCGTCACGCGGCTGGCCGAGGAGTTCGGTACGCCCGCCTACCTCCTCGACGAGGCCGACTTCCGGGCCCGGGCGCGTGCCTGGCGCACCGCCTTCGGCCACGACGCCGACGTCTTCTACGCGGGGAAGGCGTTCCTGTCCCGCGCGGTCGTTCGGTGGCTGGACGAGGAGGGGCTCAACCTCGACGTCTGCTCCGGCGGCGAACTCGCCACCGCCCTGTCCGCCGGCATGGACCCCGACCGCATCGCCTACCACGGCAACAACAAGTCCGAGCAGGAGATCCGGCGCGCGATCGAGGTCGGCGTCGGCAGGATCGTCCTCGACTCCTTCCAGGAGATCGTCCGCGTCGCGCACATCGCGCAGTCCCTCGGCAAGCGGCAGCGGGTGCAGATCCGGGTCACGGTCGGCGTCGAGGCGCACACCCACGAGTTCATCGCCACGGCCCACGAGGACCAGAAGTTCGGCATTCCGCTCGCCGGCGGCCGGGCCGCCGAGGCGGTGCGCCGTGCCCTCCAGCTCGACGGGCTCGAACTGATCGGCATCCACAGCCACATCGGATCGCAGATCTTCGACACGTCGGGGTTCGAGGTCGCGGCCCACCGGGTGGTGGGGCTGCTGAAGGACATCCGGGACGAGCACGGCATCGAGCTGCCCGAGATCGACCTCGGCGGCGGCCTCGGCATCGCCTACACCAGCGACGACGATCCGCGCGAACCGCACGAGATCGCCAAGGCGCTCAACGAGATCGTCTCCCGCGAGTGCGACGCGGCCCGGCTGCGCACCCCCCGCATCTCCGTCGAGCCCGGCCGCGCCATCGTCGGCCCGACCGCCTTCACGCTCTACGAGGTCGGCACCATCAAGCCCCTCGAGGGACTGCGCACCTACGTCTCCGTCGACGGCGGCATGTCCGACAACATCCGGACCGCCCTCTACGACGCCGCCTACAGCGTCGCCCTGGTCTCTCGCTCGTCCGACGCCGAGCCCATGCTCGTCCGGGTCGTCGGCAAGCACTGCGAGAGCGGTGACATCGTCGTGCGGGACGCGTTCCTGCCCGCCGACCTGGCGCCGGGCGACCTCATCGCCGTACCCGCCACCGGGGCGTACTGCCGTTCCATGGCGAGCAACTACAACCACGTGCCGCGTCCGCCGGTCGTCGCCGTCTCCGACGGTGCGGCCCGGGTGATCGTCCGCCGCGAGACGGAGGAGGACGTGCTGCGTCTCGACGTCGGGTGACGGCCCGGGGCCCAGCTCCAGTGACGGGTGGGGCCCCAGCGGGCGGGGTCCCCCGCCGGGTAAGGCCCCCGGCCGGGCAGGGCCCCGGGAGGGAGACGGGGACCGGGAAACCGGAGAATTTCCCGTTCCGGACGGTCCCGGAAGATCTCCTGTCGGGCGACCCTGCGAAAATGAAATAAACGTCTCACGATCCGGACAAAGGATAGAAACTCCGGTCCGGTGAGTGAGACTGGTCCAACCGTAGACGGTGAGAGGAAACGAGGTCGGATGATGCGTACGCGTCCGCTGAAGGTGGCGCTGCTGGGCTGTGGGGTTGTCGGCTCAGAGGTGGCGCGCATCATGACGACGCACGCCGACGACCTCGCCGCCCGTGTCGGCGCCCCCGTGGAGCTCGCGGGGGTCGCCGTGCGCCGGCCCTCCAAGGTGCGCGAGGGCATCGACCCGGACCTCATCACCACCGACGCCACCGCCCTCGTCAAACGCGGCGACATCGACGTCGTGGTCGAGGTGATCGGCGGCATCGAGCCCGCCCGGACCCTCATCACCACCGCCTTCGAGCACGGTGCCTCCGTCGTCTCCGCCAACAAGGCCCTGCTCGCCCAGGACGGTGCCGCCCTGCACGCGGCGGCGCAGGAGCACGGCAAGGACCTCTACTACGAGGCCGCCGTCGCCGGTGCCATCCCGCTGATCCGGCCGCTGCGCGAGTCCCTCGCCGGCGACAAGGTGAACCGGGTGCTCGGCATCGTCAACGGCACCACCAACTTCATCCTCGACAAGATGGACTCCACGGGCGCCGGGTACCAGGAGGCCCTCGACGAGGCCACCGCCCTCGGGTACGCGGAGGCGGACCCCACCGCCGACGTCGAGGCCTTCGACGCCGCCGCCAAGGCCGCCATCCTGGCCGGCATCGCCTTCCACACACGCGTCCGGCTCGACGACGTCTACCGCGAGGGCATGACCGAGGTCACCGCCGCCGACTTCGCCTCCGCCAGGGAGATGGGCTGCACCATCAAGCTGCTCGCCATCTGCGAGCGGGCACGGGACGGTGCCTCCGTCACCGCGCGCGTGCATCCCGCGATGATCCCGCTCAGCCACCCGCTGGCCTCCGTGCGCGGCGCCTACAACGCGGTGTTCGTCGAGTCGGACGCCGCCGGGCAGCTGATGTTCTACGGGCCCGGCGCCGGCGGTTCGCCCACCGCCTCCGCCGTGCTCGGCGACCTCGTCGCCGTCTGCCGCAACCGGCTCAGCGGCGCGACCGGCCCCGGCGACTCCGCGTACGCGGCCCTGCCCGTCTCGCCCATGGGCGACGCGGTCACGCGCTACCACATCAGTCTCGACGTCGCCGACAAACCGGGCGTCCTCGCCCAGGTCGCCACCGTGTTCGCCGAGCACGGCGTGTCCATCGACACGGTCCGCCAGCAGGGCAAGGACGGCGAGGCCTCCCTCGTCGTCGTCACCCACCGTGCGTCCGACGCCTCCCTGAACGGGACCGTCGAGGCGCTGCGCAGCCTCGACACCGTGCGGGGTGTCGCCAGCATCATGCGGGTTGAAGGAGAGTAACCAGCAATGACCCACCAGTGGCGCGGAATCATCGAGGAGTACCGGGACCGGCTGCCGGTGTCCGACAGCACGCCGGTCGTGACGCTCCGTGAAGGCGGTACGCCCCTCGTCCCCGCTCAGGTGCTCTCCGAGCGCACCGGCTGCGAGGTCCACCTCAAGGTCGAGGGCGCCAACCCGACCGGCTCCTTCAAGGACCGGGGCATGACCATGGCCATCAGCCGGGCGAAGGAGGAGGGGGCCAAGGCCGTCATCTGCGCCTCCACCGGCAACACCTCCGCCTCCGCCGCCGCGTACGCGGTACGGGCCGGCATGGTCTCCGCCGTCCTCGTCCCGCAGGGCAAGATCGCGCTCGGCAAGATGGGCCAGGCTCTCGTGCACGGCGCCAAGATCCTCCAGGTCGACGGCAATTTCGACGACTGCCTCACGCTGGCCCGCTCCCTCAGCGACAACTACCCCGTCTCGCTGGTCAATTCGGTCAACCCGGTACGCATCGAGGGCCAGAAGACGGCGGCCTTCGAGATCGTCGACATGCTCGGCGACGCGCCCGACATCCACGTCCTGCCGGTCGGCAACGCGGGCAACATCACCGCCTACTGGAAGGGCTACCGGGAGTACGCCGCCGACGGTGTGTCGCAGCGCACGCCGCGCATGTGGGGCTTCCAGGCCTCCGGCAGCGCCCCGATCGTGCGCGGCGAGGTGGTCAAGGACCCCGCGACCATCGCCACCGCGATCCGGATCGGCAACCCGGCCTCGTGGACGTACGCCCTCGCGGCGCGCGACGAGTCGGGCGGCCTCATCGACGAGGTGACGGACCGTGAGATCCTGCGCGCCTACCGCCTGTTGGCCGCCCAGGAGGGCGTCTTCGTCGAGCCGGCGTCCGCCGCGTCCGTGGCCGGCCTGCTGAAGGCCGCCGAGCAGGGCAAGGTCGACCCGGGCCAGCGCATCGTGTGCACCGTCACCGGAAACGGCCTGAAGGACCCCGACTGGGCCGTCGCCGGCGCCCCACAGCCGGTCACCGTCCCGGTCGACGCGGCGACGGCGGCCGAGCGCCTGGGCCTCGCCTGACCCGCGCGGTCCGGTCCGTCCGGAAACGCCCCGTCCGGAAAGCCTGAACGCCGGTAAGTACGCCCCGATCGTCCCGGCCGGTGCGGCCGACCGCGCGGCCAGTGGGTACCGCCGGCCCGCACGGCCGCTCCGTACGGGCGCGTACGACCGGTCCGTGCTGGTCCGTGCCGGTCCGCGTGCCCGGTTCCGCCCGGTAGCGCGACCCCGTGACGCCCGGGGGCGGTCCTCTCCCGGGGACGCCCCCGGCAGGGGTGCACGGGGGGCTTACGACACGCATCGTGCGCCTCCTGTGCGCCCTATGTCGCCACAGAACCTTCCTTCGATAGGCTGTACTGAACCCGCCCGCCGCATATGCCCTCGCAGGGCGCGCGGTCCCGCGCCGTCTGTGCGGTCCGAGGGTCCCCACACTCCCGTATCCATCGAATCTCATTCGACCGCAGCTCAAGGAGAGTCATCGAGCGATGGCCGGTCCAGCGTTCCGCGCCGCCGCCGTCCGGGTGCGCGTCCCCGCCACCAGCGCCAACCTCGGCCCGGGCTTCGACGCCCTCGGCCTCGCGCTGGGGCTCTACGACGACGTGGTCGTCCGGGTGGCCGACTCCGGGCTGCACATCGACATCGCGGGCGAGGGCAGCGAGACGCTGCCCCGCGACGAGCGGCACCTGCTCGTACGCTCCCTGCGCACCGCCTTCGACGTCCTCGGCGGGCAGCCGCGCGGCCTGGAGATCGTCTGCGCCAACCGCATCCCGCACGGCCGCGGCCTCGGCTCCTCCTCCGCCGCCATCTGCGCCGGCATCGTCGCAGCCCGCGCGGTGACCATAGGCGGCGAGGCAAGGCTCGACGACGCGGCCCTGCTCGAACTGGCCACCGAGATAGAGGGACACCCCGACAACGTCGCGGCCTGTCTGCTGGGCGGGTTCACCCTGTCCTGGATGGAAGGGGGAGCGGCCCGCGCCATCAGGATGGAGCCCTCCGATTCCATCGTTCCGGTGGTTTTCGTGCCCGGGAAGCCGGTGCTCACCGAGACCGCGCGCGGACTGCTGCCGCGGACCGTGCCGCACGTCGACGCGGCCGTCAACGCGGGCCGCGCCGCCCTGCTCGTCGAGGCGCTCACCCACCGTCCCGAACTGCTGCTTCCGGCCACCGAGGACCGTCTCCACCAGGAGTACCGCGCCCCGGCCATGCCGGAGAGCGCGGCGCTGGTGGAGCGGCTGCGGGCGGACGGCATCCCCGCGGTGATCTCCGGCGCCGGGCCCACGGTCATGGCGTTGGCCGACGCGGACACCGCCGACAAGGTGGAGCGCCTGGCGGGCGCGGACTGGGCCGCCAACCGGCTGAATCTCGACCTGCAGGGAGCCGGCGTGCTGCCGCTCACGGCTGCCGGCATGGATTGAAAAACGGGCGCTTGCCGGATTTCGAGAGGGGGAATGTTTGTTGGATCCGGTAGTGTTAATCTCAAGTCTGCACCCGACCCCACCATGGCGAGGTGCTTCGTGTCCCCGTCCGGGACAGACATTCTTCCGGGAGCCCCCCAAGCCGCACTGTGTGGTGTACGTCGTACCTGGGCAGTACGTCGTACGGCGACACTGAGCGGTCCGCCGGGCACGCTCCGGAATCGGTGCGACCACGCCACGTGACACCGGGTGCCACGGCTCGTCGGGGAAGCGCCATCACCAGAAATCTCTTCCGCCGCTTTGGCGGACCACCGCCCCGGCACGGTCCACACAGCAAGGACCTAAGCCGGACAGCACAACCGGTCGCCGAGCCAGACAGGCCGACGTCCGCTCCAGGGAAGGACCCTTCGTGAGCGACACCACCGATCTGATGGGCGCACGTGTCGAGGAGACCGCTGCCGCGCCCTCCACGGACGCCTCCGCGCCTGCCGGCGGTGCCGGCTCCCGGCGGCGCCGCGGTACCGGCCTCGAGGGCATGGTGCTGGCCGAGCTGCAGCAGGTCGCATCCGGCCTCGGCATCAGGGGCACCGCGCGGATGCGCAAGAGCCAGCTGATCGAGGTCATCAAGGAGGCGCAGGCGGGCGGGGGCGCCGCCCCCGCGAAGGCCGCGGCCCCCGCCGGGGACGGCGAGACCAAGCCGAAGCGCCGTGCCGCCTCCCGCACCCGTACGGACGACGAGGCCGCCGCGGAGAAGAAGAACGCGGCCGGGACGCCCGCCGACAAGGCCGTGGCCCAGCAGCAGATCGAGATTCCCGGCCAGCCGGCCGGTGGCCCCACCCGCGCGAGCGAAGCCGAGCGCGGGGGAGACGACACGCCGGGCGAGCGCCGCCGGCGCCGCGCAACCGCCGAGGCGGGCAGCCCGGCGGGCGGCGCCGAGACCGTCGCCGTCGAGGCCAAGGCCGAGGCGAAGGCCGAGACGTCCGCGCAGCAGCAGGGCGAGGCCAAGGGCGACGCCGGTGAGGCGGGAGCCGAGGGCCGCCGCCGCGACCGCCGTGAGCGCGGCCGTGAGCGCGACCGTGACCGTGACCGCGACCGCCGCAAGGGCGACGACCAGCAGGGCCAGGCCGGTCAGCGCCAGCAGGGCCAGCAGCAGGGCGGCGGCCGTCAGGACCGCGGCGGACAGCAGGACGACGACGACTTCGAGGGCGGCCGCCGGGGCCGTCGCGGCCGCTACCGCGACCGCCGTGGCCGCCGTGGCCGCGACGAGGTCCAGGAGCCGCAGATCACCGAGGACGACGTGCTGATCCCCGTCGCGGGCATCCTCGACATCCTCGACAACTACGCCTTCATCCGCACCTCCGGCTACCTGCCGGGCCCGAACGACGTGTACGTCTCCCTGGCCCAGGTCCGCAAGAACGGCCTGCGCAAGGGCGACCACATCACCGGTGCGGTCCGCCAGCCGAAGGAGGGCGAGCGCCGCGAGAAGTTCAACGCGCTGGTCCGTCTCGACTCTGTCAACGGCATGGCGCCCGAACACGGCCGCGGCCGCCCGGAGTTCAACAAGCTGACTCCGCTCTACCCGCAGGACCGCCTCCGCCTGGAGACGGACCCGGGCGTGCTGACCACCCGGATCATCGACCTGGTGTCGCCGATCGGCAAGGGCCAGCGCGGTCTGATCGTGGCCCCGCCGAAGACCGGCAAGACCATGATCATGCAGGCGGTCGCCAACGCGATCACCCACAACAACCCCGAGTGCCACCTGATGGTCGTCCTGGTCGACGAGCGTCCGGAAGAGGTCACCGACATGCAGCGGTCGGTCAAGGGCGAGGTCATCTCCTCGACCTTCGACCGCCCGGCCGAGGACCACACCACGGTCGCCGAGCTGGCCATCGAGCGGGCCAAGCGCCTCGTCGAGCTCGGCCACGACGTGGTCGTCCTGCTCGACTCGATCACCCGCCTGGGCCGCGCGTACAACCTCGCGGCCCCGGCCTCCGGCCGCATCCTGTCCGGTGGTGTCGACTCGACCGCCCTGTACCCGCCGAAGCGCTTCTTCGGCGCGGCCCGCAACATCGAGGACGGCGGCTCGCTGACCATCCTCGCCACCGCCCTGGTGGACACCGGGTCCCGCATGGACGAGGTGATCTTCGAGGAGTTCAAGGGCACCGGCAACATGGAGCTCAAGCTCGACCGGAAGCTCGCCGACAAGCGCATCTTCCCGGCGGTGGACGTCGACGCGTCCGGCACCCGCAAGGAGGAGATCCTGCTCGGCAACGAGGAGCTCGCCGTCGTCTGGAAGCTGCGCCGGGTGCTGCACGCGCTCGACCAGCAGCAGGCGATCGAGCTGCTGCTCGACAAGATGAAGCAGACCAAGTCGAACGTCGAGTTCCTGATGCAGATCCAGAAGACGACTCCGGCGCCGGGCAACGGCGACTGACGCTCGCGCTTCACCGGCATCGTCCGCGAGGGCCGCTCCCGCCGGGGGGCGGCCCTTCGTCGTGCCTCGAGGGCCGTGAGGCGTGCCGCGAGGGCCGTGGGGCGGCCCCGGAGGACCGCGAGGTGGCCCGGGAGCGACTTCCCGAGCGCGGCAGGGTCGTGCCGCGCGGCCACGCGGCGGCGCCGCCCGTGCGAGACCTTGGCCACAGGCGGTGCGTCCGCCCCCGGCACCGAGCGTTTTCGGCCACCCCGGCGAAGCCGCAGGTGAACCCCGGAGGGCACGCGGCGGGCGGCTGCGCGGCGTGCGTATCTCCTGACATGGCGGGCAGGGTGCGTTGTGCAACCCTTTCCCGAGTTCCCCCGTCTGACCGTACGAGCGACGATGGTGCGGTACGCCCGCGCGTCCACAGGGGGACCGGGGCCTGTCCCTGAAAGCAGGGGGTAAGAGGCCGTACACGAGAGTCTGAGGAGCACATGTCCGCCGAGAGCACGCCGGACCCCGCCATATCCGGGGACACCGGTTCCGCGAGCCCGTCCAGCCCCGCCGGGGGCCGTCGCAGGCCCCCCAGGGGGCGGCGCAAGGCCCTGCTGGTCACGGCCTGGACCGCGGCGGGCATCGTCGTGCTCGGCGGCACCGGCGCCGGCTACGTCTACTTCAAGCTCAACGGCAACATCAAGAGTGTCGACATCGACCAGGCCCTCGGTGGCGACCGGCCGGCCAAGGTCGACAACGGCTCCGAGAACATCCTGGTCCTCGGCTCCGACACCCGCGCCGGCGGCAACAGGAAGCTGGGCGGAGGCGTCGACGACGGCAGCGCCCGCTCCGACACGGCGATGATCGTGCACGTCTACAAGGGCCACAAGAAGGCCAGCGTGGTGTCCATCCCGCGCGACACTCTCGTCGACCGCCCCGAGTGCACCGACGCCCACGGCACCACGCACCCCGCCGCGCGGAACGTGATGTTCAACGAGGCGTACTCCACCGGCGGCGCCACCTGCGCCGTGAAGTCCGTCGAGTCGCTGACCGGCGTCCGGATGGACCACTACCTGGAGGTCGACTTCCGGGGCTTCCAGAAGCTCGTCGACGAGCTCGGCGGCGTACGGGTCACCACCGGCAAGGACATCGACGACCGGGAGAGCCACCTCAAGCTCGCCGCCGGCACCCACTCCCTCGACGGGCGGCAGGCGCTCGCCCTGGTGCGCACCCGGCACGGCGTCGGCGACGGCTCCGACCTCGGCCGCATCCAGCTCCAGCAGTCCTTCGTCAAGGCCCTGGTCGAGCAGGTCGGGCACATCGGCCTGTTCTCCGACCCGAAGAGGCTCTACGACCTCGCCGACACCGCCACCAGGTCCGTCACCACCGACTCCGACCTCGGCTCGGTGAACTCCCTGATGTCCTTCGCCGAGGGTCTCAAGCGCATCCAGTCCTCGGACATGAACATGGTCACGATGCCGGTGCAGTACGACAGCGCGAACGCCAACCGGGTCCTCATCGACAAGCCCAAGGCGAAGCAGGTGTGGGAGGCGCTCAGGAACGACCGGCCGATCCCGGAGAGCGCCACGAAGAACACCGCCACGGGCGAGGCCAAGGGTGTCGTGAGCGCGTCCTAGGCACGGCCCGGCCGGGCGCGGGAATATCTCGCCCCGCCCCCCGGTTTTGGGGGATGGCGCCAGTCCTGGCAGACTGGTACGTCGGCTCCGGTTCACGCCTCCGCATCCCGCGGCTGCGACCCGGCGCCCTCCCGATCCTAGGAGACACCTTGAAGCGCGACATCCACCCCGAGTACGTCGAGACGCAGGTCAGCTGCACCTGCGGCGCGTCGTTCACCACCCGCAGCACGATCAACAGCGGCACCATCCGCGCCGAGGTCTGCTCCGAGTGCCACCCGTTCTACACGGGCAAGCAGAAGATCCTCGACACCGGTGGCCGTGTGGCCCGCTTCGAGGCCCGCTTCGGCAAGGCTGCCGGCTCCAAGAAGTAGCGAGCCCCAAATCGCCGGTCCACGGCTGCGCCCCCACCGCGAGGGCGCGCCGGGACCGGCGTTTTTGGTCGCCCGCCTTCCCCTCACCCGCAGCGCAGTACAGGAGCCCCAAGATGTTCGAGGCCGTCGAGGAACTCGTCGCCGAGCACGCCGACCTGGAGAAGAAGCTCGCCGACCCGTCGGTCCACGCCGACCAGGCGAACGCGCGCAAGCTCAACAAGCGCTACGCCGAGCTCACCCCGATCGTCGCCACGTACCGCTCCTGGAAGCAGACCGGCGACGACATCGAGACCGCGCGCGAACTCGCCGCCGACGACCCCGACTTCGCCGCCGAGGTCAAGGAGCTGGAGCGGTACCGCGAGGAGCTGACCGAGAAGCTGCGCCTCCTGCTGGTCCCGCGCGACCCCAGCGACGACAAGGACGTGCTCCTGGAGATCAAGGCGGGCGCGGGCGGCGACGAGTCCGCCCTGTTCGCCGGCGACCTGCTGCGGATGTACCTGCGCTACGCCGAGCGCGTCGGCTGGAAGACCGAGATCATCGACGCCACCGAGTCCGAGCTCGGCGGTTACAAGGACGTCCAGGTCGCGGTGAAGGCCCGCGGGCAGATCGAGCCCGGCCAGGGCGTCTGGGCCCGGCTGAAGTACGAGGGCGGGGTGCACCGCGTGCAGCGCGTGCCCGCCACCGAGTCGCAGGGCCGCATCCACACCTCCGCCGCGGGCGTCCTCGTCACCCCCGAGGCCGAGGAGGTCGACGTCGAGATCAACCCGAACGACCTGCGGATCGACGTCTACCGGTCCTCCGGCCCCGGCGGCCAGTCCGTGAACACCACCGACTCCGCGGTGCGCATCACGCACCTGCCCACCGGAGTCGTCGCCTCCTGCCAGAACGAGAAGAGCCAGCTGCAGAACAAGGAGCAGGCGATGCGTATCCTGCGCTCCAGGCTGCTCGCCGCGGCGCAGGAGGAGGCGGAGAAGGAGGCCGCGGACGCCCGCCGCAGCCAGGTCCGCACCGTCGACCGCTCCGAGAAGATCCGCACCTACAACTTCCCGGAGAACCGCATCTCCGACCACCGCGTCGGCTTCAAGGCGTACAACCTGGACCAGGTCCTGGACGGCGACCTCGGTGCGGTGATCCAGGCCTGCGTCGACGCGGACTCGGCGGCCAAGCTCGCCGCCGCGTAGGGCGAGGGCCCGCACGGGCCGCGCAGCGCTCACCAGAGGAAGTACCGAGGACCGGAGGACCAGCGTGCAGCAAGATTTTGGGGGGCGACCCCCAAGCCCCCGCAGCGTGCTGCTCGCGGAGGTGGCCCAGGCCACCCAGCGGCTGGCCGACGCCGGCGTGCCCTCGCCGCGCACCGACGCGGAGGAGCTCGCCGCGTTCGTGCACGGTGTCAAACGGGGCGAACTGCACACCGTCAAGGACACGGACTTCGACGCCCGTTACTGGGAGGTCATCGCGCGCCGCGAGCAGCGCGAGCCGCTCCAGCACATCACCGGGCGCGCCTACTTCCGGTACCTGGAGCTCCAGGTCGGCCCCGGGGTGTTCGTCCCGAGGCCGGAGACCGAGTCCGTGGTCGGCTGGGCCATAGACGCCGTGCGCGCCATGGACGTGGTCGAGCCGTGCATCGTCGACCTGTGCACCGGCTCGGGCGCCATCGCGCTCGCCCTCGCCCAGGAGGTGCCCCGCTCCCGGGTGCACGCCGTGGAGCTCAGCGAGGACGCGCTGCGCTGGACCCGCAGGAACATGGAGGGCTCGCGCGTCGACCTGCGCCAGGGCGACGCGCTGACCGCCTTCCACGACCTCGACGGCCAGGTCGACCTGGTCATCTCCAACCCGCCGTACGTCCCGCTCACCGAATGGGAGTACGTAGCCCCGGAGGCCCGCGACTACGACCCCGAACTCGCGTTGTTCTCCGGGGAGGACGGTCTCGACCTGATCCGCGGCATCGAGCGCACCGCGCACCGGCTGTTGCGCCCCGGCGGTGTCGTCGTGATCGAGCACGCCGACACCCAGGGCGGCCAGGTGCCGTGGATCTTCACCGAGGAGCGGGGCTGGGCCGACGCGGCCGACCACCCCGACCTCAACAACCGGCCGCGCTTCGCCACCGCGCGCAAGGCGATGCCGTGACCCCCACCAGGACTTCGACCGAGCAGTACGTGTACGAGGAGGCCCGCTGACAATGGCACGGCGATACGACACCAATGACGCGACCGACCGCGTGACGGGTCTGCGCGAGGCCGCGTCCGCCGTCCGCCGGGGCGAACTCGTGGTGCTGCCGACCGACACCGTGTACGGCATCGGCGCCGACGCGTTCTCCTCCGAGGCCGTGGCCGACCTGCTCGCCGCCAAGGGCCGGGGCCGCAACATGCCCACCCCCGTCCTCATCGGCTCCCCGAACACTCTGCACGGCCTCGTCACGGACTTCTCCGAGATGGCCTGGGAGCTCGTGGACGCGTTCTGGCCGGGCGCGCTGACCCTGGTCGCCCGGCACCAGCCGTCCCTGCAGTGGGACCTCGGGGACACCCGCGGCACGGTCGCGGTGCGGATGCCGCTGCACCCCGTCGCCATCGAACTGCTCACCGAGGTCGGCCCGATGGCCGTCTCCTCCGCCAACCTCACCGGCCACCCCGCGCCGGAGACCTGCGACGCCGCCCAGGACATGCTCGGCGACTCCGTGTCCGTCTACCTCGACGGCGGCCCGACCCCCGGCAACGTCCCGTCCTCCATCGTCGACGTCACCGGCCGGGTGCCGGTGCTGCTGCGCGAGGGCGCCCTGTCGCCGGAGGAGCTGCGGAAGGTCGTACCCGACCTCGAGGTGGCGAATTGACGGCGCCCGACTCCCCCAAGCTCTCGGCCGCGCTCGAGCAGGGGGTACCCCCATGCGTGGCATAGGGGACGGGGACGAGACGCGGGGCCCGGTGGAGCCGGGTCTTCCGCGCGACGCCTTCCGCATCCTCCACGTCAGCACCGGAAACGTGTGCCGTTCGCCGATCACCGAGCGGCTGACCCGGCATTTCCTGGCGGACCGGCTCGGCGACCCCCCGCCCGGATCCCCCGGACGGCGCCTCGGCGGCGAGCTGATCGTGGAGAGCGCCGGCACCTGGGGCCACGAGGGCGCGCCCATGGAGGCCAACGCGGAGACCGTGCTGGCCGACTTCGGCGCGGACGCCACCGGCTTCACGGGCCGGGAGTTGCTGGACGAGCACGTCATCCGCGCCGACCTGGTCCTCACCGCGACCCGCGACCACCGCGCCCAGGTCATCTCCATGGGCCACTCGGCGGGCCTGCGCACCTTCACGCTGAAGGAGTTCACCCGGCTGGTGAAGGCGATAGACCCGGCCACGCTGCCCCCGCTGGAGGACGGCGTGGTCGAACGCGCCCGCGCCCTGGTGCGCGCGGCCGCCGCGCTGCGCGGGTGGCTGCTGGCCCCGACCGCCGAGGCGGACGAGGTGTACGACCCGTACGGGGCGCCGCTGCCCTTCTTCCGCTCGATCGGCGACGAGATACACCAGGCGCTGGACCCCGTCGTCACGGCGCTGACCGGCGTACCCACACGGGCGTAACAGCCGCGCGTCCCACCCGCCCCGGGCCTACATTGGACGTACGTCACCGTCGACCGCCCGGAGCCCACCATGTCGGTCACCCCCGCGCTAGAGGCCGATGTCCTGCGGCGGCAGGACCCCGAAGTGGCCGACATCCTGCTCGGGGAGCTCCGGCGGCAGTCGACGACGCTCCAGCTGATCGCGGCCGAGAACTTCACCTCGCCCGCGGTGCTCGCCGCGCTCGGCTCGCCGCTCGCCAACAAGTACGCCGAGGGCTATCCGGGGGCCCGCTTCCACGGCGGCTGCGAGATCGTCGACATGGCCGAGCGTCTCGCCGTGGAGCGGGCGCGGCAGCTGTTCGGAGCCGAGCACGCCAATGTGCAGCCGCACTCGGGCTCCTCGGCGGTGCTCGCCGCGTACGCAGCGCTGCTGCGCCCCGGCGACACCGTGCTCGCCCTCGGCCTGCCCTACGGCGGTCACCTCACGCACGGCTCGCCCACCAACTTCTCGGGCCGCTGGTTCGACTTCGTCGGCTACGGGGTGGACGCGGAGACCGGGCTGATGGACCACCTCCAGGTGCGCACGCTGGCCCGGACGCACCGGCCCAAGGCGATCGTGTGCGGCTCCATCGCCTACCCGCGCCACATCGACCACGCCTTCTTCCGCGAGGTCGCCGACGAGGTGGGCGCGTATCTCATCGCGGACGCCGCACACCCGATCGGGCTGGTCGCCGGGGGAGCGGCGCCCAGCCCGGTGCCGTTCGCCGACGTGGTGTGCGCCACGACGCACAAGGTGCTGCGCGGGCCGCGCGGCGGGATGATCCTGTGCGGCGCCGAGCTGGCCGAGCGGGTCGACCGGGCCGTGTTCCCCTTCACCCAGGGTGGCGCGCAGATGCACACCATCGCCGCGAAGGCCGTCGCGTTCGGCGAGGCGGCGACCCCGGCCTTCGCCGCCTATGCCCATCAGGTCGTCGCCAACGCGCGGGTCCTGGCCGCCCGGCTGGGCGCCGAGGGCCTGGTGGTGACCACGGGCGGCACCGACACCCACCTGATCACCGCCGACCCGGCGCCGCTCGGCTGCGACGGGCGCACCGCGCGCGGGCGGCTCGCCGCCGCCGGCATCGTCCTCGACTGCTGTGCGCTTCCCCACGCCGACGTCCGCGGGCTGCGGCTGGGCACGGCCGCGGTGACCTCGCAGGGCATGGGGCAGGCGGAGATGGAGTGGATCGCCGTGCTGGTCGGGAAGGTGCTGCGTGGCGAGGCGGACGCGGCGAGGGCGCGTGCGGACGTGCGCGAGCTCACGGGTAGATTTCCGCCGTATCCCGGCTGAGGCGGGGTAGGCGCACCGTCGTGCACAGCCACGCGTGCAACCATCGTCGCTACCCGGAAGTCCCCATACATATGCCTGCGTCGCTAGGCTGTGGGGCTGAGATGGCCAGCGAGACCTGTGGGGAAGCCTGTGCGTGAATACCTGCTGACGCTCTGCATCACGGCCGCGGTGACCTACCTGCTGACAGGGCCGGTACGGAAGTTCGCGATCGTGGCGGGCGCGATGCCGGAGATCCGGGCGCGTGACGTGCACCGGGAACCCACTCCGCGGCTCGGCGGGATTGCGATGTTCTTCGGTATGTGCGCGGGCCTGCTGGTCGCCGACCACCTCACCAACCTCAACGAGGTCTTCGAGAAGTCGAACGAGCCGCGGGCGCTGCTGTCCGGAGCCGCGCTGATCTGGCTGATCGGTGTCCTGGACGACAAGTTCGAGATCGACGCCCTGATCAAGCTGGGCGGCCAGATGATCGCCGCCGGTGTGATGGTCATGCAGGGTCTGACGATCCTTTGGCTGCCGGTGCCGGGCGTCGGCACGGTCGCGCTGACCCAGTGGCAGGGCACGCTGCTGACCGTGGCACTGGTCGTCATCACCATCAACGCGGTCAACTTCGTCGACGGACTCGACGGGCTGGCCTCGGGGATGGTGTGCATCGCGGCGGCCGCGTTCTTCATGTACACGTACCGGATCTGGTACTCCTACGGCATCGAGGCCGCCGCCCCGGCCACGCTGTTCGCCGCCGTCCTCATGGGCATGTGCCTGGGCTTCCTGCCGCACAACATGCACCCGGCGCGGATCTTCATGGGCGACTCCGGCTCGATGCTGATCGGCCTGGTGCTGGCGGCCGGCGCGATCTCGGTGACGGGTCAGGTCGATCCGGACCTGATGAACCTGTTCACCGGCTCCGAGCGCAACTCCGTGCACCAGATGGTGCCGGTCTACATCCCGCTGCTGATGCCGCTGACCATCATCGCCATCCCGGCCGCCGACCTGGTGCTGGCCATCCTGCGGCGCACCTGGCGCGGCCAGTCGCCGTTCGCCGCCGACCGCGGGCATCTGCACCACCGGCTGCTGGAGATCGGCCACTCGCACAGCCGGGCGGTGCTGATCATGTACTTCTGGGCGGCGCTGATCGGCTTCGGGGCGCTGACCTACTCGGTCAACTCGGCCTCCATGTGGATCGTGCTCGGCGTGGTGTTCCTCAGCGCGATCGGGCTGGGGCTGCTCCTGCTGCCCCGCTTCACCCCGCGCGCCCCGCGCTGGGCCGAGCGCTTCGTGCCGCCGCGCTACCGCCGCCGGCGGGCCACGGCGCCGGGCGCCTCGACCCCGGCCACCGCGTCCGCGGAGAGCGCAGAGGCCGCGGCGCAGGGCGACTCGGGCCAGGCCTCCGAGCCCTCGGCACCCGTCACGCCCGTGGTGGCCGGTGTGGCGGGAGTCAACGGAGCGACCGCGCTGGGTGCCCGTTCGCGGGTTCTGGACGGACGTACCGCGGGGTCGTCGCGCTGACGCCCAAGGTAAGAATCTGACTAAAGCGTTGCCATCTCGTGGGGGTGCAAAGCCCCCCAATACCAGACATGTCGGCTCGGTTTCTGCACGTACGCGCACGGTCACTCTCATGTGTGACAGCTGGCACATCCACCAGGTAAAGACCTCATCAAATAGTTTGTGATACGGTTCACGAGAACCCCCGGACAGAGCCGAAGGACGCAAGTGCGCGACCCCAGGGCGTTGAGGTTCTCTCTCACGTCCGGGACTACGCTCGTCCATGACGACACCCCGAACCCCCTGCGAAAGCGGAGTTGCCGCCATGCCTGCCAATGACGTCCGGAGCCTGCTGCCGATCGCCGTGCCCACGGTGGCCGCCGGCGTGGTCGCGGTCGCCGTCAGCGGTGTGGTGGCCGGCGGCAGGGGAGCGGTCGGGGCGGCCGTGGGCGTGCTGCTGGCCGTCCTGTTCATGGGCGTCGGCCTGTACGTGCTGCAGTGGACCGCGAAAACGCTTCCGCAGCTGTTCCAGGCCATGGGGCTGATGCTCTACGTCGCCCAGCTCCTGCTGCTCATGATCTTCGTGGCCCTCTTCAGGCACACCTCGCTCTTCGACCCGAAGGCGTTCGCGATCTCCCTGGTCGTGGCGACCGTCGTGTGGATGGCGGCGCAGGCCCGTGCGCACATGAAGGCCAAGATCTTCTACGTCGAACCCGAGTCCGGGAAGAGCGAGAGGCCCGAGAAGACGGGGCACTCCTCGTGAGGGGTAGGGCCGGGATAAAGACGTGCGAGATCTCCTGCTATCGTCCGGTGCCAACTGCGGCATCGCGGGCGCGGGCATCTGAGCTGACGCCTGCCCCTTCGCGAGGCTCGATGCCCCCCAGCCGCCCCCACATCCGTAACACCAGTCCGGTGCCGACCCGCGGCTGCGCGCCGCGCCGACACAACGAGGTTGCCGTACCTATGCGTCACGCCGAAGGAGCCCGCGGTGAGTGCTGAACAGACCCAGCTCGCCTTCGACTGGAGTTGTCGGATCATGTCCGACAACGGGTGTGGCTTCCCGGCTCCGGGCCTGCACTCGTTCCTCTTCGCGCCGATCGCCACGGTCGGCGGCTTCGAGTTCAACAAGGTGATGCTGCTCTCACTCATCACCACCGTCATCGTCGTCGGCTTCTTCTGGGCGGCCTTCGGCAAGGCGAAGCTGGTGCCGGGCAAGCTGCAGATGGTCGGCGAGGCCGGCTACGACTTCGTGCGCCGCGGCATCGTCTACGAGACGCTGGGCAAGCGCGAGGGCGAGAAGTACGTCCCGCTGATGGTCTCGCTCTTCTTCTTCATCTGGATCATGAACGTCTGGTCCGTGATCCCGGTAGCCCAGTTCCCGGTGTCGTCGATCATCGCGTTCCCCGCCGTGCTGGCCGCGATCGTCTACATCACGTGGCTGTCGCTCACCTTCAAGAAGCACGGCTTCGCGGGCGGGTTCAAGAACCTCACCGGTTACGACAAGTCGCTCGGTGCGGTGCTGCCGCTCGTCGTGGTCATCGAGTTCTTCTCGAACGTCCTCGTCCGGCCCTTCACGCACGCGGTCCGACTCTTCGCCAACATGTTCGCCGGTCACCTGCTCCTGGTGATGTTCACCGTCGCCAGCTGGTACCTGCTGAACAGCTACATGATCCCCGGCGCTGCCGTCTCCTTCGTGATGACCGTCGTCATGATCATGTTCGAGCTCTTCGTCCAGGCCGTCCAGGCGTACGTGTTCGTGCTGCTGGCCTGCTCCTACGTTCAGGGCGCTCTCGCCGAGCACCACTGAGCAGCACCGTCCGCCCCACCTCACCAGTCGTCCGGTGGCCAACCCCCACCGGTCCGTGAAAGAGAAGGAAAATCAGCATGGCTGCCACTGAGACCCTCGCCGCCGTCTCCGGTTCCCTCGGCTCCATCGGTTACGGCCTCGCGGCCATCGGCCCCGGCATCGGTATCGGCATCATCTTCGGCAACGGCACCCAGGCGCTGGCCCGTCAGCCCGAGGCGGCCGGTCTGATCCGTGCCAACCAGATCCTCGGCTTCGCCTTCTGTGAGGCGCTCGCCCTCATCGGCATCGTTATGCCGTTCGTGTTCGGTCAGTAATCAGTTACTTACCGGCACGTATCGACGAAAGGCACTGATGTGATCGCCCACCTGGTTCAGCTGGCGGCTGAGGAGAAGCAGAATCCCCTCATCCCGCCCGGCCCCGAACTGCTCGTCGGCACCATCGCCTTCGCCATCGTGTTCTTCTTCTTCTGGAAGAAGCTGCTTCCGAACATCAACAAGGTTCTGGAGGAGCGCCGCGCGGCGATCGAAGGCGGTATCGAAGAGGCCGAGGCCATGAAGGTCGAGGCCCAGAGCGTTCTGGAGCAGTACAAGGCCCAGCTCGCCGAGGCCCGGCACGAGGCCGCGCGTCTGCGCCAGGAGGCGCAGGAGCAGGGCGCCGCGCTCATCGCCGAGATGCGGGCCGAGGGCCAGCGGCAGCGCGAGGAGATCGTCGCCGCTGGTCACGCCCAGATCGAGGCCGACCGCAAGGCCGCCTCGTCCGCGCTCCGCCAGTACGTCGGCAAGCTCGCCACCGACCTGGCCGGCAAGCTCGTCGGCGAGTCCCTCGAGGACTACGCCCGTCAGAGCCGCGTGATCGACCGCTTCCTCGACGACCTCGAGGAGAAGGCCGAGGCCGCGCGATGAACGGAGCGAGCCGCGAGGCCCTGGCAGCCGCACGCGAGCGTCTCGACGCGCTGACGGACTCCACGTCCGTGGACGCGGCGCGACTCGCGGACGAGCTGGCGGCCGTCACCGCGCTGCTCGACCGCGAGCCCGGCCTGCGCCGGGTCCTCACCGACCCGGCGCAGCCCGGCGAGGCCAAGGCCGAGCTGGTCCAGCGCCTGCTCGGCGGCCAGGTCAGCGGCACCACCGCCGACCTCGTGGCCGGCATGGTGCGGTCCCGCTGGTCGCAGCCGCGCGACCTGGTGGACGCGCTGGAGGAGCTGGCGAACATCGCCGACCTCACCGCCGCCCAGCGGACGGGCACGCTCGACGACGTCGAGGACGAGCTGTTCCGCTTCGGCCGGATCGTCTCCTCGAACACCGAGCTGCGTGCGGCGCTGACCGACCGTGCCGCGAGCACCTCGGCCAAGACCGCGCTGCTGCACCGCCTTCTCGGCGGCCGGGCCACCGTGACCACCGAGCGTCTGGTGACGCGCCTCGTCACCGCGCCGCGGGGACGTAGCCTGGAAGCGGGACTGGAGTCCCTGTCCAAGCTCGCCGCCGAGCGCCGGGACCGTATGGTCGCCGTCGTCACCTCGGCGGTACCGCTGAGCGACACGCAGAAGCGGCGCCTCGGCGCGGCCCTCGCGAAGCTCTACGGCCGCCAGATGCACCTGAACCTGGACGTGGACCCCGAGATCCTCGGCGGAATCAGGGTGAAGGTCGGCGACGAGGTCATCAACGGCTCTCTCGCGGACCGGCTCGACGAGGCCGCCCGCCGCATGGCGAGCTAGCAGCAACTCAACAACAAGACGTACACGACGGCCCTGGTTGGGCCGTGCAGAGGATTCACCTCTTATTGGGGGGAGTCCCCATACCCCCCAAGTGAAACTTCGGGCCCAACAAGGAGAGCAGGGAACCCAGATGGCGGAGCTCACGATCCGGCCGGAGGAGATCCGGGACGCGCTGGAGAACTTCGTCCAGTCGTACAAGCCGGACGCGGCCTCGCGCGAGGAGGTCGGTACGGTCACCCTTGCCGGCGACGGCATCGCGAAGGTCGAGGGCCTGCCCTCGGCCATGGCCAACGAACTGCTGAAGTTCGAGGACGGCACCCTCGGCCTCGCCCTCAACCTCGAGGAGCGCGAGATCGGTGCCATCGTCCTCGGTGAGTTCAGCGGCATCGAGGAGGGCCAGCCGGTCACCCGCACCGGCGAGGTCCTGTCCGTCGCCGTCGGCGAGGGCTACCTCGGCCGTGTGGTCGACCCCCTCGGCAACCCGATCGACGGCCTCGGCGAGATCGAGACGTCCGGTCGCCGCGCCCTCGAGCTGCAGGCCCCCACGGTCATGCAGCGCAAGTCGGTGCACGAGCCGATGGAGACCGGCTACAAGGCCGTCGACGCCATGACCCCGATCGGCCGTGGTCAGCGTCAGCTGATCATCGGCGACCGCCAGACCGGCAAGACCGCCCTGGCCGTCGACACGATCATCAACCAGCGCGACAACTGGCGCACCGGCGACCCGAACAAGCAGGTCCGCTGCATCTACGTCGCCATCGGCCAGAAGGGCTCGACCATCGCGTCGGTCCGCCGCGCGCTGGAGGAGAACGGCGCGCTGGAGTACACGACCATCGTCGCCGCCCCGGCGTCCGACCCGGCCGGCTTCAAGTACCTGGCGCCGTACACCGGTTCGGCCATCGGCCAGCAGTGGATGTACGAGGGCAAGCACGTCCTCATCGTCTTCGACGACCTCTCGAAGCAGGCCGACGCCTACCGCGCCGTGTCCCTGCTGCTGCGCCGCCCGCCGGGCCGCGAGGCCTACCCGGGTGACGTCTTCTACCTGCACTCCCGTCTGCTGGAGCGCTGCGCGAAGCTCTCCGACGACATGGGTGCCGGTTCGATGACCGGTCTGCCGATCGTCGAGACCAAGGCCAACGACGTCTCGGCGTTCATCCCGACCAACGTCATCTCCATCACCGACGGCCAGTGCTTCCTGGAGTCGGACCTGTTCAACGCCGGTCAGCGCCCCGCGCTGAACGTCGGTATCTCCGTCTCCCGAGTCGGCGGTTCCGCCCAGCACAAGGCGATGAAGCAGGTCTCCGGCCGTCTGCGTGTCGACCTCGCCCAGTTCCGTGAGCTGGAGGCGTTCGCCGCCTTCGGTTCCGACCTGGACGCGGCGTCGAAGGCGCAGCTGGAGCGCGGTCAGCGCATGGTGGAGCTGCTGAAGCAGGATCAGTACCAGCCGATGTCCACCGAGGACCAGGTCGTCTCCATCTGGGCCGGCACCACCGGCAAGATGGACGACGTGCCGGTCTCCGACGTCCGCCGCTTCGAGCGCGAACTCCTGGAGTTCCTGCACCGCAAGCACCAGGGCCTCATGACCTCCATCAGGGAGGGCGGCAAGATGTCCGACGACACCCTGCAGGCCATCGCTGACGCGATCGCGGAGTTCAAGAAGCAGTTCGAGACCTCCGACGGCAAGCTGCTCGGCGAGGACGTCCCGGCCGCTGCCGCCAAGTGACGTAAGGAAGGGACCTGACTCATGGGAGCCCAGCTCCGGGTCTACAAGCGTCGCATCCGATCCGTCACCGCGACCAAGAAGATCACCAAGGCGATGGAGATGATCGCCGCCTCGCGCGTCGTCAAGGCGCAGCGCAAGGTGGCGGCCTCCACGCCGTACGCGCAGGAACTGACCCGCGCGGTCACGGCGGTCGGCACCGGTTCGAACACCAAGCACCCGCTGACCACGGAGGCGGAGAACCCGACCCGTGCCGCGGTCCTGCTCCTCACGAGCGACCGCGGTCTCGCCGGGGCCTTCAACTCCAACGCCATCAAGGCGGCGGAGCAGCTGACCGAGCGCCTGGAGCGTGAGGGCAAGCAGGTCGACACGTACATCGTCGGCCGACGCGGTGTCGCCCACTACAACTTCCGTGAGCGCAAGATCTCGGAGTCGTGGACGGGCTTCACCGACGAGCCTTCCTACGCGGACGCCAAGACGGTCGCGGCGCCGCTGATCGAGGCCATCGAGAAGGAGACGGCGGACGGCGGCGTGGACGAACTCCACATCGTCTACACCGAGTTCGTCTCGATGATGACGCAGACGGCGATCGACTCCCGGCTGCTTCCGCTGCGCCTCGACGAGGTCGCCGCGCAGGCCGCGCCCAAGGGCGAGATCCTGCCGCTCTACGACTTCGAGCCCTCGGCGGAGGACGTCCTCGACGCCCTGCTGCCGCGCTACGTGGAGAGCCGCATCTACAACGCGATGCTCCAGTCGGCCGCTTCGAAGCACGCCGCCACGCGGCGCGCGATGAAGTCGGCCACCGACAACGCGGGCGAGCTGATCAACACGCTCTCCCGTCTTGCCAACGCGGCCCGCCAGGCCGAAATCACCCAGGAAATCAGCGAGATCGTCGGTGGCGCGAGCGCCCTGGCCGACGCGACCGCGGGGAGTGACCGATAAATGACCACCACTGTTGAGACCGCGGCGGCCACGGGCCGCGTCGCCCGGGTCATCGGCCCGGTCGTCGACGTGGAGTTCCCCGTCGACGCGATGCCGGACATCTACAACGCCCTGCACGTGGACGTCGCCGACCCGGCGAACGCGGGCGCGAAGAAGACGCTGACCCTGGAGGTCGCCCAGCACCTGGGTGACGGCCTGGTCCGCACCATCTCCATGCAGCCCACCGACGGCCTGGTCCGCCAGGCTCCGGTGACCGACACCGGCACGGGCATCACCGTCCCGGTCGGCGACTTCACCAAGGGCAAGGTGTTCAACACCCTCGGTGACGTGCTGAACGTCGACGAGCAGTACGATGGCGAGCGCTGGACCATCCACCGCAAGGCGCCGAACTTCGACGAGCTCGAGTCGAAGACCGAGATGTTCGAGACCGGCGTCAAGGTCATCGACCTGCTGACCCCGTACGTCAAGGGCGGCAAGATCGGTCTGTTCGGCGGCGCCGGCGTCGGCAAGACGGTGCTCATCCAGGAGATGATCTACCGCGTCGCCAACAACCACGACGGTGTCTCCGTGTTCGCCGGTGTCGGTGAGCGCACCCGTGAGGGCAACGACCTCATCGAGGAGATGTCGGACTCGGGCGTCATCGACAAGACCGCGCTGGTCTTCGGTCAGATGGACGAGCCCCCGGGCACCCGTCTGCGCGTCGCGCTGGCCGGCCTGACCATGGCCGAGTACTTCCGCGACGTCCAGAAGCAGGACGTGCTGTTCTTCATCGACAACATCTTCCGCTTCACGCAGGCCGGTTCCGAGGTCTCCACCCTGCTCGGCCGTATGCCGTCCGCGGTGGGTTACCAGCCGACCCTGGCCGACGAGATGGGCCTCCTCCAGGAGCGCATCACCTCGACCCGCGGTCACTCGATCACCTCGATGCAGGCGATCTACGTCCCCGCCGACGACCTGACCGACCCGGCCCCGGCGACCACCTTCGCCCACCTCGACGCGACGACGGTTCTGTCCCGTCCGATCTCCGAGAAGGGCATCTACCCGGCCGTGGACCCGCTGGACTCCACGTCCCGGATCCTGGACCCGCGCTACATCGCGCAGGACCACTACAACGCGGCCATGCGCGTGAAGAGCATCCTGCAGAAGTACAAGGACCTGCAGGACATCATCGCGATCCTCGGTATCGACGAGCTCGGCGAGGAGGACAAGCTCGTCGTCCACCGTGCCCGTCGCGTGGAGCGCTTCCTGTCCCAGAACACCCACGTCGCCAAGCAGTTCACCGGCGTGGACGGTTCGGACGTGCCGCTGGAGGAGTCGATCGCCGCGTTCAACGCGATCTGCGACGGCGAGTACGACCACTTCCCCGAGCAGGCGTTCTTCATGTGCGGTGGTCTCGAGGACCTGAAGAAGAACGCCAAGGAGCTGGGCGTCTCCTGACGCTCTCTCCGGAGCTCTGAGCTCACCGTGAGCCCTGTGCTCACACCGAAGGGGGCGGGCGCGTCCCGCCCCCTTCCGCACGCCCCCTAGAATTGACCCCAACACCCGGCACAACCGCCGGGTGGTGACCCGAGGAGCCTCCCTTGGCTGCTGAGCTGCACGTCGAGCTGGTCGCCGCCGACCGCCAGGTCTGGTCCGGCGAGGCCACCCTGGTCGTCGCGCGCACCACGTCCGGCGACATCGGCGTCATGCCCGGTCACCAGCCGCTGCTCGGTGTGCTGGAGTCGGGCCCGGTGACCATCCGTACGAGTGAGGGTGGGACCGTCGTCGCCGCGGTGCACGGCGGTTTCATCTCGTTCGCGGACGACAAGCTGTCCCTGCTGGCCGAGATCGCCGAGCTGTCGGACGAGATCGACGTCCAGCGCGCGGAGCGGGCGCTCGAGCGCGCGAAGGCCGAGGCCGACGCCTCCGCCGAGCGCCGCGCGGACGTCCGGCTGCGGGCGGCGACGTCAGGACGCTGACCAAGCACGCCATGTGCTGACGTCACTCAGCCGCGGCTGGTACCGGATCGCTCCGGTACCAGCCGCGGCTGAGGCCGATGTGGGTGTTTTTTCCGTTCCGTTACCTAGGAGACGAGGAGGTCGGTGCCGATGATCCTCGCTCTGACTGTGTGCGGGCTCGTGGTCGTGCTCGTGGTGGTGGGACTGTTCGTCTTCGGCCTGCGACGCAGACTCATCCAGCGCTCGGGCGGCACCTTCGACTGCAGCCTGCGCTGGGACGTACCCGAGAAGCCCGACGCAGGCGGCAAGGGCTGGAGCTACGGCGTGGCCCGCTACAGCGGCGACCGCGTGTCGTGGTTCCGGGTCTTCTCCTACGCCCTCCGCCCCCGCCGCGTCCTGGAACGCTCCGCGATCGAGGTGGCGGGCCGCCGTCTTCCCGAGGGCGAGGAGGAACTCGCCCTGCTCTCCGACGCCGTGATCCTCGCCTGCCAGCACCGCGGGACCCGTCTCGAACTCGCCATGAGCGAGGACGCGCTGACCGGTTTCCTCGCGTGGCTGGAGGCAGCCCCGCCTGGGCAACGAGTGAATGTGGCGTAGCCACATTCACTCGTTGGTCGGGGATCCCCCCGGACGAAGTCTGGGGGGTGTCAACGTTGCTTCATGTGCAGCGGTGAGACCGTTACGACAGACCGCTGCTGATGGCGCTCACCAGCTCACCGTTGCCCGTGTCGCCGCTGAACTCCCAGAAGAACGCGCCGCCCAGACCCTGGGTCCTGGCCCACGCCATCTTGGTGGCGATGGTGGCCGGGGTGTCGTAGGACCACCAGTTGCCGCCGCAGTGCGCGTACGCCGTGCCCGCGATCGTGCCCGTGGCCGGGCAGGACGTCTTGAGGACCTTGTAGTCCTCGATGCCCTGCTCGTAGGTGCCGGCCGCCGGGCCCGTGGCCGTGCCGCCCGGGGCGTCCTGGGTGACGCCGGTCCAGCCGCGGCCGTAGAAGCCGATGCCGATGAGCAGCTTGCCCGCCGGGACGCCCTTCGCCCTGAACTTGGCCATCGCGTCGGCGGTCGTGAAGCCCGCCTTGGGGATGCCCGCGTACGAGGTGAGCGGGGAGTGCGGGGCGGTCGGGCCCTTGGCGTCCCACGCGCCGAAGAAGTCGTACGTCATCACGTTGTACCAGTTCACGTACTGCGCGGCGCCGGCGTAGTCGGCGGCGTCGATCTTGCCGCCGTCGGAGCCGTCGGCGGTGGTGGCCGCGGTGACCAGGGCGGAGGAGCCGAACTTGGCGCGCAGCGCGGCCATCACGTTCTTGAACGCCGCCGCTCCGCTGGTGTCGCAGGTGAGTCCGCAGGCGTTGGGGTACTCCCAGTCGATGTCGATGCCGTCGAACACGTCGGCCCAGCGCGGGTCCTCGACGAGGTCGTAGCAGGACTGGGCGAAGGCGGCCGGGTTCTTGGCCGCGTCCGTGAAGCCGCCGGACCAGGTCCAGCCGCCGAAGGACCACAGCACCTTCAGGTTCGGGTACTTGGCCTTCAGCTGGCGCAGCTGGTTGAAGTTGCCGCGCAGCGGTTGGTCCCAGGTGTCCGCCACGCCGCTCACCGACTGGTCGGCGGTGAAGGCCTTGTCGTAGTCGGCGTAGGAGTCGCCGATCGCGCACCTGCCGCCGGTGACGTTGCCGAAGGCGTAGTTGATGTGCGTGATCTTCGACGCGGAGCCCGACGTCACCAGGTTCTTGACGTTGTAGTTGCGGCCGTAGATGCCCCACTCGGTGAAGTAGCCGAGCTTGACCTTGCCGCCGGTGGGCGGGGGATTGGTGCCGCCGCCGGTGGTGTGCACGGCGACCGCGGCGCTGACCGGGCCGGTCTGGTCGGCGGTGTCGCGGGCCTGCACGGTGTAGGAGTAGTCGGTGCCCGCGGTCAGGCCGGTGTCGCCGTACGAGGTCGTCGTCACGGTGGCGACCTTCGTGCCGTCGCGCAGGACGTCGTAGTTCTTGACGCCCTTGTCGTCGCTGGCCGCCGGCCAGGAGAGCTTCACCGAGGTGTCGGTGATGTCGGAGGCGGTCGGGTTGCCGGGGGCTGAGGGGGCCGCGTCGCCGGGGACGGTGGTGCCGTCGCAGCTGTCGCCGTTGAGCCGGCAGTTGGAGGGCGATCCGGAGCCGGCGCCGTTGAAGCCGAAGGAGACGGAGGCGCCGGGGGCGATGGAGCCGTTGTAGGACTTGTTGCGGGCGGTCCAGTGGGTGCCGGAGGAGGTGACGTCCGCGTCCCAGGCGGAGGTGACGGACGTGCCGGAGGGGAAGTCCCACTCGACCG
The DNA here is from genome assembly GCF_043081525.1 of Streptomyces sp. NPDC014864. Lineage (NCBI taxonomy): Bacteria > Bacillati > Actinomycetota > Actinomycetes > Kitasatosporales > Streptomycetaceae > Streptomyces > Streptomyces sp. NPDC014864. The sequence goes on from NZ_JBIBWT010000022.1 coordinate 42,641, forward strand.
TCCACGAACTGATGGTGCCGGTGCCGGTGTTCTTGACGGTCCACTGGCCGCCGAAGCCGGTGCCCCAGTCGCTGGTCTTGGTGTAGGTGGCGGTGGCGGTCGCGGCCGCCTGGGCGGGGGCCGCGAGGCCGACCAGTCCGGCCAGCGGGAGCAGCAGGGTCGCGAGCCCTGCCGCGGCTCTGTGTGCGAAGCGCATGGTGCGCCTCCTTGGTGGGGAGTGGGTGGGGGCATGACTGAGCCATCAGGCCCGCAGTGCCGCGAGAATAGAAAGGTCTGGACCATAGGTCAATAGGTCTGGACCACTACCCTGGTGGCGGGCCTGATCACCAACTCCCTTACCGGCGCGCCGGTTTGGAGGTACGGGAGAGAGGGGGTCCGCTCAGCGCTCCCCGCCCGGCACCCACAGCACGTCCCCGGTGTCCTTGTTCGCCGTGCGCGCGAGGATGAACAGCAGGTCGGACAGGCGGTTGAGATAGGTCGCCGTCAGCGGGTTCATCAGCTCGCCGTGCGCCTCCAGCGCCGCCCAGGTGGAGCGCTCCGCGCGGCGGACGACGGTGCACGCCTGGTGGAGCAGGGCCGCGCCGGGGGTGCCGCCGGGGAGGATGAAGGAGCGCAGCTTCTCCAGCCGCTCGTTGAAACGGTCGCAGTCCGCCTCCAGGCGGTCGACGTAGAACTGCTCGACCCGCAGCGGCGGGAACTCGGGGTTCTCCACGACCGGCGTCGACAGGTCCGCGCCCACGTCGAACAGATCGTTCTGTACGCGGGTGAGGACCTTGACGACCTCCTCGTCGAGCGCGCCGAGCGCGATCGCCGTGCCGATCACCGCGTTCGCCTCGTTGGCGTCGGCGTACGCGGCGATTCGCAGATCCGTCTTGGCGACCCGGCTCATGTCGCCGAGGGCGGTCGTGCCCTTGTCGCCTGTCCTGGTGTAGATGCGCGTCAGATTGACCATGTGACCAGCGTAGACGCCCCCCTCGCGGACGCCTCCCGGCACCGGCTCCCAGGCGTACCGGAGCGGCCGCAACACGCGGTCCAGTGCGGACGATTGGGACGTGACGGGTGTCTCACGCGCTGAGACAGTGACACGCATTACTTACGGTCCTCAAGGGAGCCGGTGGGCGCTAATGTCCGCCGAGAGGCTGAGTAAACAGCCTGTAAGCGCTCGTGCAGTCGTTCAAAGGGGAGTCTGAGTGGCACGGAAGCTCGCCGTCATCGGGGCCGGCCTCATGGGGTCCGGCATCGCCCAGGTCTCCGCGCAGGCGGGCTGGGACGTCGTCCTGCGGGACGTCACCGACGAGGCGCTCAGGCGCGGCACCGACGGCATCAAGACCTCGTACGACAAGTTCGTGAGCAAGGGCAAGATGGAGGCGCACGCCGCCGACGCCGCCCTCGCCCGCATCACCGCGACCACCGACCTGGACGCGGCCGCCGACGCCGACGTCGTCGTCGAGGCCGTCTTCGAGAAGCTCGAGGTCAAGCACGAGATCTTCCGCGCCCTCGACAAGATCGTGCGGCCGGACGCCGTGCTCGCCTCCAACACCTCCGCCATCCCGATCACCAAGATCGCGGCGGCCACCGAGCACCCGGAGCGGGTCGTCGGCGTGCACTTCTTCTCGCCGGTGCCCATGATGCAGCTCGTCGAACTCGTCCGCGGCTACAAGACCAGCGACGAAACCCTGGCCAGCGCACGGGAGTTCGCCGAGTCGGTCGGCAAGACCTGCATCGTCGTCAACCGGGACGTGGCCGGCTTCGTGACGACCCGTCTGATCTCGGCCCTCGTCGTCGAGGCGACGAAGCTGTACGAGTCGGGTGTCGCCACCGCCGAGGACATCGACCTGGCCTGCAGGCTGGGCTTCGGGCACGCCATGGGCCCGCTCGCCACCGCGGACCTCACCGGCGTCGACATCCTGCTGCACGCCACCGGCAACATCTACACCGAGACCCAGGACGAGAAGTTCGCTCCGCCGGAGCTGATGCGCCGGATGGTTGACGCCGGTGACATCGGGCGCAAGAGCGGGCAGGGCTTCTACAAGCACTGAGACTGCCCCAGACTCCGCCGGTCTCACCCTTCAGGGTGAATTCGGTATCGGTTCGCTTACAAGCAGCAACCGCACTGCCACGGAAGCAGTCAGACGTTGCACAGCCACCGTCATGGAGCAGCCAGCCACCGCACTCTCGGGGAGCGCATATGTACATCAGGGGCGACCACGCCGAGCTGGTCGTCGGGGGGCGCCTCGACGTCCGCAGCGCGGCGGACGCCCGTACGGTCCTGCACTCGGCGGTCGACGACGGCGCAGGAGACCTGGTGCTCGATCTGTCCGAGCTGGACTCCTGGGACGCCACCGGGCTCGGCGTGATCATGGGTGCCCACCGGCGGGCCGGCCGCTGCGGCCGGCGGCTGGTGCTGCGCGGGGTCCCGCCGCAGATGCAGCGCCTGCTGGTGGCCACCCGGCTGCACCGGATCCTGGCCATCGAGGGCGGAATCGGCGTGGAGTCCCTGCCCCGCGTGTGAAACCGGGCGCCGTCGCGTGTGCAGGTCCCGTGAGGGTCGCCGCGCGGGGCGCTCGTACGAGTGTGAAGCGGGCGACGGGGGAGACCCGGGCGCAGGTCGGCGAAACGTACGTCACGTGCAATCCTCACGAGACTGTGACGTCTCGGACCGCGCGGTACCCCGGACTGTCGTAGATACTGTGCCAAGGTTTAGGGTTCGGCTGCCCGCTGCCTAGCAACCCTCGAGCGGGCCCGGACCAGAAGCGACAGCGCGGTGTGCGAAAACGGCCGGGAGGGCTTGCAGAGCACACGACGCTTTTGGGGGGCTTGGAACCTATGGACCCGATCACCCGGGGACCCGAGGGCATGGGCCACGACGGCGACGGCCACGCGCCGCGCCAGCGCCCGCCCAGGGAATCCCTCGCATCCGATTTCGGCCAGCACGCACCGGCCGCCCAGGTGCGCACGGTGCGGCTCGTCACCGGCGACTTCCTGCTCACCGTCAACCCGGTAGACGGTAGCGAGATCGAGGCCTGTCCGCCCGGAGAACGCCCGAACCGGCCGCGGAAGTACACCGCCGCCGAGCGCGAGGAGATCGAGCGCGCGGCCAGGCCGCCCGTCCCGCCCGGACCCACGCGGCCCCCGCTCGCCCTCCTGGAGCGCCAGGACGAGCGCGAGCAACTGGTCCGGCTGCTCGCCCGCGGTCGCTCCGTGCGCCTCACCGGCCCCGCGGGGTCCGGCCGCACCAGCCTCCTCGACCTCGTCGCCGACGACTGCGGGGACCTCGCCCCCGACGGCGTCGTCCGCCTCTCCGGCTTCCGCCGCACGGTGGGCGACCTGCTGTACGACCTGTTCTCCGCCGTCCACGACGCGCCCCTGCACCGGCCCGGCCGCGACGAACTGCTCGACTGCGTCCGCGAGATCGGCGCGGTCGTCGTCGTCGACGACGTCGAGTTCGGCGGCGCCGCGCTGGACGAACTCTTCGAGGCCGCCCCCGAGTGCGCCTTCCTGCTCGGCGCCACCCCGGACGTGCCCGCGCCGTCCGCCGAAGCGGCCGTCGAGGAGGTCGTCCTCGGCGGACTCGACCGGGCGGCCGGTGTCGAGCTGCTGGAGCGCGCGGTCGGCCGCGTACTCACCGAGGAGGAGTCGAACTGGGCGGGTGACCTCTGGTTCGAGTCCGAGGGCCTGCCGCTGCGCTTCGTCCAGGCCGGCGCCCTGCTGCGCCGGCACGACGAGTTGCGGGCCGCCACGAACGCCGTCGACGAGTTCGGCGTCTTCGAGGACGCTCCGCCCGCCGACACCCCGGTCGACGGCGGTGACGGCGACGACGTGCCGCTGCCCTCGCTCGGGGAGGCCGCCGCGCCCGCCCCGCTGCTCGCCGCCCGGCTGAGCGCCTCGGCCCGCGCCACGCTGCGGTTCGCCGTCGCGCTCGGCGGCGAGGTGCCGCACCAGGCGCACCTGCCCGCGCTGGTCGGCGACACCCACGCGGACGCCGCGCTCGGGGAGCTCGTGGGCTGCGGCCTGGTCTCCCCGGTCGGCTCCCGCTACCGCCTCGCCGTCGGGGTGCCGGCCCAGCTGGAGGGCGCCGGGTACGCCGACGACATCCAGGAGCAGGCCTTCGCCGCGGCCCGCCACTACACCTGGTGGGCCGGGCACCCCTCCGTCACCCCCGAGCGGGTGGTCGCCGAGGCGGACGCCGTGCTCGCCGCGCTGAGCGTCCTGGTGCCGGTGGCCTCCCCGAGGCCCTCGGCCTCCTTCGAGAAGACCGGATCCCCGTCGGCAGGATCCCCCTCGGCCGGCGAGGACGAGCCGAGCGTCGCCGTGCGACTGGCCCGCACGGCCGCGCCCGCGTTCGCCGCGGGGCTGCACTGGAGCGCCTGGGAGCGGGCGCTGCGCTCCGGCACCGAGGCCTCCCGGCTCGCCGGAGAGGTCGCCGAACAGGCTTACTTCCACCACGAGTTGGGAGTCCTCGCGCTCTGCGAGGGCCGGCTGGACCGGGCCCGGGCCGAGCTGGAGGCCTCCATCGGCCTGCGCGGCGCCCTCGCCGACAAGCGCGGCACGGTCGCCGGCCGCCGCGCCCTCGCCCTGGTCGCCGACCGCTCCGGTACGTCGCTGGGCCTGCCCCTGCCGGGCCTGGCCGCGACGGCGGGCGAGGAGGTGCCCGACGCGCGCACCGAGGAGTCGGCGTCGCCTGCCCACGGTGTCCCCGCGCCCTTCCCGGCGCTCCAGCCGCCCCGCGACGACGCGTCGCTGGTGACGTTCCGCTCGCCGTCGCCGGGTGGGTCCTCGTCGTACGCCTCGGCTGCGCCGGCCGCCGCGAAGGGCGGGACCGGCGTCAAGGGCGTCGCCCGGCGCAACCTGGTGGCGGTCGGTGCGGGCGCGCTGCTCGCCGCCGTCCTCGGCACCGTGGTGACGCTCGGCGCCACGTCCCACAACGACGCCAACGACCCCTCCGGCAAGGTCGACGTCAACCCGTCGGCCAGTCAGGGCGTGGACGACGGCGGCCTGGGCGCCGCCACGCCGGCGCGGGGCGACGCCAACAACGGGGACACGGGCACGGCGACCAGCCGCCCGACGGGTCCGGGCCCCGACGGCACGTACGGCACGACCGACGACCCGGCCCCGCCGGCCGGGCGGGCCCGCCCGTCGGACGACCCGACCGGGACGCGGAAGCCGGGCGGCGGTGCGTCGGCCTCCCCGTCGAGGTCCGCGACGACCAGGACGCCGACGTCCCCGAAGCCGAGCAGCTCGCCGTCGAAGACGCCGAAGCCGAGCACGTCGCCGTCCCCGACGGGCACCTCGCCGTCGCCGTCCCCGAGCCAGTCGTCCACGACCAGCCCGTCGACGTCGGACTCGGCCAGCGGGCCGGCGTCCGCGAGCGCTCCGGCCACGTCCAGCTCCTCGGTGGGTGCCTCCGAGAGCGGTGCCGCCGTGTCCCCGAGCGGTTCGGGCGACACGGTGGTCTGACGTCCGCGCCCCAGCACCGGCACCGGGGACCGGGTCCATGCACGGACCCGGTCCCCGGTGACGTAGGACGGACCCGGAGCCCGCTGACGTAGGTCAGGACCGCCCCCGCGCCCTGGGCCGGACCCGACGTGGCCGCCGTAGGACGGACCCGGGCCCGGCGCCGTGAGGCGGGGTGGGCCCGATGACCGTAGAGCGGCCGCCCGCTCAGAACAGGCGCAGCTTGTCGTCCTCGATGCCCCGCAGCGCGTCGTAGTCCAGGACCTGGCAGCCGATGCCCCGGTCGGTCGCCAGGACGCGGGCCTGCGGCTTGATCTCCTGCGCCGCGAAGACTCCGCGGACCGGGGCCAGATGCGGATCGCGGTTCAACAGCTCCAGATAGCGGGTGAGTTGCTCCACGCCGTCGATCTCGCCGCGCCGCTTGATCTCCACCGCGACGGTCTGCCCCTCGGCGTCCCGGCACAGGATGTCGACCGGGCCGATGGCCGTCATGTACTCGCGGCGGATCAGCGTGTAGCCCTCGCCGAGGGTCTCGATGCGGTCGGCGAGCAGCTCCTGCAGGTGCGCTTCCACGCCGTCCTTGATCAGCCCGGGGTCCACGCCGAGTTCGTGCGAGGAGTCGTGGAGGACTTCCTCCATCGTGATGATGAGCTTCTCGCCCGCTTTGTTGACGACGGTCCAGACGCCGTCCTCGGCGTCCACACCCTCCTTCAGCGTGCAGGGCGGCGACATCCAGTTCAGGGGCTTGTAGGCGCGGTCGTCCGCGTGGATCGAGACGCTGCCGTCCGCCTTCACCAGGATCAGACGGGGCGCTGACGGCAGGTGGGCGGTGAGCCGGCCCGCGTAGTCGACGGAGCATCGGGCAATGACGAGACGCATGGTCGGCAACGCTACTCGACCGGGGGCGGTGCGCGCGAAGCACCCGGTCCTCCGCGGCCAGTGGGCGGTCGGGGCGGCCCTCGGGGTCGCCCCTTTTTTCCCTGGATAACCCGTGTTCACTTATGGCCGATTGTGTGCCCAACCGGCCTGGCCTGTACGTGCATTCGCCTGGTGGGCCCCCGCTCTGTTGCCTACCGTAGTGAACGGGAGGTCGCGATATGTGTACACAACGTGTTCGGTATCGCGCACTCCCTTATCTGACCGGCAACCCCTGTTGTTCGGGGGTGCGAGAGGAGAACCCATGTCGCTCGACGTCTCACCGGCCCTACTCGAACAGGCCGAGCGAGGCGAGGTCGACGAAGCTGCCTTCGTCGACTGCGTCCGGACCTCCCTGCCCTACGCGTGGGAGATGATCAGCTCCCTGGTGGCCCAGCTGAAGGTGGACGGCGCGGTGTTTGCCGACAACCAGACGCCCCCGCCGGACGAGCAGGCACGCGGTCAGCTGCTGCGTGCGCTCGCGAGTGACGCCATACGCGGTGCGCTGCAGCGGCACTTCGGTGTGCGGCTGGCCTTCCAGAACTGCCACCGGGTGGCGGTGTTCCCGCTGGACGCCTCGGCCGACGACACCCTGAACCGCTTCACGTCGGTGCGCAGCCAGCTGCTCAACCAGTCGCCGGAACTCCGGGACTGCTGACGCAGTAGGTCGCCTGCTTGCCGCTCCTTCCGCGGGAGGTGCATGGAGTGACGGGGCGGCAAGCCATCCCGCGACGCGACCCGCTCAGCCCAGGTGGGGCAGTACCTCGGCGCCGAGCCGCCGTACGTTCTCCTCCGTGGCCGCCAGATCGCCGGAGCCCTCGACGAGCAGGGCGAAGCGGGAGACGCCGGTCCGCTCGGAGGTCGCCGCGAGCCGGTCCGCGCACAGCCGTGGGGTGCCCACCGGGTGCAGCCCGCAGAGCAGTTCGGTGTACTCCAGCGGGTCGCGCATCCGGCGGGAGCGGCCGTCCACCGTGACATGGGCGTCCAGCCCCTGCCTCAGCCAGCCGGGCATCGCCTTCGTCAGCGTCTCCACCGCGTCGGTGCGCCGGTCCGCGATCTGGCAGACGCCCGCCGAGACATGGGCGGCGCCCCGGGCCTCGTCCGCCGGCCGCCCCGCCTCCCGCGCGCACCGCTGCCACAGGGCGACCATCTCGGCCTTCTCCTCGTCGCCGACGTGCATGCCGAGCAGCATCGGCAGCCCGCGCTCGGCGGCCAGCCGTACACTCGCGGGGGAGGTGCAGGCGACCACGACCTCGGGGCCCGCCACCTCGGTGAGGGCCTCCGAGGGGCGGGGGACCACGGGGACCTCACGGAAGGTGAATCGTTCCCCCGAGGCGGACACGGTGGACTCGCGCAGCCAGCGCACCAGCAGATCGAGTGATTCCGGGAACCCCTCCTCGTACGCCCGCAGACCCGTCCCGAAGACCTCCAGGTCCACCCACGGGCCGCCGCGTCCCACGCCCAGCGAGAACCGGCCGCCGCTCGTCACGTGCAGCAGCGCGGCCTGTTCGCCGAGCGCGACCGGGTGGACGGTGGGCAGCACACTGATCGCCGTGCCCACCCGCAGACGGCGGGTGCGGCCGAGCAGCAGCGCGGCCAGGGTGACGGCGGACGGACACGTGCCGTAGGGCACGAAGTGGTGCTCGGCCAGCCAGACCGAGTCGAGCCCGGCCTCCTCGGCGACCTCGGCGGAGCGGACCGCCCGGTGCAGCGCCTCCCCCTGGCCCTGGCCCGGGAACTGGGCCGCCAACACGAAACTTCCTACGCGCATTGCATTTCCTGCTTCCTCGGCTCCGACCCGGAGCTCCCCCACCCGGCATAACCGGTCGACACGTGCCGAGGACACGGCCTGGCGAAGAGATTTGCGGATTGTCTGCGGAATGGGCCGCCCAGGAAGGGGAGATGCGGGAGGTCGGCGCCCTCGGCGCCGTACGCGTACCCCTCCCGGCGCCACGTAGGCTGGATGGGACCCGTGCTTCCCGTACCGCTCCGAGAGGTGTCCTGTGTCCCCGCGTCGCAACCGATCCAAGGGGTCCGGCTCGTCCGGCTCGTCCGGCCGGAGCGCCGAGGACGACCCGGCGGGCCGCTACGGCGGCTGGCAGTCCTCGGAGAGCTGGCAGGGCGAGGAGTGGAGCGTGCGCCATGTGGCGGGCGCGAGCGCGCAGGGCAAGACATACCGCTGCCCGGGCTGCGACCAGATGATCGCCTCCGGCGTCCCGCACGTGGTGGCCTGGCCCGAACACGCGGGCGTGGACGACCGCCGGCACTGGCACAAGGCCTGCTGGAACGCGAAGGACCGCCGCACCACACGGGTGCAGCGGTCCCGGAACGCGCCGCGGTTCTGAGCTACGGGTCAGACGTCCCGCTTCTGCAGCAGCGCCCAGGCGCCGGCGAAGGCCACGGCCGTCACGCCCATGATGATCCACAGTGGGTCCAGGCCGGTGGGGCCCGAGCCGTTCAGGGATTCGCCGTACAGCACGCCGAGCTGACTCGGGATCGAGTACTCCAGCAGAAACCTCTGCAGGCCACGCAGCGAGTCCGCGAACAGGAACATCGCGATGACCAGCGGGGCCAGCAGCAGGCCGATCATGATCGTGATGGCGCCGGCCGAGTGCCGGACGATCGAACCGATCAACAGCGAGAGCAGCCCGAGCAGCGCGACGTACAGGCCGATGCCGACCGTTCCCTTCAGCCACTGTGCCGCGGCGGGATGCGCCAGGCCGTTGCTCGCCAGCATCGACGTCTGGAGCAGGCCGACCAGCGCGGCGGACACCGTGGTGGTCACGAAGGCGACGCCGAAGAACACGATCGCCTTCGCGAGCAGTACCCGGGTGCGGCTGGGGCAGGCCGTCATGGTCGTACGGATCATCCCGGTGCCGTACTCCGAGGCGGTCGTCAGCACGCCGAGTGTGATCATGCAGATGCTGCCGGTCAGGACTCCGCCGATGCCCAGGCCGAGGGGCGCCTCGCCCCCCAGGTGCGCGTCCGAGGCGGCGACGATCACCGCGAAGAGCAGGCCGAGGCCGAGCATGAGGACCACGAACACCCCGAGCGTCCACATCGTGGAGCGCACCGACTTGATCTTGGTCCACTCCGACGCGACCGCGTGTCCGAGGTGCGTGGGCACGACCGGGATCGGCGAGGTGTAGCCGGACGGGGGAGAACCGGCCGCCTGCTGCCAGGCGGGCCCGGCCTGCGGCATCGGGGTCTGGGGCGAGCTCATCGGGCGTCCTCGGGCTTGGTCGGGTCGGCGGGAGCGTCGTGGAGGCCGGCCGCCGGGGCGCCGGGATGCTCCTGCGGCGGCGCGAACGGCTGTCCGCCCTGCCGGGGCGGCGGCGGGGCGTACCAGCCGGGCTGGCCCTGCCCCGGCACCGGCATCGGCGGCTCGGCGCCGGGCGGCAGCGGCTGCATCAGCCCCGCCTTCTGGTCGATGGTGGAGCGGTAGTCGACGGCGGCCTGCGTCATCCGCATGTACGCCTCCTCCAGCGAGGCCTGATGCGGCGACAGCTCCCACAGCCGTACGTCGCTGTCGTGCGCGATGTCGCTGATGCGGGGCAGCGGCAGTCCCGTGACCCGCAGCGCGCCGTCCTGCTCCGGCAGGACGTGCCCGCCCGCCTCGGTCAGCGCCGAGGTCAGCTTCTCCCGCTGCTGCGGCTCGGCGTCGGGGGTGCGCACCCGCGCGAAGCCCGCCGAGTTGGCGGCGATGAACTCCCGCACGCTCATGTCGGCGAGCAGCTGCCCGCGTCCGATGACGATGAGGTGGTCGGCGGTCAGCGCCATCTCGCTCATGAGGTGACTGGAGACGAACACGGTCCGCCCCTCGGCCGCCAGCGACTTCATCAGATTCCGCACCCAGAGGATGCCCTCGGGGTCGAGACCGTTCACCGGCTCGTCGAACAGCAGCACCTGCGGGTCGCCCAGCAGGGCCGCGGCGATGCCGAGCCGCTGGCCCATGCCGAGGGAGAAGCCCTTGGACCGCTTTCCGGCCACGTCCTGCAGGCCGACCACGCCCAGCACCTCGTCCACGCGCCGGGCCGGGATGCCCGACAGCTGGGCCAGGGACAGCAGGTGGTTGCGGGCGGACCGGCCGCCGTGCACGGCCTTGGCGTCCAGCAGGGCACCGACCTGGCGGGGGGCGTTGGGCAGGTCGCGGTAGGGGTGACCGCCGATCGTCACCGTGCCCGCGGTGGGGTTGTCCAGGCCGAGGATCATCCGCATGGTCGTCGACTTGCCCGAGCCGTTCGGCCCCAGGAAGCCGGTGACGGCGCCGGGCCGCACCTGGAAGGAGAGGTTGTACACGGCGGTCTTGTCGCCATAGCGCTTGGTCAGGCCGACTGCCTCGATCATGCTCCGCACCCATCGGAAGGTTCAGGACAGCGGGGCCACGCCCCCGTAAGGGTTAGGAGGATATCGGGGAGCCGACGGTTCCCCTCAAGGGCGAGTAAAAAGCACCGGGGCGAACAGGCCAGGCCGCAGGGGCTCTCTTACGGATCTTGGGAGTCCCTAGGCGTCCCGCCTCCGCAGCACCGCGTAACCGCCGGCGAGGGACGCGACCACCCACAGCAGCATGATGCCGAGGCCGCCCCAGGGCCCGTACGGGGTGTCGTCGCCGGCCCGGGGGAGCACCTCCAGGATCCGGCTGCCGGCCTGGTCCGGCAGGAACTGGCCGGCCTTCTTCGTCGCCGACACGTTGCCGAGGATGTTGGAGACGAGGAAGAAGAACGGCATCAGGATGCCGAGCGACAGCATCGGCGAGCGCAGCATCGCGGCGACCCCCATCGAGAACACCGCGATCAGGGTCATGTAGAGGCCGCCACCGACCACCGCCCGCAGCACCCCCGGGTCGCCCAGCGACGTCCGCAGCGGGCCGAGCACCGTCTGCCCGAGGAAGAACGCGGCGAAGCTGGTGGCCGTCCCGACCACCAGCGCGAGGCCGGCGGCGACCGCCACCTTGCTGAAGAGGAAGGTCCCGCGCCGCGGCACGGCGGCCAGCGACGGGCGGATCATGCCGGTGCTGTACTCGTTGGACACCACCAGCACCCCGAACACGATCATCGCGAGCTGCCCGAGCGTCATGCCCGCGAAGCTGACGTAGGTCGGGTCGAAGGTGGTCCGGTCCCGCGGGCCCATCCGGCCGGACTCGTTCTTCGACAGGGCCGAGATCAGCATGCCGAGGGCGACGGTGACGACCACGGCCAGGGACAGCGTCCACACCGTGGAGGCCACCGACCGGATCTTCGTCCACTCGGACCGGATCACCTGGGTCGCCGCCATGCCTCAGCCCTCCGTCTGCCAGTCGCCGCCCCACGGACGGCCGGGTGTCTCCGCGTGCGCGTGGTACTCCACCGTCCCGGCGGTGAGCCGCATGAACGCCTCCTCCAGCGAGGACTGCCGGACGCTCAGCTCGTGCAGCACGACGTGGTGCCGCGCGGCCAGTTCGCCGATGTGCTCCGGCTTGCCGCCGTCCACCTCCAGCAGTCCGCCCCCGGCCTCGACCGCCGTGATCCCGGCCCCCTGCAGCGCGTCCAGCAGCCGCTCGCGCTCCGGGGTGCGGATGCGCACGAAGGAGCGGGAGTGGCGCTCGATGAACTCGGACATGGAGGTGTCGGCCAGCAGCCGGCCCTGCCCGATGACGACCAGATGGTCGGCGGTCAGCGCCATCTCGCTCATCAGATGGGAGGAGACGAAGACCGTACGGCCCTGGGCGGCCAGCGATCTCATCAGGCCGCGGATCCAGTGGATGCCCTCGGGATCCAGGCCGTTGACCGGCTCGTCGAACATGAGGATGCGCGGGTCGCCGAGGAGCGCGCCGGCGATGCCGAGCCGCTGGCTCATGCCGAGCGAGAAGCCCTTCGCCTTCTTCCGCGCGACCGGGGTGAGGCCGACGGTGTCGAGGACCTCGTGCACCCGGGCGGTGGGGATGCCGTTGCTCTGGGCGAGGCACAGCAGATGGTGGAAGGCGGTACGCCCGCCGTGCACGGACTTGGCGTCGAGCAGGGCGCCGATGGACGTCAGCGGATCCCGCAGCCGGTGGTAGGGGCGGCCGTCGATGCGGACGTCCCCGGCCGTCGGGTGGTCCAGACCCAGGATCATGCGCATGGTGGTGGACTTCCCGGCGCCGTTGGGGCCGAGGAAGCCCGTGACGGTGCCCGGCCGGACGGTGAAGGTGAGGTCGTCGACCGCCAGTTTCCCGCCGTACCGCTTGGTCAGCCCATCGAGCTCGATCATGCGGCCACGCTAGGACGGCACGAAGCCCTCCGCCACTTCAGTGGCGGAGGGCTCCGCGAGGTTCAGCCCGCTGCGCGGGACGGTGTCACCGGCTCTGCTGCGCCGGGACGCCGCGGGAGATCGGCTCGTCCTCGGCGGGCGTGCCCGCGGCGGCCACCGCGGCACCCGTGAGGGTCGCCAGCATCTCGCGCACGTTCGTCAGCTGGGCGTTGATGGAGTCGCGGCGGTTGGTCAGCGCGGCGAGCTCACGCTCGGACTCGGAACGGATCCGGTCGGCCTTGGCGTTGGCGTCGGCCACGATGTCCTCGGCCTGGCGCTGGGCGGTCTCCACCGTCTGGCGGGCGCGGCGCTCGGCGTCGGTGCGCAGCTTCTCGGCCTCCAGGCGCAGCTGCTCGGCGCGGTGCTCGATCTCCGCGAGCCGCTTCTCGGCCTTGGCCTGACGGGAGGCCAGGTCGCGCTCGGACTGCTCGCGGCGCTTGGCGAGGTTCGTCTCGAAGTCGGCGGCGGCCTGCGCGGCCTTGGCGCGGGTCTCCTCGAAGAGGGCGTCCGCCTCCTCGCGCTTGGACTGCGCGTCCTTCTGCGCCTCGGAGCGCAGTTGGGAGGCCTCGCCCTTGGCCTTCTCGACGATCCGGACGCCCTCGTCCTCGGCCTTGGCCTTGCGCTCCGCGGCGAACGACTCCGCGTCGTTGCGCACCTGCTGGGCCGCCGACTCGGCGAGCTCACGGTGCTGCTCGGCCGCGCGCCGGGCCTCGTCCCGCAGGTCCTTCGCCTCCTCCTCGGCGAGGCGGAGGATCTTCTCGACCCGCGCGCCGAGACCCGCGTACGACGGCTCGGCGTCGGTGACCTGGGCCTGGGCGTTCTGCGTTTCGAGGTGGAGCTCCTCGATGCGCTTCTCCAGAGCGGTGATGCGGGCGAGAGCGCTGTCACGGTCGGAGACGAGCTTGGAGATACGTTCGTCCACCTGAGCGCGGTCGTACCCACGCCGCACAAGCTCGAAGCCGTAGGGGGAAGTGTCGCTCATGGGGTTCCTGTCGAATGAGACCGGTGAGGTGATAGGTGGAATCCTAGGCGCCTTAGCGGCGTGTCATCGAGCGGATACGCGTTTGATCTGGAGAATGACACCTCTTTTGGGTGGCTGACCGCCGGACGGGTTGCGCGAGAACCGGGCAAAGGGTCCCAGAAGACACGTAAACCGCCACCGGCGCTAGTTCTCCGACGACTTGCCACCCGATCGTGGGGCACCGACCGTGGCTCCCGCCTTGACACCGCCGTCCTTGCCGCCCGCCGGGGCCTCGAAAGACTCCAACGCCTCCAGGACGTCCTGGACACGGGAGATCTCGGTATTGATGTCCTCGCGGCGCCGCACCAGGATCTCCAGCTCGCGCTTGCCCTCCTCGACCGTGCGCCGCGCCTCGCGGATCGCCTCGGCCTTGAGGTCCTCGGCCTCCTTCACGAGCGCCGACTTCTTCTGCTCGGCCTCCTTGAGCAGGCCCTCGGCCTTCTTGACCGCGGCGATACGCACCTTGCCCGCCTCGGAGTTGGCCTCCGAGACGATCTCCTTGGCCTTCGCCTGCGCCTTGGCCAGCTGCTCCTCGGCGGCCTTGATGAGCGCGTCGCAGCGGTCGCCGGCCGACCTCATCGTCTCGGCGGACTCGCGACGGGCGCGCTCGTGCAGCTCCTCGATCTCGGTGGTGAGGCGGTCGCGCAGCTCCTCCGCGCGCTCCCGGATGGCGGTGGCGTCCCGGCGGGCGCCGACGAGCAGTTCGTTCGCGTCCGTACGGGCCTTCTCCACCAGCCCGTTGCCCTCGACGGTCGCCTCGGAAAGGATCCGGTCGGCCTCCTTGCGGGCCGCGCCCACCATGGTGTCCGCCTGGGCCTCCGCTTCCGCCTTGGCCTTCACCGCGCTCTGCTGGGCCTCGGTGAGCAGCTTGTCGGCCTCGGCCGTGGTCTCGGTGATGAGCGTGTCGACCTGCTCGGCCGCCTCCGAACGCCGCTTGTTGGCGTCCTTGCGGGCCTCGTCCAGCGTCCGCTCCGCCTCCTCGCGGGCCGCCGACACCAGCCGCTCGGCCTCGGCCTCCGCGTCGGCCCTGACCCGCCCGGACTCGGCGCGGACCCGCTCCGCGTGCGTCTGTGCGGACCCGACGGTCTCCGCGGCCTCGGCGCGCAGCCGCTCCGCGTCCCCGGTGGCGTCCGCGATCAGCTTCTCGGCCCTGGCGATCGCGTCGGCACGCACCCGGTCGGCCTCGGCCACCGTCTCCGTCTGCAGCCGCTCGGCCTCGCCCCGCGCCTCGGAGATCAGCGTGTCCGCCTGCGTCGCCGCGTCCGCCCGCATCCGGTTGGCGTCCTCGCGAGCCTCCGCGCGGGTGCGTGTGGCGTCCTGCTCGGCCTGCGCGACGGTGTCGGCGGCCTCGGTGCGCAGGCGCCGGGCGTGCTCGGAGACGTCCGCGCGGATCCGCTCCGCCTCGGCGACCGCCTCGGACACGGTGTGCTCCGCGAGCGCCTTGGCGGCCGCGGTCTCCTCCTGCGCCTCGCGCCGCAGCCGGCCCGCGTCCTCGCCGGCCCGCTCCCGCTCCGCGTAGGCGTCGGCGCGGACCCGGTCGGCCTCCTCCTCGGCCTCCCGCCGGGTGCGGTCCGCCGCGTGCTCCGCGGCGGAGCGCAGACCGGTGATCTCCTCCTGCGCCTGCTCGTGCAGTCCGGCGACGGAGTCCCGCACCTGCTGCGCGTGCTGCTCGGCGGCGGACACCATCTCGCCGGCGCGCCGGTCGGCCTCCTCCACCAGACGGGTGGCCTCGGCCTGCGCCTCCTCCACCCGCTTGCGCGCGGAGGCCAGCAACTCCTCGCTCTGCTCGCGGGCCCGCTCCCGCTCCTGGTCGGCCTCCTGCCGCGCCGCGCCGAGCAGTTCCTCGGCCTCGCGGCGGCGGCGGGCGGCCTCCTCCTGCGCGGCGGCCAGTGTCTCGGACGCCTCGGCGCCCAGGCGCTCGGCGGCGGCCTGCGCCTCCGCGCGGACCCGGTCGGCGGTGTCCTGGGCCTCCGCCTTGAGCCGCTCGGCCTCGGCGGCGGCCTCCGAGCGCAGGCGTACGGCGACGGCCTCGCCCTCGGCTCGGGAGGCGGACGCGTCGGAGGCGGCCTCGGTGCGCAGCCGGTCGGCCTCCTCGTCCGCCTGCTGCCGGAGCGTGCGGATGCGCTCGGCGGCCTCGCCGCGCAGCCGGTCGGCCTCCTCGGCGGCCTCGCGGCGGATCCGCGCGGCCGCCTCACGGGCGTCGGTCAGCGCCTGCTCGGCGGCGGCGAGCCGCTGCTCGGCCTCGGTGTGCAGCCGCGTCAGGTCCCGGGCGGCCTCGTCCTGCCGGGCGGTCAGGGCCCGCTCGGTCTCCTCGCGCAGCTCGCCCGCGGCCCGCTCCGCCTCGTCACGGATCGACTCGGCCTGCTCGGTCGCCTCGGCGCGCAGCCGCTCGGCCTCCTTGCGGGTGCGCTCCAGGGTCTCCTCGGCCTGCCGGCGCAGCGTGGTGGCCCGCTCGATGGCCTCGGTGCGGACCTTCTCGCTGTCGGTCTGGGCGGTGCCGCGCAGCTCGTCGGCATCGGCCTTGGCCTTCGCCAGCAGCTCCTCGGCGGACCTCGCCGCCTCCTCGATCTGCTGGACCGCCTCGCGCCGGGCCTCGGCGCGGATCCGCTCGCCCTCGGCGACCGCGTCGGCGCGCAGCTGCTCGGCGTCGCCGCGCAGCCGGCGGGCCTCCTCCTGCAGCTCGACCGTCTTGGCGCGGTACTCCTTGGTGTCGTCCTTGGCCGCGCCCTTGAGCTGTGCGGCGATGTCGTGCGCCTCGGCGCGCAGCCGGTCCGCCTCGGCCTCGGCCTCGGTGCGGATCCGCTCGGCCTCCTCGGCGGCGGCCTTGGTGGTGTTCTTGGCCTCCTCCGAGGCCTTGTTGAGGACGTCCTCGGCGGTCTTGGCCGCCTTGGACAGCTGGGTGGCGCTCTCCTCGGCGGTGATCGTGCGGGCCTTCTCGGCGGCCTCCGCGACGATCTTCTCGGCCTCGGCGCGGGCGTCGGCGACCAGCTGCTCGGCGTCGGAGCGGGTGTTCTCCGCCTCCTTGGTGGCCTCCTCGACCAGCCGGGCGACCTGCTCCTTCGCGGTCCGGGTGCGCTGCTCGTTGGTGGACTCGGCGGCGGACAGGGCCTTGGCCGCGGCCTCCTTGGCCTCGGCGACCAGCTTCTCGGACTCGCTGCGCGCCTCGCGCAGCGCCTGCTCCGCCTCGGCCATCCGCTGCTCGGCGGCCCGGCTCAGCTCGGCGGCCTGACGGCGGGCGCTGTCCGACTCGGTGACGGTGGAGGAGCGCAGCTGCTCGGCGTGGTCGGTGGCCTCCTGGGCCTGCGTGGAGGCGGCGTTGAGCAGCCGCTCGGCGTCCGTGCGGGCGCGGCGCAGGATCTGCTCGGCCTCCGCGCGGGCCGTCTCGGCGTCGCTCTGCAGCCGCTGCCGGGCCTCGGAGACCAGCCGCTCGGCCTCGGCGCGGGCGGCGGCCATCGCCTGCTCGGCCTCGGCGCGGGACTCGTCGAGGAGGCGGCGGGCCTGCTGCTCGGTACGGGAGCGCAGCTGGTCGGCCCACGCCACGTTCTCGTTGACGTGCGACTCGACGGTCTGCCGGCGCTCGGCGAGCTCCTGGTCGAGCTGCTGGCGGCGGGTGACCGCCTCCTGGTGCAGTTCCGCCTGGAGCCGGGCCGCGTTCTCGGCGTGCTCCTGGAGGATGCGCTGGGTCTGTGCCCGGGCCTGGCTCAGCTCGCGCTCGGCGTCGGCGCGGATCTGGTCGGCCTGCATCTGCGCGTTCCGCAGCAGCTGCTCGGCCTGGTAGCCGATGTCCGCGCTGTCGTAGGCGGGCCGGGTCATGATGGTGCGCCGCGCCTCGTGCAGCTTGGCGCGCAGCACCTCGACCTGGTAGCCGAGGTCCTCGGCGTGCTGGATCGCCTTTTCCCGCTCGGTCTTCAGCCGCTCCATCTCGGCCTCGAACCGAGAGAGGTGGTCGACGTCAGCCGCCGGCTCTCGCTCCTGGCGTTCGTAGCCCCGCACTGCGCGGTCCCATCCGTCCCCTGGTCGCAAGCTTCTCCAAACGAGCTCCGTCCATCCGCCGAACGGGGCCCCCGGGGAATGGTGTCAGATCAACGGCGGAGCCCGGGCTGCTGCCCCGACGCTCGTCCCCCGAAAACCGGACCCCGGAAAGCGGTCGTCCCTGTTTCGGGGACGACCGCCCCCAACCCTACCGGCCCTTATGTACGAGGGTCAGTGCTCAGCCGACTCAACAGGCGCCGAAGTGACCAGTTCTGTCAGGACGCCATGACAATCCTTGGGGTGCAGGAAGGTGATCCGTGACCCCATGGAGCCGCGTCGGGGCTCCTCGTACAGGACGCGTACGCCCTTGTCGCGGATGCCGGCGGCGTCGGCGTCGACGTCCGCCGTGCCGAAGGCGATGTGGTGGACTCCCTCGCCGTTCTTGGCCAGCCACTTCGCGACGGTGGAGTCCTCGCGGGTCGGTTCGAGGAGCTGGAGGTAGGAGGCGCCGCCGTCGGACGTCTCGTTGATCTTGAGCATGGCCTCCCGCACACCCTGCTCCTCGTTGACCTCGGTGTGGAACACCTCGAAGCCGTAGGTGGCACGGTAGAACTCGACGGTGGCGTCGAGGTCGTGGCAGGCGATCCCGATGTGGTCGATTCGCGTCAGCATGAATTCAGTGCAGCGCTCCGGAGGTGGTTACGCAACGTGCGCGCGATCACACCGGCCGCCCGATGACGGGGCGGACTACCCCTCAGTACATTCGAAGTAAACCCTCGTTCACTCCTCGGCTGTGCAGGCCGGTAAGGGGATCCAGCTCATGTCTTCTGGAACGAACAGCTCAGTGATCGTCGCGGGCGCGCGTACGCCCATGGGACGCCTGCTGGGCTCGCTCAAGTCCTTCTCCGGAGCCGACCTCGGCGGCTTCGCGATCAAGGCCGCCCTCGACCGTGCGGGGATCGGGGGCGACCAGGTCCAGTACGTCATCATGGGCCAGGTGCTGCAGGCCGGGGCGGGGCAGATCCCGGCCCGCCAGGCCGCGGTGAAGGCCGGCATCCCGATGAGCGTCCCGGCGCTCACCATCAACAAGGTGTGCCTGTCCGGCCTCGACGCGATCGCGCTGGCCGACCAGCTGATCCGCGCGGGTGAGTTCGACATCGTCGTCGCGGGCGGCCAGGAGTCCATGACCAACGCCCCCCACCTGCTGCCGAAGTCCCGCGAGGGCTTCAAGTACGGCGCGGTCCAGATGCTGGACGCGATGGCGTACGACGGTCTGACCGACTCCTTCGAGAACGTCGCCATGGGCGAGTCGACGGAGAAGCACAACGCGCGCCTGGGCATCACCCGCCCGGAGCAGGACGAGATCGCCGCCCTGTCGCACCAGCGCGCCGCCGCCGCCCAGAAGAACGGCGTCTTCGAGGCCGAGATCACCCCGGTCGAGATCCCACAGCGCAAGGGCGACCCGGTCCTGTTCAGCAAGGACGAGGGCATCCGCGGCGACACCACGGCGGAGAGCCTCGGCAAGCTGCGTCCGGCCTTCGCCAAGGACGGCACGATCACGGCCGGCTCGGCCTCGCAGATCTCGGACGGCGCGGCGGCCGTGGTCGTGATGAGCAAGGCCAAGGCGCAGGAGCTGGGCCTGGACTGGATCGCCGAGATCGGCGCCCACGGAAACGTGGCGGGCCCGGACAACTCCCTGCAGTCCCAGCCGTCCAACGCGATCCTGCACGCCCTGAAGAAGGAGGGCCTGGAGGTCGCCGACCTGGACCTGATCGAGATCAACGAGGCCTTCGCGGCCGTCGCCGTGCAGTCAATGAAGGACCTCGGCGTGTCCACGGAAAAGGTGAACGTCAACGGCGGCGCCATCGCCCTGGGTCACCCGATCGGCATGTCCGGCGCCCGTCTCGTGCTGCACCTGGCCCTGGAGCTGAAGCGTCGGGGCGGCGGCGTGGGCGCGGCCGCCCTGTGCGGTGGCGGCGGCCAGGGCGACGCCCTGATCGTCCGGGTCCCCAAGGCCTGATTCTCGTACGTCTTCCTCGTGATCGGAGTTGTGATGCAGGACGTCTCCTCTCTGGTGGCCCAGGCCAGGGAAGGCCGGCCGCGGGCCGTGGCCCGGCTGATCTCCCTGGTGGAGGGGGCGTCCCCGCAACTGAGGGAGGTCATGGCGGCGCTGGCGCCGCTCACCGGCAACGCCTACGTGGTCGGCCTCACCGGCTCGCCCGGAGTGGGGAAGTCGACCTCCACGTCGGCGCTGGTCACGGCGTACCGCAAGCAGGGCCGCCGGGTCGGCGTCCTGGCCGTCGACCCCTCGTCCCCGTTCTCCGGCGGCGCGCTGCTCGGCGACCGGGTGCGGATGTCGGAGCACGCCTCCGACCCGGGTGTCTACATCCGGTCCATGGCGACGCGCGGTCACCTCGGCGGCCTCGCCTGGGCCGCTCCGCAGGCGATCCGGGTGCTGGACGCGGCGGGCTGCGACGTGATCCTGGTCGAGACGGTCGGCGTCGGCCAGTCGGAGGTGGAGATCGCCTCCCAGGCGGACACCTCGGTGGTGCTGCTGGCCCCGGGCATGGGCGACGGCATCCAGGCGGCCAAGGCCGGCATCCTGGAGATCGGCGACGTGTACGTGGTCAACAAGGCGGACCGGGACGGCGCGGACGCGACCGCCCGCGAGCTGAACCACATGCTGGGCCTCGGGGAGGCCCGCGCCCCGGGCGACTGGCGCCCGCCCATCGTGAAGACGGTGGCGGCGCGCAGCGAGGGCGTCGACGAGGTCGTGGAGGCGCTGGAGAAGCACCGCGCCTGGATGGAGGAGCACGGGGTGCTGGCCGAGCGCCGGCTGGCCCGGGCGGCCCGCGAGGTGGAGACCATCGCGGTCACGGCCCTGCGCGAACGGATCGGCGACCTGCACGGTGACCGGCGGCTGAGCGCCCTGGCCGAGCGGATCGTCGCGGGCGACCTGGACCCGTACCGCGCGGCGGACGAGCTGGTGGCGGGGCTGACCGAGGCCTGAGGCGCGCTCTTCCCCGACGACGGCGGCGGGGGGGCCCCCCGGGGGGGGGGGGCGCCCCCCCCCGCGGGGGGGGGGGCCCCCCCCCCCCCGCCCGCGCCCCCCCCCCCCCCCCCAAGAAAGCACAAGGGGGTATGGGCTAGTACAAA
>NZ_JBIBWT010000022.1:63435-97685 GCF_043081525.1 Streptomyces sp. NPDC014864
GGGGGGGGGGGTGGGGGGGGGGGGTGCTGCGGCGGGGGGGGGGGCCGTTGCCGAGCCCGGCGGGGGGGGGCGGCCCCTGGTGGGTGGCCCGCCCGCCGCCGTCGTCGGGGGCGGCGCCCCGCCGTGCTACGGGCGCCCCCGCTGCCCCCGCAGATGCTCGGCGATGGGCTTGAGGGCCTTGTCCAGCTCGCCCAGCGCCTCGGGGTCCAGCAGGTCGATGAAGTGCCTGCGCACGGACGCCACGTGGTGCGGCGCCACCTTCCGCATGGTCTCCATGCCGTGTTCGGTCAGCACCGCGTAGAGCCCCCGGCGGTCCGACTCGCAGTTCTCACGGCGCACCAGGTTCGCGTTCTCCATGCGGGTGATCTGGTGCGAGAGGCGGCTCTTGGACTGGAGGGTGGCGGACGCGAGGTCGCTCATCCGCATCCGTACGTCCTCCGACTCGGAGAGGTTCACCAGGATCTCGTAGTCGTTCATCGTCAGTCCGAACGGCTGCAGGTCCTTCTCGAGCTGGTACGTCAACAGCCTGTTGACCTCCAGGTGGGTGCGCCAGGCGCACTGCTCCGCATTGGTCAGCCAGGGGGTGGCCGTCTCGGTCTCCATGAATGAAGTCTACCTAAAAAGTTGAAAGGCGAACTAGTGAGGGTGCTGTGACGGTGTGCAGGCGTTCGAGCCGTCACACTCCGCAGACTACCGCTCACAGCCCGAAGCGACGCTGGAGGTCTCCCAGCTGTCCGGGAAGGCGCGGTGCGCCGGCTTGCGGTCCGTGACCCCCGGGCGACCCCGCACCACCCGGTACTCCGGGCCCGGCCGGGACCACCCCGGTGGCCTGCTCGGCCATGAGGGTCTCGGACGACTGGAGCAGGACCGTACCGGCTCCCACGAACTCGAACTGGTGCTCCTCACCGGAGGCCCCGCCGAGGCCCGTCATCGCACGTAGGCCGCCCATTACGCCCGTCAGGTAGCCGTGGTCGTAGTGGTGGCACGGCGAGGGGCAGTCGGCCCAGCCGACGAGCGCCTGCGGGTCCACCCGGATCGGGGGTTCCATGAACACCACCGGACCGTTAGATGCGGCCACGAACTTCCCGGTTCCGATGAGTGTCAGAAACCCCGGCACGATCGACTGTTTGAGAGCGAGACTTGGCTGAAAAGCGAGCAGATTGCCGGAGCGAATGGTCAGGTTGCCGTCGTCGAGATCGTAGGAATTGACGTCGAAGGCCCGGTCGGCGAGCAGCATCCGGCCCGAGCCCTCCGCCACGACCCAGTCGCTCGCGTGCAGAGGCGAATGGAACGAGGTACGGACAAGTCGGTCGAGCCGGCCGTGCCCGATGCCGTTGAACTCGATCGCCCCGTAGTAGGCGATCATCTTCCCCTTCTGCAGGAACCACTGGCTCCCCTTGAGGTCCACACAGAAGGTGTACTGGTTGACGTTGTCGTCGGCCGGCAGGGTCGTGGGGTCGTACACCACGGGCCCGGCGCCCCCGTATGCGCTCACAGCTTCTCCTCCGAGGCCTGGACGTACACCGTGCCGCTGCCGCTCAGCTCCAGCTGGAACGCCTCGCCGGAGCCCCGGCCCACCATGTCGCGCCAGCCCAGCGCGGTCGACAGCTTGTTGCGGACGTCGCCGTGGTGGGCGACGTAGGCCTGCGGGTCGACGTGGACCGGGCGCTGCGGGGTGATCGGGAGCTCGAAGACGCCGCCGTGCGCCATGACGGCCACCGAGCCCTGCCCCTGGAGGGTGGTGGTGAACAGTCCCTGGCCGGTGACCTGTCCGCGCACCATGCCCATGATCCCGCCCTGCGAGCCCATGAACATGGTCCCCTGCCGGAGCGTGCCCTCGAAGGCGAGCAGGCGGTCCGCCTCCACGTACAGGGTGTCGCCGGTGAGGTGGATGACGTGGACGTGGTGGCCGCCGTGCCCGAAGAGGACCGTGCCGCTGCCCTCGACCGTCATCAGCGGGGTGGCCTCGCCCGCGACCCGGCGCCCGATCATGGACATCAGGCCGCCCTGGCCGCCCTGGACGTTGGGGGTGAAGGAGACGTCGCCCCGGTGGGCGAGCATCGCGCCGCGCTGGCTGAACAGCCGCTGACCGGGTACGACGGACGCCTCGACGATCTTGGAGTTGAGTTCGCGGAAGGCCATCTCAGAGATCCCCCGCGATCGTGTTCCGCTCGCTCGGCTGCACGTACACCAGGCCGTCCCCCTCGAACCGGATCTGGAAGGCCTCGCCGCCGCCCTCGCCGAGCAGCGTGCGGAACGTCACACCGGACTGGAAGGACTGCCGGACGTTCCCCTGATGGGCGATGTACGCGCCGGGGTCCACGATCAGCGGGTACTGCGGACCGACCCGCAGCACCACGGCCGGCCCGTCCGATGTGATCGCCGCCTGGCCGTGGCCCTCGACGGTCGTCGTGAACAGCCCGTTGCCCTGGGAAGCCCCGCGCAGCCCGGTGAACGTCGTGCCCGTCCGCAGGCCCGCCTCCGTCGCGAGCAGGTTGCTGGACTCGACGTGGAGCTTGTCGCCCCGCAGGGCGACCAGGTTGATCTCGGACGCGCGGTCGGCGAACCAGCAGGTCCCCTGCCCGCGCACCTCCATCACGGTCATCTGCTCACCGGTCAGCCGCCGGGTCACCATGCCCCGCAGGCCCTCACCGCCGCCGGACAGCTTCTTGAAGGCCATCTGCCCGTCGTACGCGACCATCGAGCCGTTCTTCGCCTTCACGGCATCCCCGGTCATGTCGACGGCGAGGACCTTGCTTCCTTGAAGTCGGAACATCACCACGCTGCGAAGGTAGCGGGCGCCACGGCCCGCCGACAGGTCCCACGGGTGGAGACGGACCCCGAGTCCCTCTCGGGGTCGGTGGCGCCGCGGCCCCCTCCCCGTCCGCCGCCCGCGGGTTTGCCACAATGGACGGACGTTTGTGCTCGCGTTCACAAACGACCCGCGCCCGATGCGTCTCTCCCACCGAAGGTGATCCGTGGACATCAAGACCGCCACCGCCCTGCGCCGCCTGCGCCTGGTCTCGGCCCCCGAGGCCGTCTCCTTCCTGCTCCTGCTGGTCTGCTCCGTCCTGAAGCGGACCACGGACTTCAACGCGGTACCCGTGATGGGCGCAGTCCACGGCCTCCTGTTCGTGCTGTACGTGCTCTTCTGGGCGGATGCCTGGAACCGCGCCAAGTGGCCGCTGCGGACCGCCGCGCTCTACTTCGTCCTCTCCGTGCTGCCCACCGGCGGCTTCTTCGCCGAGCGCAGGCTCCGGCGCGAGGCCGAGGACGCGGTGATCGCCTCCCGCGCCCGGCGCGAGGGGGTCGTGAACGCATGATCGTCGCCTTCTCCGTGACGCCGCTGGGCGTCGGCGAGGACGTGGGGGAGTACGTCGCCGACGCCGTCCGGGTGGTCCGCGAGTCCGGCCTCCCGAACCGCACCGACGCGATGTTCACCTCGGTGGAGGGCGAGTGGGACGAGGTGATGGACGTGGTCAGGCGCGCCGTCGCCGCGGTCGAGGCGCGCGCCCCGCGCGTGTCCCTGGTCCTGAAGGCGGACATCCGCCCCTCGGTGACCGACGGGCTCACCTCGAAGGTGGAGACGGTGGAGCGCCACCTGGCCGCCGGCCAGGACCGGTAGCCGGTCCCGCCGCCCCGGTCGCGGCTGGGGCCGGGGTCCCGGTGGGCGAGACAGGGCTGACCACGATATGACCGACCGGTAGGGTCTGATGACGTGCCGAAGCCCCTCAGTCTCCCCTTCGACCCCATCGCCCGCGCCGACGAGCTCTGGAAGCAGCGCTGGGGAAACGTGCCGTCCATGGCCGCCATCACCTCGATCATGCGGGCGCACCAGATCCTGCTGGCCGAGGTCGACGCGGTGGTCAAGCCGTACGGACTGACGTTCGCGCGGTACGAGGCCCTGGTGCTGCTCACTTTCTCCAAGGCCGGCGAACTGCCGATGTCCAAGATCGGCGAGCGGCTCATGGTCCACCCCACGTCCGTGACGAACACCGTGGACCGGCTGGTCAGGTCCGGTCTGGTGGACAAGCGGCCCAACCCCAACGACGGGCGCGGCACCCTCGCCGTCATCACCGGGAAGGGGCGGGAGGTCGTGGACGCGGCCACCCGCGACCTGATGGCGATGGACTTCGGGCTCGGCGCGTACGACGCCGAGGAGTGCGCCGAGATCTTCGCCATGCTGCGGCCGCTCAGGGTCGCCGCGCACGACTTCGACGGGGAGTGACCCCGGGCAAGATCTCCCGGAACGGACGGTTACGCTCGACGGCATGAAGAAGAGCGTGCTGACCCGCTACCGCGTCATGGCCTACGTCACCGGCGTCCTGCTGGTGCTCCTGTGCCTGAGCATGATCGCCAAGTACGGGCTGGGCGTCGACGGTGCCGCGGACGTCACCCGCGTCGTCGCCATCGCGCACGGCTGGCTGTACGTCCTCTACCTGGTCTTCGCCTTCGACCTGGGCGCCAAGGCCAAGTGGCCGGTCGGCAAGCAGCTCTGGGTGCTGGTGGCGGGGACCGTCCCGACCGCGGCGTTCTTCGTGGAGCGCAAGGTCAGCCGCGAGCTGGAGGTCCGGGTCCAGGACCCCGCCCCGGCCGCCGTCAAGGCTTAGTCCTCCCGGCGCCTTCACCGCCGTACGGAACACGTGCGGCGGTCAGCCGTCGACATTTACTAGGACGTCCAAGTAAATTCGGGGGTATGGACGCTGACGCCATCGAGGAGGGCCGCCGACGCTGGCAGGCCCGGTACGACGCCGCACGCAAGCGCGACGCTGACTTCACCACGCTCTCCGGCGACCCCGTGGAGCCGGTCTACGGCCCACGGCCCGGGGACACCTACGACGGGTTCGAGCGGATCGGCTGGCCCGGAGAGTACCCCTTCACCCGCGGGCTGTATCCGACCGGCTACCGGGGGCGCACCTGGACCATCCGGCAGTTCGCCGGGTTCGGCAACGCCGAGCAGACCAACGAGCGCTACAAGATGATCCTCGCGGCGGGCGGCGGCGGCCTCTCGGTCGCCTTCGACATGCCGACGCTGATGGGCCGCGACTCCGACGACCCGCGCTCGCTCGGCGAGGTCGGCCACTGCGGGGTCGCCATCGACACGGCGGCCGACATGGAGGTGCTGTTCAAGGACATCCCGCTCGGTGACGTCACCACGTCGATGACGATCAGCGGGCCGGCCGTCCCCGTCTTCTGCATGTACCTGGTCGCCGCCGAGCGCCAGGGAGTGGATGTCTCCGTACTCAACGGCACGCTGCAGACCGACATCTTCAAGGAGTACATCGCCCAGAAGGAGTGGCTCTTCCAGCCCGAGCCCCATCTGCGGCTGATCGGCGACCTGATGGAGCACTGCGCGGCCCGCATCCCCGCGTACAAGCCGCTGTCGGTCTCCGGCTACCACATCCGCGAGGCCGGGTCGACGGCCGCGCAGGAGCTGGCCTACACGCTCGCGGACGGCTTCGGCTACGTCGAGCTGGGCCTCTCCCGCGGCCTGGACGTCGACGTCTTCGCCCCCGGCCTGTCCTTCTTCTTCGACGCGCACGTCGACTTCTTCGAGGAGATCGCCAAGTTTCGCGCGGCGCGCCGCATCTGGGCGCGCTGGATGCGGGACGTGTACGGCGCGAAGACCGAGAAGGCGCAGTGGCTGCGCTTCCACACCCAGACGGCCGGCGTCTCGCTGACCGCCCAGCAGCCGTACAACAACGTGGTGCGCACCGCCGTGGAGGCGCTGGCCGCGGTGCTCGGCGGGACCAACTCGCTGCACACCAACGCCCTCGACGAGACGCTCGCGCTGCCGAGCGAGCAGGCGGCCGAGATCGCGCTGCGCACCCAGCAGGTGCTCATGGAGGAGACCGGCGTCGGCAACGTGGCCGACCCGCTGGGCGGTTCCTGGTACGTCGAGCAGCTGACGGACCGCATCGAGGCGGACGCGGAGAAGATCTTCGAGCAGATCAAGGAGCGCGGTCTGCGGGCCCACCCCGACGGACAGCACCCCATCGGTCCGATCACCTCCGGCATCCTGCGCGGCATCGAGGACGGGTGGTTCACGGGCGAGATCGCCGAGTCGGCGTTCCGCTACCAGCGAGCGCTGGAGAAGGGCGACAAGCGGGTCGTCGGCGTCAACGTCGCCACCGGGTCCGTCACCGGCGACCTGGAGATCCTGCGCGTGAGCCACGAGGTGGAGCGCGAGCAGGTCCGGGTCCTCGGCGAGCGCAAGGGACACCGGGACGAGACCGCGGTGCGCGCCGCGCTGGAGGCCATGCTCGGCGCCGCCCGCGACGGCTCCAACATGATCGAGCCGATGCTGGACGCGGTACGCGCGGAGGCGACCCTGGGCGAGATCTGCCAGGTGCTGCGCGACGAGTGGGGGGTGTACACGGAGCCGGCGGGCTTCTGATGCCGCGCCGCACGACCCGGCACACGCCCGGCCGGACCCTCCGCCGGGGGGTCCGCCGGGCGCCCGGACGGCTGCTGCCCCGCCGGGCGGCCCGGTCGGCCTTCGGCTGGGCACCGCGTGGGGTGGCTCGGCGGGCGGCCGGGAAGTCGCGGCGGGTGGCCGCGTGGGGTGCTCGGCGGGCGGCCGGGAGGACGTCGCGACGGGTGGCGTGGTGGACGGCTCGGCGGGCGACCGGTAAAACGCCGCGGCGGGTGGCTTGGTGGGCGACGCGGCAGGCCGCCGGGAAGGGGCCGCGGCGGGTGGCCTGGTGGACGGCTCGGCGGGCGACCGGCAGGACGTCGCGGCGGGTGGCTTGGTGGGGTGCTCGGCGGGCTGCCGGGAAGGGGCCGCGGCGGGTGGCTTGGTGGGCGACGCGGCAGGCCGCCGGGAAGGGGCCGCGGCGGGTGGCCTGGTGGACGGCTCGGCGGGCGAGCGGCAAGACCTCGCGGCGCACGGCCTGGTGGGTGGCTCGGCGGGCTGCCGGGAAGGGGCCGCGGCGGGTGGCCTGGTGGGCGACCCGGCGGGCTGCCGGGGCGGGGATCCGGTCCGCTCTCAGGGGGGTGAGGTGAGGCCCAGGAGCAGCACCCGGGTGAAGTCGCGCACCCACACCTCGTCCGCCGCCTCCGCGCTCACCAGGGTGCGGTGCACCACCGCGCCCGCCACCACGTCGTAGATGAGATCGACCATGCGGGCCGCCTCCTCCGGGTCCGGCTCCGGGGGCAGTTCCCCGCGGGCCTGGGCCCGGGCCCGGCCCTCCAGCACCAGCCGCTTCTGACGCTCCACGATCGAGCCGCGGATGCGCTCGCGCAGCGCGTCGTCGCGGGTCGACTCGGCGACCACCGCCATCAGGCCGCTCTTGGCCTCCGGGCGGGCCAGGATCGCCGAGAACTGCAGCACCACGCCCTCGATGTCGGCGGCGAGACTGCCCCGGTCGGGCAGGGTCAGTTCGTCGAACAGCTCGGCGACCGCGTCCACGACGAGTTCGTTCTTGCCCGCCCAGCGGCGGTACAGCGTCGTCTTCGCCACCCCGGCCCGCAGAGCCACGTCCCCCAGGGTGAGCTTGGACCAGCCCAGCTCGACCAGGGCCTCCCGCGTCGCGGCCAGGATCGCGGCGTCGGCGGCGGCGCTGCGCGGGCGCCCGGCGCGGGCGGCGGGAGTGCGGCTCTGCATGGCATGACCATAAACCGCCGGTTCAGGTGTCGTCGTGAGGGAGATCACCGGGGGGTGGTTTCCCCGAGGCACCCCGTGCCATTACGCTACGGGTCGTATCGAAAGCACGGGAACGCATCCGTGCGAGCGACGACCACACAGCATCACCCTGCGGCGCCCGGTGGGGACCCGGCGCCCAACCACCCCGTACGGGGCGGCTTTCACAGCGGTTTTCACATGGGCGCGCGGAACGGGGGAGGATAGACGCATGCAGCCACGGAACATGTCCATGAGCGGAGTCGTCGACCTCGCCGCAGTGAAGGCGGCCCAGGAGGCCAAGGCGAAGGCGGAGCAGGCGCGCGCCCAAGCGGCCCGTGAGGGCGGGCCGGGGGCGATCTCCCCGGCCGACCTGGTCATCGACGTCGACGAGGCCACCTTCGAACGCGATGTCCTGCAGCGCTCCGCCGAGGTGCCCGTCGTCATCGACTTCTGGGCCGAGTGGTGTCAGCCCTGCAAGCAGCTGAGCCCGGTCCTGGAGCGACTGGCCGTCGAGTACGACGGGCGCTTCCTCCTCGCCAAGATCGATGTCGACGCCAACCAGCTGCTGATGCAGCAGTTCGGGGTCCAGGGGATCCCGGCCGTCTTCGCGGTGGTCGCGGGCCAGGCCCTGCCCCTGTTCCAGGGGGCCGCCGGCGAGGCGCAGATCCGGCAGACCCTGGACCAGCTGGTGCAGGTCGCCGAGCAGCGCTTCGGCCTGACGGGCCTGACCGTCGACCCGGAGGCGGAGCCGGGCGGCCGCCCGGTCGCCGCCGAGGTCCCGGTCGGGCCGTACGACGCGGCGCTCGAGGCCGCCGCGCTGGCCCTGGACGCGGGCGACCTGGGCGGCGCGGTCCGGGCGTACAAGAACGTCCTCGCCGAGGACCCGGCCCACCCGGAGGCCAAACTCGGCCTGGCGCAGGCCGAGTTGCTCCAGCGGGTGCAGGGCCTGGACCCGCAGCGGGTGCGCAAGGACGCCGCCGAGAAGCCGGGCGACGTCGCGGCGCAGATCGCCGCCGCCGACCTGGATCTGGTGGGCGGGCACGTGGAGGACGCGTTCGGCCGGCTCATCGACACCGTGCGGCGCACCACGGGTGACGACCGGGACACGGTCCGCATGCGGCTGCTGGAGCTCTTCGAACTCGTCGGGGCCGACGACCCGAGGGTGACGGGGGCGCGCCGGGCGCTCGCCCGGGCGCTGTTCTGAGCCCGATCGAGAGCCGTCTGCTGACCAGTCACTAAACGCCGATGCCTGTGATGCCGGTGTGAAAGATTTGCCGACGAGGCGCCACAGCGGCCGTGCTTTGCCAAAACTTGGCAATCGCGGCCGCTGTTACTGCGAGTAAGTCAGAGCTGTTGTTCTGTCTGCTTCTGTCCAATGATCAATAGTTTTGTTCTGACCCACGATGACACCGAGCGTCGCCGTTCGAGACCGGCGAGTCGTTTCTCGGTTATCCGGCCGTTACTAGCCAGTAACGAACCCCCTTGTGCGGGCGGCCGGAATGCACCACGATCGCTCACGCTCGGTCCATTCCCGTACCCGGCATCCGGCTGGGTCACGGGATTCTCTGGGTCCCCACCGAGCAGGGCCGGCGG
Organism: Streptomyces sp. NPDC014864; assembly: GCF_043081525.1. NCBI lineage: Bacteria > Bacillati > Actinomycetota > Actinomycetes > Kitasatosporales > Streptomycetaceae > Streptomyces > Streptomyces sp. NPDC014864. The sequence continues at coordinate 72,653 of NZ_JBIBWT010000022.1, forward strand.
CAGTGGCGCCGGCCCTAGGACAGGGGGGTCTTCGCCACTGGCGAAGCCTGTCCAGCAGGGTTGTGCGTGATGCGTGTCAGGCGCGACCAGTGGTTGTCGCTCGGGGGTGATCGCCGGCGGTTCGGGCGCTTTTCGCGCCACCGAGCGCAGGCGCTCTCCTTCCCGAGGACGTAGCACTTCTCCCATCCCTGCCCGGCTGAGCCGCCGCCCTGGGGCGAGCCAGGCCAGGAGATGTACGTCCGAGAAGGAGGAAATATGGAGTCCCAGGTGCGTGGCGGGACCAGATGGAAGCGGTTCGCTGTGGTCATGGTGCCCAGCGTCGCCGCCACGGCAGCGATAGGCGTGGCCCTGGCGCAGGGTGCCCTCGCCGCGTCGTTCAGCGTGTCGGGTCAGTCGTTCAAGGTGACGGCGGACAAGCTGGTCGGCCACGGGTTCGAGCAGTACGGCGCGATCGACTCGGGGTACACCCTCGACGGCAAGAAGACGGCGCACCCGGTTGCGGTCTCGGCGTTCAAGGACGCCACGATCAACAACATGTGCCAGTCCGTCGTCACGCCGGACATTCCGCTGATCGGCTCGGTGAGCCTGGTCCTGAAGGCGGGCGAGAGCAAGCCGGTCGAGGCGGACAACCTCTACATCGACGTCGCCGACCTCAACGCCGACGCGACGTTCAACAACATCGACATCGGTGTGGCCGCCAAGGACGCCAGCAAGGGTCCCGGCATCAAGCGCGGCGACACGGCGAACCCCTACGGGTTCGCCCAGCAGGCCGACTCGGCCACCCTGACCGACGTGAAGCAGACGGCGTGGGCGACCACTGCCGGTACCTTCAAGCTCAGCGGTCTGAAGATGTCGCTGAAGACGGGTACGCACGAGTGCTACTAGGCGCTCGGTGACGGGCGGGGGAGCCGAAGGGCGCCCCCGCCCGTTCCCCCTTTCATCCGCTTCTTCACACACCCCCCACACCACCGCAGTAACCCCTCACCACAGCAACGCCGCACCAGGGAGCTGTTTTCCATGAGCGCCGAGACTCCTGCCGTACCCGCCGGCCAGTTCAGCCGCCGGAGGCTGCAGTTCCGCGCCTGGCGGGGCACCCGACCGTTCTGGGCCGGTCTGTTCGTCTTGCTCGGCGGCTTGCCGATCATGTACTTCCCGTACGCCCACCTCCAGGTCGGCCATCTGACACTGACGATGGCCACCACCGCGGGAGCGGGATCCCTGATCATCGGTGTGCTGCTCATCGTCCTGGGCATCAGCCTCTGGTTCCAGAAGCACGTACGGGTCTTCGCGGGCATCGCGGCGATCCTGCTGGGCCTGGTGTCCCTGCCCGTCTCCAACTTCGGCGGCTTCGTCGTCGGCTTCCTGCTCACGCTCATCGGCGGGGCGATGGCCGTGGCGTGGGCGCCGGGTGCGGCGCAGCCGGCCGAGGGGGTCGGCAAGGGTGTACCCGCCGCCGCGGCGAACGGGGCGAGCGAGCCGAACGATCTGTCTGGAACGAGCCCGGCCAACGGGGCGAACGGGAGGCACAGTGCCGGCTGACGAGGTGACCCACGGGACTGATGTGGACGAGTCCCGTGCGAGAACCGGGCCGCGCCACGCGGCCCCCAGGAAGCCGCTGTTCACCAGGTTCCACATGCCGGCCGGCAAGGCGATAGCCATGGCGGCCATGCCGACGGCGGTCCTCATGGGCATGGGGTTCACGTCGACCCTGGCCGTCGCCGACAACAACAGCACGTCCCCGTCGTCCGCCAACAGCCTGACCGCGGACGAGTACAAGGACTGCGTCGCCGCGCTGGACTCCAAGGACAAGGCCACGGCCTCGCCCTCGCCGTCCGCCTCGGCGAGCTCCACCGGCTCCACCGACGGCGACGGTTCGGCCAAGCCGGCCCCGTCGGCGACGTCCAGCTCGTCCGGGAGCTCCACGGGTTCGTCCTCCTCGTCGGATTCAGGTTCCGACGAGAAGGCCACGCCCCAGCCGTCCGCCACCACGTCGGACAGCGGCTCGGGTTCCTCCGGCTCCGGCGGCGACACCGCCTCGCCGAGCCCGTCCGCCTCCACGAGCGGCGACGGCGGCCTGCTGGGCGGCATCGGCGACACCATCGGGAACATCTTCACCGGCGGCTCCTCGACGGACTCCGGGTCCGGCACGCCGACGGCCACGCCGTCCGCGTCCGCCTCGCCCTCGGCGAGCGCGAGCGCGACCAAGGGCAGCACCTCCGGCACGAGCCTGACCGACACCGTCAAGAACACGACCGACCAGGTCACGGGGACGGTCAAGGACACCGTCAAGGACACCACCGACACGGCGTCCAAGGCGGCCCAGGACGTGACCGGGACGGTCAAGGACGCTGCCGGCACGGCCACCGCCGCGGCCGACCCGTCCGCGAGCTCGACCACGGACCCGTCCAACTGCCCTGCCGCCACCGACGCGCAGGGCGGGGTCGACAACAAGGTGCCTCTGGCGGACGACCCTTGGTACCTGGACGCCAGCTCGCTGACGCTCAAGGGCGCCGACTACAAGGGCGTCGTCGAGGTGCGCACGGCCAACGGCACCGTCAAGAAGGTGCTGAAGTACGTCATCTCCGACGGCACGGACATCGGGGACCTGCACCAGACGGTGAAGGACAAGCAGTCCGGCAAGACCTACCACGTGCAGGCGGCCAAGGGCTCGAAGTCCACGATCACCGGCGGCGACACGGTCATGTACACCGAGAGCATCTCCGGCAACCTGCTGGGGCTGATCCCGGTGACGTTCGACCCGGACAACCCGCCGCCGCTGAACATCCCGCTGATCTACTTCACCAAGGTGAAGGTGGTCCAGGCGGCGCAGTTCGGCGGCAACCTGCACGTGCCCGGGATGCACCTGTACACGACCGACTGAGCAAGGCCACGGACCCGTTCGGGAGCCGTACGACACGAGGGCGCCCCCTGCGACGCAGGGGGCGCCCTCGTGTCGTACGGCTCCCGATTTCGGATCTTGCCGGGGTCGCGGCGTCTGGCACGCACCGTCGCCCGGAGCCGGCCTGATCCGAAAGAAAGGCCCTATGATCCCAAGGAAACGGCCTAGTCGCGGTCGCCGCCGCCCAGGTGGTGCACGCGGACCATGTTGGTGGTGCCGGGGACGCCGGGGGGCGAGCCGGCGGTGATGATGACCGTGTCGCCGGAGTTGAAGCGGTTCAGCTTGACGAGCTCCTGGTCGACGAGCTCGACCATCTCGTCGGTGCTGGCGACGAACGGCACGACGTGCGGCTCCACGCCCCAGCTCAGCGTCAGCTGGTTGCGGGTGGACTCGTCCGTGGTGAACGCCAGGATCGGCTGGGCCGCGCGGTAGCGCGAGAGCCGGCGGGCGGTGTCGCCGGACTGGGTGAAGGCCACCAGGCCCTTGGCGCCGAGGAAGTCGGCGATCTCGGCGGCGGCACGGGCGACCGCGCCGCCCTGCGTGCGCGGCTTCTTGCCGGGCACCAGCGGCTGCAGACCCTTGGACAGCAGCTCCTCCTCGGCCGCCTGGACGATCTTCGACATCGTCTTCACGGTCTCGACCGGGTAGGCGCCCACGCTCGACTCGGCCGACAGCATGACCGCGTCGGCGCCGTCCAGGATCGCGTTGGCCACGTCGGAGGCCTCGGCGCGGGTCGGGCGGGAGTTGGTGATCATCGACTCCATCATCTGGGTCGCCACGATCACCGGCTTGGCATTGCGCCGGCACAGCTCGATCAGGCGTTTCTGCACCATGGGGACCTTCTCGAGCGGGTACTCCACCGCCAGGTCGCCGCGGGCCACCATCACGCCGTCGAACGCCATCACGACGTCCGTCATGTTCTCCACCGCCTGCGGCTTCTCCACCTTGGCGATGACCGGGACGCGACGGCCCTCCTCGTCCATCACGCGGTGGACGTCGGCCACGTCCTTGGCGTCGCGGACGAAGGACAGGGCGACCAGGTCGCAGCCCATGCGCAGCGCGAAGCGCAGGTCGTCGATGTCCTTCTCGGACAGCGCCGGGACGTTCACCGCGGCGCCGGGCAGGTTGATGCCCTTGTGGTCGGAGACCACACCGCCCTCGACGACGGCCGTCCTGACCCGCGGGCCCTCGACATCGACGACCTTCAGCTCGACGTTGCCGTCGTTGATCAGGATCTGGTCGCCGCGCGACACGTCGCCCGGCAGCCCCTTGTACGTCGTGCCGCAGATCTGCTTGTCGCCAGGGACGTCCTCGGTGGTGATGGTGAACTCGTCGCCCCGCTCGAGTTCGACCGGGCCCTCGGCGAAGGTCTCCAGGCGGATCTTGGGGCCCTGCAGGTCGGCGAGGACACCGATGGCCCGGCCGGTCTCCTTGGACGCGGCACGGACACGGTCGTACCGCCCCTGGTGCTCGGCGTGCGTGCCGTGGCTGAAATTGAAGCGGGCCACGTTCATGCCGGCCTCGATCAGGGCGACGAGCTTCTCGTGGGAGTCGACCGCGGGGCCGAGAGTACAGACGATTTTCGAACGGCGCATGGGGCGATCCTATCGGTTTGTTTCGCTGCGGAATATTCCGTCTGGCGGAAGATACAAATGGGCGGGTTCCCGCTCAGGCGAGTGCCGTCGAATTCCCTCAGTCGTCCTTTCCGACCAGTGCGTAGGTCTGGTTGGCGATCTCCATTTCCTCGTCCGTCGGAACCACGGCGACCATGACCCGCGCACCGTCCGGCGAGATCGGCCGGGCCCGGTCGTCCCGTACGGCGTTGCGCTCCGGGTCGACCGCCAGGCCCAGCGCCTCCAGGCCCGATACGGCCGCCGCCCGCACCGCCGCCGCGTTCTCGCCGACTCCCGCGGTGAACACCACGGCGTCCACCCGGCCGAGTACCGCGTAGTAGGCGCCGATGTACTTCTTCAGCCGGTGGATGTAGATGTCGAGGGCGAGCCGCGCCTCTGCGTCGCCCTCGTCGATACGGCGCTGAATCTCCCGCATGTCGTTGTCGCCGCACAGACCGAACAAACCGCTCCTCTTGTTGAGGAGAGTGTCGATCTCGTCCATGGACATTCCGCCGACCCGCTGCAAATGGAAGATGACGGCCGGATCAAGGTCACCGGACCGCGTACCCATCACGAGCCCCTCCAAAGGCGTCAGCCCCATGGAGGTGTCCACGCACCGGCCGCCCCGGACCGCCGAGGCCGAGGCCCCGTTGCCCAGGTGCAGCACGATGACGTTGACCTCCTCCGGGTCCTTGCCCAGCAGCCGTGCGGCGGCCCGGGATACGTATGCGTGCGAGGTGCCGTGGAAACCGTAGCGCCGCACCCGGTGCCGGTCCGCGATCTTCACGTCGATCGCGTAGCGCGCCGCGGACTCCGGCATCGTGGTGTGGAACGCGGTGTCGAAGACGGCGACCTGCGGCAGGTCCGGGCGCAGCGCCATGGCGGTGCGCAGGCCGGTGAGGTTGGCCGGGTTGTGCAGCGGCGCGACCGGGATCAGCCGCTCGATCTCGGTGAGCACGGCGTCGTCGACGACCGTCGGCTCGGTGAAGAACATGCCGCCGTGCACCACGCGGTGCCCGATAGCGGCCAGCTCCGGCGAGTCCAGGCCGATGCCGTCCCGGGTGAGCTCCTCGGCGACCGCCTTGAGGGCGGCGTCGTGGTCGGCGATCGGTCCGTTCAGCTCCCGGGTGTCGCCCGCGGCGACACAGGTGTGCTTGAGCCGGGAGGTCTGCTCGCCGATGCGCTCGACCAGGCCGACGGCCAGCCGGCGGCCGGTGTCGCGCATGTCCAGCAGTTGGTACTTCAGCGACGAGGAACCGGAGTTGAGGACGAGGACACGGGTCGCCGCGCGGGGTGCAGTCACGGTGTTCAACAGCTCTTTCTACGACGTCAGGTGGCGGGCGTCCGGGCCTGGATCGCCGTGATGGCGACGGTGTTGACGATGTCCTGCACGAGGGCGCCCCGGGACAGGTCGTTGACGGGCTTGCGCAGACCCTGCAGGACCGGGCCGACCGCGATCGCCCCGGCCGAGCGCTGCACGGCCTTGTAGGTGTTGTTGCCGGTGTTCAGGTCGGGGAAGATCAGCACGGTCGCCTGCCCGGCCACCTCGGAGCCCGGCAGCTTGGTGGCCGCGACCGAGGGCTCGACGGCGGCGTCGTACTGGATCGGTCCCTCGATCTTCAGGTCCGGCCGGCGCAGCCGCACCAGCTCGGTCGCCTCCCGCACCTTGTCGACGTCGGCACCCGAGCCCGAGGTTCCGGTGGAGTACGACAGCATCGCGATCCGCGGTTCCACCCCGAACCGCGCGGCCGTGCCCGCCGACTGCACGGCGATGTCGGCGAGCTGCTCGGCGTCCGGGTCGGGGTTGACCGCGCAGTCGCCGTAGACGAGCACCCTGTCGGCGAGGCACATGAAGAAGACGGAGGAGACGATGGACGACTCCGGCGTGGTCTTGATGATCTCGAACGCGGGCCGGATCGTCGCCGCCGTGGAGTGCACGGACCCCGACACCATGCCGTCGGCGAGGCCCTCCTGGACCATGAGGGTGCCGAAGTAGTTCACGTCCGAGACGACGTCGTAGGCCAGCTCCACCGTGACGCCCCGGTGGGCACGCAGCTTGGCGTACCGCTCGGCGAAGGCGTCGCGCAGCTCGGAGACGGCCGGGTCGATCAGCTGCGAGTCGCCGAGGTCGATGCCGAGGTCGGCGGCCCTCTTGCGGATCTGGTCCACCGGCCCCAGCAGGGTCAGGTCGCACACGCCCCGGCGCAGCAGCACCTCGGCCGCGTGCAGCACCCGCTCCTCGGTGCCCTCCGGCAGCACCACCCGCCGCCTGTCGGCACGCGCCTGTTCGAGCAGCTTGTGCTCGAACATCATCGGTGTGACCCGGTCGCTGCTCGGCGCCGAGACGCGCCGGTTGAGGTCGGCGGTGTCGATGTACCGCTCGAACAGGCCGAGCGCGGTCTCCGCCTTGCGCGGGGTGGCCGCGCTCAGCTTGCCCTCCAGGCCGGCCAGCCGCTCGGCGGTGGGGAAGCTGTTGCCGGACACCGAGACGACCGGGGTGCCCGGGGCGAGGCGGGCGGCGAGGGTGAGGATCTCCTCGCCGGGCACCTCGTCGAGGGTCAGCAGCACGCCGGCTATCGGCGGGGTGCCGGCGCTGTGCGCGGCGAGCGAGCCGACGACGAGGTCGGCCCGGTCGCCCGGGGTGACCACCAGACAGCCAGGGGTCAGCGCGTGCAGCAGTTTCGGCAGCATGGCGCCGCCGAAGACGAAGCCGAGGGCGTCCCGCGACAGTCCCGAGTCGTCGCCGAGCAGGACCCTGCCGCCGAGCGCCTGGGTGATCTGCGCGACCGTCGGCGCGGACAGCGCGGGCTCGTCCGGCACCACGAAGCAGGGCACCGGCAGCCGGCCGGCGAGCCGATCGGCGATCTTGTCGCGGTCCTCGCGGGCCACCCGGTTGGTGATCATGGCGAGGACGTCGCAGCCCAGGCCGTCGTAGGCGCGGTAGGCGTTGCGGGTCTCGGCGAGCACCGACTCGGCGTTCTGCCCGCGGCCGCCCACCACCGGGAGCACCGAGGCGCCGAACTCGTTGGCCAGCCGGGCGTTGAGGGACAGCTCGTCGGGGAGCTGGGTGTCGGCGTAGTCGGTGCCGAGGACGAGGACCACGTCGAAGTCGCGGGCGACCAGGTGGAAGCGGTCGACGAGCGCCGACACCAGCTCGTCCGTGCCCTGCTCGGCCTGGAGGGCGGAGGCCTCCTGGTAGTCCATGCCGTAGACGGTCGCCGGGTCCTGGGACAGCCGGTAGCGGGCGCGCAGCAGTTCGAAGAGGCGGTCCGGACCGTCGTGCACGAGCGGGCGGAAGACCCCCACCCGGTCGACCTGCCGGGTCAGGAGTTCCATGACCCCCAGCTCGACGACCTGGCGGCCGTCGCCGCGGTCGATGCCGGTCACGTACACGCTGCGGGTCACGCGTGCTCTCCGTTTCGTCGGGGACGTCTCTGGGCCGGTCAACCATCGCCCACTGGGATGAGCGGAACCTTGACAATACCCCTGGCGATGGATAAGGCGCCCGCCAGTGGCGGTGTGCGAGAGGGGCGGACCGGGGGCAGCGGGAGCGGGAGCGGCGTCCATCTGGGGGACGTGAAACAATCGGACTGGCTCACCGGTGTCCACAGCGAGCAGGAGACACAGCACGATGCGTATCGGAGTTCTCACGGCAGGCGGCGACTGTCCGGGGCTGAACGCGGTGATCCGGTCGGTCGTGCACCGAGCGGTCACGACGTACGGCGACGACGTCATCGGCTTCGAGGACGGTTACGCGGGCCTGCTGGACGGGCGCTACCGGAGCCTGGACCTCAACGCGGTGAGCGGCATCCTCGCCCGCGGCGGCACCATTCTCGGCTCCTCCCGCCTGGAACGCGACCGGCTGCGCGAGGCCTGCGAGAACGCCTCCGACATGATCCGGGACTTCGGCATCGACGCGCTCATCCCGATCGGCGGCGAGGGCACCCTGACGGCGGCGCGGATGCTGTCGGACGCGGGCCTGCCCGTGGTCGGCGTGCCGAAGACGATCGACAACGACATCTCCTCCACGGACCGCACCTTCGGCTTCGACACCGCCGTGGGCGTGGCCACCGAGGCGATGGACCGGCTGAAGACGACGGCCGAGTCCCACCAGCGCGTGATGGTCGTCGAGGTCATGGGCCGGCACGCGGGCTGGATCGCCCTGGAGTCCGGCATGGCGGCCGGCGCGCACGGCATCTGCCTGCCCGAGCGGCCCTTCGACCCGGCCGACCTGGTCGAGATGGTCGAGGAGCGTTTCGCCCGCGGCAAGAAGTTCGCCGTCATCTGCGTCGCCGAGGGCGCCCACCCCGCCGACGGCACCATGGACTACGGCCACGGCGACATCGACCAGTACGGCCACGAGCGCTTCCGGGGCATCGGCACCGCGCTGGCGTACGAGCTGGAGCGACGGCTCGGCAAGGAGGCCAAGCCGGTCATCCTGGGCCACGTCCAGCGCGGCGGCACGCCGACCGCGTTCGACCGGGTGCTCGCCACCCGCTTCGGCTGGCACGCCGTGGAGGGCGCGCACCGTGGCGACTTCGGCCGGATGACCGCGCTGCGCGGCAACGACATCGTGATGGTGCCGCTGGCGGAGGCGGTGACCGAGCTCAAGACGGTGCCGAAGGACCGGATGGACGAGGCGGAGTCGGTCTTCTAGGCACCGGTGCCGCCCCGGGCCCGCTCGACGAGGGCGGGCCGCCGCGGGAGGCACGAGAGCGGGCCCTCGGGGCCGTCACCCCTCGGCCGCCCCGCCGAGCCGTCGTACGCCCGTTCTCGCCTACCTCGTCCGGCCCGCGTCCCGGAGCCAGCGGTAGACCAGTTCGGGCCGGCCCACCTGCCCGTACAGGGGGCTCCGGCCGGCCCGGCCCGCCTCCACCAGGTGCTCCAGGTACCGCCGGGCCGTGATGCGGGAGATGCCGACGGCCTCGGCCAGGGCCGCGGCCGTGAGCCCCTCCGGCGCCTCCCGCAGCGCCGCCGTCACCCGCTCCAGGGTCGGCGCGCTCAGTCCCTTGGGCAGCGCGGCGGGTCCCGGTGCGCGCAGGGTCGCCAGGGCCCGGTCCACCTCGTCCTGCCCGCTGGCCTCCCCGGCCGCCGCGTGGAACTCGGCGTACCGCACCAGCCGGTCCCGCAGCGTCGCGAAGGTGAACGGCTTGAGCACGTACTGGACCACCCCCAGCGACACCCCCTCCCGGACCACCGCCAGGTCCCGCGCCGAGGTCACCGCTATGACGTCCGCCTGGTGCCCGGCGGCCCGCAGCGAGCGGGCCAGCTGCAGGCCGTGCCCGTCCGGCAGGTGCAGGTCGAGCAGCAGCAGGTCCACCGGCGTGCGGTCGAGCATCCGCCGCGCCTGCGCGCCGGTGTGCGCCGTGCCCACGGCGACGAACCCGGGCACCCGGCCCACGTACATCACGTGCGCGTCCGCCGCGACCGGGTCGTCCTCCACGACGAGGACGCGGATGGGCTCTGGCCGGGTCATGCCTCGCCTCCGGGCACTCCGTCGCCGTCCCCGGCCAGCACCGGCACCCGGCCCCGGGCCCCTTCCGCCAGCGGCAGCCGTACCTCGAACACCGCCCCGCCCTCCTCGGCCTCCGCCACGCTCAGCGTCCCGCCGTGGCGGTGCACCGCCTGCCGGACGAGCGCCAGTCCGAGACCCCGGCCGCCGGGGCCGGCCGGCTTGGTGGAGAACCCGCGCTGGAACACCAGGTCGGCGTGGGCGGGATCGACCCCCGCACCGGTGTCCGTCACGCGCAGCAGCAGTTCCGCGCCCTCGGTACGCGCGGTCACCGTCACCCGCGCCGGTACTCCGCCCCGCGCCGCGTCGACCGCGTTGTCGACCAGGTTGCCGAGGATCGTCACCAGGTCCCGGGCCGGAAGCGCCTCGGGCAGCAGCCCGTCGTCCAGGCCGCTGTCCGGCGACACCACCAGCTCCACGCCCCGCTCGTTGGCCTGCGCCGTCTTGCCGAGCAGCAGTGCGGCCAGCACCGGCTCGTTCACCGCCGCGACCACCTGGTCGGTCAGCGCCTGGGCCAGCTCCAGCTCCGCCGTCGCGAAGTCCGCCGCCTCCTCCGCCCGGCCCAGTTCGATCAGCGAGACCACCGTGTGCAAGCGGTTCGCCGCCTCGTGCGCCTGTGACCGCAGCGCCTGCACGAAGCCCCGCTCGGAGTCCAACTCACCCATCAGCGACTGGAGTTCGGTGACATCGCGCAGGGTCACCACGGTGCCCCGGCGCTCTCCGCCGGACACCGGGGAGGTGTTCACCACCAGGACTCGCGACGCCGTCAGATGCACCTCGTCCACCCGCTGCTCGGAGGCCAGCAGGGCGCCGGTCAGGGGCACCGGGAGGCCGAGGTCCGCCACCGACGTCCCCACCACGTCCTTCTCCCTCGGCACGCCCAGCAGTTCCCGCCCGCCGTCGTTGATGAGCGCCACCCGGTACTGCGCGTCCAGCATCAGCAGCCCCTCGCGCACCGCGTGCAGCGCGGCCTGATGGTAGTCGTGCATCCGGCTGAGCTCCGCCGCGTTCATGCCGTGGGTGTGCCGGCGCAGCCGGGCGTTGATGACGTACGTGCCGATCGCGCCGAGCGCGAGGACCCCGGCCGCGACCCCGAGCAGCGCCGTGACCTGGACACGCTGGCTGATCGCCGTGACCTTGATGCCGGCGCTGACCAGCCCGACGACGCGGCCGTCCGCCGTGACGGGCGTGACCGCGCGGACGGACGGGCCGAGGGTGCCGGTGTAGGTCTCGGTGAACGTCTCGCCGCGCCGGGCCCGGGAGATGGTGCCGAGGAAGCGCTTGCCGATCTGGGACCGCTGCGGGTGGGTCCAGCGGATGCCCTGCGGATTCATGATCGTGACGAAGTCGACCCCGGTGTCGTGCTGGACCTTCAGCGCGTACGGCTGGAGCAGCGCGGTGGGGTCGGAGGTGCCGATCGCCGCCCGCACCGACGGGGCGTCGGCGATCGAGCGGGCCACCGCCGTGGCCTGCCGCCGGGCCGCCTCCTCGGCCTGACCGCGGTCGCTGACGTAGGTGAACAGTGCATATCCGGCCACGACGAGCGCGAGCAGCACGGCCTGCATGGCGAAGAGCTGGCCCGCCAGGCTGCGAGGTCTCGGGGGGACGGGGAGGCGCATGCGGTCAGTGTGCCTCCGAGTCGTGGCGTGAACTAAATGAACGGAAGGGTGACCGCCCTCACAGGGCGGGAGATAGTCACCGGGTTCCCTTAATCCCCCGGACGTGAGCCGCACGCCGGTGATGCCGACGAAGACGTCAAGGAGGGCAGCCGTGGCCGCCAGCACCCCCGATACGGCACCTGCCGCACCCGCCGTGAGGCGGGACCGCACCCATTATCTGTACATCGCCGTGATCGTCGCCGTGGTGATCGGCATCGGCGTGGGCCTGATCGCCCCGGACTTCGCGGTGGAGCTGAAGCCGCTGGGCACCGGCTTCGTCAACCTGATCAAGATGATGATCTCGCCGATCATCTTCTGCACGATCGTGCTGGGCATCGGCTCGGTGCGCAAGGCGACCAAGGTCGGTGCCGTCGGCGGTATCGCGCTCGGCTACTTCCTGGTGATGTCGCTGGTCGCGCTGACCATCGGCCTGGTGGTCGGCAACGTCCTGCACCCGGGCGACGGGCTGCACCTGACCAACGCCCTCAAGGAGACCGGTCACGCCCAGGTCTCGGCGGACGCGCTGCCGCCCGTGGACTTCGTGCTGTCGATCATCCCGGTCACGTTCGTCTCCGCCTTCACCGAGGGCCAGGTCCTGCAGACCCTTCTCGTCGCGCTGCTCGCCGGGTTCGCGCTGCAGGCGATGGGTGCGGCCGGGCAGCCGGTGCTGCGGGGCGTCGAGCACATCCAGCGGCTCGTCTTCCGCATCCTCGCCATGGTGATGTGGGCCGCCCCGATCGGCGCCTTCGGCGCGATCGCCGCGGTCGTCGGCTCGGCCGGCGTGGACGCGCTGAAGAGCCTCGCCGTGCTGATGCTCGGCTTCTACGTCACCTGCTTCCTGTTCGTCTTCGTCGTGCTCGGCGCGCTGCTGCGCGTGATCTCCGGGCTGAACGTTTTCTCGCTCTTCAAGTACCTGGCCCGCGAGTTCCTGCTGATCCTTTCCACCTCCTCCTCCGAGTCGGCGCTGCCGCGGCTGATCGCGAAGATGGAGCACCTGGGCGTCAGCAAGCCGGTGGTCGGCATCACCGTCCCGACCGGCTACTCGTTCAACCTCGACGGCACCATGATCTACATGACCATGGCGTCCCTCTACATCGCCGACGCCCTGGGCACCCCGATGTCGGTCGGCGAGCAGATCCCGCTGCTGCTGTTCCTGCTGCTCGCCTCCAAGGGCGCGGCGGGCGTCAGCGGCGCCGGCCTGGCCACCCTGGCCGGCGGGCTGCAGTCGCACAAGCCCGCCCTGGTCGACGGCGTCGGCCTGATCGTCGGCATCGACCGCTTCATGAGCGAGGCCCGCGCCCTGACGAACTTCGCGGGCAACGCCGTCGCCACGGTCCTGATCGGCACCTGGACCAAGGAGATCGACAGCGACCGGGTCCGCCGGGTGCTCGCCGGTGAGCTGCCCTTCGACGAGAAGACGCTGCTGGACGACGCCGAGGGCGACCCCGGCGAGCTGCCCGGGCAGCGCGAGGACGGCGAGAAGGAGCTGGCCAAGGCGTAACCCCTGGAACGGCCGGGGCGTCCGCCCCGGCCGCGGGCCGGCCGGCGGATGCGGCCGCCCCGGCCCCCGCCGAGAGCCCGGCCCCGCCTGATCCGGGGCCGGGCTCTCGGCGTCCGGCCGTCCCCGCCGTCCGCGTCCCCGCCGTCCCGCCGGTCGTCCCCCGCCGTAGCCGTAGCCGTAGCCGTAGCCGGAGCCGGAGCCGGAGCCGGAGCGGTCCGTCGCTCGGGTCGGCCGCCGGTCTCAGCCCATCGTCCTCGCCACCAGCGCGGTGGCCAGGGATGCGGGCACGCCCGCCGCGGCCAGGACGGTGACCGCGGCGGAGCGGCCCGCCTCCTGCGCCGTGAGCAGGCCGTCGTTCACCGCCTCCATCACCGCGAACAGCATCTGCTCGTGCACGTACGCCAGGGCCGGCGCGGGCAGCGGGGAGACGAAGACGCCCCGGTCGAGACCCCGCTGGAGCAGTTCCACGGCGCTCTCCCGGACCGGGGCGAGGCGCTCGCGGATGCCCTGCATGGTGACCGTGCGCTGGGCGAGCGCGATGAGCAGCCGGTAGCGGTCGGCGATCTCCCAGACCGCCAGCACCGAGCGCGCCACCGCCTCCGCCGGATCCGCGACGCCCTCCCGGGCCGCCGCATGGGCGTCCGCCAGCGCCTGCACCGCACCGTCGACGAGAGTGCTGATCAGCGCCTCGCGACTGGTGAAGTGCCCGTACACCGTCCGCCGTACGACGCCCGCCGCGCGCGCGATCTGGTCCATGGACGCGTCGGGGTCCCGCAGCAGCTCGGCGAGGGCGACATCGAGGATGCGGCGCCGGTTCGCGTCGGCGCGACTGGTGTTACCCGTGGACATGGCTGCCATTCTGCACGCCCCGCGGCCGGTCTCCCCGGTTCCTCCGCCAGGGCTTCACCTCCTCTATTTGCACAACACTGTGCAGGAGCCGTACATTGCACATGGTTGTGCAATTGCGCTTCAGTGTGGAAGTTGCTCGTGTCAGTGCCGTCGCGCACGTCTGTGAGGAAGGCGACCCGAAGCCATGCGACTCGTCATGACGGAACCGGTCGAGAGGACGGACCGCCCCTACGCCCGGCGCTGGTGGGCGCTCCTGGTGCTCTGCCTGAGTCTGCTGATCATCGTGATGGCGAACACCGCCCTCACGGTCGCCGCGCCCGACATGACGAGGGACCTCGGCCTGTCCAGCGCGGACCTGCAATGGGTCATCGACGGCTACACCGTCCCCTACGCCGCGCTGATGCTGCTGCTCGGCGCGCTCGGCGACAAGTACAGCCGGCGCGGTGCACTCGTCCTCGGGCTCGTCGTGTTCGGCGGCGGGGCCGTCTTCGGCTACCTCGCCGACGGCGCCGCCACGGTCATCGCGGCCCGCGCGGTGATGGGGGTGGGTGCCGCGCTGATCATGCCGGCCACGCTCTCGCTGCTGGCCGCGACCTTCCCGCGCGCCGAGCGCGCCAAGGCGATCACCCTGTGGACCGCGACCGCCGGACTCGCCATCGCGGCCGGCCCTGTCGTCGCCGGAGCGCTGCTCAGGAACCACGGCTGGTCCTCGACCTTCCTGATCAACGTGCCGATCGCCGCCGTCGCGCTGGTCGCCGCCTTCGTCCTGGTCCCGCCGTCCAGGGCCGGCCACCACGACCGCATCGACTACGTCGGCGGACTGCTGTCGGTGGTCTGGATCGGCGCGCTGGTCTACATGATCATCGAGGGCCCGCACTTCGGCTGGGGCGTCAAGGCGGTCACGGCCGCGGCCGTCGCGGGCGTGGGGCTGGCCGCCTTCGTCCTGTGGGAGCTGCGCCACCCGCGTCCCGTCCTGGACGTCCGCCGCTTCGCGCACCGCCGTTTCGCCGGGTCCAACCTCGCCGTCGCGCTGTTCTTCCTGGCCGTCTTCGGCGCCTTCTACTACCTCACCCAGCACCTGCAGTTCGTCCTCGGGTACGACGCCCTGGGCACCGGCCTGCGGATGCTGCCGCTCGCCGGCGCCGTCTTCGCCGGCTCGGCGCTGACCGGCTACCTCACCCCGCGCGTCGGCATGAGGCTCACCGTGACCGCGGGCATGGTCGGCGGCACCGCCGCCCTCGCCCTGCTCACGCGGGTGGACGCCGGGTCGTCCTACGGCGACTTCGTGGCCCCGCTGATGATCCTCGGCCTGGCGATCGGGCTCGCGCTCTCGCCCTGCACCGACGCCATCATGGGCGCCTTCCCGGAGTCCGAGCTGGGCGTCGGCGGAGCCGTGAACGACACCTCGCTGGAGCTCGGCGGCTCGCTCGGCATCGCCATCCTCGGCTCGCTGCTGTCGACCTCCTACGCGAACCACCTCTCCGACGCCACGGCCGGCAGCAAGCTCCCGCCGAGCGCCCTGTCCACCGCGCAGGACTCCGTCGGCGCCGGCTACCAGGTCGCCTGGGGCGTCGGCGCGAAGGCGCGGCGGCTCGCCGAGCAGGCCGCCGGGGCGGGCGACCCCCAGCAGGCCGCCCAGCTGAAGGCACAGGCCGGGCAGCTCGCCCAGGGGGCCCGGCAGATGAGGGACGCGGTCGGCTCCGCCTTCTCCGACGCGGTCGCGCACACCAGCCTGGTCGGCGCCGTGGTCCTCGGCGTGGGCACGCTCCTCGTCGCCCTGCTGCTGCCCGGCCGGGAGACCCCCGCCCCGGACGCGGCGGCCGAGGAGGAGCGGGAGCCGGCGGTCGGCGCCGCGCGCTGACCGGCCGCCCCTCATGCCGCCCTCTTCCCCGGATGCACTAGCGTGCCGTGCCGGATCAACCGGCACGGCACGTTCCGTGTGCGTGCGAGGCTCTGCGGAGGTACGGGGGACATGAAGATCGACTGGGACCGGCGCCACTGCGCGCGCAAGGGGCACGTGACCTACGCGCCGGACGACCCCCGGCTGCGGGTCCGGCTGCACACCCGGACCGCCCTCGGGGACGCGTGGCGCTGCCTGCGCTGCGGCGACTTCGTGCTCGGTGAGCCGCACGGCTCGGGACCGGCCGCCGACGCTCCGCTGGTGCCGCGCGGAAAGGTGCTGAGGGACCTGTTCATCCTGCGGTTCCTGGCCGTCGAGCGGGCCGTGCGCGGGGTCTTCGTCGTGCTGGTCGCCGTGGCGGTGTGGAAGTTCAGCAACAGCCAGGACGCGGTACGGCGGCTGTTCAACGAGAACCTCGACGTCTTCCGCCCGGTCTTCCGGCACTTCCACTACGACCTCGACCACTCGCCGGTCGTCGGCACCATCCAGAAGACCTTCGGCTACCAGCACTCCACGCTGCTCGTGGTGGCGGCCCTGCTGGTGGCGTACGCGCTGGTCGAGCTCGTCGAGGCGGTCGGCCTGTGGTACGCCAAGCGGTGGGCCGAGTACCTCACCGTGGTCGCCACCGCCGCCTTCCTGCCGCTGGAGATCTACGAGCTCACCGAGCACGTCAGCGCCGTGAAGATCGCCACGCTGGTGCTCAACATCCTCGCCGTCCTCTACATCGCCCTGGCCAAGCGCCTGTTCGGCCTGCGCGGCGGCCGCAGGGCCTTCGACGAGGAGCGGCACAGCGCCTCGCTGATGGAGGTGGAGGAGTCCGCCGGAGTCACCGCCTGAGCGGACGGCGCGGAGGGGAGCGGACCGGACGGCCGCCGCCGCGCTTGCCTTGACGTCGGCGTCAAGGCGTACGTTCCTGTCCATGCGAATCGGCGAGCTGGCCGAGCGGGCCGGGACCACGACGCGGACCCTGCGGTACTACGAGTCGCGGGGACTGCTGCGAGCACGGCGGGACCTCAACGGGCACCGGACGTACGACGAGGCGGATCTGAAGCTGCTCAGGCAGATCCGGACGCTGCGGGACTTCGGGTTCGACCTGGAGGAGACGCGGCCGTTCGTGGAGTGCCTGCGGGCCGGGCACCCGGAGGGCGACTCCTGCCCGGCCTCGCTCACGGTCTACCGGCGCAAGCTGGACGAGCTCGACGCGCTGATCGGCGAGCTGCGGGCCGTGCGGGCGCAGGTCGGCGCGCAACTGGCGAGAGCCGAGCGCGCCAGGGACGGGCTGGCCCCGCGGTGCGAACTGGGAGGGCAGGAGCAGTGATCAAGGCGGCGGGTGTGGCAGAGGTGACCGACGGGGACTTCGGGACGGAGGTGCTCGGCTCGGAGCTCCCGGTGCTGGTCGAGTTCACCGCCGACTGGTGTCCGCCGTGCCGGCAGATGGGGCCGGTGCTCACCGCGCTCGCCGCCGAGGAGGGCGGCCGGCTCAAGGTGGTGCAGCTGGACGTGGACACCAACCCGGACACCACGAACGCGTACAAGGTGCTGTCGATGCCCACCTTCATGGTGTTCCGCGACGGCGAGCCCGTGAAGGCGATGGTGGGGGCGCGGCCCAAGCGCCGGCTCCTGGAGGAGCTCTCCGACGTGCTCTGAGCGCACCCGGACATGAGGAAATCCCCCGAGCGATTGCGTCCGGGGGATTTCTTCGCGTATATTCGCCGATTCGCGACTTCAGTGAAATTGGTCGCGAATAAGTTCAGTGAGTACAGTATATCCGGGCGGGAGCGGAATTGTCAAACACCGAATTTCCGGACGATGAATTGCGTCGCGAGCAGGAATTCGTCGACGGGCTGTACGCGCGCGTGGACGCGCTGCGCGGCGACACCGAGACCTCGGTCGCGGACGCGCTCGCGCAGGGCGACAAGCCCATGCAGGCCAGGCTGGAGCGGGACATCCTCGTCGCCGAGCGCTCGGGGCTGCTCGCCGCGCTGAACGCCGTGGACGGCTCGCTCTGCTTCGGCCGGATCGACCTCGCCTCCGGCGTCAGCCACCACATCGGCCGCATCGGCCTGCGCGCCGACGACGCCGACCGCACACCGGTCCTGATCGACTGGCGGGCCGATGTCGCCCGCCCCTTCTACCTCGCCACCGGCCACACCCCGATGGGCCTGCGCCGGCGCCGGCACATCTCCACCGAGGGCCGCCGGGTCACCGCCCTGCACGACGAGATCCTCGACCTCGGCGACGCCACCCGCACGGGCCACGAGGACCCGACCGGCGACGCGGTGCTGCTCGCCGCCCTCGACTCCGCGCGCACCGGCCGCATGGGCGACATCGTGCGGACCATCCAGGCCGACCAGGACCGCATCATCCGGGCGCCGCACCGCGGGGTGCTCGTGGTGGAGGGCGGCCCGGGCACCGGCAAGACCGCGGTCGCGCTGCACCGCGCGGCCTACCTGCTCTACGAGCACCGGGACCTGCTCGCCAGGCGGGCCGTCCTGATCGTCGGACCCAACCCGGCCTTCCTCGGCTACATCGGCGAGGTGCTGCCCTCCCTCGGCGAGACCGGCGTCCTGCTGGCGACCGTGGGCGAGCTGTTCCCCGGCGTACGGGCGACGGCGGCCGACACCCCGGAGGCGGCCGCGGTGAAGGGCCGCGCCGAGATGGCCGGCGTGCTCGCCGCCGTCGTACGCGACCGGCAGGCGCTGCCCGACCCGGTCGTCACGATCGAACACGACCGCGAGGTCCTGATGCTCGACGACGGCCTGGTGAACGTCGCCCGCGAACGCACCCGCGCCACCGGGCTGCCGCACAACGCGGCGCGCGAGCACTTCGAGGGCCACATCCTCAACACGCTCACCGATCTGGTCGCCGAGCGGATCGGCACCGACCCCTACGACGGCTCGAACCTGCTCGACGCCAGTGACATCACCCAGATCCGCGACGAGCTCGCCGAGAACCCGGAAGTCTGGTCCGCCATCGACGGGTTGTGGCCCCGTCTCACCCCGCGGCGGCTGGTCGCGGACTTCCTCGCCGCGCCCGACGGGTACCTCTCCGAGGCGGACGCGGACGCCGTCCGCCGCCCGGTGACGCGCGCCTGGACCGTGGCCGACGTGCCGCTGCTCGACGAGGCCGCCGAACTGCTCGGCGAGGACGACCGCGCGGTCCGCGCCCGCGCCGAACGTGAGCGCGAGGCCCAGGTGTCGTTCGCGCAGGGCGTCCTCGACGTGTCCTACGCCTCCCGGACCTACGAGTTCGAGGACAAGGAGGACAGCGACCCGGAGGGCTCCGAGGTGCTGGCCGCGCACGACGTCATCGACGCCGAGCGGTTCGCCGAGCGGCACGAGGAGGCCGACCACCGCAGCGCCGCCGAGCGCGCCGCCGCCGACCGCGGCTGGGCGTTCGGGCACATCATCGTGGACGAGGCGCAGGAGCTGTCGCCGATGGCCTGGCGGCTGCTGATGCGGCGCAGCCCGACCCGCTCGATGACGCTGGTCGGCGACCCCGCGCAGACCGCGGAGGCGGCGGGCGTCGGCTCCTGGGCGGACATCCTCCAGCCGTACGTCGAGGACCGCTGGGAGCACACCCGCCTCGGCGTCAACTACCGCACCCCGGCCGAGATCATGGAGGTCGCCGCCGCCATGGTCCGCGCCGAGAACCCCGCCTTCGAGCCGCCCGGCTCGGTCCGGTCGACCGGCCTGCGCCCCTGGGCCCGCGCCACCGACGACCTGCCCGGCGCCGTCGCCGGCGCGGTGCGGGAGCTGACCCCGGCCGAGGGCCGGCTCGCGGTGATCGCCCCGCGCGATCTGCACCGGGCGCTCGCGGCACGGCTCGAAGGGGTGACGGCGGGCGCGGAGCCCGACCTGACGCGGCCGGTCGTCCTGCTCGACCCGCGCCAGGCCAAGGGCCTCGAGTTCGACTCCGTCCTCGTCGTCGAGCCCGCCCGCTACGGCACCAGCGACCTGTACGTCGCCCTCACCCGGGCCACCCAGCGGCTGGGCGTGCTGCACACCGGCGACCTGCCCGAGCCGCTGGCGGACACCCTCGGCTGACGGCCCGTGGCCGGGCGGGCCCGGAGCACTGGGCCCTCTCTTCCGGATCTGGCCGGGGTCGCGGCGTCCGGCACGCACATCTGCCGCGTTGTCGTCACTCGCCGACTCCCCCGAGCGCTCTCGGCTGCGCTCGGGCTGGGGGGACCCCCATCGCGTCGACTCCTTCCTCCGCCCTGCATCTGCACGCACCGGACGCCGCTCGGGCACCTCGGAAGGCACCGTCGCCCGGAGCCGGCCTGACCCGAAAGAAAGGCCCTAGGCGGGCCGGAGCCACACCGTCGCCAGGGGCGGCAGGGTCAGGCGGATGCTCGCCGGACGGCCGTGCCACCCCTGGGGCTCCGGCTTGACCGGGTCCGGGTGGACGACGTCGCCGCCGCCGTACCGGGCCGCGTCGGTGTTGAGCACCTCCAGCCAGGCCGGGACGTCGTCGGGGACACCGAGGCGGTAGTCGGGCCGGACCACCGGGGCGAGATGGGTGACCGCCAGCAGCGGGTTGCCCTCGGCGTCGTAGCGCAGGAAGGCGAACACGTTGTCGTCCGCGGCGTCCCCGACGACCCACTGGAAGCCGTCGGGGTGGACGTCCCGCTGCCACAGCGCGGGCGCGCCCCGGTAGATGGAGTTGAGGTCGCGCACCAGGTCCCGCACGCCCCGGTGGTCGGCCTCCGCCCCGTACGCCGGGTCGAGCAGCCACCAGTCGGGGCCCCGGACCTCGGACCACTCCGAGCCCTGCGCGAACTCCTGTCCCATGAAGAGCAGTTGCTTGCCCGGGTGGGACCACATGAAGCCCAGATAGGCCCGCAGGTTCGCGCGCTGCTGCCACCAGTCGCCGGGCATCTTCGACACCAGCGACCGCTTGCCGTGCACGACCTCGTCGTGGGAGATCGGCAGCACGTAGTTCTCGCTGTAGGCGTACACCATCGAGAACGTCATCTCACCGTGGTGGTACTTGCGGTGGACCGGCTCGTGGCTCATGTACTCCAGCGAGTCGTGCATCCAGCCCATGTTCCACTTCAGCCCGAACCCCAGACCGCCGAAGCCGCTCGGCCCCCGGTGGTGGGTGGCCCGGGTGACGCCGTCCCACGCGGTGGACTCCTCGGCGATGGTCACCACGCCCGGCGCCCGGCGGTACACGGTCGCGTTCATCTCCTGGAGGAACGCCACCGCGTCCAGGTTCTCCCGGCCGCCGAACTCGTTAGGTGTCCACTGCCCCGGCTCGCGCGAGTAGTCCAGGTAGAGCATCGAGGCGACCGCGTCCACCCGCAGCCCGTCGATGTGGAACTCCTGGCACCAGAAAACCGCATTGGCGACCAGGAAGTTGCGCACCTCACGCCGGCCGAAGTCGAACTCCAGGGTCCCCCAGTCCGGGTGCGCGGCACGCAGCGGGTCCTCGTGCTCGTACAGCGGACGTCCGTCGAACTCGGCCAGCGCCCAGGCGTCGCGCGGGAAGTGCGCCGGCACCCAGTCCATGATCACGCCGATCCCGGCCCGGTGCAGCGCGTCGACCAGGTACTTGAAGTCGTCCGGGGTGCCCAGGCGCGCGGTGGGGGCGTAGAAGCCGGTGACCTGGTAGCCCCAGGAGCCGCCGAAGGGGTGCTCCGCGACCGGCATCAGCTCCACGTGCGTGAAGCCCATGTCCTTGACGTACACCGGCAGCTGCTCAGCCAGTTGACGGTAGGTCAGCCCCGGCCGCCAGGACGGCAGGTGCACCTCGTAGACCGAGAATGGCGCGTCGTGCGCCGGGACGTCGGCGCGGCGGGCCAGCCACTCCTGGTCGCGCCACTCGTAGTGCGAGGCGTGGACGACGGAGGCCGTGGCCGGCGGGGCCTCGGTGCGGCGCGCCATCGGGTCGGCGCGCAGCGTCCGGGAGCCGTCCGGCCGGGTGATGTCGAACTTGTACAGCTCGCCCTCGCCGATGCCGGGCACGAACAGCTCCCATACGCCCGAGGAACCCAGCGAGCGCATCGGGAAGCCGGTGCCGTCCCAGAAGTTGAAGGTGCCGGCCACCCGCACACCCCGGGCGTTCGGCGCCCACACCGAGAAGCGTGTGCCGGTCACGCCCTGGTGCGTCATCGGGTGGGCGCCCAGCACCTGCCACAGCTCCTCATGGCGGCCCTCGCCGATCAGATGCAGGTCCAGCTCGCCGAGGGTGGGCAGGAAGCCGTAGGCGTCCTCGGTGTGCTGGAGCGTCCCCTCGTACGCCACCTCCAGCCGGTAGGCCGGGACCTCCCGCAGCGGCAGCAGCCCGGAGAAGAACCCCTGCCCGTCGTCGTGCAGTTCGGCGCGCAGGTCACCGGTGAGGACCGTGACGGCCAGCGCGTACGGCCGGAAGGCCCGGAAGGCGACCCCGCCGGGCACCGGATGCGCGCCGAGCACCGAGTGCGGGGCGTGGTGCGCGCCGGCGAGCAGCCGCTCGCGGTCTCCCGCGTCCAAGGCCGGTGAGGCGGCCACCTCCAGCGGCCCGGCCGGGGCCGCCCCCGCCTCCCTTGCCGCGACGGCCTCTGCCGTGCCCCCGGTCTCCGCGTCCGTCTTGACCGCGACCGTCCTGCGGGCCGGGGTCTTCTTCGCGGCGGGCTTCTTCGCCGGGGCCTTCTTCGGCGCGGCTTTCGCCGCCGCTTCCGGTGCGGACCGTGCCGCGGACGTCGCGCTCTTCGCCGCCGTCCTCTTCGCGGTCGCCTTGGCCGCCTTGGTCGCGTTGGTCGCGTCCGTCGTCCTGGTCGCGGCCTTCTTGGTCACCGCTTTCCGGGCCGCCGTCTTCTTCGCCGCGGCCTTCTCCACGCTCTTCCGGGTGGTGTTCTCGGGGCTCTCGTTCTTCTCGGCCGTCTGGGACGCCGTCTTCCGCGCGGAACTCTTACGCGGGGCGGCCGTCGGCTGCTCGGCGCCGGTCCGTGCGGGCGTCTTCTTCGGATCCGAACCGCTGGACGGGGGGCGGGGGGTCACGGGCGGTGCCTCCTCGGCGCAGGTCAGGTGGGAAGGGGGTGGATGTGGGTCAGGTGGGGTCGGGGGCGGCCAGCCGGCGCACCGCGGCGAGCGGCACCGGCAGCCAGTCGGGGCGGTGCCGGGCCTCGTAGAGGACCTCGTAGATCGCCTTGTCCGTCTCGTAGGCCCGCAGCAGCACCGGGTCGGTTCGCGGGTCGCGGCCGGCGACCTCGGCGTATCCGGCGCAGTAGGCGGCCCGGCAGGCCTCGGCCCACTCCGGGGCGGGCGCACCGCCGGCCGAGTGCGCCGCGTAGTCGAAGGAGCGCAGCATCCCGGCGACGTCCCGCACCACGGACTGCGGCATCCGCCGCTCCGCCAGCGGCTTGGCCGGCTCGCCCTCGAAGTCGATCAGCCACCACTCGCCGGACGGGGAGCGCAGGCACTGGCCCAGGTGCAGATCGCCGTGGATGCGCTGCGCGGTCCAGGTGTGGCCCTCGGCGGCGAGATCGGCGAGCGCCTCGAACGCCGAGAACAGGCCGGGGGCGAACGGCCGCAGCGCGGGCACCGCCTGCGCGGCCGCCTCCAGCCGCTCGGCCATGCCGTCCACCAGCGACTGCATCTGCAGATGGCCCAGGGTGACGGTGGGCAGCGCGCGAGCGAGCGCGGTGTGCACCTCGGCCGTGGCGCGTCCGAGCGCCCGCGCCTCGGCGCTGAAGTCCTCCCCCTTGGCCAGCTCGCGCAGCGCCAGCTCCCAGCCGTCCGACGCGCCCTGCAGGAAGGGCTGGAGCACGCCGAGCGTGTACGACTCGCCGTCCAGCTCCGCCGTCATCCACGCCGTCGGCGGGGGCACCCGCGGGCAGCCCTCCCGGGCCAGCGCGAGCGGCAGCTCCAGGTCGGGGTTGACGCCGGGGACGACCCGGCGCAGCAACTTGAGGATGAACGTATCGCCGTAGACGACCGAGGAGTTGGACTGCTCGGCGGTCACCACGCGCGGCACCAGGTCCGCGCGTATCTCGTCCTGCCGCTCGAAACGCAGCCCGCCGATGCGGGCCCGGGTGCGCAGCGCCTCCAGGATCACCTCGGCGGGCCGGGAATCGTACAGGGCCTCGTACACCGTGCGTCCGGCGAACGGCCCCTCCGTCACGTGCCCGATCAGCGCGGGAGCCAGCCGGGGCGGCAGCGCCTCGCGCACACCTATCAGGAGCTGATAGCAGTCGCCCGGGTGTGACACGGCGCCCTGGACGGGAGCGAGTGGCTGATGGGCGCGGACCAGCAGGTGGAACAGCCCCAGCTTTCCGTTCGCCGGCAGCAGCTCGGTCGCGGCGACCAGCGAGAACCCCGTGACCGGGCGACCCTTGCCCGCGAACCAGCGCTGCCGCGGAAGCCACTCCCGCAGCAGCGGGTCCAGGGACGCGAGGAGGCCGGGGCTGCTGGTGATGACAGAGCGTGTGACGGCTTCCGACATGGCGTCGCGTCCAATCGCTGGTCATGGGTGTGACTGACGCGTGCCCACGGGTGGGGCGGGAGAAACCGCCCCACCCCCGAGTACAGGTCCTCTCTTTCGGATCCCGCCGCGGGTCGCGGGGTCCGGCACGCGCTCCCCGAGCTCTTCGAGCAGGGGCCCCAGCTGCGTTGTCGTCGGTCGCCGACTCCCCCGAGCTCTGGGCTGCGCCCGGGCAGGGGGGACCCCCATCGCGTCGACTCCCTCCTCCGCCTTGCAGCTGCACGCACCGGACCCCGCTCGGGCACCTCGGAAGGCACCGTCGCCGGGAGCCGGCCGGATCCGAAGGAAAGGCCCTAGCTAGGCGGCATCCTTGCGGAGCCGGAACCAGTAGAAGCCGTGTCCCGCGAGGGTCAGCAGATACGGCAGTTCCCCGATGGCCGGAAAGCGCACCCCGCCGAAGAGCTCCACCGGATGCCGGCCGTGGAAGGAGCTCAGATCCAGCTCGGTGGGCTGCGCGAACCGGGAGAAGTTGTGCACGCACAGCACCAGGTCGTCCTCGTACTCCCGCAGGAACGCGATGACCGCCGGATTCGACGACGTGAGTTCGGTGTAGGAGCCGAGGCCGAAGGCGGGGTTCTGTTTGCGGATCTCGATCATGCGGCGGGTCCAGTGCAGCAGCGAGGAGGGCGAGGACA
>NZ_JBIBWT010000023.1:0-93990 GCF_043081525.1 Streptomyces sp. NPDC014864
ATGGTACTGCAGGGGGGACCCTGTGGGAGAGTAGGACACCGCCGAACAAATTTTGAAGAAAACCCCGCACCTCACGGTGCGGGGTTTTCTGCGTTTCGGCCCAGATAACGGGAAACGGGAACCGGGCCGACGGCCGGAATTGCCCGGTCGTCGGCCGACCAACGGGGATCTCACAGCCGGCCCGCCGCTTTCAGCGCGAGGTAGGCGTCCGCGAGAGCCGGCGCCAGGTCGTCCGGTGTCGCGTCGACGACCGTGACGCCGTGGCGGCGGAGCTGCTCGGCGGTGCGATGGCGCTCGGTCTGGGCCTGGGCCGCCGCGGCGGCTTCGTACACGGCCTCGGCCTTGCCCCGGCCCGTGGCCATCCGGCCCACATGGGGATCCGCCACCGAAGCCACCAGCACCGTATGGCGCTGGGTGAGCTGCGGGAGGACCGGCAGCAGGCCCTCCTCGACCGGGGCGGCGTCCAGGCTGGTCAGCAGCACGATCAGCGAGCGGCGCGGAGCCGTGCGCAGTGTTGTGGCCGTGAGCCCCCGGGCGTCCGTCTCGACGAGCGCCGGCTCCAGTGTGGCCATGACGTTCACCAGGGACGGCAGGAGGTCGCCCGCCGCACGGCCCTGGACGAGGGCGCGCACCCGGCGGTCATAGGCGAGCAGGTCGACCCGGTCACCGGCGCGGGAGGCCAGCGCCGCGAGCAGCAGAGCGGCGTCCAGCGAGGCGTCCAGCCGTGGGGCGTCGCCCACCCGGCCCGCGGAGGTGCGGCCGGTGTCGAGGACGAGGAGGATGTGGCGGTCGCGTTCCGGACGCCAGGTGCGGACGGCCACCGAGGACTGGCGGGCCGTGGCGCGCCAGTCGATCGACCGGGTGTCGTCGCCGGGGACGTACTCGCGCAGGCTGTCGAACTCCGTGCCCTCGCCGCGGGTGAGCAGGCTGGTGCGGCCGTCGAGCTCCCGGAGTCGGGCGAGCTTGGCCGGCAGGTGCTTTCTGCTGGTGAACGGGGGCAGCACGCGGACGGTCCAGGGGACCTTGTGGGTGCCCTGGCGGGAGAACAGGCGGAGAGGACCGTAGGAGCGGATGGTGACGCGGTCGGCCTGGCGGTCGCCGCGCCGGGTGGGGCGCAGGTGGGTGGTGACGCGGCGGCGTTCGCCGGGCGGCACCGTGAGGCGGTGCCGGGACGCCTCGGTATCCGTGCCGGGCGGCCAGCTGCTGGGCGGCCAGGCGTCGCGCAGCTCGGCTCGAAGAGGTCGCCGGGACGGGTTGTCCACGGTGAGCGTGACGTCGGCTGACTCGCCCAGGCGCACAAAGGTGTCGCCGGAGCGGGTCAGGCCGAGGCGGCGTACCGGCGCGGCGAGGGCGTAGTCGCAGGCGCAGGCGACGGCCAGCGGCATGTTGACGGCGAGGATGCCCGCCCAGCCGGGACCCCAGACGCCGACCGGGAGCGAGCCGAGGGCCGCGAGGAGTGCGGCGCGTCCGGTGAGGGCCATCAGCGCGGAACCGGCACGTGGGCGAGGATCGCGTTGATGACGGAGTCGGCGGTCACGCCCTCCATCTCCGCCTCCGGGCGCAGCTGCACCCGGTGGCGGAGGGTGGGCAGGGCGAGGGCCTTCACGTCGTCGGGGGTGACGTAGTCGCGGCCGGTGAGCCAGGCCCACGCGCGGGACGTCGACAGCAGGGCCGTGGCCCCGCGCGGGGAGACGCCGAGGGTGAGGGACGGCGATTCGCGGGTGGCCCGGCAGATGTCGACCACGTAGGCGGTGAGCTCGGGGGAGACGGTGGTCTTGGCGATCGCGGCGCGGGCGGCGTCGAGGTCGGCGGGCCCGGCGACGGGGCGTACGCCGGCGGCGCGCAGGTCGCGCGGGTTGAAGCCTCCGGCATGCCGGGCGACGACGTCGATCTCGTCCTGGCGGGACGGCAGAGGGATCGTCAGTTTGACGAGGAAGCGGTCCAGTTGGGCCTCGGGCAGCGGGTAGGTGCCCTCGTACTCGACCGGGTTCTGGGTGGCGATGACCAGGAACGGCTCGGGGAGCGGGCGCGGGGTTCCGTCGACGGTGACCTGGCGCTCCTCCATGGCCTCCAGCAGCGACGACTGGGTCTTCGGCGGGGTGCGGTTGATCTCGTCCGCGAGGAGGAGGTTGGTGAAGACCGGGCCGGGCTGGAAGGAGAACTCGGCGGTGCGCGCGTCGTAGACGAGCGAGCCGGTCACGTCGCTCGGCATGAGGTCGGGGGTGAACTGGACGCGCTTGGTGTCGAGTTCGAGCGCGGCGGCGAGGGTGCGGACGAGCAGAGTCTTGGCGACTCCGGGGACGCCTTCGAGGAGGACGTGTCCGCGGCAGAGCAGGGCGACGACGAGGCCGGTCACGGCGGGATCCTGGCCGACCACGGCCTTGGCGATCTCGGCGCGCAGGGCCTCCAGGGAGGACCGCGCGGGGCCGGCGTCCCCGGGGTGCCCGGCGTTGTCAGTGGTCGGGTCCATCATGGACGGCGTACCTCTCTTTCGAGGGCGTCGAGTTGGTCGGCGAGGGAGACGAGGGCCGCGTCGTCGCCGGGCGGCGGGCCGAAGAGGAGGGAGTGCAGGGACTGTCCGTCGCCGTGGAGTTGGGCGGACAGCGCGGGGAGCAGGGCCTCGGACGCGTGCGCCTGGGCCACGGGCACGCCGACGAGGGGGGCCAGGCGGGTGCGGGTGGTGGAGCGCAGAGCGTCGGCCGCGCGGTCGCGGGCGTTCGCCTTGCGGTAGAGGCGGGCGCGGCCTTCGACGGCTTCGGAGGCCCGGATCGCCACGGGGAGTCTTTCGGGCACGAGGGGGCCGAGCCGGCGTGCCCGCCACAGGGCGGCCAGGGCAGCGGCGACGAAGAGCTGGAGTGTGCCCCACAGCCAGCCGGAGGGGAGCAGGTCGAAGAAGCTGCGGGCGCCCGTGTCGGGGGCCGGTTCGTCGGCGAGCGAGGGGAGGTACCAGACCAGATGGGGGCGGGAGCCGAGGAGTTGGAGGGCGAGCGAGGCGTTGCCCTGCTTGTCGAGGCGGGTGTTGTAGAGGATGTCGGGCGCGCCGAGGACGACGGTGTCGCCGCCCTTGGCGGACCGCGGCAGGAGCAGCAGGGTGGGCAGGCGGTCGCTCGGGTAGCAGGAACCGGCGCCGGGGACGGTGGTCGAGTAGCGAAGGCCGCCGCCGGTATCGGCGCTGCCCGCGCGCCGGGCGGCGGGCAGCGAGCAGCCGGGGGAGAGGGTGGTGTCGAAGCTGGGGGCACCGTCGGCGACGACACCGGGGGCCAGTCTGCCGACGGACGGGGTGTCGGGGGCGACCAGGACGGTGCGTCCGCCGGAGGCGGCGGTGGCGGTGTGGAGCCGGGTCTGCTGATTCTTGGTCAGCAGGTCGGGGACGGCGACCAGAAGAGTGGTGTCGGGGCCGGCCGCGGCGCGCGCCTGGCCGAGGGTGGTGACCGTGCGCGTGGACACGCCGTGGTCGGCGAGCAGCGCGGTGACGGCGTGACTGCCGTAGGGGTCGGCGGAGCGCGGGTCGAGACGGCCGTGCTCGGTGCCCGAGTGGAGCAGGGCGAGGGCGACGGCGCCCGCCAGCAGGAGCACGAGCGCGAGCAGGATGCCCCGCGTGCGGGTCCACATCTGGCGGGTGGTGGGCGAGGCCGAGGTGGACGGGAGCGTGGCCTCGGTGGTCATCCGGCGGCTCCCTGGCGGGCGTTGTGGGCGGTGCTCGGGTCGCTGCTCGCGGCCTGCGGCCTGGTGCGCTCCAGGTCGCGGTCGAGTTCGGCGACGCGGTGGTACGACTGCTCGCTCGCCCTGCGCCCGCCGTATGTGACGTCGTCGAAGTGCCGGGCGGCCGCGCGCAGTCGGTCCGTGTGGGCGGGCAGGGAGCGGCCGGCCTCGGCGGCCGCCTCGTCGGCGGTGCGGCCGGGGCGGACGTCGAGGAGGGCGCGTTCCTCCAGGGAGCGGACGATGGCGCGCATCCGTTCCTGGACGGCCTGGCTCCAGTGGCCCTGGGCGGCGTGCGCCTCGGCGGCCGCGCGGTGCTCGGCGGCGCTGCGGGGCCGGTCGCCGAACAGTGCGGCGGCGGAGGCGGCCTCGCGGCGCGGTGTGCCGAGCCGCCACCACAGGGCGGCCACCACCAGCAGTACGGCCACGAGGAGGACGACGAGGCCGAGGGTGCCCCCGGGTGCCGCGGCCGAGGCGGTGTCGAAGAGCTTGGCGACCCAGTCCCAGAAGGCGTTGAGGGCCCGTTGCAGCAGGCCGGGGTCGTTCTCGTGGTACATGCGCTTGGACAGCTCGCGCCGGGCCGCCTCCCGCGCGGGATCACGCGGGAGGGTCACCGGCGGCTCGTCGCCGCCGACGCGCGCCAGTGCCAGGACGGCTGTGCCGCGAGCGCGCTCCAGCGCTCGTACGGCCGTGTCGGCCGCCCCGGTCTGCGTCGGCAGCGCCGTGAGCACTCCCCCCGTCAGGCTCACGCCATCAGCTCCCCGAGGCGGTGCTGTCGCCGCCGTAGCCCTGGACACCGGCGGCGCGGGCCAGTTCGAGGTCGAGGGCCTCACGGCGGATGCGCTGGTCGATGTAGAGGAGCACGGTGACGCCGGCCGAGATGGGAAGCGTGATCGTCGATCCGATCACTGCTCCGACCCCGCTGATCAGGAGGTACGTCCAGCCGAACTCGACGGTGCCGTTGAGGAGGCCGCCGACGCCGTCGCCGCCGAACGCGGAGGCGATGAGGGTGAAGGGGATGACGACGATCGCCGAGATGATGCTCGCGATGAGCACGGCCAGCGACTGGATGCCGCAGACCCGCCACCAGGAGCCGCGGACCAGCTTGGCGGAGCGGCTCATGGCCTTCACGATGCCCTGCTTCTCCAGCATGAGCGCCGGGGAGGCGAGGGCGAAGCGGACGGCCAGCCACAGCGCGACGACCGCGGCGCCGAGTGTGCCCAGGACGGCGAGCGCCAAACCGCCGGCGGGCGAGCCCGCGACGGCCACCAGGATGCCGGGCAGCGCGCCGACACCGATCACGGTGGCGCCGATGAGCAGCAGCAGGAGGATCAGGCCGAACAGCCGGGGCACCTGCGGCCGGGCGTCCCGCCAGGCCTCGCCCGCGGTGACCGGCTTGCCGAGCACCGCGCGGCTGGTGACGGTCGTGAGCAGCGCGGTGGCGAGGACGGTGCCGATCATGGAGACGACGAAGAGCAGGCCGGAGCCGAGCATGGTGTCGCGCATGGCGCCGAGCAGTTCGTGGGGGGTGGCGTTCGGGTCGTTGAGGACCTGGGTGCCGGCGCTCTGGTCGAGGGCGAAGCGCTGCAGCAGGATGACGAGGATCTCGGTGACGACCGCGACGACCAGGGAGATGCCCAGGACCGTGCGCCAGTAGGTGCGCATGGTGGACACCGCGCCGTCGAGGATCTCGCCGACGCCGAGCGGGCGCAGCGGGATCACGCCGGGCTTGGCCGCGGGCGGCGGACCGCCCCAGCCGCCTCCCCAGGCGGCGTATCCGCCGGGACCGCCGTAGCCGCCCGGTGCCGGGCCGCCGTGGCCGTACCCGCCCGGGCCGCCGTGGCCGCCCTGGCCGCCGCCCGCCGGGGGCGTGCCGCCCCAGCCGGGGCCGGGGGGCGGGGGCGGTGGGGCCGCGCCGGGGGCCGGGGCTCCGGTGGGGGCGGACCACTGGCCGGGGGGCGGCTGCTCCTTCGACCACTTCGTGCCGGGGCCCTGCGGCTGCGCGCCCGGCTGCGTGCCCTGCTGGTCCGCGGGCTGTGCGGGGCCGGGACGGCCGGCGGCGTCGGCAGGACCGGACGCACCGGGTTCCTGCCCGTCGGACGGGGCGGATCCGGGCGAGGCCCAGCCCGGAGTGTCGTTCATCGTCGCTCCTTCACGGTGCCCGTCCGCGGTCGCGGCGGCAGGTTGGCAGCCATCGTGCCATGGGGTGGTCTTCGGCGGATCGGCCGCGGTGGGGGCCGCACACCTTCAATTGTCCGCCCGGTACGGGGCAGACTGACGGCATGGCTGATCAGTACGCGCAGACCCGCGAGGACAACCGGCCGGCCGGGACACCGGCGATCCGCTGGGAGGAGCCGCCCGAGGGCCCGGTCGTGGTCCTCCTCGATCAGACGAGGCTGCCGACCGAGGAGGTCGAGCTGGTGTGCACGGACGCGCCCGCGCTGGTGGAGGCGATCCGGTCGCTCACCGTGCGGGGGGCGCCGCTGCTCGGCGTCGCGGGGGCGTACGGCGTCGCGCTCGCCGCCGCGCGCGGCTTCGACGTGGACGATGCCTCGGCCGCGCTGGCGGCCGCCCGGCCCACGGCGGTGAACCTGTCCGTCGGCGTGCGCCGGGCGCAGTCCGCGCACCGGGCCGCGCTCGCCAGGACGGGTGATCCGCGGCCGGCCGCCGCGGCGGCGCTGGCCGCGGCGCGCCAGCTGCACCAGGAGGACGCGCGGGCCAGTGCGCGGATGGCCGAGCACGGGCTGACGCTGCTGGACGAGCTGGTGCCCGGCGGCGGGCACCGCCTGCTCACCCACTGCAACTCCGGGGCGCTGGTGTCGGGCGGGGAGGGCACGGCGTTCGCGGTGGCGCTCGCCGCGCACCGCGCGGGCCGGCTGCGGCGGCTGTGGGTGGACGAGACCCGGCCGCTGCTGCAGGGCGCCCGGCTCACGGCGTACGAGGCGGCGCGCAACGACATGGCGTACACGCTGCTCACCGACAGCGCGGCGGGTTCGCTGTTCGCGGCCGGCGAGGTGGACGCCGTGCTGGTCGGCGCGGACCGCATCGCGGCCGACGGCTCGGTGGCCAACAAGGTCGGCAGCTACCCGCTCGCGGTGCTGGCGCGCTATCACCACGTGCCGTTCATCGTGGTCGCGCCGGTGACGACGGTCGACCTGGAAACGCCGGACGGGGCGTCCATCGAGGTCGAGCAGCGCCCCGGGTACGAGGTCACGGAGATCATCGCGCCCCAGGTCCCGGTGATGGGCACCGGCGGCGGCATCCCGGTCGCGCCGCTCGGCACGCAGGCGTACAACCCGGCGTTCGACGTGACCCCGCCGGAGCTGGTGACCGCGATCGTCACGGAGGAGGGCGCCGTGTCGCCGGTGACCGCCAAGGCTCTCGCCGAGCTCTGTGACCGCTCGCGGCACGCGACGGCCGGCTAGCACGGACGTCGTACGGATCGCGCGCACGGCCCTGCCACCGGGGGCGTCCCACCCCCGGTGGGCGCCTCCCGCGCCCCGCCGGCATCCCCGGCCCCGGACCGAGGGCAGACAGTAGCGGCTCCATACGACTATCGTCACGGGCCAGTGACGTGCCTCACCAGTAGCTTCGCCACTGTTACGAGAATGGGATGATGTCGTTTATGAAGGGACGAGTCCTTGTCGTCGACGACGACACCGCACTGGCCGAGATGCTCGGCATTGTGCTGCGTGGTGAAGGTTTCGAGCCGTCTTTCGTAGCCGACGGCGACAAGGCGCTGGCCGCTTTCCGGGAGACCAAGCCCGATCTGGTGCTGCTGGACCTGATGCTGCCCGGCCGGGACGGCATCGAGGTGTGCCGCCTGATCAGGGCGGAGTCCGGAGTGCCGATCGTGATGCTGACGGCCAAGAGCGACACGGTCGACGTGGTCGTCGGCCTGGAGTCCGGCGCCGACGACTACATCGTGAAGCCGTTCAAGCCCAAGGAGCTGGTCGCCCGCATCCGGGCGCGGCTGCGCCGGTCGGAGGAGCCCGCCCCCGAGCAGCTCGCCATCGGTGACCTCGTCATCGACGTGGCCGGGCACTCGGTGAAGCGGGACGGGCAGTCGATCGCGCTGACGCCTCTGGAGTTCGACCTGCTGGTCGCCCTGGCCCGCAAGCCGTGGCAGGTGTTCACCCGTGAGGTGCTCCTCGAGCAGGTCTGGGGCTACCGCCACGCGGCCGACACCCGTCTGGTCAACGTGCATGTCCAGCGGCTGCGTTCCAAGGTCGAGAAGGACCCGGAGAAGCCGGAGATCGTGGTGACCGTCCGCGGTGTCGGTTACAAGGCCGGGCCGAGCTGACGTGTCCGGGGACAGTGCCGCTTCGCCGCCCGGGCGGACCGGGGCCGGCGCGCGGCGGCCTGTCGGCCGGACCGGCGGCTCCCGCTGGGCGCGCCTGCTGGAGGGCGGACTGCTGAACGGCGGCGTACAGGGCAGTCCGGTCCTGCGGCTGTTCATGCGCTGGGTGCGCCGTCCGCTGCTGCCGGTGATGCGGCTGTGGCGGCGCAACATCCAGCTCAAGGTCGTCGCCACCACGCTGCTGATGTCGCTGGGCGTCGTGCTGCTGCTGGGCTTCGTCGTCATCGGCCAGGTGCGCAACGGCCTGCTGGACGCCAAGGTGAAGGCGTCGCAGAGCCAGGCCACCGGCGGATTCGCGGTGGCCAAGCAGAGGGCCGACGAGGCGGCGAGCGGCACCGGCGACAGCGGCTCGGCCGCCGACGGCCACGCCTCGCAGAACGTCATCCAGTGGATGAGCGACCTGGTGTCGTCCCTCTCCAGCGGCGGCCAGGGCGCGTTCGACGTGGTCACGCTCCCCGCGGGCGACGACAGCGGCGGCGGGCGCGGCCCGCGCTCCTCCGGCGACGTGGACCCCACCGCGAGCGTGCCCGAGGACCTGCGCGCGCGGATCAACAGCAGCACGGTGGCCGCCCAGAGCTACACCCGGATCCTCTACAAGGACGGCGACAAGGACTCCCAGCCCGCGCTCGTCATCGGCAAGCAGGTCAACGACCCCAACGGCGACCCGTACCAGCTCTACTACCTCTTCCCGCTCACGCAGGAGGAGAAGTCGCTGAGCCTGGTCAAGGGAACCCTCGCGACGGCCGGCCTCTTCGTCGTCGTCCTCCTCGGGGCCATCGCGTGGCTGGTGGTGCGGCAGGTCGTCACACCGGTGCGGATGGCCGCCGGGATCGCGGAGCGGCTGTCCGCGGGGCGGCTGCAGGAACGGATGAAGGTCACCGGCGAGGACGACATCGCGCGGCTCGGCGAGGCCTTCAACAAGATGGCGCAGAATCTGCAGCTGAAGATCCAGCAGCTGGAGGATCTGTCGCGGATGCAGCGCCGGTTCGTCTCCGACGTCTCCCACGAACTGCGCACGCCCCTGACGACCGTGCGGATGGCGGCCGACGTCATCCATGAGGCACGCGTGGACTTCGATCCCGTGACCGCGAGGTCGGCGGAACTGCTCGCCGACCAGCTCGACCGGTTCGAGTCGCTGCTCGCGGACCTGCTGGAGATCAGCCGCTTCGACGCGGGCGCGGCGGCGCTGGAGGCCGAGCCGATCGACCTGAGGGAGGTCGTGCGCCGCGTCGTCAGCGGGGCCGAGCCGCTCGCCGAGCGCAAGGGCACGCGGATACGCGTGGCCGGCGACCAGCAGCCCGTGGTCGCCGAGGCCGACGCGCGGCGCGTGGAGCGCGTCCTGCGCAACCTCGTCGTCAACGCCG
Organism: Streptomyces sp. NPDC014864; assembly: GCF_043081525.1. Taxonomy (NCBI): domain Bacteria; kingdom Bacillati; phylum Actinomycetota; class Actinomycetes; order Kitasatosporales; family Streptomycetaceae; genus Streptomyces; species Streptomyces sp. NPDC014864. Next base: position 9,424 of record NZ_JBIBWT010000023.1, read on the forward strand.
TGGAGCACGGCGAGGGCCGGGACGTCGTCGTGAAGCTCGCTGCGGCCGGCGGCGCGGTCGCGGTCGCGGTGCGCGACTACGGCGTCGGGCTCAAGCCGGGCGAGGCGACCCGCGTCTTCAGCCGTTTCTGGCGGGCCGACCCGGCACGCGCGCGGACCACCGGTGGCACCGGCCTCGGGCTGTCGATCGCCCTGGAGGACGCCCGGCTGCACGGCGGCTGGCTGCAGGCCTGGGGCGAGCCGGGCGGCGGCTCGCAGTTCCGGCTGACGCTGCCGCGGACCGCGGACGAGCCGCTGCGGGGCTCGCCGATCCCGCTGGAACCCAAGGACTCGCGGCGCAACCGCGGCCTCGACGACGCCGGTCTGCCGCGCGGCGGCGACAAGCGCGCCACGGTGCCGGCGCAGGCGTCGGGCGAGCAGAGGGCGCTGCCGGCACGGGACCCGCTCGCGTCCCGGTCGGCCGCGGTGGCCCCCACGGCCGACCCGACGGCGCTGCCCGGCAACGGCGCGCGCGTGGTGCCCCGTCCCGCTTCGGGCGTACGACGACCGGAGGCCCTGCCCGCCGCGGACAGGGCGGCCAACGACAGCACGAGCCCCACGGAACCGGAGGGAGCCGGGCCGCGGGGCGCACAGAAGCAAGGGGAGGCATTTCGTGGGCGCTGACCGCGAGGGGGGCGCGCGGCGGCGGCCGATACGCGCGGTGGCGTACGCCGTTTGCGGAGTCGTACTGCTGGCGGGATGCGCCTCGATGCCCGACAACGGTGATCTGCGGGACGTCGAGTCCACCCCGCGCCAGGACGCCCAGGTGCGGGTGTTCGCCATGCCGCCCCGGGAGGACGCCCCGCCCGTGGAGATCGTCCAGGGCTTCCTTGAGGCACTGACCAGCGACGATCCGCAGTACGCGACGGCCCGGCAGTATCTGACGCCGACGGCCGCGCAGCAGTGGAGGCCGGAGCGGGCCACGACCGTGCTGGCGGGTGGGCCGGACATCCAGGTCGACCACAGCATCGGGCGGGACGACACGGACGACTACGCGTTCACGCTGACCGGCAGCAAGGTCGCGCGGGTCGACGCGCAGCAGGCGTACACCCCGCTCGGCGGCGACTACGGCGAGCCCGTGCACCTCAGGCGGGACCGCAAGACCAGGCAGTGGCGCATCGACGGGCTGCCCCAGGGCGTCGTCATGGGGCAGTCGGACTTCCAGCGCAACTACATGTCCGTCAACAAGTACTACTTCGCCTCGAACACCTCGAGTGCCGCCGGCGCTTCGGGTGCGGCGGACGCCCCGGCCGCGTCCGGGGAGCACGCGACGGCGGTCGCCGACCCGGTGTACGTGCGCCGGCGGGTGGACGCGATGACGCAGATGGTGCGCTCCCTCCTCAGCGGGCCGACACGCTGGCTGGGCCCCGCGGTCAGGTCGAGCTTCCCCACCGGTACGGCGTTGCGCAAGGGCGTGACCTCGCTGACCCCCGACGACCAGAACAAGCTGACCGTGCCGCTGAACGAGGAGGCCTCCCGGGTCGGGCACGAGAAGTGCGTGGAGATGGCGACGCAGTTGCTGTTCACGCTGCAGAACGTCACCCCGACCGTGGACACGGTGGCGCTGCAGCGCGCCGACGGGACGTCGCTGTGCACGATCGGCGAGGGCCGTGCCGAGACCGTCGCCACCCGCGGGTCGGTGAAGCGGCCCGACTTCCTGTACTTCGTCGACGACAAGGACCGGCTAGTCCGGATCGCCGGCGGCAGCGCCGGCACGGCCGCCGATCCGGTGCCGGGCGCGCTCGGCGAGGGCACGCGGAAGCTGCGGTCGGCGGCCGTGTCGTGGGACGAGCAGAGCGCGGCCGGGGTCGGCCTCGACGGCAGGTCGCTGTACGTCGGCTCGCTGGTGTCCGGCGGTTCGCTCGGAGAGCCCGTGCTGCAGAGCGGTGGCAGGACCGAGGACGACCGGCTGACGACGCCCAGCTGGGACGCGCGCGGTGACCTGTGGGTGGCCGACCGCGATCCGGCCCGGCCGCGGCTGCTCGTGCTGGAGCAGGGCGCGGGACAGCCGCTGGAGGTGCGGGTCCCCGGGCTGAGGGGGCGGGTCAACGCGGTGCGGGTGGCCGCCGACGGCGTGCGGATCGCGCTGGTCGTGGACAAGGGCGACAAGCGGTCCCTGCTGGTCGGGCGCATCGAGCGGCACCTGAGGAGCGGGGAGCGGCCCGCGGTGGCGGTCCTGGGGCTGCGTCCCGCCGCACCGGAGCTGGAGGACGTGACCGCCGTGTCCTGGGCCGGCGACAGCCGGCTCGTGGTGGCCGGGCGCGAGCAGGGGAGCGTCCAGACGATCCGGTACGTCCAGGTCGACGGCTCCGCTCCCGAGGGGCCCACGCCCGCCGCGCTGACCGGGGTGAAGTCGGTCGCCGCCTCCGAGGACGACCGGCTGCCGCTGGTGGCGTACTCGGAGGACGGCATCGTGCGGCTCCCGTCCGGTGCGCAGTGGCAGCAGGTGGTCAAGAACGGGTCGGCGCCGGTCTATCCGGGGTGACCGGAGCGGCGCTCACCCGGGCCCGCTCGTGCGGGTGAATCCCGGTCGGCGCGGTGGCGGTTGTCCACAGGGGTTTTCCACAGGGGTGGCCGCGAGGGGGTGGCCTTGGCACAGTGGAGGACATGCGCGGGTGGTGGCGGGACCTCACCGACCTGGTACTGCCGACCGAGTGCGGAGGCTGCGGCAGGCCGCGCACGGTGCTCTGCCGGGAGTGCCGGGCCGCGCTGAGCGGGACGGCGCCGTGCCGGGTGCGGCCGCTGCCGGAGCCGCCCGGCCTGCCCGCCGTGCACGCGGCGGCTCCGTACACGGACGAGGTGCGAGCCACGCTCCTGGCCCACAAGGAGCGCGGCGTGCTGGCCCTGTCCGGCCCGCTGGGAGCCGCCCTGGCCGGTGCGGTGCGGGCGGGGCTCCGGGCCGGGCTGACGGCGGACTGCGGGGTGCGGGTGGGGCCCGGGACACGGGCGGATCGCGGGGCGGGCGCGCCGGTGCTGCTCGTGCCCGTGCCGTCCGCGCGGAGTGCGGTGCGGGCCCGGGGGCACGATCCGGCGCGGCGGATCGCGCTCGCCGCGGCGGGGGAGCTCAGGCGGTCCGGGACGCCGGCCCGGGTCCTCGCGGTGCTGCGGCAGCGCCGCGCCGTGGCCGACCAGTCGGGGCTGAACTCCCGGCAGCGAATGAACAATCTCGCGGGTGCGCTGGAGGTGGCCGCCGGGAGTGCCCGGCTGCTGCTCGGCGGTCCGGTCGTGCTCGTCGACGACCTGATGACGACGGGGGCCTCGTTGAGGGAGGCGGCGCGTGCCCTGAACGCGGCCGTGTACGGCGCGGAGACCCGGGAAGAGATGGGGGAACGGAAGATCGGAACGGGGTGGAAGGGGGCGAACTCGGTGTATCGCGCACCGGAAGTGGCGAGTGTGCGCCACGCCCGTGAGGTGATCTGCGCGGCCGTCGTCGCGGCCCCGCCGGATTCTTTCGCAATAAACCGGAACTGGCAGTGAAGTTGCGTCGTTGCAGGCAATGAGGGGCCAATTCACTTGATCGGAGGTACGTCGCAGTAGAGGGTGACGTCATCCGTCCGGGCGAGATATGTTCGGTTGGTAGGGAAAGGCGCAGGCCATCCCCGTCATATCCGATTGCCGCGCCGCGGGTTTTCGCAATCACTCGCGCCGACGGGGTGGAGATCTCGCCCACGGGGGAGGAGGAGGTGGACGTCACCGAGTCCGAGGTTCCGGGCCTGACCGGAACCGGGTGCAAAAGGGAGATGCTCCGCCAGTGGAGCGGAGTGATCCGGGAACGGAGTTCTGCGTGGACATCGTCGTCAAGGGCCGCAAGACCGAGGTGCCCGAGCGGTTCCGCAAGCACGTGGCCGAGAAGCTGAAGCTGGAGAAGATCCAGAAGCTCGATGGCAAGGTGATCAGCCTCGACGTCGAGGTGTCCAAGGAGCCCAACCCCCGACAGGCCGACCGGTGCGACCGAGTGGAGATCACGCTCCGCTCCCGCGGTCCGGTGATCCGGGCGGAGGCAGCGGCCAGCGATCCGTACGCGGCACTCGACCTCGCCGCGGAGAAGCTGGACGCCCGGCTGCGCAAGCAGCACGACAAGCGGTTCTCGCGTCGCGGCGCGCGCCGGATCTCGGCCGCCGAGGTCCCCGACCACGTGCCGGACGCGGCGACGCTGAACGGGAACGGCGTCCCGGTCCGGGAGGAAGAGGAAGAGGGCCAGGTGCCCACCAAGAGGATCGGCTCCCTGGAAGTGCAGGGGGACGGGCCGATCGTCGTCCGCGAGAAGAACCACGTCGCCTCCCCGATGACCCTCGACCAGGCTCTCTACGAGATGGAACTGGTCGGGCACGACTTCTATCTGTTCGTCGACTCCGAGTCGAAGGAACCGAGCGTCGTCTACCGGCGCCACGCCTACGACTACGGCGTGATCCACCTCAGGACGGACACGATGGTCACGCAGGCGCCCCCTCCCGAGGCAGGCGGCACGCTGGGCGGCTGACCCGGCGGACTGACAGCTGAGACGGTGCCCCTGGAGCGCGCGTGCGCCCCCAGGGGCACCCGTGTGCGACCCCTTCGCGCACTGCTCTGTCACCGCGGCGCCGTCCGAGCATGAAATCATGGCCGCAACGGCTCAACCGATGGGCCGTTGCCTTGGGTTGGCGATGGCGTCGAACAGCAGGCCAAGCCTTCAGGGGGAGGAACGATGGCGGACAGCTTCGGACCGATGCGGGACGAGGGTGCCGGCGGCGGCGTCGTCGGCATGGGCCCGGAGGCGGGCACTCCACGCAAGGAGCCGATCAGAGTCCTTGTCGTGGACGACCATGCCCTCTTCCGCCGCGGCCTGGAGATCGTGCTGGCGGCCGAGGAGGACATCCAGGTCGTCGGCGAGGCGGGCGACGGCGCCGAGGCCGTGGACAAGGCCGCCGACCTGCTGCCGGACATCGTGCTGATGGACGTACGGATGCCGAAGCGGGGCGGGATCGAGGCGTGCACCTCCATCAAGGAGGTCGCGCCCAGCGCCAAGATCATCATGCTGACGATCAGCGACGAGGAGGCCGACCTCTACGACGCCATCAAGGCGGGCGCGACCGGCTACCTCCTCAAGGAGATCTCCACCGACGAGGTGGCCACGGCCATTCGCGCGGTGGCCGACGGCCAGTCGCAGATCAGCCCCTCGATGGCGTCGAAACTGCTCACCGAATTCAAGTCGATGATCCAGCGGACCGACGAGCGGCGTCTCGTCCCCGCTCCCCGGCTCACCGACCGTGAGCTGGAGGTCCTGAAACTCGTGGCCACCGGGATGAACAACCGGGACATCGCCAAGGAGTTGTTCATCTCCGAGAACACCGTGAAGAACCACGTGCGCAACATCCTGGAGAAGCTCCAACTGCACTCCCGGATGGAAGCCGTGGTCTACGCGATGCGGGAGAAGATCCTCGAGATCCGGTAGAGCCGTCGGCCCGCCAGCCGTCGCTCGCCGAGCCGCCGAGCCCCCGAGCCGCCCGGGACCGGGACCGGACGCCGGCAGCGATCAGGCGAGGGCCCGTGCGAGTTCCCGGACGAGAGGTTCGCGGAGTTCGGATGCGTCCACCCGCTCCACCCGTACGTCCGTGCAGTCCACCCAGCTCGCCGCCTCGACCAGCGCCTGCGCGACGGCGGGCACGGCCCGGACGCCGTCCAGGGTGACCTGCTTCGCCACCAGCGTGCGGCCCTCCCGCGCGGGGTCCACCCGGCCGACGAGGCGGCCACCGGCCAGTACCGGCATGGCGAAGTAGCCGTGCACCCGCTTCTGCTTCGGGACGTACGCCTCCAGACGGTGGGTGAAGCCGAAGATCCGCTCCGTGCGCGCCCGCTCCCAGATCAGGGAGTCGAAGGGGGACAGCAGCGTGGTGCGGTGGCGGCCGCGCGGGGGCGTGGCGAGCGCCGCCGGGTCCGCCCAGGCCGACTTGGACCAGCCCTCGACCGCGACCGGGACCAGACCGGAGTCCGCGATCACCGCGTCGACCTGCTCGCCCTTGAGCCGGTGGTAGTCGGCGATGTCCGCGCGGGTGCCGACGCCCAGTGACCGGCCGGCGAGTCCGACCAGGCGGCGCAGGCACTCGGTGTCGTCCAGCTCGTCGTGCAGGAGCGTCTGCGGCACCGCGCGCTCGGCCAGGTCGTACACCCGCTTCCAGCCGCGGCGCTCGACGCAGACCACCTCCCCGTACATCAGGGCGCGTTCGACGGCGACCTTGGTGCCGGACCAGTCCCACCACTCGCTGGTCCGCTTCGCGCCGCCCAACTCGGTCGCCGTCAGCGGGCCTTCGGCCCGGAGCTGCTTGACGACCTGCTCGTAGGCGCCGTCGGGCAGTTCGTGGTTCCAGTGCGGGCGGTTGCGGTAGGCGCGGCGGCGGAAGGCGAAGTGCGGCCACTCCTCGATGGGGAGGATGCACGCGGCGTGCGACCAGTACTCGAAGGCGTGCGTCCCCTTCCAGTAGGCGTCCTCGACCGTCCTGCGGCCGGCCGCGCCGAGGCGGGCGTAGGGGACCAGTTCGTGGGAGCGCGCGAGGACGGAGATGGTGTCGAGCTGGACCGCGCCCAGATGGCGCAGCACGCCGCGGACGCCGGACCTCCGGTCGGGGGCGCCCAGGAGGCCCTGGGCGCGCAGGGCGATGCGGCGGGCCTCGTCCGCGGAGAGGGCGGTGGTGGGACGCGGGACGGTCGTCATGGGCGGCACCTTAGGGGGTGGCACTGACAGCGCGGCCCGAGCTGCGCCTTCGCCGGCTACACCGGCCGGGTGGGGGCGGGCAGGTACGGCGCCGCCGACGCCAGTTCCAGGTCCGACGGCAGCAGGGAGCCCACCCAGCAGTCCCGCCGCACACCCCTGCTGTTGAGGGCCGAGCGCAGGGTGCCCTCCAGCGTGAACCCCGCCCGCTCGGCCACCGCGCGGGAGGCGGCGTTGCCGACCTCGGCGCGCCACTCCAGACGGTCGACCGACAGCGTCGTGAAGGCCCAGCGGGCCGCGGTGAGGACGGCCTCGGTGATGTAGCCGTGGCCGCGGTGCTCCTTAGTGGCCCAGAAACCGATCTCGCCCTCGCCCAGGGAACGCATGGTGATGCCGAGCGTCCCCGCCAGTTCGTCCCCGGGCAGGAAGACCCCGAAGATGAACATCGACCCGTCGGCCCAGCCCTCGGGGACCATCTCCTCCGTGAAGCCCCGCGCGTGCTCCGGCAGGTACGGGGAGGGGACCGTGGTCCAGCGCTGGATGTCGGGGTCCTGCGCGGCGGCGTACACCGCGTCGGTGTCCTGCGGGCCCGGGGCGCGCAGCAGGAGGCGGTCGGTGGTGAGCGTGACGGGTTCCATCGGCCGATTCTGCTCGGGGGGCCCGACGAACGCCATTCCTTTTGCACCCGGTGAGCGGGCGATCACAATTCGCGCAATTCGCGGCCCCGACGCGGCACCATCCGCGACCCCCGGCCGTTGTCCCCTGTGAAGGCGCCGCGAAGCCGCCGAGAACCGCCGTCACGGCAGGCCCTCCCGGCTTGGCGGGGTCCTCGCATACGATGGCCGTTGCTCAGTACGTCCAATGGAAACCGACCGTCCCAGGCCCGACCGGCAAGGAGACCAACCCCCGTGTCCGTCCTCTCGAAGATCATGCGTGCAGGCGAAGGCAAGATCCTGCGCAAGCTGCACCGCATCGCGGGCCAGGTCAACTCCATCGAAGAGGACTTCGTCGGCCTCTCCGACGCCGAGCTGCGGGCCCTCACCGACGAGTACCGCCAGCGGTACGCGGACGGGGAGAGTCTGGACGACCTGCTGCCCGAGGCCTTCGCCACCGTGCGCGAGGCGGCCAAGCGCGTCCTCGGACAGCGCCACTACGACGTCCAGCTGATGGGCGGCGCCGCGCTCCACCTCGGCTACGTCGCCGAGATGAAGACCGGTGAGGGCAAGACGCTGGTCGGCACCCTGCCCGCCTATCTGAACGCCCTGTCGGGCGACGGCGTCCACATCGTCACGGTCAACGACTACCTGGCCGAGCGCGACTCCGAGATGATGGGCCGCGTCCACCGGTTCCTCGGCCTGAGCGTCGGCTGCATCCTCGCCAACATGACGCCGGCCCAGCGCCGCGAGCAGTACGCGTGCGACATCACCTACGGCACGAACAACGAGTTCGGCTTCGACTACCTGCGCGACAACATGGCCTGGTCGCAGGACGAGCTCGTCCAGCGCGGGCACAACTTCGCCGTCGTCGACGAGGTCGACTCCATCCTGGTCGACGAGGCCCGTACGCCGCTGATCATCTCCGGCCCGGCCGACCAGGCCACCAAGTGGTACGGCGACTTCGCCAAGCTGGTCACCCGTCTGAAGAAGGGCGAGGCCGGCAACCCGCTCAAGGGCGTCGAGGAGACCGGCGACTACGACGTCGACGAGAAGAAGCGCACGGTCGCCATCCACGAGGCCGGTGTCAGCAAGGTCGAGGACTGGCTGGGCATCGACAACCTCTACGAGTCGGTGAACACCCCGCTGGTGGGCTACCTGAACAACGCCATCAAGGCCAAGGAGCTCTTCAAGCGCGACAAGGACTACGTCGTGATCGACGGCGAGGTCATGATCGTCGACGAGCACACCGGCCGTATCCTCGCCGGCCGCCGCTACAACGAGGGCATGCACCAGGCGATCGAGGCGAAGGAAGGGGTGGACATCAAGGACGAGAACCAGACGCTCGCCACGATCACCCTGCAGAACTTCTTCCGTCTCTACAACAAGCTCTCCGGCATGACCGGTACGGCGATGACCGAGGCGGCCGAGTTCCACCAGATCTACAAGCTCGGCGTCGTCCCCATCCCGACCAACAAGCCGATGGTCCGCAAGGACCAGTCGGACCTGATCTACCGCACCGAGGTCGCCAAGTTCGAGGCGGTCGTCGACGACATCGCCGAGAAGCACGAGAAGGGCCAGCCGATCCTGGTCGGCACCACCTCGGTCGAGAAGTCCGAGTACCTCTCGCAGCAGCTCAGCAAGCGCGGCATCCAGCACGAGGTGCTCAACGCCAAGCACCACGAGCGCGAGGCCCAGATCGTCGCGCAGGCCGGCCGCAAGGGCGCCGTGACGGTGGCGACGAACATGGCGGGCCGCGGTACGGACATCAAGCTCGGCGGCAACCCCGAGGACCTCGCCGAGGCGGAGCTGCGCCAGCGGGGCCTGGACCCCGAGGAGCACATCGAGGAGTGGGCCGGGGCGCTGCCCGAGGCGCTCCAGCGCGCCGAGCAGGCGGTCAAGGCCGAGAAGGACGAGGTCGAGCGCCTCGGCGGCCTCTACGTCCTCGGCACCGAGCGCCACGAGTCGCGCCGGATCGACAACCAGCTGCGTGGTCGTTCCGGCCGCCAGGGCGACCCGGGCGAGTCCCGCTTCTACCTCTCGCTGGGCGACGACCTGATGCGCCTGTTCAAGGCCCAGATGGTCGAGCGCGTCATGTCGATGGCGAACGTGCCGGACGACGTGCCGATCGAGAACAAGATGGTCACCCGCGCGATCGCCTCCGCCCAGTCGCAGGTGGAGACGCAGAACTTCGAGACCCGTAAGAACGTCCTGAAGTACGACGAGGTCCTCAACCGCCAGCGCGAGGTCATCTACGGCGAGCGGCGCCGCGTCCTGGAGGGCGAGGACCTGCACGAGCAGGTCCAGCACTTCATGGACGACACCATCGACGCCTACATCCAGGCCGAGACCGCCGAGGGCTTCCCGGAGGACTGGGACCTCGACCGGCTGTGGGGCGCGTTCAAGCAGCTCTACCCGTGCAAGGTCACCATCGAGGAGCTGGAGGAGGCGGCCGGCGACCGGGCGGGCCTGACCGCGGAGTTCATCGCCGAGTCCATCAAGGACGACATCTACGAGCAGTACCAGGCCCGTGAGGCGCAGCTCGGCTCGGAGATCATGCGTGAGCTGGAGCGCCGGGTCGTGCTGTCGGTCCTCGACCGCAAGTGGCGCGAGCACCTCTACGAGATGGACTACCTCCAGGAGGGCATCGGCCTGCGCGCGATGGCGCAGAAGGACCCGCTGGTCGAGTACCAGCGCGAGGGCTTCGACATGTTCACCGCGATGATGGAGGGCATCAAGGAGGAGTCCGTCGGCTACCTGTTCAACCTGGAGGTCCAGGTCGAGCAGCAGGTCGAGGAGGTCCCGGTCGAGGAAGCCCAGATGGTGCCGGAGGGCGTCCAGGACGCGGTTCCGGCGCAGGCGGGTGCCCGCCCCGAGATCCGCGCGAAGGGCCTCGACGCCCCGCAGCGGCGGGACCTGCACTTCTCCGCGCCGACCGTGGACGGTGAGGGCGGCATCGTCGAGGGCGAGTTCGCCACCGACGACGAGCCGTACCGCTCCGAGTCCGACGGCCTCACCCGTGCGGAGCGCCGCAAGCAGGCCAAGGCGGGTCGTCGCCGCAGGAAGTGACGGCGGCTCCGTCAGGAGCAGCGACCGTCGAGGGCCGGGCATCCCCCAGGGATGCCCGGCTCTTCGCTTTCCGGTTCTCGACCTCCGCCGGTGGTTCTCAGTCGTCGTCCGGGCGGGGCATCCGGGGGCCGCCCAGTTCCACCGCCGTGCAGCGCCAGCGCAGATCGCGGCCCTGCTCCAGGCGGAAGGCCATGGCGCGCAGTTGGTCGCCCGCCCCGATGCGGGCGAAGGCCTCCAGGGCGCCCGGCCGGGCCTCGTAGTAGCCGATGTCGCGGACGACGGGCCGGGTGCCGCGGGCGCGCAGAGGGCCGCGGGCCGCGAGCCAGGCCAGTTCGTCGTAGGCGCGGCCCGCGGTGTGGCGGAGCATCCAGTGCACCGGCCGCTGCCCGCTGAGCACGGCCAGCAGTCGGTCGGCGAAGAGTTCGGCGGTGACCGGGTGGGGGCAGGCGCCGGGCCGGACGGGGGAGGTGCCGCTTCGGCCGGCGTCGGCGCTGCTCCGGCCGGGGAGGGCCGCACTCGGGCTCGGGGCAGTCGCGCTCGGGCCCGGGACGGCCGCACCGCGGCCCGGGACGTCCCCACACGGGCTTGGAGCAGCCGCGCTCGGGCCCGGGACGGCGGCGCTGATGCCCGGGGCGGACGAGGGGCGGGTGGCCGGGACGCGGGACGGGCCTGCCGGGGAGGTCGGCGGACGGGTGTCGGTGGGACGGGTGCGGGTGGCGGGTGTGGCGCGTGGTGGGCCCGGAGGGCGGCTGCCTCCTGTCGTACGCGTGGGGGTTCCGCCCGGTGTGCGGGGCGGGCCGCCGGGGCGGCGGGAGTCGTGACGGCCCGCGGGGCGGGTTCCGTGGCGGCGCTGGTTCCTGGTCATGACCTTGTTCATGGAGTCCCCGATCGAGGTCACCCGGGTTGTACCGGTCGGTAACTTGCTGGTGGGGATCTTGTACGGGGCCGGGGCCGGCGACGGCAAACGCGCCGTGGCCCGGAGCGGGCGGCGGACGAATTCACCTATCCGAGTGGTCGCGGTGGCTCGAAAGCCCGAGGGGACGGGGGCGTACCGGGTGACGGCGGAGGCGTGAGGTGGACGGGTCCGGGGGTGCGGCCGGGAACCCGAAAGGGGACGGCCGCACGTATCCTGAAGGGCGTCCGGGAGGCGGGTTCGCAGCCGCCCGGAGCCCCTGCGGAACCCACCGACCACGAAGGCGGCCAGCCATGCGCGTCTACGTCCCCCTGACCCTCCCCGGGCTCGCCGAGGCGTACAAGACGGGTGAGCTGGCCGCGGGACCGTTCGTCGCGTACGCGGTCACGCCCGCCCTGCGCGAGTGGTACGTCTCCGACGACATCGAGGAGCTGGAGTACGCGGCGCTCAGCCGGTCCGCACTGGCCTCGCTGCGGCTGCTCGCGGCGGACCCGGACGCCCCGCGGCGCCGGGTCGTGGTCGCGGTCGACGTGCCCGACGGCGCGGCCGCGGTCGACCCCGACCGGGGGCTCGACCCGGCGGCGCTCGGCGAGGTGCGGGTGGCCGGAAGCGTGCCGCTGGCCAAGGCGGCGGCGGTGCACGTCGACGCCGGCGACGCGGAGGCCGATGTGGCCGCCGCGGCCGGGGCGCTCCAGGCTGCGGACGGGGGCGACGACGACGCGCAGTTCGTCGTGGACGGCGCCGAGGACCACGAGCTGCTGTGGTACGCCACGCAGGAGATCCCCAACCTGGTGGGTCTCGGCGACTGAGCCGCCGGCCGTGCGCCGGGCCCGCCCCGGTGCGCTCGTCCGGCGTTCTCTTGCTTGTCGGGGGCGGGGGGTAGGTTCTTGGACATGGGGAAGTCAGGGGCGCACATCGTCTGGGACTGGAACGGCACGCTGTTCCACGACAACGAGGCGATCATCGGGGCGACGAACGCGGCCTTCGCCGAGCTGGGCCTGGAACCGATCACGCTGGAGCAGTACCGGGCGCTGTACTGCGTGCCGGTGCCGAAGTTCTACGAGCGGCTGTTGGGGCGGCTGCCGACCGACGCCGAGTGGCTGATCATGGACGAGGTCTTCCACCGGTACTACACCGAGCACCGGGTCCGCTGCGCGCTGACCGACGGCGCGGTGGAGCTGATCACGGGCTGGGTCTCGGCAGGCCACAGCCAGTCGATCCTCAGCATGTACGGGCACGACGACCTCGTGCCCCTGGTCCGGGGCTTCGGCATAGAGGCGCACTTCCTGCGCGTCGACGGGCGTACGGGGCCGTCCGGCGGCAGCAAGGCCGAGCACATGGTGCGCCACCTCGGCGCCCTGGCCGGGGCGGTGCGGGCCGAGCGCACGGTGGTGATCGGCGACGCGGCCGACGACGCGGTGGCCGCGCGGCACGCGGGGGCCCGGGCGGTGCTGTACACCGGCGGTTCGCACAGCCGGGCCAGCCTGGAGGAGGCGGGGGTGCCGGTGGTGGACACCCTGGCGGAGGCCGTCGCCGAGGCGCAACGCCTCGCCGCCTGAGCGCGCGACCGGCCCGCGCCCGGACCTGCACAGGCCCGGGCATCAGGCCCGCACGACCAGGCCTGCGTCGCAAGGCGCGACCGGCCCGCGCCTGGCCGCGCACCAGGCCCGTACGACCGGCCTGCGTCTGAGCGCGCGACCGGCCCGCGCCCGACCGCGTACCAGGCCCGTACCGGCTCGCACGACGCGCCTGCCCGTAGGACCGGCTCGCACGACGCGCCCGGCCGCATGACCGGTTCGCGCGACGCGCCTGCCCGCATGACCGGTTCGCACGACGCGCCCGGCCGCATGACCGGTTCGCACGACGCGCCTGCCCGCATGACCGGTTCGCACGACGCGCCTGCCCGCATGACCGGTTCGCGCGACGCGCCTGCCCGCATGACCGGTTCGCACGACGCGCCCGGCCGCATGACCGGTTCGCGCGACGCGCCTGCCCGCATGACCGGTTCGCACGACGCGCCCGCCCGCATGACCGGCTCGCGCGACGCGCCCGGCCGCATGACCGGCTCGCGCGACGCGCCCGGCCGCATGACCGGCTCGCGCCCGCGAACCGCCCGCGCCCGGCCGCGCGCCCCACCGCACCTGACCGGCCGCCCCACCGCACCTGACCGGGCGCGCCGCCGCGCCCCGCCGGGACGCCCCGCCGGGACGCGCCCGGCCCGGATACGACGCCTGCGCTTCCGCCGCCCCTGTGCAGATCGTCAAAGTTCGACCCCTGTATTTGTACACATACGGCTCATGACGGGTCCCCCGTCGGGAGCGATAGCCTTGTGGCGTGATCAGCGCGATAGCTCGCGGAGGCACCGGCGCCTCCGCTCCGCGCCCGGCATGCACGGACGACATCCGTGACCGGGCGGCACTCGCTGGTCCGCGCGGGCGGGACGGGTCCTCGACGGCCCCCAGGACGCCGCACGAGGGCCAGATGCCAACGCCGCCGAGAGCAGCGTCACACGCATCGGTCGGGTCGAAAATGGCCGACAACCCCCCGCTCATCTCACCTTGCGGCATAGCGTCGGAACGGACCGGACACCCCGGGCCGAGGCGTCACGCCGAAGGGGAAGAGACCGTACTTCCTTCTACGTCACGCAACGGCGCGCGACAGGAGCCAGAGGACAATGCAGACCAAGCTGGACGAAGCCAAGGCCGAGCTGCTCGAGAGGGCCGCCCGGGTAGCTGAGAACAGTCCGGTGGGGGGGAACCTACCGACCGGTACGACGGGCGAGGGCACCCCGGACCGGGATTCCGTGCTCGCGTTCCTCCAGCGCTACTACCTGCACACCGCCCCGGAGGACCTCGCCGACCGCGACCCGGTCGACGTCTTCGGAGCCGCTTTCTCCCACTACCGTCTCGCTGAGAACCGCCCGCAGGGCACGGCCAACGTCCGGGTGCACACCCCGACCGTCGAGGAGAACGGCTGGACGTGCAGCCACTCCGTGGTCGAGGTCGTCACCGACGACATGCCGTTCCTCGTCGACTCCGTCACCAACGAGCTGACCCGGCAGGGCCGGGGCATCCACGTCGTCGTCCACCCGCAGTTCGTCGTCCGCCGCGACGTCACCGGCAAGCTCCTGGAGGTGCTGCCGAAGCCGCCCACGGGCGAGTTGCTGCCGCACGACGCGCACATCGAGTCCTGGATCCACGTCGAGATCGACCGCGAGACCGACCGCGCCGACCTCAAGCAGATCACCGCCGACCTGCTGCGTGTCCTGTCCGACGTCCGCGAGGCCGTCGAGGACTGGGAGAAGATGCGCGACGCGTCGATCCGCCTCGCAGAGGCGCTGCCCGGCGAGCCCAGGCCCGGCGACCTGCGCGCGCAGGACGTCGAGGAGGCCCGCGAGCTGCTGCGCTGGCTCTCCGACGACCACTTCACCTTCCTCGGCTACCGCGAGTACCAGCTGCGCGGGGACGACTGCCTGGCCGCCGTGCCCGGCACCGGGCTCGGCATACTGCGCGCGGACCCGCACCACGCCGGTGACGACGCCCACCCGGTCAGCCCGTCCTTCGAGCGGCTGCCCGCCGACGCCCGCGCCAAGGCCCGCGAGCACAAGCTGCTCGTGCTGACGAAGGCCAACAGCCGCGCCACCGTGCACCGGCCCTCGTACCTGGACTACATCGGCGTCAAGAAGTTCGACGAGCAGGGCGAGGTCATCGGCGAGCGCCGCTTCCTCGGCCTGTTCTCGTCCGCCGCGTACACCGAATCGGTGAGGCGGGTTCCGGTCATCCGGCGCAAGGTCGAGGAGGTCCTGGAGCGCGCCGGCTTCTCGCCCCACAGCCACGACGGTCGCGACCTGCTGCAGATCCTCGAGACCTACCCGCGCGACGAGCTCTTCCAGACCCCGGCCGACGAGCTGCAGGCCATCGTCACCTCCGTGCTGTACCTGCAGGAGCGCCGGCGGCTGCGCCTGTACCTGCGCCAGGACGAGTACGGCCGCTACTACTCGGCACTGGTCTACCTCCCGCGCGACCGCTACACCACCGGTGTCCGGCTGCGGATCATCGACATCCTCAAGGAGGAACTCGGTGGCATCAGCGTCGACTTCACGGCCTGGAACACCGAGTCGATCCTGTCCCGGCTGCACTTCGTGGTCCGGGTCCCGCAGGGCACCGAGCTGCCGCAGCTGTCCGACAGCGACAAGGAGCGCATCGAGGCCCGTCTGGTGGAGGCCGCCCGCTCCTGGGCCGACGCCTTCTCCGAGGCCCTGACCGCCGAGCTCGGCGAGGAGCACGCGGCCGAGCTGCTGCGCCGCTACCACAATGCCTTCCCCGAGGGCTACAAGGCCGACCACTCCCCGCGCGCCGCGGTGGCCGACCTGGTGCACCTGGAGCGGCTGAACGCCGACCGGACGTTCGCCCTGAGCCTGTACGAGCCGGTGGGCGCCGCGCCCGAGGAGCGCCGCTTCAAGATCTTCCAGAAGGGCGGCTCGGTCTCCCTGTCCGCCGTCCTGCCGGTGCTCAGCCGGCTCGGCGTCGAGGTCACCGACGAGCGGCCGTACGAACTGCGCTGCGCCGACCGTACGACCGCGTGGATCTACGACTTCGGCCTGCGGATGCCCGCCTCGGGCACCGGCGACTACCTCGGTGACGACGCCCGCGAGCGGTTCCAGGAGGCCTTCGCGGCCGCCTGGACCGGCCGGGCGGAGAACGACGGGTTCAACGCCCTGGTGCTGAGCGCCGGGCTGACCTGGCGGCAGGCGATGGTGCTGCGCGCGTACGCCAAGTACCTGCGCCAGGCGGGCTCCACCTTCAGCCAGGACTACATGGAGGACACCCTCCGCGACAACGTCCACACCACCCGCCTCCTGGTCTCCCTGTTCGAGGCGCGCATGGCGCCGGAGCGGCAGCGCGCCGGGCACGAGCTGGTGGACGCGCTGCTGGAGGAGGTCGACGCGGCGCTCGACCAGGTGGCCTCGCTCGACGAGGACCGGATCCTGCGGTCCTTCCTCACCGTCATCAAGGCGACCCTGCGCACCAACTTCTTCCAGGCGGCGGCGGACGGCGGCCCGCACGCGTACGTCTCCATGAAGTTCGACCCGCAGGCCATCCCGGACCTGCCGGCGCCGCGTCCGGCGTACGAGATCTGGGTGTACTCGCCGCGGGTCGAGGGCGTGCACCTGCGCTTCGGCAAGGTCGCCCGAGGCGGCCTGCGCTGGTCCGACCGGCGCGAGGACTTCCGTACCGAGATCCTCGGCCTGGTCAAGGCGCAGATGGTGAAGAACACCGTCATCGTGCCGGTCGGCGCCAAGGGCGGCTTCGTCGCCAAGCAGCTCCCGGACCCGAGCGTGGACCGGGACGCCTGGATGGCGGAGGGCGTCGCCAGCTACCGGACGTTCATCTCCGCGCTGCTCGACATCACCGACAACATGGTCGCGGGGGAGGTCGTCCCGCCCAAGGACGTGGTCCGGCACGACGGCGACGACACCTATCTCGTGGTGGCGGCCGACAAGGGCACGGCGACGTTCTCGGACATCGCCAACGAGGTCGCCGAGGCGTACGGCTTCTGGCTCGGCGACGCCTTCGCCTCCGGCGGCTCCGCGGGCTACGACCACAAGGGCATGGGGATCACGGCCCGCGGCGCCTGGGAGTCCGTGAAGCGGCACTTCCGGGAGCTGGGCGTGGACACCCAGACGGAGGACTTCACGGTCGTCGGCATCGGCGACATGTCCGGTGACGTGTTCGGCAACGGCATGCTGCTGTCGGAGCACATCCGCCTGGTGGCGGCCTTCGACCACCGGCACATCTTCATCGACCCGAACCCGGACGCGGCCACCTCCTACGCCGAGCGGCGCCGCCTGTTCGAGCTGCCCCGCTCCAGCTGGGCCGACTACGACACGGGGCTGTTGTCGGCGGGCGGCGGGGTGTTCCCGCGGAGCGCCAAGGCCATCCCGGTCAACGGGCACATCCGCGAGGCCCTCGGCATCGAGCCGGGCGTCACCAAGCTGACCCCGGCCGACCTGATGCGGGCGATCCTCAAGGCGCCGGTGGACCTGCTGTGGAACGGCGGCATCGGCACCTACGTCAAGGCCAGCACCGAGTCCCACGCGGACGTCGGCGACAAGGCCAACGACGCCATCCGCGTCGACGGCGCCGACCTGCGCGTCCGGGTCGTGGGCGAGGGCGGCAACCTGGGCCTGACCCAGCTCGGCCGGATCGAGTTCGCGCGCCACAACGGCAAGATCAACACGGACGCCATCGACAACAGCGCGGGCGTGGACACCTCCGACCACGAGGTGAACATCAAGATCCTGCTCAACGGCCTGGTCGCGGACGGCGACATGACCGTCAAGCAGCGCAACAGGCTGCTCGCGGAGATGACCGACGAGGTCGGCGCGCTGGTGCTGCGCAACAACTACGCGCAGAACACGGCGATCGCCAACGCGCTCGCCCAGTCCAAGGACATGCTCCACGCCCAGCAGCGCTTCATGAAGCACCTGGTGCGCGAGGGCCACCTGGACCGGGCACTGGAGTTCCTGCCCACCGACCGCCAGGTCCGTGAGCGGCTGAACTTCGGCCAGGGCCTGACCAGCCCGGAGACGGCCGTCCTGCTGGCGTACACGAAGATCACGGTGGCCGAGGAGCTGCTGCACACCTCGCTGCCGGACGACCCGTACCTGCGCGGACTGCTGCACGCCTACTTCCCGACGGCGCTGCGCGAGCGGTTCCCGGAAGGCATCGACGGCCACCCGCTGCGCCGTGAGATCACCACGACGGTGCTGGTCAACGACACGGTCAACACCGGCGGCACGACCTATCTGCACCGGCTGCGCGAGGAGACCGGCGCCTCGCTGGAGGAGATCGTCCGGGCGCAGACCGTGGCCCGCGCGATCTTCCGCTCCGGTCCGGTGTGGGACGCGGTCGAGGCCCTCGACAACAAGGTCGAGGCCGATGTGCAGACCCGGATCCGGCTGCACTCCCGCCGCCTGGTGGAGCGCGGCACGCGGTGGCTGCTCAACAACCGGCCGCAGCCGCTGGAGCTCACCGACACCGTCGCGTTCTTCGCCGACCGTGTCGAGCAGGTCTGGTCCGAGCTGCCCAAGCTGCTGCGCGGCGCGGACCTGGAGTGGTACGAGCAGGTCTACGACGAGCTGACCGGGGCCGGGGTCCCGGACGAGGTGGCCACGCGGGTGGCCGGCTTCTCGTCCGCCTTCCCGGCGCTGGACATCGTCTCGGTGGCCGACCGGATGGGCAAGGACCCGATGGACGTCGCCGAGGTGTACTACGACCTCGCCGACCGCCTCAGCATCACCCAGCTGATGGACCGCATCATCGAGCTGCCGCGCGCCGACCGCTGGCAGTCCATGGCCCGCGCGGCGATCCGCGAGGACCTGTACGCGGCGCACGCGGCGCTGACCGCGGACGTCCTGGCGGCCGGCAACGGCAGCTGCACGCCGGAGCAGCGCTTCAAGGTGTGGGAGCAGAAGAACGCGGCGCTGCTGTCCCGGGCGCGCACCACCCTGGAGGAGATCCGCGGCTCGGACGAGTTCGACCTCGCCAACCTGTCGGTGGCGATGCGGACGATGCGTACGCTGCTGCGCACCCACTCGTAGCCGCACCGCGTTCCGCGTCATCGAGGGCGCCCCGGCCGCACCGGCCCGGGGCGCCCTCATGGCGTCTCACGCCGTCTCCTGGCCGACCTCACACCGTTCTCATGCCGTCCTCCGGACGGGCCCCGCGCGGCGCCACACGGCACATTTACCTTTTCCTGCTAATCGGGATGATTCGGATAAAGTCGCCGGGTGCCTGTGAATCTCACCGATCGCCGTCCGGTCACGACCGCACCCGTGCGGATCACCGCGATCCCCCGGGCGCCGGCGCGGCGGCCGGTCGCGCGAGTCGTCCTCGAAGTCGTGAAATTCGCCGTCGTCGGCGGCAGTGGTGTCCTCGTCAACTTCCTGGTCTTCAACCTGCTGCTGCACGGCCTGGGCCGGCCCGCGATGGCCGCGACCGTGCTCGCCGGCGGTGTCGCCATGGGCACCAACTACCTGGGCTTCCGGTATTTCGCCTACCGTGACCGGTCCTCGCGCACCCCCCGGCAGATCGCGCTCTACTTCCTCTTCAGCGGACTTGGCGTCGTCATGGAGAGCGGCCTCTTCTACGCCGGGTACCACGGACTCGGCCTGGACGTCCCCTGGGTGTCGAACGCCGTGAAGGCGCTGTCCATCGTGCTGGCCTCCACATTTCGCTTCCTCGTCTACCGCACCTGGGTGTTCCCGCACGATGCGCGCCGCGCCGCCTGAGGCGGCCGCCGCCCGGGCCGTATCCCGGTCGGCGGCCCTCGCCGGCGGAGCCCGCGCGCCCATGGCGGCCGTCGCGCTCGTCGCCGTCCTGCTGCTCGTGGTGGTCGTGCGGCTGCCCTGGGCCGGCGACCTCGGCATGCACGCGGCGACCGTCGCGCGCCTGCGTCACGATCTCCTGCACCCCGGCAACCCGCTCGTCGCCGCCGACACGCCGAGCCCGTACTACTCGCCGTGGACGGTGCTGCTCGGCTGCGTCGCCGAGGTGACCGGCTGGTCGGTCTTCGACGTGTTGCGGCTCGCCGCCCTGGCCGGACTCGGGCTGCTGGCGACCGGGGTGTGGCGCTACGTCCGTACGCTGAGCGCCCACCGGGCCGCGCCCGCGCTGGCCGTCCTGAGCCTGGTCCTGCTGTGGGGCACGGAACTCATCAACTGGAGCGGCTTTCTCGCCCTCAACTCCCTGGCGCTGACGGTGTCCTACCCGAGCGTGCTCGCCCTCGGCCTCGCCTTCCACTTCTGGGCCTGGCTGGCCCGGGCGCTGCGCGGGCCCGCCGGGTGGGGGAGCTGGCTCGGGATCGGGGCGCTGTGGGCGCTGATCCTGCTCTGCCACCAGTTCACCGGGGTCGTCGCCACGCTGGGCGGAGTCGCGGCGGTGCTCGCGGTCCGGCCCGCGCGGGCGCTGTGGCCGCGGCTCGCCGGCGCGGCGGCGCTCGGGGTGCTGACGCTGTGGCTGTGGCCGTACTACGACTTCTTCGCCCTGTTCTCGGCCGGCGGCGACCTGGAGGAGGTGCACCGGGCGCTCTACGAGCACTTCCTCGCCCGGTACTGGCTGGCGCTGCTCGGGGTGGCGGCCCTGGCCCTGCGGGCGCGCCGGACGCGGCGCGACCCGCTGGTGCTCTTCTTCCTGCTCGGCGCCCTGGTGTGCGCGGCGGGCTGGGCGAGCGGTCACTACTCATGGGGGCGTGCCCTGCCGGCCGCGCTGATCCCCGCCCAGCTCGCCGCCGCCCTGGAGGTCGCCGAGGGCGGACGGCGGGCAGTCCGGATCCGGTGGGCCGCGGCCTTCGCCGCCGCGCTCGCGGTGGGGGCGTGGACCCAGGCCGGCGTGCTCGGTTACGTCGTGGGGCGCGCGGCGCTGCCGAAGGAGCTGGCGGAGCGGTACACCACGCCGTGGACCGGATACCAGTGGATCACGCCGTACGTGCGCTACGGGCAGGTCGTCATGGCCCGTTCCTGGCCCAGCCGCGTGATCCCGGCCTACGGCGCCTACACGGTCGCCCCCGGCTATCCGGACTTCTTCCTGCCGGACGAGGCCCGGCGGCAGGCGGCCGTGGAACGCTACTTCGCGCCGGCGACGCCGAGCGGGGTGCGCCGGGACATCCTGCGCATGTACGGGGTGCGCTGGGTCCTGGACCGCGGCCGGACCGCCGGGGAGGGCGGACTGCGCGCGGTGGCGTACGGGCCGGGCGGCGAGGTGCTGTACGCCGTGCTGCGCTGACCGGCCCGTACGAAAAGGCCGGTGGCTAGCCCTTCTTCGCCTTGTCGCCACCGCCGGTGAAGGCCTCGTAGGCCTGGAGGACCTCCTCGGTCGGCCCGTCCATGCGCAGCTCCCCGCGCTCCAGCCACAGCACCCGCTCGCAGGTGTCGCGGATCGACTTGTTGTTGTGGCTGACCAGGAACACCGTGCCCGCGTGCCGGCGCAGCTCGCGGATCCGCTCCTCGGAACGCTTCTGGAAGCTGCGGTCGCCGGTGGCCAGCGCCTCGTCGATGAGCAGCACGTCGTGGTCCTTGGCCGCGGCGATCGAGAACCGCAGCCGGGCCCCCATGCCGGAGGAGTACGTCCGCATCGGCAGGGTGATGAAGTCGCCCTTCTCGTTGATGCCGGAGAAGTCGACGATGTCCTGGTAGCGCTCCCTGATCTGCTCGCGGGACATGCCCATGGCCAGGCCGCCCAGGTGGACGTTGCGCTCGCCGGTCAGGTCGTTCATCAGGGCCGCGTTCACGCCGAGGAGGGAGGGCTGGCCGTCGGTGTAGATGGCGCCGTTCTCCACCGGGAGCAGGCCGGCGACGGCCTTCAGCAGGGTGGACTTGCCCGAGCCGTTGGTGCCGATCAGCCCGATCGCCTCGCCCTTGTAGGCGACGAACGAGACCTTCTTCACCGCGTGCACCCGGCGCACGCCGGCCGCCTTCTCCGCCTGCTTGGGCCGCAGGATGCGGTTGAGCGCGGCGGTCGCGGAACCGCGGCCGGCGCCGGTGCCGAACACCCGGTAGACGATGTCCACCCCGTCGGCGATGACGGTGGGGATCCTGCCGGCGGCGTCCGCGGGTACGGGTCCGCCGTTGTGTGCGATGGTCTGCTCAGCCACGGCCGTACGTCTCCTCAGCCTTCCAGAAATAGATGAACCCGCCGACGCCGGCCAGAAGCGCCCAGCCCGTCGCGTACGCCCACACGTGGTGCGGGAGCTGGTGGGCCTTGAAGCTGTCGATCAGCGCGAACCGCATCAGGTCGATGTAGACGGCGGCCGGGTTCGACTCCAGCAGCACCTTCGCGGAGTTCGGCATGCCGCTGTGCTTCAGCGTGTTGTCGATGCTGAACATCACGCCGGAGACGTACATCCAGGTGCGCAGGATGAACGGCATCAGCTGCGCGATGTCCGGCGTCTTCGCGCCCATCCGGGCCATGATCATCGAGACGCCCGAGTTGAAGACGAACTGCAGGAACAGCACGGGCGCGATCAGCAGCCAGGAGACGCTCACCGGGATGCCGAAGCAGAGCAGGATGACCACCAAGGCGGCCATGGAGAACAGCAGCTGCTGGAGCTGCTGGAGCGCGAACGAGATCGGGAGCGCGGCCCGGGGGAAGTGCAGGGCCCGCACCAGGCCCAGGTTCCCGGAGATCGCCCGGGTGCCCGCCATGATCGAGTTCTGGGTGAACGTCCAGATGAAAACGCCGGTCACCAGGAACGGGATGTAGTCCGAGACGCCCCGGCTGGTGCCGAGGAGCACGCCGAAGATGAAGTAGTAGACCGCCGCGTTCAGCAGGGGGGTCGCCACCTGCCAGATCTGGCCGAGCTTCGCCTGGCTGTACTGGGCGGTGAGCTTGGCGGTGGCGAAGGCGGTGATGAAGTGCCGCCGCGCCCACAGCTGGCGGACGTACTGGCGCAGGGAGGGGCGGGCGCCGCTGACGGACAGGCCGTGGCGTGCGGCGAGCGCCGCGAGGTCGTCCTCGGCCTGGGCCGGGGCGGGCGGTGTGTGGAGGACCTGGCTCACATCCGTTGCTTTCGCTCGGAGGGTGGGGGTGCGGGCGCGTCCGGTTCCGTGGCGTCGCCCGTTTCCTTACGGTTCTCTTCACGTTTTCTTACGTCGGGACGGGACCGTATCGTCGCAACGTGAGCGTAGGACGGATCGACGTCGGAACGCAACCGTTTCGTCGTAACGCCCTATGCTGGAGTGCATGACGACGAACGCCGATCAGCCCCGGACGCCCGCGCGCCGCCGGACCCCCGCAGGGGCGGCCGTGCTCCGCGAGGACGTGACCGAGGCCATCCGGGCCGCCGTCTTCGAGGAGCTCGCGGCCGTCGGCTACGCGCGCATGTCCATCGAGGGGATCGCGCGGCGCGCGGGCGTGGGCAAGACCGCGGTGTACCGGCGGTGGCGTTCCAAGCTGCACCTGGTGCTCGACATCGTCTCGGCGCTCGCGGTGCAGGGCCTGCCCGCACCGGACACCGGCTCCCTGGAGGCCGACCTGCGGCTGCTGTACGAGGTCACGTCCCGGGCGCTGCGCCACCCGGTGGCCTCACAGATCATCCCCGACCTCCAGGCGGAGGCGGCCCGCAACCCCGACATCGCGGAGGCCATGCAGAAGGCCCTGCGGGACGGGCAGGAGAGCGTGGCCAGCAGCATCCTCGCGGCGGCCGAGCGCCGCGGCGAGATCCGTCCCGGCCCGGACCAGGACCTGGCGCTCGACCTGATCTCGGGCCCCCTGTACTGGCGCGCGGTCGTCATCCGCAGCCCGAAGCTTCCCAAGGGCTACCTGGACGCCCTGGCCCGCGGCACGGCGGAGGCCATCAAGGCGCTCTGACGCCGTGCCGGGCCCGGTGACCCCTCGTCGGGGCCGTCACCGGCGGGCTGCCTCCGGGTGGTGGTGGGTCCAGCCGTCCCAGGCCGAGGTGATCATGTCCTGGACGTCGCGCTTGGCGTGCCAGCCGAGCTCGGTGGCGATGCGGTCGGCGGAGGCGACGACGCGGGCCGGGTCGCCGGGGCGGCGCGGGGTGACCGTCGGGGGGCGGTCGTAGCCGGTGACGGCGTTGATCGTGTCGATCATCTCGCGGACGGAGACCCCCTCGCCGCGGCCGATGTTCAGGGTCAGGTCGAGGCCGGGGTTGGCCTGGAGGGCGCGGGCCGTGGCCACGTGGGCCTCGGCCAGGTCCACCACGTGGATGTAGTCCCGGATGCAGGTGCCGTCGGGCGTGGGGTAGTCGTCGCCGAAGATGCGCGGGGCGGCGTCCTCGGTCAGCTTCTCGAAGACCATCGGGACCAGGTTGAAGACGCCGGCGTCCGCCAGTTCGGGGCTCGCCGCGCCCGCCACGTTGAAGTAGCGCAGCGACGCCGTGGACATGCCGGTCGCGCGGCCCGTCGCCCGGACCAGCCACTCGCCCGCGAGCTTGGTCTCGCCGTACGGGGACATGGGCGCGCACGGAGTCTCCTCCGTGACCAGGTCCACGTCCGGCATCCCGTACACGGCCGCCGAGGAGGAGAACACGAACGACGGGACATCGGCCGCCGTGACCGCCTCCAGCAGGACGCGCAGCCCCTCGACGTTCTCCCGGTAGTAGTGCAGCGGCCGGTCCACCGACTCGCCCACCTGCTTCTTCGCGGCGAGGTGGACCACGCCGGTGACCTCGTGCTCGGCGAGGGCGCGCGCCACCCGGTCCCCGTCCAGCGTGGAGCCCACCACCAGCGGGACCCCGTCCGGGACGCGTTCGGCGATGCCGGTGGACAGGTCGTCGTACACCACCGCCCGCTCGCCCGCTTCCGTCATCGCGCGGACGACGTGCGCTCCGATGTAACCGGCGCCGCCGGTGATCAGCCAGGTCATGTGCGGCCGTCTCCTCCTCGGTTGACCCGCGGGGATCCGTTCGGGAGATCCGCGGGTCGGTTTCTCGGTCAGCTGGTCGGGTCGCTCCCCGTGGTCGGGCTCAGCGCAGCAGGCGCCGCAGCCGGTTGCGGAGCACGTCGGCGACCCCGCGCACTCCGGCCGCCACCCGCACGGAGAGCGAGCCGGAGTGGGTGGCGTAGGGCTGGACCAGGAGAACGCCGTACCGCAGGCACGCCACGGCGCTGCGCCGCAGCCGGCCGTCGCCCGTGCGCGCGTGCGCCGTCGTCTCGCGGGCCGTGCCGTCGGCGAGGCGGACGCGCAGCCGCAGGTCCCAGGTGCCGGCGCCCAGCGCGGCCAGGTCCACGGGCGTCTCGGCGGACCAGGTCCCGTCCGCGCCGGGCGTCAGGGGGAGCGTGGCGCGCTGGGCCGTACGTCCCTTCTCGCGGTGCCGCCACTCCACCTCCAGCGCCTCGGGACCGGCCTCGGCCAGCCGCCCGTACATCTCGTGCAGGCGCAGCCGCAGCCGGGTGTCCCCGGTCCGCGGGCGCAGCTCCCCGTCAACGGCGAGCGGCAGCAGCTCCACCGCGCGGGTCAGATACGGCTCCAGGGTGAGCTGCGGCAGGTCCCGCGACCAGATCGGCGTGCCGTCCTCGGCGCGCACGTAGGGAGGGCAGAGGCGGGCCGGGCGGGCGGCCAGCTCCCGCAGGCGGGGCAGGTCGCGCGGTTCGGGGGAGGCCAGCACGACACGGGCCAGCAGACGGCCGGGAGCAGCGGGGTTGAGCGCCCAATCAGCGGCGTCGTACTCCGTGAGGTACTCCCGGGTGAGGGTCCACCAGGCGCTCCGGTACTCCGCGTCGCGCAGGTCCAACTCCCGTGCGTACATGCGCAGCTCGTGGTCGAGGAACTTGGCCCGGGCGGCCCGCGCCAGCTCCTTCTGCCCGGCGTTCAGCAGGATTTCGTACGCCGTCCGGCACGCCTCGATGCGCGCCCGCCAGTTGTCGATGCCCGCCCGGTCCAGGGAGATGGACAACTGTTCCGCGGACCGGCGCACGTGCCACACGTACACCTGCTCGGGGACGAGGGCCAGGCGCGGGCCGGCGGCCAGCACGCGCGCGGTGAAGACGAAGTCCTCGTAGGGGAAGCGGCCTTCGGGGAAGCGGATGTCGTGCTCGCGCAGGAAGTCGCTGCGGTACAGCTTGTTGACGCACAGGGTGTCGTGCACCAGGCGCGGCAGTTCCGCCGGGCGGGCGAGCACGGTGTTCTCGGTGTACAGGCGGTCCTGCCAGGGCACTTCGCGCCCGGAGGGCAGTTCGCGGCGCACGCACAGGCCGCCGGCCACCTCCGCGTGCTCCTTCACGGCCGCCGCGAGCAGCGCGTCCACCGCGCCGGGCGGCAGTACGTCGTCGCTGTCGAGGAACATCACGTACGGCGACGTCACCGCGTCGATGCCGGTGTTGCGGGGGCTGCCGCAGCCGCCGCTGTTGCTCTCGCGCCGGATCACCCGCAGCTTCGGCTCCGTCCCGGCGAGGCGGGTGAGCAGCTCGAAGGTGCCGTCCGACGAACAGTCGTCCACGGCGACGACCTCGCGGACCGCTGGGCCCTGCGCGAGCGCCGAACGCACAGCGTCGGCGATGTGGGCGACGTCGTCATATCCGATGACGACGACGCTGACGTGTGGTGCCTGCTGGGGGTGCGGGTGCATGGAGTCCACGGGCCGGAAGGGTAGGTGTGGTAGGTAATTTCCCGTTAAGAGGGGCTTAGTGCCCCGTGCGGAAGACGGTTGGATTCCCTCTCGGGTTCCCCCGGCAGCGGCACCAGTTTCGTCGATCGCCACAACCGGACGAAAGAGGTTACCGCGGCGGAGGCCAGCAGTCCGTTGCGCGTCAGCATCAGCGCGCAGCCGGTCCAAGTGCAGCTTGCCACCTCGTGGTAAAGGGTCGGGTAGGCGACGACGCTGACCGCGCTCGCCAGGGCGACCAGCGCGGCCACCGGGCGTTGCGTGGTCGCCCGCGAGGTCAGGCAGACCGCGGCCAGGCCCAGCAGCCAGACCATGTACTGCGGGCTGATCACCCGGCTGGTGACGGTGAAGAGCAGCACCGCGCTCAGCGCGGCGTCGTACGGCGTCGCGGGCGTCCGGCGCCGGGCCCGCAGCCGCCACAGCACCAGCAGCGCGAGGGCCGCCGCCGTCAGGGCGAGTGAGAGATGTGCCACGGCGGCGACGTGCGGTCCGGTGAACTCCAGGGCCCCGTACCGGTACCGGACCCGGCCCGGCCAGCCCGCGTGCGTGGCGAGGGCCAGCGCCGTGCCGCCGAACGACTCGATCTGCACGCCCCGGCCGCCCTGCTGCCGCGCGAAGGCGAACGGGTTGCGGAAGAGGGCGGCGAACGCCGCGAAGGAGACGGCCCCGGTGACGGCCGCCCACAGCCACGCCGACCGGGTGGCGCGGCCCGGCGGCGCCCCCAGCAGCACCAGGGCCGGCCACACCTTCACCAGCGCGCCCAGCGCGGCCAGCGCGGCGCCCGCCCGCGGGAAGCGCGTCAGGGCCAGCAGGGACAGCACGGCCAGGGCGGTGACCTGCACGTCGTACCGGGCCAGCGGGACGTGCAGCAGGAGCGGCAGCCCCAGCGTCCAGTAGCCGGCCCCGCGCAGGCTGCGGCCGGGGCGCGTGCCCGCGCGGGCCAGGGCCACCGCGACCACCGCGTCGGTGACGAGGGTGAGTGCGACGAACGCCTGGAAGTACGTCAGGCCCGGCAGCAGCGCGGGCGACAGCAGCACCGCCCCGGCGCCGGGCGGGTACTGCCACACCGTGTCGTGCGCCGGGAAGGCGCCGTGCGACAGCACGACGTACCAGTGCTGGTACAGCTTCCAGACCTCGCGGGCCACCGCGCCCCGGCCCAGCAGGGGCAGGGTGTTGTGGGCGAGCAGCGCCAGCATGGCGGTACGGGTGACGAGCCAGACGGCCGCCAGGGCGGGGAGGCGGTGTCTCGTCGGCACGCGGGTGCGGGCCGGCGTCACGCTCTGGAAGGGACTCATCACCGCGGATGATAAGCGGTATGAATGACGCAATCCGGTTCATACACGGAGCTGGCGGGGGTTCACGGCCGGCCCGGGGTCTCCTCCAGTGCCGCCGCGTCGAGTGCCGCCGCGTCCAGTGCCGAGGTGAGCCGGTCGAGGCGGGTGCGCAGGTCGCGGATCTCGTCGAGGGTGAAGCCGGTCGCCGAGACGATCCGGCGCGGCACCTCGCTCGCGCGCTCCCGCAGGGCGGCGCCCTCCGCCGTCAGGCGCACCTGGACCGACCGCTCGTCCCGCGCGCTGCGCTCGCGTCGCACCAGTCCGGCCGCCTCCAGCCGCTTGAGCAGCGGGGACAGGGTGCCGGAGTCCAGGCGCAGGTGCTCGCCCAGCCTCTTCACAGGCGTCTCGCCGTGCTCCCACAGCACCAGCATCACCAGGTACTGCGGATAGGTGAGGCCCAGCTCCTTGAGCAGGACGCGGTAGACCCCGTTGAAGGCGCGTGAGGCGGCGTGCAGGGAGAAGCAGATCTGGCCGTCCAGGCGCAGCCAGTCCTCCTCGGGCGCGGACCGGGGGACCTCGGTGTTCATGGCTCCAGAGTAGCTCGGGCGAGCAATTTGGTTGTGCACAACTTAATTGTGTGCTCTACTCGTGGTCGTAGGGCGGCGGCCCGGCCGTGAGACCGCGGACCCGCCGCCCGGACACGCACCCGACGCATCGAGAGGGATGGTTTTCCATGGACGCGCTCTACACCGCCGTCGCCACCGCCACCCACGGCCGCGAGGGCCGCGCCTTCACCTCCGACGGCAAGCTGGACGTGCAGCTGGCCCCTCCGGTGGAGCTCGGCGGCAACGGGCAGGGCACCAACCCCGAGCAGCTCTTCGCCGCCGGGTACGCCGCCTGCTTCGCCAGCGCCCTCGGCCTGGTCGGCCGGCAGGCGAAGGTGGACGTGAGCGACGCCGCCGTCACCGGCGAGGTCGGCATCGGCAAGCAGGGCGAGGGCTTCGGGCTCGCCGTCACCCTCCGCATCGAGCTGCCCGGCTCCGTGGACGAGGCCACCGGCCGCAAGCTGGTCGAGCAGGCCCACCAGGTCTGCCCCTACTCCAACGCCACCCGCGGCAACATCCCGGTCGAGCTCGTCGTCGAGTGACACCCCCACGGCCCGGCGGCATCGCGGCCCACGGCCCGACGCCGCCGGGCCGCGCCCGCTCCCGGTGTCACCTCATCGAGGGGCATCGCACGACGGCCGGTTCACCTCATCGTGTGCCCATCCGGCACCAGGAGTTCCCACCAGCCTGGCCCCGCCGCTCGATCAGGCGGTGGTCGAAGTCGACGTCGTCGACCAGCTACCTGGAGCAGGCCGGCGCCGTCCAGCAGGCGGCCGTGTTCGGGGTGATGGGGCGGGTGCCGGCCGGGATCGTGCGGTGGTGCTCGGGGCGGGCGACCCACGCCGTGCGGACGTGCGGCGCGAACGCGGCCTCCAGCGCGCCCGGTTGCAACGGTGCCCGCGCCCCCAGTGCACGCCGAACACGGCCCGGTCGGCGCGCCGCGGAAGGCACAGTCGGACGCGGTGGTGCAGCTGGAGGAGGGCGGCCCGCAGCGCGCGCAGCGACTTGGCGGTGACCTTCGCCGCCCTGCGGCGGAGCGCCATCGCCCGCTGCAGCCCGCGGAACGTGCGGTGCGGACCCAGCCGCACCAGCGCGTGGCGCAGCCGCGAACGGGGCGGCACGGGGACGCCGCCGGTGCGGTAGCGGCGGTAGTAGGCACGGGCCCGGCGCAACCCGGCGCGGCAGCCGCGGGGCAGCCGGCCGGGCCGGGTGAACACGGTCGTGAAGTGGTCGACCATGCGGCGGAACAGCACCGGCCACCACCGCGCCAGGCCGGGGCGCCGGTCGAGACGGGCGAGGACACCCAAGCCCTGGTTCCCGGGCAGGTGGACGGGCCGGACGCGCGGGTCGCGGGCCGCGAACTCCTCGATGATCGCGCCGCAGGCGTCGGGCGAGCAGTCGTCGACGGCGATCAGTTCCAGGTCCATGAACGACTGGGACAGCACCGACTCCAGGCACGCGTGCAGGTACGCCTGAACCTGATACACGGGAACGATGACACTGAACCTGGGCAAGGGACATCCAAGGGGCGGCGCGCTGACGTCTTGCCCGGAAACGGCCGATGGAGTGAATTGGTTACGGTCTCTCCGGCATGTGGGGGGTGCCCGGGTGAACGGCGAGGGGCGAGCCGGTGCCGGCCCGCCCCTCCACCGTCTCCCGCCCGCTCGACCGCCGTCCCGCCTACCTGTCCGCCGGTCCGGTCACTTGCCCGCTGTCCCGCTCACTTGACCGCGCCCGCCATCACGCCGGACACGAACTGCCGCTGGAACGCGAAGAACACGGCCAGCGGGATGACCATCGAGATGAAGGCGCCCGGCGCCAGCACGTCGATGTTGTTGCCGAACTGGCGTACCTGCGTCTGCAGGGCGACCGTGATCGGCTGTGTGCCGGACTTGGTGAACACCAGCGCCACCAGCATGTCGTTCCACACCCACAGGAACTGGAAGATGGCGAGACTCGCGATCGCGGGACCGCCGAGCGGCAGCACCACCCGGGCGAACAGGCGCAGTTCGCCGGCCCCGTCGAGCCGGGCCGCCTCCAGCAGCTCCCGGGGGATCTCCGCGAAGAAGTTCCGCAGCAGGAACACCGCGAAGGGCAGGCCGAAGCCGGTGTGGAAGAGGACCACTCCGAAGATCGTGCCGAACAGGCCGATGTTCCCGAACAGTTCGGCGATCGGGATGAGCGCCACCTGCACCGGCACCACCAGCAGACCGACCACGGCGAGGAACCACCAGTCGCGGCCCGGGAACTCCATCCACGCGAACGCGTAGCCCGCGAGCGCGCCGACCACGACCACCAGGACCGTCGCCGGGACCGTGATCAGCACGGTGTTCACCAGGGAGCCGGTGATGTCGCCGTTCTCCAGCAGCTTCTGGTAGCTGTCGAAGGTGAGTTGGGAGGGCTTGGTGAAGACGGTCCACCAGCCGCTGCCGCTCATGTCCTCCGGCGAGCGCAGTGACGACAGCAGCAGCCCGATCGTCGGCACCAGCCAGAACAGGCCCACCACGATCAGGAACGCCCGGACCGCGCCGCCGCTGACGGCGTCCGCCAGCCGCGACCCCAGAGACTCCTTCGCCCGCACCGCCGCCGGCGCGGCGGTCGCCGCGGAGCGGCCCTCGGCCTCGGCCGTCATCGCCGCACCTCCCGCCTCAACCTGCGCATGTTGAACAGCATCACCGGGATCACCAGCAGCAGCAGGAACACCGCGATGGCGCTGGCGATGCCCGGCCGGCCCTCCGAGAAGCCCTTGCGGTACAGCTCCAGCGCCAGCACGTTGGCGTCGTCCTGGGAGGAGCCCGGGGCGATGATGAAGACCAGGTCGAAGACCTTCAGCACGTTGATCATCAGCGTGACGGCGACGACCGCGAGCACCGGCGCCAGCAGGGGCACCGTGACCCTGCGGAACACCTGCCACTCGTTGGCGCCGTCCACCCGGGCCGCCTCCAGCAGTTCCCGGGGCACGCCCGCGAGCCCGGCCGCGATCAGCACCATCGCGAAACCGGCCCACATCCACACGTACGACCCGATGATGGCCGGCGTGACCAGGGACGGGCCCAGCCAGTCCACCCCGTTGTACGGCGCCCTGAAGTTGGCCGCCGGGAGCCGCAGCCGGGCCCCGTCGGCCGCCGCGGGCAGGGTGAACGTGCCGTCGGCGGCGGCCTTCGCCGACGCCACCACCGTGCCGTCCCTGACCGCCTCGATCCGCATCCCGGCGTAGCCCAGCTCGGACGGGTCGACCGCGCCGAGCGTCCCGACCCCCTTGCCGCGCGTGAAGTCCTGCCAGGTGGTGCCGGTGATCTTCCCCGGTTCGGGGCGGGCCCGCGCGGCCTTCCGGGCGCTGTCGGGCATCTGGTCGGGCGCGACGCCGACGAGCGGCAGGGCGACCGACTCGCCCGTGTGCACCGGGCCGGTGGTGACGAAGCCGCCCCCCTCGGGCGTGAGCGGGGACTTCCGGCCGGGGTGGGCCTTGGGGAACGCAGAGGACTGGGCGAAGGTGTCGTGGACGCCGACCCACACCGCGTTCGCCACGCCCTTGTCGGGATCCTGGTCGTACACCAGCCGGAAGATGATCCCGGCCGCCAGCATCGAGATCGCCATCGGCATGAAGACGACCAGCTTGAACGCCGTGCCCCAGCGCACCCGTTCGGTGAGCACCGCGAAGATCAGGCCGAGCGCGGTGGAGACGGCCGGCGCGAACACCACCCAGATGATGTTGTTCTTCAGTGCGGTGCGGATGCCGTCGTCGGTGAACAGGGCCTTGTAGTTGTCGAACCCGGCGAAGCCGCCGCCGGAGGAGTCGTAGAAGCTGCGGACGATCGAGTACCCGATCGGGTAGACCACGAGCGCGCCGAGCAGCACCAGGGCGGGCAGCAGGAAGAGCGCCGCCACGGTCCTGCGGGTGCCGGTCACGCTCTTGCGCCGCCGGGGGGCGGAGGGCGTCGCCGGTGTCCTGGCCACGCCCTCCGCCGCTGCCGACGTCATCACCGCACCGTCCCGTGTCCGTCGTGGAGCCGGGTCATCGCGGGATCAGCTCCCGCTCCCGTACGCGGCCGCGGCGTCCTTCTCCAGCTTCGCCTGGGTGCCCGCGACGTCCTTCGGGTTCTTCAGGAAGTCCTGGAGGTCCTTCCACTCGCCCTTGCCGGGCGTGCCGCCGAAGGCCTGCGGGGCCTGGTCGGACATGTCGAAGCGGAAGGAGTCGCCCGACGCGATCAGCGCCTTGGCGATCCTCTGCTGGACCGCGTTCGGGTACGCCGAGTCCGGCACGTTCTTGTTCGGGGAGAGGTAGCCGCCGAGCTTCGCCTGGATCGTCGCGGCGTCCGGCGAGGCGAGGAAGGTGACCAGAGCCTGCGCCGCCTTGGAGTCCTTCAGGACCACGGCCGCGTCGCCGCCGGAGACCACCGGTGCGGTGCCGCCCACGGCAGGGAACGGGAACACCTTCGCGCCCGTGCCCACCTTCGCCTTGGTCTCACCGATGTTGACCTGCACGAAGTCGCCCTCGTAGACCATGCCGGCCTTCGGCTGGTCGCCGCCGGTGAAGGTCTGGGTGACGGACGCGGGGAACTCGGTCTGCAGCGCGCCGTCCGGGCCGCCCGCGAGATAGTCCTTCCTGCCCCAGATCTGCGCCAGCGTGGTCAGCGCGTCCTTCACGGACGGGTCCGTCCACTTGATCTTGTGCTGGGCGAGCTGGTCGTACTTCTCCGGGCCCGCCTGGGAGAGGTAGACGTTCTCGAACCAGTCGGTGAGCGTCCAGCCGTCGGCGCCGCCCACCGAGAACGGGGTGACACCGGAGTCGTAGACCTTCTGCGCGGTGGACAGCAGGTCCTTCCAGGTCTTGGGCTCCTGGGCGCCCGCGTTCTCGAAGACCTGCGCGTTGTACCAGATCAGCGACTTGTTGGCGGCCTTGTAGTAGACGCCGTACTGCTTGCCGCCCACCGTGCCGATGTCCTGCCAGCCCTGCGAGTAGTTCTTGGCGAGCTGGGCCCGCGCCTCGGCGCCGAGGGGCTTGGCCCACTTCTTGTCGACCGCCTGCTTGATCGCTCCGGGCTGCGGGAGCAGCGCGACGTCCGGCGGCTGGCCGCCCGCGATCTTCGAGCCGAGGAAGTTGATGATCGGGTCCTGGGCGGGGACGAAGGTGACCTTGGCGCCCGTGCGCTTCTCGAACTCCGCGAGGACCTTCTTGAAGTTGGCCTGCTCGGCGCCGGTCCAGACGGCGGCGACCTCCAGGGTCGTGCCGTTCAGCTTCGGGAGGGTGACCGTGGCGCCGGTCTCCGTGCCCTTGCTGCTCCCGTCGCCGTCGCTCTTCTTGTCGCCGCTTCCGCCGCACGCGGCCAGCGAGAACGCCAGCGCTCCCGCCGCGACGGCCGACGCTGTCCTGGCGGCCCTGTGTGTCCGGATGGTGCTGCTCGTGCTGCGCATCACTGCCCCGTTCTTCGTCCTCGTCGAACGTCCGAGCGCTGTCCCGTGCGATCTGGTCTACGCCCGGGCTCCGGCGGTCTGCAAGAGCGCCCACACTGTCAAGTGGACGATCGTGACCACGTCGTGACGGTACGTTCGGTCCCCGGCCGGAGCGGGGAGCGGCGCACGGAGGCGAGCCGGGAAGCGGGACGGGAAGCGGGGACGGGAACGGGAACAGGGACAGGGACGGGAACAGGCGGGGGAGTATGGGGAGCGGGGGTCAGAGCAGGGAGGGGACCTCCGCCGCCGACACCTGCCGCGCCGCCCGCTCCAGGGCACTGGCCAGCAGGGCCAGGTCCGTGGGCCCGTTGCCCAGCTCGCGGACGGAGCGGCGGGCGGGCGGGTCGCCCATCCGGTGCCACTCCAGGGCCACCACCGTGGGGCGCTGGGTCGCCGTCCGCGGGATACGGCCCGTGACCCGGCCGCCCTGGAACGGTGTCACCCGCCCGTCCTCCGCGGTCAGCCGGCCGCGTCCGGGCGCCGGTTCCTCCGGGCCCGTGGCCGGGGCGTCCAGCGTGACGCGCAGCGTGGCCCGGCGCGCCGGTTCCGACTCCGCCGTACGGCCGTCCGGCGCGGCCGCCGCCACCAGGTGCACGCCGAGCCGCTCGCCCTCCCGGGCCACCGCCTCCAGCGCGCGTATGACGGATCCGGCCGCCGGCCGGCCGGGTGAGCCGAGCGCGGGGGAGACCAAACCGTCCAGGTCGTCGACGACCACGACCAGCCGGGGCAGCGGCGGGGCGGCCTCGGTCCGCGCGGCGGCGGCCGAGGGGCGCAGTCGCAGCGTCGCGCTGGGCGGACTGTCCAGGTCGGCGGCCCCCGGTCCGGCGTGCGCGCCACGGCCCGGCGCCGTGCGCTGGGCGACGATACGGCCGGACACCGCGCGGCCGGTGTGCCACTCGGCGAAGTCGGCCCGCCCGAGCAACTCGGCCCGCCGCTTCAGCTCGGCACTCAGCGACTGTGCGAACTCCCGCATCCGGACCGGGTCGTTGGCGGTGAGGTGGGTGGTGACGTGCGGCACGTCCGTACAGACCCGCAGGCCGTCGCCGTGGCCGCCGCCCGTGCCGGTGTCGTCCCGGCCGTCGACCAGGACGACGCCGAGGCGGTCGGGGCGCTCGGCGGCGGCGAGCGAGGCGACGACGGACCGCAGCAGCTCCGTACGGCCGCTGCCCGCCGGGCCCTCGATCAGCAGATGCGGGCCGTCGGCCACCAGGTCCGCGCAGACCGGTCCGCGCGGCCCGGCCCCGAGCACGGCCCGCGCCCGACCGCCGAGTGCGGCGTCGTCGTCGGCCGCGTCCGCCCAGCGGGCCAGCAGCGACGCGGGGGTGGCCCGGGCCAGGCCCAGCTCGTCCAGCAGCCGCGCCGACAGCGGCAGCGGCGCCGACACCCGCGCCGGCCGGTCCCCGGTGGCCCCGTCCGTCCGCAGTGGGGCCAGGGCCCGCGCGAACCGCTCGGCCCAGGCGAGGGACACGGCGTCCACGACGGCGACGGTGCCGGGGGGTATGGGGGCGGGGGCTATGGAGGTGAGGGCGGGTGTCGCGTCGGGAGCGGGGTGCGGGTCGCCTGGGCCCGGGGGTGTCGCGGGGGCCGGTGTGGCCGATGTGGTTTCCGTGGTCGCGCGGGGGCCGCCGGTGGGTGCGGAGGCGGCCGTGCCGGCGGTCGCGGCGGGGTGGCCGGCGGTACCGCCGAAGGCCGGGCGGTCCGCCCTGGTCCCCGAGGGCACCGGGGCGTGCGCCGCGACGCGCATCAGCCGCAGTGCCGTCGCCACGTCACCGCTGAGCAGCGCCACCGCCCCGCACGCGCGGAACACCGGGGACAGAGCACACGCGGCGTCGTACGTCTCCGTCACCGGGGACGCCGGTGAGGCGGGTGGCGTCTCGGCGAGGCACATGAGGTGGATGCCGGCCCGCGGTCCTTCCTGGGCCAGCCGCGCCAGCGCCTCCCGCGCGGCGGCCTCTCCGGGGTCGCCGTCCACGACGACCACGGTGTACGGCCCCGCGAAGCCCTGCTCGTCCGCCGCGTCGTCGGTTCGGGCCCAGGAGGGACGGCGCACGGCGCTTCGGGCGCCGCCGTCGGCCGGACCGGCCCGCCCGGCGAGGGGCGCGCGCGGGCCGGCCGTCCCCGGGTCCGTGCCCGGAGCGGTCGGTGCCGGGTCCGCGACGGGGCCCCGGGTGTCCGCCAGGTGGTCCTCCAGCCGGCGGAGGAGTTCGCCCGTACGGGCCTCGGCCTGCTCGTCGTCGTAGGCGAGGAGGAGCCGGCAGTCCTGGCCGTGGCCGGGCCGCACATGGGGGAGCCAGCCGAGCCAGGACCATTCGGCGGTGCGCTCCTCCAGGGAGCGCGCGCGGTCCGTGCTGAGCAGGACGATCTCGAGCGTGTCGGGGGAGTGCAGGGTGGCGAGCTGGGCCAGCACCGCGCGTGCGAGGCCGGACAGACGGGCGCGCGGTCCGGCCAGGCCCAGCGCCCCCACCTCGCGCAGACCGGCGGTCACCGGGACCGCGGGCAGCAGCCCCGAGCCGTCGAGGGCCGCCCGGTCGGTGGTGCCGAGCCGCACGGTGAGCGCCTCGGGGTGCCCCGGCCCGCGCTCCCACAGGCGCCGGCCCGGTCCCAGCGCGGTCAGCAGCAGCGCGGCGGGGTCCGGCCAGGTCTCGGGCAGCTGCGGTCCGGTGGGGGCGGGGGACGTGCTGTACGCCGTCGTCTCGGGCGCCGGTCCGGCGTCGTACGCCCCGGCCCGGTCCGTCGTCTGCTCCCCGCGTCCCCCGGTCAGCCGCCGCGCCCACGCGCCGAGTCCGCCGCGCCTGCGCACGCCCTGCGGCACGTCGGTGCCCCTCAGCGGGGTCCCCTTGCGCCCGCTCGAACCGGCCCCGCCGTCCGTCCGGCTGTGGGGCGCGGCCGCAGCGCCGTAGTCGTAGATCTCGGAAGAGCCGTAGGTGTCGTGGGTGATGCCCGAGGGCGCGGGTGTCCCCTGAGCCCCCGGAGTCCCGCCGACCGCAGAGGTGGCCCCGGCGCCGTGGGATCCATGGGGCCCTGAGTCTCCGGAGCGGGCGGGTCCTGCGGGTCCGGTGGCTCCGCCCGTGGAGCCGGTCGCTCCGGCCGCGAAGGGAGCCACGGCGTATCCGGTAGTGCCCAGAGGACCGCCGTGCGTGTCCCCGGGGTCGGCCGGCCCGGCACCCCGGTCGTCCGTGCCCCGGGCGCGGCCCTGGTCCTCGATCCGGGGCGCGCGGCTCTGCGCCGGGAAGACGGGAGGTTCGACGGCCCCGTGCTCCTGCGCGCCCGGGGCGGTGTCCCCCGAAGCGCCCCAGCCGGCCGAGCCGTACGCGAGCCGCTGCCGCCCCTCCGGACCGGTCGCCGGGTGTCCCACCGGGCCCGTACCGCTGCCCGCTCCCGGGCCGCCGTCGGCACCAGGGCGGCCGTCCGCGTCCCACCGGCCACCTGTTCCAGGCCCGCTGCCCGCGCCCTGCCCGTCGCCGGTGCCACGCCCGCGGTCCGTGTCCCAGTCGCCGCCGGTGCCGCGCCCACCGTCCGCGCCAGGGCTGCCGTCCGCGCGCCACCGGCCGACGGTGGCGGGCACGCCCTCCGTGCGCCGCCCACCGTCCGCCCCAGGGCCGCCGCCCGCCACGCGCGCAGGGGCCGCCGGAGCCGAGGCGTCGCCCGTCGTCGCGGCGGGGGCGGCCGGTCCCCGCTCGCCGTCGGCGGGGACGCGTACGTGCCCCTCGCCGTCGGGTGCGGTCCGGGCCCGGGCCCCGGGGCCCGCGGCCGGCGTCAGCCGGAGGGCCGACTCGCCGATCCGCAGCAGGGCGCCCGGCGCGAACCGGACCGGGCGAGTGCCCACGGGCCTGCCGTCCAGCACCGTGCCGTTGGTGGAGCCGAGGTCGGCCACCGAGACGCGGCCGTCGGAGCCGACCGTGACCGCGCAGTGCACCCGCGAGACGTCGGGGTCGTCGAGCGGGACATCGGCGTCGGCGGAGCGGCCGACGGTGATCTGCCCGCCGTGCAGCAGGTGCACCCCGCCCGCGTCCGGCCCGGCGACCACGTGCAGCTGGGTCGGGGCCTCGTCGAGCTCGGGGTGCGACTCGGGGTCGGCGGGGGCGCCCAGGGACAGCACCGCGCCGTCGAGCAGTGGGGGCTCGCCCAGCGTGCAGCGCTGGACGTCGAGCCGCTCCGCGCCCGCGTACAGCACGACCGGCCCCGCGCCCGGTTCGCGGCCGCGCTCGCCCGTACCCCGCTCCCGGCCGCGCTCGGACGCACCGCGCTGGCCGCGCTCGGACCCGGAGCCGTCGCCGGCCACCGCGGCGGCGAGCGCCGACGCCACCGCGGCCAGGGCCGTGCCCGCGGGCGCCGTCACCAGCACGTCGCAGCTCGCGGCGGGGCCCGCCGCCGCGGAGGACGGGCCCAGCGGGTCTACGACGGTCAGCCGGATCTGCATCGCCGTCTGCGATCCCTTCTGCGCGGGCGCCCGCGCGCCGGGGACGAAGCCCTGCCGCAGTCCCCCACCACCGCGGACTTCCCCCACCGCCGCACGAGCACGTCGGCCAGTAACTGGAGGCATCCTTGCACCTGGCACCGACACCGCGCCCGCCGCCCACCGCCAAGTG
The DNA here is from genome assembly GCF_043081525.1 of Streptomyces sp. NPDC014864. Lineage (NCBI taxonomy): Bacteria > Bacillati > Actinomycetota > Actinomycetes > Kitasatosporales > Streptomycetaceae > Streptomyces > Streptomyces sp. NPDC014864. Next base: position 47,827 of record NZ_JBIBWT010000023.1, read on the forward strand.
ATCTTGATTGGTCGGCTCTGCGCGCAAAAGTGCCTGACCAGTGCCCCGCGGGTGTCCTCTTGGTGCCCGCTTGAGATCGGTCACGTCCGCACCGGGCAACCAACCGACCCGAGTCGAGCGTCTTTCCGTCGAACATGTACGGCGTCCGGTGCGTACTCGCCCGAAGGGGCCGGTGCCGCGCACACGGACCACCAGGCGCACTAACACGACAGCCCGGCACCGCGGGTGGCGGCACTACAGTGGGTCGGAACACCCTGTCCCCCCTCTCGACTCCGTTCGAACGGGGGGACCCCACCGGGCCGGACGCGGCGCGGGGACCAGGCAAGCAAGCAGCAGGGAGCGCGACGTGCGGCCGGTAGGCAGCAAGTACCTGCTCGAGGAGCCGCTCGGACGCGGCGCCACGGGCACCGTCTGGCGAGCCCGCCAGCGGGAGACCGCGGGCGCCGAGGCCGCCGTGCCCGGCCAGCCCGGCGAGACCGTCGCGATCAAGGTCCTGAAGGAGGAGCTGGCCAACGACGCGGACGTCGTGATGCGGTTCCTGCGGGAGCGTTCCGTGCTGCTCCGGCTGACCCACCCGAACATCGTCCGGGTCCGCGACCTGGTGGTCGAGGGCGATCTGCTGGCGCTGGTCATGGACCTCGTCGACGGCCCCGACCTGCACCGCTACCTGCGGGAGAACGGCCCGTTCTCGCCCGTGGCCGCCGCGCTGCTCACCGCCCAGATCGCAGACGCGCTGGCCGCGAGCCACGCCGACGGGGTCGTCCACCGCGACCTGAAGCCCGCGAACGTCCTGCTCCAGCAGGGCGGCGGCCAGATGCACCCGATGCTGACCGACTTCGGCATCGCGCGCCTCGCCGACTCGCCCGGTCTCACCCGCACCCACGAGTTCGTCGGCACGCCCGCCTACATCGCGCCCGAGTCCGCCGAGGGCCGCCCGCAGACCTCCGCCGTCGACATCTACGGCGCCGGCATCCTGCTGTACGAGCTGGTCACCGGCCGTCCCCCGTTCTCCGGCAGCTCGGCCCTCGAGGTCCTGCACCAGCACCTGAGCGCCGAGCCCCGCCGCCCGTCCACGGTCCCCGACCCGCTGTGGACGGTCATAGAGCGCTGCCTGCGCAAGAACCCGTCGGAGCGGCCCAGCGCCGAGAACCTCGCCCGCGGCCTGCGCGTCGTCGCCGAGGGCGTCGGGGTGCACGCGGGAGCCGCGCAGATCGCCGCCGCTGAGGGCGTCGGCGCGCTGCTGGCCCCCGACCCGGAGCCCGCCACCGTGCCGGGGGGCATGCCCGGCGCCGCCGACGCCACGCAGGTGCTCCAGCACGGCGCGGGGGCCTACGACCCCAACGCCGCCACCAGCGTCCTGCCGCACACCGGCGGCCCCCGGGGCGCGGCCGACCCCACCACCGTCCTGCCGAACCACGGCGCGGCCGACCCGACGCGCATGATGCCGCCGATGCCGCAGAACCAGCCCGGCGCCGGCCCGCAGGGACAGCAGCCCGACCAGCCGCACCCCTGGCAGACCCAGTTGCGCGCCGCCCGCGACCGCAACGAGCAGACGCAGGTCCAGTACCTGGACCCGAACGAGGACCCGCTGCGCCGCCGCCCCCAACGGCAGGTCGCCCGGCCGCAGCAGCAGCGGCCCCAGTCGGGCTATGGACATCCGCAGCGGCAGCCCCAGCAGTACGCCCCGCCGCAGCACCGCCAGCCGCAGCGGTACGCCCCGCCCCCGGCGCCGGAGCCCCGGCGGCCCGCGCGGGAGCCCAGGCAGCGCAGCGCCAACCCGATGAAGATCCCCGGTCTCGGCTGCCTGAAGGGGTGCCTGTTCACGATCGTCATCCTGTTCGTGGCGGGCTGGCTGATCTGGGAGCTGAGCCCGCTGCAGGACTGGATCGGGACCGGCAAGAGCTACTGGGGCGAGATCAGCCACCTGTTCGACAAGGTGACCGGCTGGGCCAAGGACCTGGGCGGGAGCACCTCGCAGGGCAGCTGACGGCCGGACGCGTACGGGCGGGCGGTCCGGACGTACGGGCAGGCGATCCGGGCGGACCGGAGGGACCTCCGGACAGGCGGGGCACGTCGTGCTCCTCCACCGCGGTCCTGGGGATTTGTCGACATCCGATGGTCGATTTCCGTCTCCGCGGTGAAGGTTGGTTCGTCGGACGCGTAGCTTTGTCGGCAACACGCGTCTGTAGGAGCAGTCTTGGCACGGAAGATCGGCAGCCGGTACACCGCCCACCAGATCCTGGGACGGGGCAGCGCCGGCACGGTGTGGCTGGGCGAGGGGCCGGAAGGGCCCGTGGCCATCAAGCTGCTGCGCGAGGATCTCGCGTCCGACCAGGAGCTCGTGGGCCGCTTCGTGCAGGAGCGGACGGCCCTGCTGGGCCTGGAGCACCCGCACGTGGTCTCCGTACGGGACCTGGTGGTCGACGGCAATGACCTGGCCCTGGTGATGGACCTCGTCCGCGGCACGGACCTGCGCACCCGCCTGGAGCGGGAGCGGCGGATGGCGCCCGAGGCGGCGGTGGCCGTCGTCGCGGACGTCGCCGACGGGCTGGCGGCCGCCCACGCGGCCGGGGTCGTCCACCGGGACGTCAAGCCGGAGAACGTGCTGCTGGACATGCAGGGCCCGCTCGGTCCGGGCGGGTCGCACCCGGCGCTGCTGACCGACTTCGGGGTGGCCAAGCTCATCGACTCGCCGAAGCGGACCCGCGCGACGAAGATCATCGGCACGCCGGACTATCTGGCGCCGGAGATCGTCGAGGGCCTGCCCCCGCGCGCCGCGGTCGACATCTACGCCCTGGCCACGGTCCTGTACGAGCTGCTGGCGGGCTTCACCCCGTTCGGTGGCGGGCACCCCGGCGCGGTGCTGCGGCGGCACGTCACGGAGACGGTGGCGCCGCTGCCCGGCATCCCGGACGAGCTGTGGCAGCTGCTCGTGCAGTGCCTGGCGAAGGCCCCCGCGTCCCGGCTGCGCGCCTCCGAGCTGGGGGCGCGGCTGCGGGAGCTGCTGCCGATGCTCGCGGGGATGCCGCCGCTGGACGTGGACGAGCCGGACACGGAGCCGGAGCGGGAGCCGTCCGAGGACGCCGTGGAACCGGCCGGCGAGCGGGTGCGGCGGCGGGGCGCGGTTCCGCTGGTCCCGGGGGCCAGGCCGGACTCCAACCGGGACACCCACACCTCGATGCGGGTGCCGGGCCCGGACGAACTGGCCGGCGGCGCCCGCGGCACGGCCCGCGTTCCGCGCGCCGCGGGTTCCCCGCGCCCCGGCTCGGCCCGGCACCGGGCGGTCGCGCGACGCCGCCGGATCACCCTCGGCGTGGCCGGAACCCTGCTGGCTGCGGCGGTCGGCGTCGGAGCGTGGCTGGCCTCCTCGGACGACGACCCGGCCCCGCCACCCCAGGACAAGGGCCACTCGGCCCCGGCCTCCCCCTGACCCGCCCCCGTCGCCACGCGCGACGGGCACAGCAGGGGCTGAGAGGCCGCAGGGGGGCCAGAAACCGGCAGGGGCCGGAGAGGCCGCAGGCGGCAGAACCGGCAGGGACCGGAGCGCCGCCGGGGGAGGGGGGTACGGAGAGTCCGCCGAGGCTTCGGAGGCCTGGAGGGCCGCCCCGGGACGTAAGGGGCGCAGGCCCGCAGCGGCGCTCGGGGCAAGGTCTTCCGCCTCGGCGGCCCGGGGGCTTCCTGATCCGGGTCTCGCCGTGGTCTCGACGGCCCGGCCACCCACTGGCGGCCCGGTGCCCCCGCTCCGGGGCCTGGTGACCCGATGACCCCAGCCTGGGGTCCTGACGGCCCCGGGACTTCCCCCGATTCGGGTCCGGACGGCTGGGGCCCTGGTCAGGGGTCCGGGTGGCCCGGGGACCCCCTGTTCCGGGCCCCCGGCGGACCCGGCACCTCCGTTCCGGGCCCTGCCGGCCTGGGGTCCCTGCCCGGGGTCCTGGCGCCCCCGGGGACGCCCAGCTCCGGGTTCCCGGCGGCCCCGGGACCTCTGCTCAGGGCTCTGGTGGCCTGGGTGCCCCGCGCTGGGTGGCCTGGCCCCCCTGCTCGGGGTCCGGGTGGCCCGGGGTCCCGGCTGCGGCTCCGGGTTCCCGGCGCCCCTGGGACCTCTGTTCCGGGCTCTGGTGGCCTGGGTGCCCCGCTCCGGGTGGCCGGGGCCCCTACTCGGGGTCCTGGTGGTCCCGGGACGCCCAGCTCCGGGTCCCCGAGGCTGGGGGCCCCAGCTCCGGGCCCCGGCAGCCGCAGGCGCCCCCGGCTCCGGCCCCGCCACCGGCCGACCGTCCGCGCTCGGCGTTCCTCACTTGGCGGAGCCGTTACGCTGGAGGCGTGGCAGTCGTCGATGTATCCGAAGAGCTCAAGTCCCTCTCCTCGACCATGGAGTCGATCGAGGCCGTTCTGGACCTCGCCAAGCTGAGGGCAGACATCGCCGTGCTCGAGGAGCAGGCAGCCGCGCCGTCCCTGTGGGACAACCCGGACGAGGCGCAGAAGATCACCAGCAAGCTCTCCCACCTCCAGGCGGAGGTCAGGAAGGCCGAGGCCCTGCGCGGACGGATCGACGATCTCGCCGTGCTCTTCGAGATGGCCGAGGAAGAGGACGACCCGGACACCCGTGCCGAGGCCGACGCGGAGCTCGCCGCCGTCAGGAAGGCGCTCGACGAGATGGAGGTCCGCACCCTCCTCTCCGGCGAGTACGACTCCCGCGAGGCGCTCGTCAACATCCGTGCCGAGGCCGGCGGCGTCGACGCGGCCGACTTCGCCGAGCGGCTCCAGCGCATGTACCTGCGCTGGGCCGAGCAGCACGGCTACAAGACCGAGATCTACGAGACGTCGTACGCCGAAGAGGCCGGCATCAAGTCGACCACCTTCGCCGTGCAGGTGCCGTACGCCTACGGCACCCTCTCCGTCGAGCAGGGCACGCACCGGCTGGTGCGGATCTCCCCGTTCGACAACCAGGGCCGCCGCCAGACCTCCTTCGCGGGCGTCGAGGTGCTCCCCGTCGTCGAGCAGTCCGACCACGTCGAGATCGACGAGTCCGAGCTGCGCATCGACGTCTACCGCTCCTCCGGCCCCGGCGGCCAGGGCGTGAACACCACCGACTCCGCGGTGCGCATCACACACCTGCCCACCGGCATCGTGGTCTCCTGCCAGAACGAGCGGTCCCAGATCCAGAACAAGGCCACCGCGATGAACGTCCTCCAGGCCAAGCTGCTGGAGCGGCGGCGCCAGGAGGAGCAGGCCAAGATGGACGCTCTCAAGGGCGACGGCGGCAACTCCTGGGGCAACCAGATGCGCTCGTACGTCCTGCACCCGTACCAGATGGTCAAGGACCTGCGTACGGAGTTCGAGGTCGGCAACCCCGAGGCCGTCTTCAACGGCGAGATCGACGGGTTCCTGGAGGCCGGGATTCGCTGGCGCAAGCAGCAGGAACAGCAGAGCTGAGCGCTTTGTCGACAAGGCAACTGCCGCCCGCGGGGCGGCAGTTGCCTTTTGTGTGCCCCGATGTCCGGGATTCGCGTCACACTCACATGATTCACTCCCCGGCAAAGGACGCGAACCCGGACATCGCCCGCGCAACGGCCTTGACGCTGCTGTGAATTGTGGGAAGGGTAATGGGCGGCATGCGTATCTCTGGGGCGCATGTGAACCGGGGGGCTTCATCGTTCTGCACCTCCGTCGATCACGGCCCCGTGCGCGGCCTCATTGACGATCGGCTACTGGGGGTAGCAACCACATGACCAAGAAGACACGGATCCGTGTCGCGCGTATAGCCGCGGGTGCCGTGATCGCCGCGGGCGCCTCGCTGACCGCCGCGGGTGCCGCTTCCGCGCTCGACCTCGGCGTGACGCTGGACACCGGCGTCGGCGTCGCCGCCGACGGCGGTACGTCCACAGGGACCAGTGACGGCGGCACCGACAGCGGCGGCGCCTCGGTCGGTGTGACCGAGGGCACCACTGGCGGGTCCTCCTCGGACGGCGGCACGTCCAGCGACGGTGGCACGTCCTCTGACGGTGGCACGTCCTCCGACGGCGGCACCACGGTCGGCGGCGACGCGTCCATCGGCGGCGTCATCGCCGGCTCCACGGGCGGCGACACGACCGGTGGCGACACCACCACCGGCGGTGACACGACCACCACCGGCGGATCGACGACCGGCGAGACCACGGGCGGCAGCACCACCGGCGGTGGCAGCACCACCGGCGGCGGCTCCTCGAACGGCGGTACCACCGGCGGTGGTTCGACCACCGGCGGTTCGACCACCGGCGGGTCCGCCGACGGCGGCTCGGGCAACACCGGCGGCTCCGGTGGCAACGGCACCTCCGGCGGCAACGGCGGCTCGGGTAGCGACGGCGGTTCCGCCACCGGTGGTGGCTCCACCACCGGCGGCCCCGACGTCAACGGTGGCGGCAACGACAACACCGCCCAGGAGGAGGGCTCCTCGGCCCTCACCGACACCGGCTCGGACGCGCCCAACACCTCGGCCCAGGGCAACGGCAAGCAGCTCGCCGAGACGGGTGCCGGCCAGACCGCGTTCCTGCTGATCGGTGCCGCCACGATGATCGCCGGCGGTATCGGCTTCCGCGTCCTGCCGCGCGTCATGGCCGGCCGCGGCGGCGCTGCCGCCTGAGCGTAGCCGAAGCCTTACGAGGCGTATGCGGCTCGATCATGCGTAAGGGCCCGGAGCTTCCCGCTCCGGGCCCTTCGTCCGTCCTTCGGCAGCCGCTCGGCCGCTCAGGCCGTCTGGTGCGCCAGCAGCGCCACCGCGGCGATCAGCACCGCGAGCAGCGCGATCAGCGCCATGGGGTTCAGCCCCGAGAAGAAGTTCTCCTGCTGCAGCCGCTCGCGGTTCGCGCGGCACACCGGGCACCGGCCCTCGCTCACGGGCGCCGCGCAGTTCGCGCACACCAACCGGTCGTACGTCATGCGCTCGCCCTCCTTGCACGTCTCCACCTACACAACGCTCGCGGACACACGAACGTTCCCCACACCACTGTGCCAGGTTCCATGGATTTCAGCGCGGGTTCCCCAGGAGGCCCACCTCCGCGACAAAGCCCCGTACAAAAACGCACAAGCCGCGCGCAACCGCGACCGGCGACTGCGCTCGCCCACCCGGGTCGCGTATGGTCACGCTCATCTACCCCCGGCGACCCGTGGTGCATCCGTGATCCGATTCGACAATGTCTCCAAGGTCTACCCCAAGCAGACCCGCCCCGCCCTCAGGGATGTCTCCCTCGAGGTGGAGAAGGGCGAGTTCGTGTTCCTCGTGGGGTCCTCCGGCTCCGGAAAGTCCACCTTCCTGCGGCTGATCCTCCGCGAGGAGCGGTGCAGTCACGGTCAGGTGCACGTCCTGGGCAAGGACCTCGCGCGCCTGTCCAACTGGAAGGTGCCGCAGATGCGCCGCCAGTTGGGAACGGTCTTCCAGGACTTCCGCCTGCTGCCCAACAAGACGGTCGCCGAGAACGTGGCCTTCGCGCAGGAGGTCATCGGCAAGTCCCGCGGCGAGATCCGCAAGTCCGTGCCGCAGGTGCTCGACCTCGTCGGGCTCGGCGGCAAGGAGGACCGAATGCCGGGCGAGCTGTCCGGCGGTGAGCAGCAGCGCGTCGCCATCGCGCGGGCCTTCGTCAACCGGCCCAAGCTGCTGATCGCCGACGAGCCCACCGGCAACCTCGACCCGCAGACCTCCGTCGGCATCATGAAGCTGCTCGACCGGATCAACCGGACGGGCACGACCGTGGTGATGGCAACCCACGACCAGAACATCGTGGACCAGATGCGCAAGCGCGTCATCGAGCTGGAGAAGGGCCGCCTCGTCCGCGACCAGGCGCGCGGCGTCTACGGCTACCAGCACTGAAGAGTTCACGTCGGAAAGGCTTGACCAGACGCCATGCGCGCCCAGTTCGTCCTGTCGGAGATCGGTGTGGGTCTCCGCCGCAACCTGACGATGACGTTCGCCGTCATCGTCTCCGTCGCCCTGTCCCTGGCCCTGTTCGGCGGTTCGCTGCTGATGAGCGACCAGGTGAGCACCATGAAGGGCTACTGGTACGACAAGGTCAACGTCTCGATCTTCCTCTGCAACAAGAGTGACGCCGAGAACGACGCCAACTGCGCCAAGGGCGCGGTGACCACGGACCAGAAGAAGCAGATCCTCGCCGACCTGGACAAGATGTCGGTGGTGCAGAAGGTCACGTACGAATCGCAGGACGATGCGTACAAGCACTACAAGGAGCAGTTCGGCGACTCCCCGCTGGCGGCCTCCCTCACGCCGGACCAGATGCAGGAGTCGTACCGGATCAAACTGAAGAACCCGGAGCAGTACAAGGTCATCGCGAGCGCCTTCAACGGGCGTGACGGCGTGCAGTCCGTGCAGGACCAGAAGGGCATCCTCGACAACCTCTTCGGGCTGCTGAACCTGATGAACAACGCGGCGCTCGGCGTGATGGCGCTGATGCTCGTCGTCGCGCTGCTGCTGATCGTCAACACGGTGCGCGTCTCCGCGTTCAGCCGCCGGCGCGAGACCGGGATCATGCGGCTGGTCGGCGCGTCCGGCTTCTACATCCAGGCGCCGTTCATCATGGAGGCCGCGGTCGCCGGGCTCATCGGCGGTGGCCTGGCGTGCGTCTTCCTGGTCGTCGGGCGGTACTTCACGATCGACCACGGCATGGCCCTGTCCACGAAGCTGAACCTGATCAACTTCGTGGGCTGGGACGCGGTGCTCACCAAGCTCCCGCTGATCCTCGCCGCGAGTGTGCTGATGCCCGCGCTGGCCGCGTTCTTCGCACTGCGCAAGTACCTGAAGGTGTGACACATGCCAAGGGGGTCGTACGGTCAAGCGGCCGTACGGCCCTCTTGCGTTGTCTAGACTCACCGCCATGTCAGGCCGTGACCTGTTCTGCCCGCCCCGCCGCCTCCGCCGCGGGGCCGCCCTGACATTGGTGTTCGCGAGCGTGCTCGTGGCCGGTGCGGCGACGGGCTCCCTGCCGGGCCCCGACGCGGAGCCGCCGGCCCGGGGGGCCGGTTCGCCCGTCACCGTCAGCCGCCACCAGGAGGTGGCGAGGGCGGCCGCCCAGGCCATGGCCGACGGCACCTCCCCGATGGAGGCCGCCGAACGCGCCGTGAGCCGCAGCGGGGACCGCTGGGACGCCGTCTACTCCCAGGGGGAGTACAAGGAGTTCGAGCAGGCCCTCGACGGCCGCTACACCGGCGTCGGCCTGTGGGCGCGGCGCGAGCGGGACGGCCGGATCGAGGTGACCCGGGTGAGCGGCGGTTCGCCCGCGGCCGTCGCCGGGATCCGCGGCGGCGACCGGCTGCGCACCGTCGACGGCCACAAGGTCGACGGGCGGCCCGTCACCGAGGTGGTCTCGCTGCTGCGCGGGGACGCCGACGACGCTCCCGCCGGGACCTCCGTCACCCTCGGCCTGGAGCGCGGCACGCGCGCGTGGAGCCTCACCCTGCGCCGGGCCCGCCTGTCCACCGACTCGGTCACCGTCCACCGGCTCCCCGACGGCGCCACCGTCATCAAGGTCGCCGCCTTCACCCGGGGCGTCGGCGGCACCGTCCGCACCGCCGTGCGCAACGCCCCGGCCGACGCCGGGATCATCCTCGACCTGCGCGGCAACTCCGGCGGGCTGGTCACCGAGGCCGTCACCGCCGCCTCCGCCTTCCTCGACGGCGGCCTGGTCGCCACCTACGACGTCGACGGCCGGCAGCGCGCCCTGCACGCCGACCCCGGCGGCGACACCGCGCGCCCCCTGGTCACGCTGGTCGACGGCGGCACGATGAGCGCGGCCGAGCTGCTCACCGGCGCACTGCAGGACCGCGGCCGCGCGGTCGTCGTGGGCTCGCGCACCTTCGGCAAGGGCTCGGTGCAGATGCCGAGCCGGCTGCCCGGCGGCTCCGTCGCCGAGCTCACCGTCGGTCACTACCGCACCCCCTCCGGTCACGCCGTCGACGGCCGGGGCATCACACCGGACCTGGACGCGGGCCGGGACCCGCTGGGGCGCGCGGAGAGGGTTCTCGGCGGGCTCGGCGACCCCTCGTAGCCGCCCGCCGCACGCGGCGATCCGTTAATCGGCTTCCCGTCCACCCCCCGCGTAGTGCGAAAATGGGTCGCACTATGGCTAAGGAAAAAGGGCGCAAGCTGATCGCGCAGAACAAGAAGGCGCGGCACGACTACCACATCCTCGACACCTACGAGGCCGGCCTGGTCCTCACCGGGACCGAGGTGAAGTCGCTGCGTCAGGGGCGGGCGTCGCTGGCAGACGGCTTCGTGCAGCTCGACGATCACGAGGCATGGCTGCACAACGTGCACGTGCCGGAGTACAGCCAGGGCACCTGGACCAACCACAGCGCCCGCCGCAAGCGGAAGCTGCTGCTGCACCGGGTGGAGATCGAGAAGCTGGAGGCCAAGTCCCAGGAGACGGGGCACACGATCGTGCCGCTGGCCCTGTACTTCAAGGACGGCCGGGCCAAGGTCGAGATCGCGCTGGCGCGGGGCAAGAAGGAGTACGACAAGCGGCAGACGCTCCGCGAGAAGCAGGACCGCCGTGAGGCGGACCGCGCCATGGCGGCGGTCCGGCGCAAGCAGCGGGCGTAGCGGCGCGGGCAGCGGCCGCGGGCCGCGCGCCGCCGCCCGGGAATACGCTGGCATCGACCTGCGTTGGTCACGTACGATGGCAGCGCACCTCACAGAGGGTGCGGGTCTCTCTCCGGAGAGGCCGGCTTTGAAAAATCAACATGGGGATGATCGGTTTCGACAGCGGATGTCGAAGCAGGGGAAGCGTGTCGAGGAAGCGGCCATGATCTCGTAAACCACAGGCCGAAAAAAATAATCGCCAACACCAAGCGCGATTCCTTCGCCCTCGCTGCCTAAGTAGCGACTTGCGAAGTGTCAGCCCGGGGCTGTTCCCGACCCGGATCCTGGCATCAGCTAGGGGACTAAACCTTGATCCCGGTCACGGGGTGAAGAGGGAAATCAAACAGTGACTGAGCCCGTCGGAGACTTGTCCGCGTGATCTCCGGGGCCGAGAAAAGCGAAGCGGACTGCACACGGAGAAGCCCTGATTCCGCACCGTTGGACGCGGGTTCGATTCCCGCCATCTCCACTCATCCCATGTGGGCACGGGCCCCGCCGCTTCCGAGCGGCGGGGCCTTCGTCGTGTGCGGTGCGCCGCGTACCGGCTGGGGCGGGCCCCGGATCAGGCGTCGTCGGCCGGCTGGGCCAGGGAGATCAGCAGCGCGGCCGCCGCGGCCGTCACCGGTACGCCGTAACCGGCCGTCGGTGACAGGTGCTCCACCACCCAGCCGCCGGCCGCGCTGCCGCAGGCGATGCCGCCGAGCAGGCCGGTCACCGCCAGGGTCATGCCCTCGTTGAGACGGCCCTCGGGAGTGTGCTGCTGCACCAGGGTCAGGTTGGTGACCATCGTCGGAGCGGTCGCCGTGCCCGCCACCAGCAGCGCCAGCGCCACCAGCGGCAGGGAGCCGGTCAGCGCGGCGGCCAGCAGCGGCAGCGTCATGAGCGCCGTCATCGCCGCGACGCACCACGGCAGCCGCCGCGCGGCCGGGCCCGAGGGCCGCAGCGCCCCGTACACCAGCCCGGCCACGCAGGAACCGGCCGCCTGGAGTCCCAGCGCGACCCCCGCCGCCGACCGGTGGCCCCGGTCGTCCGCGAACGCCACGGTGACGACCTCCATGGCGCCGAAGACCGCGCCCATGGCCAGGCACCCCGCCAGTCGGCCCGGCATCCCCGGCGCGCGCAACGGCGCCTTGGCGGGCGTACGCGGCCGGGGCGGCGGCTCGGTCGAGCGCTGGGCGGCGAACACCAGCACCCCGGTCAGCAGCAGCACCGCGCCGGCCAGCGTGCCCGCCTCGGGGAAGAACGTCCCGCACAGATAGGCGGCGAGGGCCGGGCCCAGCATGAAGCACAGCTCGTCCGCCGCCTGCTCGAAGGAGTTCGCGGTGTGCAGCGCCCGCGCGTCGCCCGCCAGCAGGTGCGCCCAGCGGGCCCGGGACATCCCACCGGTGTTGGGCGTGGTCGCGGTCGCGGCGTACGCGGCGAACAGGGTCCAGTCGGGGGCGTCGTAGTGCACGCACAGCAGCAGCGCCAGGCTGCCCAGCACGGCGCACACCGTGGCGGGCACCGCGATCCGCGCCTGGCCGTACCGGTCCACCAGCCGCGCGATCCAGGGGGCGGTCAGCGCGGTGGCCGCGAGGCCGGTGGCCGTGACCGCGCCGGCGAGCGCGTACGAGCCGCGGGAGGCGGCGATCATCACCACCGCGCTCACGCTGAACATGCCCATGGGCAGCCGGGCCAGCAGGTTCCCCGCGGTGAAGGCCCGGGCCCCGGGCACGGTGAACAGGCGGCGGTACGGGCCCGGCGGACGGTGCCGGGTGCGCGGGGCGAAGTCGACGGCGACGAGGGTGTCGGCGGTGACGGTGAACAGGAGGGACCGGGCGGTCGTGTGGTGACGCGTGGGCGGATGCGGCATGGAGTCCACCGTCCCGTCCGCCGGAACGGGCGTCCAACACCTTCCGGGCACCCATTCACGCAGCTGTGTTGTGAAAGCCCCCGAGCTGCCACGCCCCGAGCTGCCGAGCCTCCGAGCCCCCGCAAAGGTGCGGACGGCGCCGTTGTAGGTTCGGCCCATGCCCGCCCACCTGGACCCGCGTCTGCTGCGCGCCTTCGTCACCGTCGCCGAGGAGCTGCACTTCACCCGGGCCGCGGTCCGGCTCTACCTCGCCCAGCAGGCGCTCAGCAGGGACGTACGGCGGCTGGAACGGGAGCTGGGCGCCGAGCTGTTCGTCAGGACCACCCGGCAGGTGACCCTCACGGCGGACGGCGAGCGGCTGCTGCCGTACGCGCGGCGCGCCCTGGAGGCCCAGGACGAGTTGCTGGCCGCCTTCGGGCAGGCCCGGCCCCTGCTCGTCGACCTCAACTCCCCGAATCTGGACACCGGCCGCCGCGTGCTGCACCGGGCCCGCGAACTCGCCCCCGAGCACGAGATCATGGCCCGCTTCGAGAGCGGGCTGGCCCACGCCGCCGCCGAGGTGCTCGCGGGGCGGCTGGACGCGTCCTTCGGGCGGTTCGCCGGTCTGGACCCGGGACTGCGGGCCCGGCTGGACCACCAGCACGTGCGGTACGAGCCGATGGCCCTGCTGCTGCCCGAGGAGCACCCGCTGGCACCGCTCGCGGCCGTCCCGCTGGCCGCGCTGGCGGGCGAGACCGTGTACGCCGGCGCGGGCAACCCCCGCACCCCGGAGTGGACCGACCTCGCGCACCGCCTCTTCGACCCCCGCGGCATCGCGGTCGCGCCGCCGGCCCCGCTGGCGGTGGGGGAGGAGGAGTTCCAGCGGCTCATGGCCAAGTCCGGGCACCCGGTCCTCGCGGTGGTCGGCTTCGCCGCCCTGCCGGGCACTGTCGTACGGCCGCTCGTCGACCCGGTACCGCTGTCCCCGGTGTCCCTGGTGTGGCGCAAGGGACTGACGCACCCGGCGTTCGGCGCGGTGCGCCGCGCCGCCGCGGAGACCGCCGAAGCGGAGGGCTGGCTGCGACGACCCGAAACGGGATGGATTCCGGACGTCGACGAATCGGTCAATTCCGTTCACCCTTGAAACATTGCAAATCCGCACGTCCCGCGGGCGCTACGTTCGTGCCTGCCGAGCACGGTGTGACAAGGGGGGCGCTCGGACCGGTGGGGGCCGAGTCCGGCGACGCGGGCTCGGAGTCGTACGCGCGCCCGGAACACTCCCGTGGGGGGAACGTACGTGCGCGTGAAAGACCTGAAGAACGCACTCAAGGGCCGGGAAGGCACCCAGCCGGAATGGCCGGCGACCGCCGCCGCGAACGGTGAGGCGCCCACTGCCGAGGGCGACCTCCGGACGGTCGGGGACACCGCCCTCACCGGCGCCCCGCGCGTCGAGGACCCGTGGCAGGAACCCGAGCCCGGCCGCGGGGCCGGCGACGGCCCCGGCGGTGGGACCGGCAGCGGCCCCGGCGACGGGCGGAGCGGCGACGCCCCGGACCCGGCCGAGGTGACCGTCCAACTCGACCGTGTCGCGGGGCGGTCGCCGGACCGGTCCGCCCCGCACGGCGCGGGCGGCCGGGACGGCGGCTCCGACGGACCCGTCTTCGTCGACGAGTCCGGCCGCCGCAGCCGCCGGTTCCGCCGTATCGGCATGGCGGTCGGCCTCACCTGCGCGGTCTACGCCGTCGTCATCGTCGTCACCCTCGTGTCGGGCAACTCCAACGCACCCTGGCTGCCGGTGCCGGGCCAGGCCGACGACCCGCCCGCCAGCACGGTCGACAGCTCTCCCGCACCCTCGGACCCGGCCCGCCCGCCCGGCGCCGACGGCAGCGGCGCCCTGCCCGGGACCGCCCCGACGGCCGCCGCCGTCGTCCCACCCACGCCCGGCACCACCGCCGGCGCACCCCGCGTCTCCGCCGGACCGACCGCGCCGGGCGCCTCCGCCGCGCCCCGGCCGTCCGTCACCGGCACCCCGAAGATCCCGGGCACCGGCGCCACCGTCCCTGCCGTGGAGCCGTCCCCGCCGCCGGTCTCCGCCTCGCCCGACCCCAGCCCGTCCGCGGGCGGCGGCGAGCCCTCGCCCGGTCCGTCCCCGTCCCAGGTCTCGGGCGGCTCCGGCACGGGCGGCCCCGGCACGGTGGCCGACGGCCCCAGCACGCCCACGCCGGTGGCCCAGGAACCCGGCCCGAGCGCACCGGGCACCACCGCCTCCGAGCCCCCGGCCACCACCGCCTCCGGACCCCCGGCCACCGGGGGATCCGGCTCGCCCACGCCCGCCGCCGGGGACACGGCCCCGGCCGGCTCCGGCGCCTCCCTCACGGTGCAGGTCGTCTGATGGCCCAGCCCACCCGCCGCCGGCCGCGGACCGGGGACCCGGCCCGCGACGGCTCGCGCGCCCGGCGCACGGCGCCCGGCACCACCCGTGGCTCACGCCTCCGCCGTACCGTTCCCATCTCCGCGCCCGCGGCACGCGGGAGCGCCCGGCGCCGCCTGCCCCTGCGCCTGCTGCTGCCCACCCTCTTCCTCGGCGCGCTGATGGCGATGCTGATGCTGCGCGGATACGTGCACAGCGAGATCCTGGCCGACCACCGCATCCAGTCCGAGAGCGCCACCGACCGGGTCCCCGAGAAGATCCTCGACGGCGGCCCGGTCATCGACACCCGGGGCGGCCGCGCGACCAGCCTGCGCGTGCCCGACCACCGCCTGGTGCTCACCTTCGACGACGGCCCCGACCCGACCTGGACGCCGAAGGTGCTGGACGTGCTGAAGAAGCACCACGCGCACGCGATCTTCTTCGTCACCGGCACCATGACCTCGCGCTACCCGGAGCTGGTCCGGCGCATGGTCGCCGAGGGCCATGAGGTGGGGCTGCACACCTTCAACCACCCCGACCTGTCGTACCAGTCGAAGAAGCGCATCGACTGGGAGCTGTCCCAGAACCAGCTCGCCATCACCGGCGCGGCCGGCATCCGCACCTCGCTGTTCCGGCCGCCGTACTCCTCCTTCGCCGACGCCATGGACGACAGGTCCTGGCCGGTGACCGAGTACATCGGCTCCCGCGGTTACATCACCGTCGTCAACGACACCGACAGCGAGGACTGGCGCAAGCCCGGCGTCGACGAGATCATCCGCCGCGCCACCCCGCAGGGCGGAAAGGGCGCCGTCGTCCTGATGCACGACTCCGGCGGCGACCGCCACCAGACGGTGCGGGCGCTGGACCGGTTCCTGCCCGAACTCCAGTCCCGCGGCTACCGGTTCGACAACCTCACCGAGGCACTCGACGCGCCGAGCGCGCACACCCCGGTCACCGGGACCGACCTGTGGAAGGGGCGGGCGTGGGTCTTCCTCGTCCAGGCCTCCGACGACATCACCGACGCCCTGGTGGTCTGCCTCGCGGTGGTCGGCGGCCTGGTCATCGCCCGCTTCGTGCTGATGTTCCTGCTGTCCGGCGCACACGCCCGCCGGGTGCGCCGCCCCGGCTTCCGCTGGGGGGAGCCGGTCACCGAACCCGTGTCGGTGCTGGTGCCCGCCTACAACGAGGCCAAGTGCATCGAGAACACGGTGCGTTCACTGACCGCGAGCGAGCATCCGATCGAGATCCTCGTCGTCGACGACGGCTCCAGCGACGGCACGGCCCGCATCGTGGAGGACATGGGCCTGCCGGACGTCCGGGTCGTCCGCCAGCTGAACGCGGGCAAGCCCGCCGCCCTCAACCGCGGCATCGCGAACGCGAGCCACGACCTGATCGTGATGATGGACGGCGACACGGTCTTCGAACCGTCCACCGTGCGCGAGTTGGTGCAGCCCTTCGGCGACCCGCGCGTCGGCGCGGTCGCGGGCAACGCCAAGGTCGGCAACCGCGATTCCCTCATCGGCGCCTGGCAGCACATCGAGTACGTGATGGGCTTCAACCTCGACCGGCGCATGTACGACATCCTGCGCTGCATGCCGACGATTCCCGGCGCGGTGGGCGCCTTCCGGCGCTCGGCCCTCGAACAGGTCGGCGGCATGAGCCACGACACGCTCGCCGAGGACACCGACATCACCATGGCGCTGCACCGGGCCGGCTGGCGGGTGGTCTACGCCGAGAGGGCCCGCGCCTGGACCGAGGCGCCGGAGTCGGTCCAGCAGCTGTGGTCCCAGCGCTACCGCTGGTCGTACGGGACCATGCAGGCGATCTGGAAGCACCGCGGGGCCCTGCTGGACCGCGGCCCCTCCGGCCGCTTCGGCCGCATCGGTCTGCCCCTGGTCTCCCTGTTCATGGTGGTCGCCCCGCTGCTGGCCCCCCTGATCGACGTCTTCCTCCTCTACGGCGTCGTCTTCGGCCCGACCGGGAAGACGATCCTGGCCTGGCTGGGCGTCCTTGCCGTCCAGGTGGTCTGCGCGGCGTACGCCTTCCGCCTGGACCGCGAACGCATGACCCACCTGATTTCCCTGCCGTTGCAGCAGATTCTTTACCGCCAGCTCATGTACGTGGTCCTGCTCCAGTCCTGGATCACCGCACTGACAGGCGGCCGTCTGCGCTGGCAGAAACTGCGGCGCACGGGGGTGGTGGAGGCGCCCGGGGGCGGGGGCTCGGTGCCGTCCTCGGCCCCGGCCTCGGATCCGGCCGCCTCCCTTTCCCCGTCGCCGGCGGCGGAGGGGCGGACGGACGACGCGGCGGAACGGAGGCCGGTGGGATGACACAGGGACACCTCGGCGCGGAGCCGACGCCGGAGCCGACGCCGGAGCCGACGACGGCGAGCGCCGAGCCGACGCCGGAATACGGGATTCCGCGCCCGCGGACGGAGGCGGCCGAGGCGGCGCGGGCCGCGACGGGCACGCAGGCCACGACGAGCGCGGCGAGCGTGAAGGCCGCCGATTCTTCGGTCACGCCGGGAGTCGCCTCGGTCGGGAGGCCGTCCGGCCGGGACCGCTACCTGGACCTGCTCCGCTCCCTCGCCCTGGTCCGCGTCGTGCTCTACCACCTCTTCGGCTGGGCGTGGCTGACGGTCCTCTTCCCGTCGATGGGCGTGATGTTCGCGCTGGCGGGTTCGTTGATGGCGCGCTCGCTCCAGCGCCCGGCGCTGAGCGTGATCCGGGGCCGGCTCCGTCGGCTGCTGCCGCCGCTGTGGGCGTTCAGCGCGGTACTGCTGACGCTGATGTTCGCCGCCGGCTGGAACGCGGCGAAGGACCCGGACATCGGCGGCACCCTGGGCCTGACGCGCCTGCTGGACTACATCGTCCCGATCGGAGCCCCGCCCTACCCCTGGCACCTCGGCTCCGACTCCGGCCTGCTGGAGCGGACTTGGCCGGACGACGCGGCGGGTCCACTGTGGTACCTGCGCGCCTACCTGTGGTTCGTGGTCGCCTCACCGCTGCTGCTGTGGGCCTTCCGCCGCGCCCCCTGGCCGACGCTGCTGGCCCCCCTGGCGCTGACCGCGGTCGTGGGCACGGGCGTGGTGACCATCCCGGGCGAGACGGGCAACGCGGTGACGGACTTCGCGGTCTACGGCGGCTGCTGGGTGCTGGGCTTCGCGCACCACGAGGGCATGTCGGCGAAGTTCCCGCGCTATCTGGCCGTCTCCCTCTCCGTCTTCCTGATGGCCTTCGCGCTGTGGTGGGCCTCGGGCCACCAGGGCCCCGACCACTGGGACCTGAACGACATTCCGCTGGCCCAGGCGTTCTGGTCCTTCGGTTTCGTCGTGATCCTGCTCCAGTACTCCCCGGCCTGGCGGGAGTTGCCGGGCCGCCTGCGCCGCTGGGACAGACTGGTCACCCTGTCCAACAACCGGGCGGTCACGATCTACCTCTGGCACAACCTGCTGATCACGGCCACGGTCCCGCTCATCGACCTGGCCTACGACCTCCCCTTCCTCCAGAGCGACGCCGCCACATCCGCGCTGGACTCCTCCTACACGCTGTGCATGTTCCTGCTGGTGTGGCCCCTGATCGCCCTGGCGATCCTTGCTTTCGGCTGGATCGAGGACGTGGCGGCGGGACGGAGTCCCAGGCTGTGGCCGAGCGGGGAGCGGAGGCGTGCGCTCCGTTCACGTGCATCTGATGTGAGGTCGTAGCAGGCACAATGCCGCGTGGTGTGGCAGCCGGTGATCTCGGTACCGTACCGGCTGCTTCACCAACCTCGGACGCCCCACCAGGAGCCGCTCGTGACCCGCCGAACCCGTATGCCTGCCATGGCCCTTGCCGGACCGATGGCCGCGCTCCTCCTTGCGGGATGCGGCGGAGGCGACAGCGGCTCCAAGAACAGCGACAAGATCGCCGGAGCGGACCCGGGCGTCACTCCTTCCGCTTCGCCGAGCGCGTCAGTGTCGGGTTCGCCTGGGCGTCCGAATATCGAGTTGCCGTCGGACGCGACGGACAAGTACGAGAACTGGAGGACAGGGGACGAGGCGAAGGACGCGGTTCTGGCGGACACCGCTCGGCGTATCGACGCGACGAACGACGCCATTCTCCGAGGCGATATCAGTGCGCCAGCCCTCTCGTTCTACTACCGGGACAAGGCGCTGACCGGTGCGGTGGCATGGGTGAAGGCGTATGTGGACGCCGATCTCTCCTTCACGGGCACCACTCGCTACTACGCCCCCGAGGTCACTCTGTCTGGCCCCACGACGGCATCTGTCGCCTATTGCTCCGACGAGAGCAAGGGATTCAACAAGAATCGCAAGACGAACAAGGTCGACAAGAGGCCGTCCAGCGAGAGCCCGTACGTGCTCTCCAACACCCGTCTGGAGAGGAACAGGCAGGGTGTCTGGCAGACCAGCAACCTGGTGTCCAAGCGGGGGGAGAAGGCGTGCGCTGCGTAAGCGGACCGTCTGGACCCATGGGACCTTCTGGTGGTCCCGAAGGCTTGAGGAAGGTCTCCGCCGCAACTTCTACGCCCTGCGCCGGCTCGGGGTGTGAAGCGGAGGCATAAATTCCGCTGGCGGACGTCCCGTGTGGGGCCGTAACGGAAGCAACTCGCTGTGGTGCGGCCGAGGATGATTTCGATACCTTGCGGGCTGCTTCGCCAACCTCAGACACGCCCCACCAGGAGCCACCCGTGACCCGCCTCCTCACCATTGCCGTCGCCACCACGACAGCCGCACTTCTCCTCACTGGGTGCGGCGGAGGCGACAGCGGCTCCAAGGGCAACGACAAGATCGCGGGCGCGGGCACGGAGAAGTCCGCATCGGCATCGCCCACGGCTTCGGCGGCTGCGGGCCGCCCGAAGATCAGCTTCCCGTCCGACGCCAGCAACGTCTTCGAGGACCAGAAGACCGGCGACGCGGCCAAGGACGCGGTTCTCGCTGACAACGCGCTTGGCGTGAACTCCATCGATGAAGCTATCTTCGAGGGCAAGACCAACACGAAGGCCCTCGGCTTCTACAACACGGGCAGGGCGCTGAGCTCGGCCATCACCTACGTGCAGGGCTACCTCGACAAGAGCGACACCTGGGCCGGCACGACCCGATTCTTCGATCACAGGGTGACCCTTTCCGGTAGGAACGGGGCCTACGTCACCTACTGCTCCGACGAGAGCAAGTCCTTCCTCAAGGACCGGAAGACCGGCAAGGCCCAACACACGCCCACGACCGCCGACAGTTACGTGCTCTACCACGCCAAGCTCGCCAAGAACGCCGACGGCGTCTGGCAGACCACTGACGTCGTCTCGAATCGGGGGGACAAGGCCTGCCAGCCCTGACAATGTGTGTGAGAGTCGGGAGCGCGGTGTGCCGGCCTGAACCACCGGCGCTGCACGGTGGTCACCTCCGCCGCCCTCGCTCCGTTCCTCTGCCCGGCACAGGCTCGGGGCACAGCGCGGAGGCGCCAATTCCGTTCGAGGACGTCTCATGTGCGGGCGTAACGAAAGCAATTCGCTCTGGTACGTGGGTGGATGATCTCGGTACCGTATCGGCTGCTTCACCTGACCTCAGCCGCGCCACCAGGAGCCACTCGTGACCCGCCTCCTCACCACAGCCGTCGCCACCACGACAGCCGCACTCCTCCTCACTGGGTGCGGCGGAGGTGACACGGGCTCCAAGGACAATGACAACATCGCGGGCGCGGACACGGGGAAGTCGGCATCGCCCTCACCCTCGCCCACGGCTTCGGCGACTGCGGGCCGCCCGAAGATCGAGTTGCCGGCCGACCTCACCTACACCTTCGACTGGCCGAAGACGGGCGACAAGGACAAGGACGCGGTCCTGTCCGACAGTGAGCAATCGATCAAGGCCGTCGACTTGGCGATCGTTCATCAGAACCCCCTCGATAAGGCTTACCGGTTCTATTACGAGGGTGAGGCCGCAGCGCAGACCCAGCAGTTCATCGAGGCGTACAAAAAGGCCAAGGCGCGTACGACCGGCGCGTACCGCTACTACGGTGCCGTTGTCGACGTCAGCAGCCCGAGCAGCGCTTCCCTGGTCTACTGCGAGGATCAGGGAAAGGCCTACGACCTGTACCTGAAGACGAAGAAGGTCGACAAGACTCCAGTCACCAAGAACAGTTACGTCCTCTACAGCTCCCGGCTGCACAGGAATGACAACGGCGTCTGGGTTATCGAGAAGCTGATCTCGCAGCGGGGGAGCTCCAAGTGCCAGCCCTGAACGCCACATCACGGGCGCTGTTCACTGCGGCCGTGATTACCTCGATCCTTGTGGGCGCATCTACTGCCCATGCCGACAACAAGGTCGGTGGCGGTGCTCAAACGCCCTCGGGCGGAAAAACGTCAGGGGGAGTCGACGGCGACACAATCTCCTCTACGGCCGGCGTCATCGTCTTCGACCGTTCCAAGAACGGTTCCGGTAGTTCCGTAGGCCCCGTCACCTCGACGACGTCCTGGACTCCGCCGGCTTGCTGGTACGCGCCGAAGTACACGCCGGAGCAGTTGAAGAAGTATCTGGAGCCGATCTGGGAGGCCGGGTCCACGGGTGCGGAGTGGGACGCCTCGCAGCGCGCGCGGTACGTCGACGGTCACCCGTACAAGGACTTCAACAAGGACAAGTCCGGCAAGGGCTACTGGTGGGACTCGTATGTAAACGAGGACTTCCCGCCCGGCTGGGACAAGTGCGACAAGCCCATCTTCTGGGTCGACAAGGGCGACCCTCCGCCCGCGAACATCGAGAACGCCGTCACTCCGAAGGTCCTTGCGGAGCTTGCCTACAACGAGATCCGCGTGCCCAGCACCAAGGTCACCCTGGCGCCCGCCGGTACGACGAAGGTGAACCTGCCGACCTGGGCCTGGCTGGACGGGGCGCAGTTCAAGCCGGTGTCCGTCACCGCGTCCGTCCCGGTGCTGGGCATCTCGGCGACGACCACCGCGGAACCGGTCTCCCTGAAGATCGACCCGGGCACCTCCGACGCGGAGACCTACCCGGCGTCCGGCGTCTGCCCGCTCGACGGTGAACGGATCGGTGAGCCGTACGCCAAGGGCAAGGCGGACGAGACCCCACCGTGTGGGGTGAAGTACCTGCGTTCCTCGGGCGAGGGCTCGTACCAGCTCAGGGCCACTCTCACGTGGAAGATCCACTGGACCGGCACCGGCACCCCCGGTGGAGACCTGCCCGAAGGCACGTTCGGCGCCAGCCAGGACGTCGTGGTCCAGGAGATCCAGTCCGTCAACCGCTGACCCCCGACCGGCCGCCGGTCAGTGAGAGAAGGCCGCGGTGGCCGTCGCGGTCGTAGTCGCAGCTGGCGTACAGCGACCGCCTCAATGCGTACCGGCTGCCTCGCTTCAGCCAACCCCTACCAGGAGCCATCTGTGACCCGTCACCTCACCCCAGCCGTCGCCGCTACGACGGCCGCGCTCCTTCTCGCGGGGTGCGGCGGAGGCGGCTCCGGCTCCAAGGGCGGTGGTGGGGCCGCGGGCGTGGACACCGGGAAGTCGGCATCGGCCTCGCCCTCGGCTTCGGCGACTGGGGGCCGCCCGAGGATCGAGCTGCCTTCTGATGTGAAACTCACCTTCACGCCGGACAAGACGGGTGACGCGGTCAAGGATGCGGTGCTGGCTGACAATGCCGAGCTCATCAGGGCTCTCAACGCGGCCATTGTCGCCCAGAATCCCCGCTTCCCCGCTCTTGAGTACTACGCGGAGGGCGAGGGAGCGGTCGAGGCCCAGGAGTGGGTCAAGTCGTTCAAGGACGTCGGTTGGACCGTCACCGGAACCGTGCGCTACTTCGACCGGAAGGTCAGCCTTGAGTCCGGGAACAAGGCCTCTCTCACCTACTGCGGAGATGAAAGCAAGGGCTACTCCAAGGTCATCAAGACGAACGAGATCAAGCAGACGAAAGTCACCAAGGACAGCTACGTCGCCTATGGCGTTCAGGTGCAGAAGAACGACGAGGGAGTCTGGGAGCTCGTGAAGATCGCTTCCACGCGCGGGGCAGACAGGTGCCGGCCGTGAGCCGCCACACCCGACTTCTCGCGGGGTCGGCCGCCCTGACGTTCTGCGCTGACGAGACCAAGGGCTACGGCAAGGACAAGAAGACCAAGAAGATCGACAAGACGCCGCCCACCAAGGACAGCTACGTCTTCTACAACACCCGGCTCGACAAGAACGCCGACGGTGTCTGGCAGACCTCCCAGATCATCTCCACCAGAGGGGCGACTCAGTGCCAGCCCTGATCAGGACTTCGGCGGGCGCCGCGATGGCCGCAGCACCGCCGGTGAAGACCTGCCCTACGGCACCTTCGGCCGGGGCCAGGAGGTCGTGATCCTGGACATCCAGTCCGTCAATGCTGACCCCCGACCCGCCGCAGCCGGAGTGGTTCAGCGGTCCCGTCCCGCCGCGTAGGAGAGGAAGCCCGCCCAAGCGGTGGGCGGGAAGACCAGGTGGGGGCCGGTGGGGGTTTTCGAGTCGCGGACGTGGATGGTTCTGGGGGTGTGGGATATCTCGACGCAGTTCGAGCCGTCAGGGCTGTACGTGGACTTCTGCCAGGTGCGTATGTGCATGTCGGTCCCTCTCAGAGGCCTTGCTTGATGCTCTCGATGACCTTGCGTGAGCCGGCGGGTTCGAGGGCGCAGGACTCCATCCGGTCCAGCACGGTCCGGTACTTGGCCAACTGCGCCTCCGCGTCCAGGAACTCGCAGCCGCCGTGGTGCGTGTCCAGTTGGACCGTGTCGAGTTGGGGCACGGGCCCGGCTGCGTAGTCGAAGGACTGCCCGTTGCCGGGGAAGTGCGGGGAGGTGAAGGGGATGACGCGAAGGGTGACGTTGTCCTGCTCGCTCACCTCCAGGAGGTGGGCCAGTTGTGCGCGGGCGATGTCCGGTCCTCCGTACTGCATGCGCAGCGCCGCCTCGTGCAGCAGTGCCGTATAGGGGAGCGGAGCCGCGCGGTGAAGAATCTCCTGTCGCTTGATGCGGTACGACAGGCGGTGTTCGAGCTCGTACGGACGGAAGGGCGGGACTGCTTCCCGCAGCATGCTGCGGGCGTGGTCCGTGGTCTGCAGCAGGGCGGGGATGTGCAGGGACAGGGCCACTCGCAACTCAACCGCGTGATGCTCCAGTTCGGCGAGGTCGATCAACCCCCCGGGCAGGTGCTCCCGGTACGCGTCCCACCAGCCGCGAGTGCGGCCGCCGGTCATCGCCGCGAGGGCTTCGACCAGTGCCTGGTCGCCGCAGTTGTAGGCGCGGGCCAGGGTGCGGACGCGATCGGCGCTGACGGCGTAGCGGCCGGCTTCGATGCTGCTGACCTGGGCCTGCTTGAGTCCGAGTAGTGCTGCGGCGGCGGTCGCGGTCAGCCCTGAGTGTTCCCTGAGCTTGCGCAGTTCGGTGCCGAGGCGCTGCTGGCGCAGGGTGGGGGCGGCACTGGGTGGCACGGAGCCCTCTCTCGTCATGGCGCATCCTGCGGGTCACCCTCAGGAGCGAATTGTTAATCATCATGCCGGTTTGGGGTTAAGTATCACATCGCCTGCCCTAGGCTGAGTCTCGCGCCGCCCAACTCCCCCCGCCCATAAGCCGGAAGCGCACCACCCCAGGCACTGCCACCGCCCGGCGCGGCCGTTGAGCGCAAGCAACGCACCTACACCTTCCCCTTGTCCGGAGGACGCCATGGTCACCGTAGCCCTGCCCGACACCTGGGTGTACGCCCTCCGTCTGCCTCATGACCCCCGCGCCGCACGCGTCGCACGCATGACCGTGCGGGCCGCCCTGAACAGCCATGGACGGAAGGAAGTCCTCGACGCCGTCGAGTTGTTGACCTCCGAGCTGGTCACCAACGCCTACCGGCACACCCGCGGGCCCGCCTCCCTTCGGCTGACGGCCCTGAGCGGCGGGCGGCTGCGGGTCGGGGTCTGGGACAGCCATCCGCACATCCCCGCCCCCTTCGACGGGCCTCCCCGCGACCGCGTCCCGCCGGCCCCGGCCGGTGCCGAGGGCGGGCGGGGGCTGTTCCTCGTGCAGCAGTACGCGGACTCCTGGGGAGGGTGGGCACTCGGGGGCGACCTGCTGGGGCGGGGGGCGGGAAAACTGCTGTGGTTCGAGGTGGGCGGCCGGCACCCCGCACGAAGGGGGCCCGCCCACCTCTCATCCCCCCACCCCGCCGGGTGAGAGCAACGTTCCCTTCCGGTCACCCACGGCCACAGCGCGGAAACGCGTCCTCCCTACCTTCGGGACTCAACCACTCGCAGAACCAGCCGAGCACCCGAGCACCGGAGCACCGTGGAGGCGTCATGACAGCCAGGCGTTGGATCGAGCACTGGGATCCGGAGGACGAGGTCTTCTGGGCGGAGACGGGGGAGAAGGTCGCCCGGCGGAACCTCCTCTTCTCCGTCCTCTCCGAGCACATCGGGTTCTCGGTGTGGACGCTGTGGTCCGTGCTCGTGCTGTTCATGGGGCCGGAGTACGGGCTCACCCCCGCCGACAAGTTCCTGCTGACCTCGATGGTCACCCTCGTCGGCGCGGTCGTCCGCGTGCCCTACACCTTCGCCGTCGCCGTCTTCGGCGGGCGGAACTGGACGATCATCTCCGCCAGTCTGCTGCTCGTGCCGACCGTCGCCGCGTTCACCGTGATGGAGCCGGGGACCTCCTTCTCCACCTTCCTGTGGGTCGGGCTGCTGGCCGGCATCGGCGGGGGCAACTTCGCCTCCTCCATGACCAACATCAACGCCTTCTTCCCGCTCCGGAAGAAGGGGTGGGCCCTCGGGCTCAACGCGGGCGGCGGCAACATCGGGGTCCCGGTGATCCAGCTCGTCACGCTCGCGATCATCGGCGCCGGCGGCGGCCCGCGCGTCCTGCTGGGGATCTACATCCCGCTGATCGTCGTAGCCGCCGTCCTCGCCGCGCTCTACATGGACAACATCGCCTCCGTGAAGAACGACACCGGCGCCGCCGTGGACGCCGCCAAGGACGCCCACACCTGGATCATGTCGTTCCTCTACATCGGGACGTTCGGTTCCTTCATCGGCTACAGCTTCGCCTTCGGCCAGGTGCTCACCAACCAGTTCGGCAGGACCCCCCTCCAGGCCGCCTACCTCACCTTCATCGGGCCGCTCCTCGGCTCCCTCATCCGGCCCGTGGGCGGCCGGCTCGCCGACCGCTACGGCGGAGCGCGGATCACCCTGTGGAACTTCGTCGCCATGGCCGCCGCGACCGCCGTCCTGGTCGCCGCCAGCATGGAGAAGTCGCTGCCGCTCTTCGTGGCGGTCTTCGTGGTGCTGTTCGTGCTCAGCGGGCTCGGCAACGGGTCGACGTACAAGATGATCCCCGGCATCTTCCAGGCCAAGGCCCACGCCCGGGGACTGGAGGGGGAGGAGGCCGCGGCGTACGGGCGGCGGCTGTCCGGCGCCTCCATGGGGCTGATCGGTGCCGTGGGCGCGCTCGGCGGCGTCGGCATCAACCTCGCCTTCCGGCAGTCCTTCCTCTCCTACGGCTCCGGCACCGGCGCCTTCGTCGCCTTCCTCGCCTGTTACGGCGCCGCCTTCGTGGTCACCTGGGCGGTATACCTTCGCCGCCCGGCCCGCCAGATTCCGGCCAAAGCCGCCGCGGCGCAGGCGGAACCGCAGCTCAGCTACGCCGAGGTGTGACGTAACACTGGTGACATAAAGTCGAACCGAGCCTGTCACGCGCCGTTGACAGGCTCGTTCGGCATACAGGGACGGCCCCCGGGGACGCACGCGGGGACACACGCCCTTGTGCGGTCCCCTCGCAGGGACGACGACTCGAGTGCGGGACGAGAGCCATGTACGACGAACAGCAGCGACCGGGACAGCGGACGGAACAGCGGCCGGAACACGGGCCCCTCGCCGGGTTCACCGTGGGCGTGACGGCCGCGCGCCGGGCCGACGAACTGGGCGCGCTGCTCCAGCGGCGCGGGGCCACCGTCCTGCACGCGCCCGCCCTGCGCATCGTGCCGCTCGCCGACGACGGCGAACTCCTCGCCGCCACCAAGGAGATCATCGGCCTGGCGCCCGACGTGGTGGTCGCCACCACCGCGATCGGCTTCCGCGGATGGGTGGAGGCGGCCGACGGGTGGGGGCTCGGCGAGGCACTGCTCGCCCGGCTGCGCGAGGTCGAGGTACTGGCGCGCGGGCCCAAGGTCAAGGGCGCCATCCGGGCCGCCGGGCTGACCGAGAAGTGGTCGCCGTCGTCGGAGTCCATGGCCGAGGTGCTCGACCGGCTCCTCGAGGAGGGCGTCGAGGGGCGCCGGGTCGCCGTACAGCTGCACGGCGAGCCGCTGCCCGGGTTCGTGGAGGCGCTCCGGGAGGGAGGAGCGGAGGTGGTTCCCGTCCCGGTGTACCGGTGGATGCCGCCGGAGGACCTCAGCCCGCTCGACCGGCTGCTCGACGCCGCCGTCTCCCGCGGCCTGGACGCGCTCACCTTCACCAGCGCGCCCGCCGCCGCCTCGCTGCTGTCCCGGGCCGAGGAGCGGGGGCTGCTGCCGGAGCTGCTGACCGCGCTCGGGCACGACGTGCTGCCCGCCTGCGTCGGGCCGGTCACCGCGCTGCCGTTGCAGGCCCGTGGCCTCGACACCGTGCAACCGGAGCGGTTCCGGCTCGGGCCGTTGGTGCAGCTGCTGTGCCAGGAACTGCCCGGCCGGGCGCGGTCCTTGCCGATCGCCGGGCACCGGGTGGAGATCCGGGGGCACGCGGTGCTGGTGGACGGGGACCTCAGGCCCGTGCCGCCGGCCGGGATGTCGCTGCTGCGGGTGTTGTCCCGGCGCCCGGGATGGGTGGTCGCCCGCGCCGAACTGCTGCGGGCGCTGCCGGGGGCCGGGCGGGACGAGCACGCGGTGGAGACGGCAATGGCCCGGCTGCGTACGGCACTGGGCGCGCCCAAGCTGATCCAGACGGTGGTCAAGCGCGGGTACCGGCTGGCCCTGGACCCTGCGGCCGACGAGAAGTACGCGGACGCCTAGGGCCGGCGGCCGCCGAGAGAGAAGTACGCGGATGCCCAGGGGCGGCGACCGAGGAGAAGGGCGGGGACGCCCGGCGCGGGTGGCCGAGTGTCGGGGCCCGGCGGTACGAGGGGTTCCGGTGGCGGGGGCGGACGGGCACTGTGGAAGGGAACGCTTTCCCAGCCCTGACGAGCACCCCGCCCACCTCTGCTGACCGGGGTGACCCTAGGCGGTGACAGGCACATGGCACTGGGCACGGCGACGGCCCCGTACGAGCTGCGGTTCGACGCGGGGCGGATCTGCCTGGATCTCCTCTCCACCACCCACCCCGAGGAACGTCTCGGCTCCGTCGCGCCGTTGCGTGCCTGGATCACGGGCTCCGGCCTGGTCCCGGCGGCCACCGAGCTGGCACACGTCGACGCGTCCTGGCCGGCCGCCTTCCGCGAACTGCGCGGTCACCTGGGCCGCCTGGTGACCGGCTGCCTCCCGCCCGGGTCCCGGCCGTACGCCCCGACCCCCACCCGCGCCGAGGGCCTCGCCCGAGCCGACGGGCTCACGCCCGGCCGGTCCGACGGGCTCCCGGCCGCCCGCGCCGAGGGACTCGCCCACGTCGACGGCCGACCGCCAGGCCCCGCCGACGGGCTCCTGCCCGTCCGCGCCGACGGGCTCACGCCTCCCCGCCCCGACGGCCCCATCTCCTCCCGCCCCAGCCGGTTCACCCCCACCCGCCCCTACGACCTGGCGCTCGCCCGGGTCAACGAGGTCGCCCGGGCCGCGCCGCCGGTGCCACGTCTGGTGCGGGCGGAAGACGGGGCGCTGGTGCGGGAGTTGGCAGAGCCGCCCGGGTGCGCCGCGCTGCTCGCGGCGGTCGCGCGGGACGCCGTCGAACTGCTCACCGACCCCGTCGCACGGGCCGGCCTGCGCCAGTGCGAGGGCGACAACTGCCCGATCGTGTACCTGGACACGTCCCGGGGACGCAGGAGGCGCTGGTGCTCCAGCGAGGTCTGCGGCAACCGGGAACGGGTCGCCCGGCACCGCCGCCGCGCGGCCCTCGCCCGCGCTTAGGGCCTCTCTTTCGGATCTTGCCGGGGGCGCGGGGTCTGGCACGCACATCTGCCGCGTTGTCGTCACTCGCCGACTCCCCCGAGCTCTCGGCTGCGCTCGGGCAGGGGGGACCCCCATCGCGTCGACTCCCTCCTCCGCCTTGCAGCTGCACGCACCAGACCTCGCTCGGGTACCACAGAAGGCACCGTCGCCTGGAGCCGGCCAGATCCGAAAGAAAGGCCCTGACGGAACTCCGGCGCCCCAATTGCCGCTTCTGTGCGTCCACTTGTGAAGTGATTTCGGCAACACCCGGTTTCGCCGCACCGGCGGACGGGCAGCCCTGCCGACGCTCCCACTCCGTTTCCCATGTGTCTGATATGTAAAGATCACGCGGGGGGAATGTGTATTCATGTCCCTCTCGTCACGTCACCCCGCAGAAATTCGTCGCCTCGCTTTGAACGCGAGGCTCTCCGCGTCCGTACCCGTCGGTGCGAGACCGACTGGGGGAACCCCCGGACACCGGAGGTGGGCGTGCGCAAGGATTCCGTCGTGGCCAATGAACGTGGACAGAGGGCCCGACATCGCATGTCCCAGCCTTCGGAACCCGACGAGGAGTTGATGCGTGCCCTGTACCGGGAGCACGCCGGACCTCTGCTCGCGTATGTCCTGCGACTGGTGGCCGGAGACCGGCAGCGCGCCGAGGACGTGGTGCAGGAGACGCTCATCCGTGCCTGGAAGAACGCCGGCCAGCTCAATCGAGCGACCGGTTCGGTACGCCCCTGGCTGGTGACGGTCGCCCGGCGCATCGTCATCGACGGCCACCGCAGCCGGCAGGCCCGGCCGCAGGAGGTCGATCCGTCGCCGCTGGAGGTCATCCCCGCGGAGGACGAGATCGACAAGGCGCTGTGGCTGATGACGCTGTCCGACGCGCTCGACGACCTGACCCCGGCCCACCGGGAGGTGCTCGTCGAGACGTACTTCAAGGGGCGTACCGTCAACGAGGCGGCCGAGACGCTGGGTATACCCAGCGGCACTGTGCGCTCACGGGTGTTCTACGCCCTGCGGTCGATGAAGCTGGCTCTGGAGGAGCGGGGGGTGACGGCGTGATGAGCATGTACGGGGGGTTCGGAACGGGTGGTTCGGGTATGTCTGGGTCCATGCAGGGATCACCGGCCCCGAACGAACACGAGACCGTCGGCGCCTACGCCCTCGGCATTCTCGACGACGCCGAGGCAACCGCTTTCGAGGCGCATCTGGCCACCTGCGAGTGGTGCGCCCAGCAGCTAGACGAACTGGCCGGAATGGAGCCGATGCTTGCCGCGCTCGCGGACCTGCCGGGCTCCGGCACGCCCGCGGTCGGCGAGTCCCTGTCGGCCAGGCCCACCCCGCGTCTGATGGAGAAGCTCGTCGACGAGGTGGCCGAGCGCCGCGCCCACAAGCGCCGGCGCGGCTTCTACCTGGTGGCGGCCGCGGCCGCGCTGATCGTCGGCGGTCCGCTGACCGTGCTCGCGGCGACCGGCGGTTCGAACGACGGCGGCGATCACAACATGGCGGCCGGGCCCGCGCAGAGCGCGTTCCAGACCATGTCCGACAAGCGCACCGCCACGGACCCGGGGACCCACGTCACCGCGACCGTCGCGATGGAGAAGCGGGACTGGGGCACCCACGCGGTCCTCCAGCTCAAGAACGTCACCGGCCCGCAGAAGTGCTCGCTGATCGCCGTCGGCAAGAACGGCGAGCGGGAGACGGTCACCTCCTGGGCCGTCCCCAACTGGGGCTACGGCGTTCCGAACGCCAAGACGGAGGAGGCCAAGAACCCCCTCTACGTCCACGGCGGCGCCGCCTTCGCCCCCAACCAGATCGACCACTTCGAGGTCATGACGTTCGACGGCAAGCGGCTCGTCGAGGTCGACGCGTAGACGTCCGGTCCCGCCCGGCACGATCCGCCGGACCCGCCCGGCACGATCCACCGGACCCGCCCGGCACGATCCGCCGGACCCGCCCGGCACGATCCACCGGGCAGGTCCGTAGCCTCGCGGGGCCCCCTTCGCGTACGGTTGACGGCTGCCCAGCACGTCAGAAGGGGGCCCGGTGGCCGCTCAGGCTCAACAGGAAACCGCGGTCGGCTCGGTTCACGACGCGGCGCACGAAGCGGCGCACGACTCCGTACGCGACCGAGAGATCAGCGTGGAACAGGCACACCTCGACCGGGTGTACCGGCGCCTCGAGGAGAAGATCCACGAGGCCGAGTTCCTCATGCACGACGCGGCCCGGCGCGGCCAGGTCGGCACGCCCGGCGCGCTGGCCGAGCGCGACGCCCAGGTGTTCCGGGCGGGCATCCACCTCAACCGCCTGAACAACGAGTTCGAGGACTTCCTCTTCGGCCGTATCGACCTGCTGCCCGGCAAGGACGGCAAGAAGGGCCCGGACGGCGCGTACACCGCGGTCGAGCCGGCCGAGGGCGCGGTCCGTCCCGACCGCACGGCCGACATCGCCGAGACCCTGCACATCGGCCGCATCGGCGTGCTCGACGAGGACTACGCGCCGCTGGTCATCGACTGGCGGGCGCCTGCGGCGGGCCCGTTCTACCGCTCCACCCCGGTCGACCCGGGCCGGGTCGTGCGCCGCCGGGTCATCCGCTCCAAGGGCCGCCGCGTCCTCGGTGTCGAGGACGACCTGATGCGCCCCGAGCTGACGGCCTTCCTCGACGGCGAGGAACTGCCGGTGATCGGCGACGGGGCCCTGATGGCCGCGCTCGGCCAGGCCCGCACCCACACCATGCGGGACATCGTCGCGTCGATCCAGGCCGAGCAGGACATGGTGATCCGCGCGCCCGCCTCCTCCGTCACCTATGTCGAGGGCGGGCCCGGCACCGGGAAGACCGCCGTCGCTCTGCACCGGGCGGCCTACCTCCTCTACCAGGACCGGCGCCGGTACGCGGGCGGCATCCTCATCGTCTCGCCGACCCCGCTGCTGGTCGCCTACACCGAGGGCGTGCTGCCCTCCCTCGGCGAGGAGGGCCAGGTCGCCATCCGCGCGATCGGCTCGCTCGTCGACGGCGCCGAGGCCACTCTCTACGACTCCCCGTCGACGGCCCGCGCCAAGGGCTCGTCGCGGATGCTGAAGGTGCTGCGCAAGGCCGCCCGCGGCGCCCTGGAGCTGAGCGGCGCGCCGGACCGGCTCCGGGTCGTCGCCTTCGGCCGCCGGCTGGAGCTCCGGGCGGAGGAGCTGGACCGGGTCCGCCGCGCCGTGCTCGGCGGCACCGCCCCGGTGAACCTGCTCCGCCCGCGGGCCCGCAAGCTGCTGCTCGACGCGCTGTGGGAGCGCTCCGGCGCGGCCGGCCGGCACACCGACCCGGAGCTGGCCGCCGAGCTGCGCTCCTCCTTCGACGAGGACGTGGCCGGCGAGGACGAGTTCATCGCCTTCCTCGACGCCTGGTGGCCCGAGCTGACGCCGCGGGCCGTGCTGGAGGCCATGGCCGACGAGCGCCGGCTCGGCCGCTGGGCGCGGCGGGTCCTCAACCCCGGCGAGGTGCGCCGGGTCGCCCGCTCGCTGCGCCGGCAGGGCCACTCCGTGCACGACATCGCCATGCTCGACGAGCTCCAGGCGATTCTCGGCACCCCGGCCCGTCCGCGCCGCAGGCGCGAGATGGACCCGCTGGACCAGCTCACCGGTCTGGAGGAGCTGATGCCGGTGCGTGAGGAGACGCAGCGCGAGCGGGCCGAGCGCCTGGCGCAGGAGCGCACCGAGTACGCGCACGTCATCGTCGACGAGGCGCAGGACCTCACGCCGATGCAGTGGCGCATGGTCGGCCGCCGCGGCCGGCACGCCACCTGGACGGTCGTCGGCGACCCGGCCCAGTCCTCCTGGTCCGACCCCGACGAGGCCGCCGAGGCCCGTGACGAGGCCCTCGGCACCCGCCTGCCCGGCGCCCGGCTCCCCGCCGGGGGAGGCGGCGCGGGCCGCCCGTCCCGCGGCCGCCGCTTCGAGCTGACGGTGAACTACCGCAACCCGGCCGAGATCGCCGAGCTGGCCGCGAAGGTGCTCGCGCTCGCCATGCCCGGCGCGAAGGCGCCCTCGGCGGTGCGCTCCACCGGCGTGGAGCCGCGCTTCACCGTCGTGAGGGACACGCTGGAGCGGACCGTGCGGACGGAGGCCGAGCGGCTGCTGGAGCAGGTCGACGGCACGGTCGGCGTGGTCGTCGCCATGAACCGGCGCGAGGAGGCCCGGCGCTGGCTGGCCGGGCTCGGCGACCGGGTGGTGGCGCTCGGCAGCCTGGAGGCGAAGGGCCTGGAGTACGACGCGACGCTCGTCGTCTCGCCCGCGGAGATCGCGGACGAGTCGCCGGCCGGCCTGCGGGTGCTCTACGTCGCCCTGACCCGGGCCACCCGGCAGCTCACCGTCGTCTCGGGCGAGCGGGACGAGCCGGACAGGGCCGGGGTGCCGGACCTGCTGCGGGACTGACGGGCGGGCGGCGCCGTGGGGCCGACCGGGGGACGGGAAGAGGAACTCCCGCCACGGGAATTGCCCTACCGGATCCGTTTGTTAGCCTGGACGTGACACCGGCCCGATCCAAGCCCCCGGGCCCAACCTTCGTCGCTACGAGCGACCACTTGCCGCGAGGCGAGCATGGCGGGTCGGTGTCGCTGAACGTGAGAGAGGCCCACGTCGCACTGTGACGTGGGCCTCTTTCGCTGCCCGGACGCCTGACGCGAGCTGATCCACTCTCGTATGGTGGAAGTTGTTTTCCGATATCAGCCCCTCCTCGTGAACAAAACGTCCGCAATCCTGTGCGGCTACCACGTACTCAGGGGTAGGTGCGACGATCGGACGGCACAACCCGCTACACGGTGAAAGCAGAGGAAGTCGGCCATGGCAACGGCGCCCAGCGTCTCCTACTCGATGACGGTCCGGCTGGAGGTGCCCGCGAGCGGAACCGCGGTCTCTCAGCTCACCACGGCCGTCGAGTCCCACGGAGGCTCGGTGACCGGCCTCGACGTCACCGCGTCCGGCCACGAGAAGCTCCGTATCGACGTCACCATCGCGGCCACCTCCACGGCGCACGCCGAGGAGATCGTCGAGCAGCTGCGCGGCATCGAGGGCGTCACGCTCGGCAAGGTCTCCGACCGTACGTTCCTCATGCACCTCGGCGGCAAGATCGAGATGGCGTCGAAGCACCCCATCCGCAACCGTGACGACCTCTCCATGGTCTACACGCCGGGTGTGGCCCGCGTCTGCATGGCGATCGCCGAGAACCCCGAGGACGCCCGCCGCCTGACCATCAAGCGCAACTCCGTTGCGGTCGTGACGGACGGCTCGGCGGTGCTGGGCCTCGGCAACATCGGCCCCAAGGCCGCGCTGCCGGTCATGGAGGGCAAGGCGGCCCTCTTCAAGCGCTTCGCCGGCATCGACGCCTGGCCGATCTGCCTCGACACCCAGGACACCGACGCCATCGTCCAGATCGTCAAGGCGATCGCCCCCGGGTTCGCCGGCATCAACCTGGAGGACATCTCCGCCCCCCGCTGCTTCGAGATCGAGGCACGACTGCGCGAGGCCCTGGACATCCCGGTCTTCCACGACGACCAGCACGGCACCGCGATCGTCGTGCTCGCCGCCCTGACCAACGCGCTGCGCTGCACCGGCAAGGCGATCGAGAACATCCGGGTCGTGATGTCCGGGGCCGGCGCGGCCGGTACGGCCATCCTGAAACTGCTGATCGCCGCGGGCCTGAAGAACGCGGTCGTCGCCGACATCCACGGCGTGGTCCACGCGGGCCGCGAGGACCTGGTCGACGCAGCCCCGGACTCGGCGCTGCGCTGGATCGCCGAGAACACCAACCCCGAGAACCTCACCGGCACGCTGAAGGAGGCCGTGCGCGGCGCGGACGTCTTCGTCGGCGTCTCGGCGCCCAACGTCCTCGACGGCGACGACGTGGCCGCCATGGCCGACGACGCCATCGTGTTCGCGCTCGCGAACCCCGATCCCGAGGTGGACCCGGCGATCGCCCGCCAGACGGCGGCAGTTGTGGCGACCGGCCGCTCGGACTTCCCCAACCAGATCAACAATGTGCTGGTCTTCCCGGGTGTCTTCCGCGGCCTGCTGGACGCGCAGTCCCGCACCGTCAACACGGAGATGATGCTGGCCGCGGCGCAGGCCCTGGCGGACGTGGTGACCGAGGACGAGCTGAACCCGAACTACATCGTCCCGAGCGTCTTCAACGACAAGGTCGCGGGCGCGGTGGCCGGCGCGGTGCGGGAGGCGGCCAGGGCCGTCGAAGCGACGCCGTCCGTCTCGTAGGGGGCTGTGAGGATTGCCACGGTTGACGCCCGGCGCGTCGCGGAACCCGGGTCCTTGCCTCGCCTCTATGGTGACGGCCAGGATCAGGGGCGCTCTTCGTGTGACTCCCACGGGTGTTCTCACGACTCCACCGGGTGCCGGATTGGCTTTCCCGCCGCAGGTAGGGGCAGGATGCTTCCTCAGGACCGCGTCCCTGGGGGGCACCCCCAAGGGCGCGAGGGTCAGAGGGACGGACCCGGGTCCGGGAACTCACCGAGGACCTGGCAGCATCGGCTTCGCTGGTGCCCGACATGCGGCCTTCGCCGCGTGGCACGCCTCAACGGCAAGAAGAACACGGGAGTAAGAACATGAACCGCAGTGAGCTGGTGGCCGCGCTGGCCGACCGCGCCGAGGTGACCCGCAAGGACGCCGACGCCGTGCTGGCCGCGTTCGCCGACGTCGTCGGCGACATCGTCTCCAAGGGGGACGAGAAGGTCACCATCCCTGGCTTCCTCACCTTCGAGCGCACCCACCGTGCCGCTCGCACCGCCCGCAACCCGCAGACCGGCGAGCCGATCCAGATCCCGGCCGGCTACAGCGTGAAGGTCTCCGCGGGCAGCAAGCTCAAGGAAGCGGCCAAGGGCAAGTAAGCCCCGCCGCTCGTGCGCCACGCGACGGCGTACGGGGCCCACGGGGCCCTGTGAAGCGCGAAAACGCCGATGGGGCGGCCCCCGGTGAAGGGGGCCGCCCCATCGGCGTGTAGGGGCCCGGACGGTGCCGGCCGAGCGCCACTGCCATATGGACCCCCGACCGGGGCGGTGCTGTGCCCGGCCGGAGTGGAGGGGTGGGTGTCAGCCGAGCGCCTTGCCCGGCAGCTCCACCTTCGCGCCGAGCTCGACGAGCTTCTCCATGAAGTTCTCGTAGCCCCGGTTGATGAGCTCGATGCCGTGGACCCGGGAGGTGCCCTGGGCCGCCAGGGCGGCGATGAGGTAGGAGAAGCCGCCGCGCAGGTCCGGGATGACCAGGTCGGCGCCCTGGAGCTTGGTGGGACCGGACACGACCGCGGAGTGCAGGAAGTTGCGCTGGCCGAAGCGGCAGTCGGAACCGCCGAGGCACTCGCGGTAGAGCTGGATGTGGGCGCCCATCTGGTTCAGCGCGGAGGTGAAGCCCAGCCGGGACTCGTAGACCGTCTCATGGATGATCGACAGGCCCGTGGCCTGGGTGAGCGCCACCACCAGCGGCTGCTGCCAGTCCGTCTGGAAGCCGGGGTGGACGTCCGTCTCCAGTGCGATCGACTTCAGCTGGCCCCCGGGGTGCCAGAAGCGGATGCCCTCGTCGTCGATCTCGAAGGCGCCGCCCACCTTCCGGTAGGTGTTGAGGAACGTCATCATCGAGCGCTGCTGGGCGCCGTGGACGTAGATGTTGCCCTCGGTGGCGAGCGCCGCGGAGGCCCAGGACGCGGCCTCCAGCCGGTCCGCGAGGGCGCGGTGGGTGTAGCCGCCGAGCTTGTCGACACCGGTGATGCGGATGGTGCGGTCGGTGTCCATCGCGATGATCGCGCCCATTTTCTGCAGGACACAGATCAGGTCCTCGATCTCCGGCTCGACGGCCGCGTTGGACAGCTCGGTCACGCCCTCGGCCAGCACGGCCGTCAGCAGGACCTGCTCGGTCGCGCCGACCGACGGGTACGGCAGCCGGATCTTCGTACCGCGCAGCCGCTGCGGAGCCTCCAGGTACTGGCCGTCGGCCCGCTTCTCGATGGTCGCGCCGAACTGCCGCAGCACGTCGAAGTGGAAGTCGATGGGCCGGCCACCGATGTCGCAGCCGCCGAGGCCCGGGATGAACGCGTGCCCGAGGCGGTGCAGCAGCGGGCCGCAGAACAGGATCGGGATGCGCGACGAGCCCGCGTGGGCATCGATGTCGGCGACGTTCGCGCTCTCCACGTGCGTCGGGTCGAGGACCAGTTCGCCCGGCTCGTCACCCGGACGGACCGTCACCCCGTGCAGTTGCAGCAGACCGCGCACGACCCGCACGTCACGGATGTCCGGAACGTTGCGCAGTCGACTTGGCTCACTGCCCAGCAGAGCGGCGACCATGGCCTTCGGTACGAGGTTCTTCGCACCGCGGACACGGATCTCGCCCTCCAGCGGGGTTCCGCCGTGGACAAGCAGGACATCGTCGTTGACGGTCATGAATCTCGCGTTCCGATGAGTCGGGCAGGGGTCGGCCGATCATTTTGGGGAGGGGCCGGAGAGACAGAGTAATCGCCGTGTGCCCCCCTTCCGTAAGCCCAGGCGCGACCCAGTCATGTCATCGCTGTGTCACAACACGAACCGTTCCGCGGTGGGCACATGGGGTCACCGGGCCATCCGTGCGCCCGGACCGCACCGGTGCGCCCTGAGCTGCCTTCACCCCCATGACCCGGTTGCCTCCCCATGCCGAGGCAAGATGCGGGATCATGTCTGGCATGACCGAGGTGTCCTCGCTCACAGGACGGCTGCTCGTGGCCACCCCCGCCCTGGCGGACCCGAACTTCGATCGTGCGGTGGTGCTTCTTCTCGACCACGACGAGGAGGGCTCCCTGGGTGTCGTCCTCAACCGTCCGACGCCGGTGGACGTGGGCGACATCCTGGAGGGCTGGGGGGAGCTCGCCGGCGAGCCCGGGGTGGTCTTCCAGGGCGGCCCGGTATCGCTGGACTCCGCGCTGGGCGTCGCCGTCATCCCCGGCGGCTCCGGCGAGGGCGGCCCGCTGGGCTGGCGCCGGGTGCACGGCGCGATCGGTCTCGTCGACCTGGAGGCCCCGCCGGAGCTGCTGGCCTCGGCCCTGGGCTCCCTGCGGATCTTCGCCGGATACGCCGGCTGGGGTCCCGGCCAGCTGGAGGACGAGCTGGTGGAGGGCGCCTGGTACGTGGTGGAGTCCGAGCCCGGGGACGTCTCCTCACCGGCGCCGGAGAGACTCTGGCGCGAGGTGCTGCGCCGCCAGCGCAACGAGCTGGCCATGGTCGCCACGTATCCGGACGACCCTTCGCTCAACTGACGGCTGTGAGCTTCAGTACCCTTGCCGTATGAGCACTCTCGAGCCCGAGCGCGGGACTGGTACGGGGACCCTCGTAGAGCCGACGCCGCAGGTGTCCCACGGCGACGGCGACCACGAGCGCTTCGCCCACTACGTCCAGAAGGACAAGATCATGGCGAGCGCCCTCGACGGCACGCCCGTCGTGGCGCTGTGCGGCAAGGTCTGGGTGCCGGGCCGCGACCCCAAGAAGTACCCCGTGTGCCCGCTGTGCAAGGAGATCTACGAGTCCATGAGCAGCGGCGGCGACGGCAAGGGCGGCAAGGGCGGCGACAAGTAGCCGGCCGAGAGTGGTTCAGACCTCCGGGGTACGGACCTCTTGTGGGCGTCCCCGGCGGTCCCTAGGCTCCGTCCGTGCCGCGGGACGAGCTCGCTCATGACCTGATCCCGGCGCCGCGCGCCGTCGAGCACGGTGAGCGCGGCGCCGTGGTGCTGGACGCGGACACCGCCCTGTGGGCCGCCCCCGGCACGGGCACCTCCGCACGCTGGATCCGCGCCACGCTCGGCGCGGCCCTGGGCCTGCCCTTCCCGCCCGCCGCCGCGCAGGACGCCCCCGGCTCCGTACGGCTGCTGCTGGACGGCTCGCTCGGGTCCGAGGCCTACCGGCTTACCGTCGCCGCCGGCCCCGGGATCGAGATCCGCGGCGGCGACGCGGCCGGTGTCTTCCGGGGCGCCCAGACCTTGCGCCAGCTGCTCGGCCCGGACGCCTTCCGGCGCGCCCCGGTACGGCCTCGGGCCCCCCGTTCCGTCCCGGCCCAGCGCGTCGAGGACGCCCCGCGCCTCCGCTGGCGCGGTCTCCTGCTGGACGTGGCGCGGCACTTCACGCCCAAGGACGGCGTCCTGCGCCACCTCGACCTGATGGCCGCGCACAAACTCAACGTCCTCCACCTCCACCTGACGGACGACCAGGGCTGGCGCCTGGAGATCAAGCGGTATCCGCGGCTGACGGAGGTCGGCTCCTGGCGGGCGCGCACCAGATTCGGCCACCGGGCGTCCCCGCTGTGGGAGGAGAAACCGCACGGCGGCCACTACACCCAGGACGACATCAGGGAGATCGTCGCCTACGCCGCCGAGCGGCACATCGCCGTCGTCCCCGAGATCGACGTACCCGGCCACTCGCAGGCCGCGATCGCCGCGTACCCGGAACTCGGCAACACCGACGTCGTCGACACCGGCGCCCTGACCGTCTGGGACGACTGGGGGATCTCCCCGCACGTGCTCGCGCCCACGGACCACACCCTGCGCTTCTACGAGGGCGTCTTCGAGGAGGTGCTCGGCCTGTTCCCGGCGGACGCCGCCGAGTTCTCGGAGTTCGTGCACATCGGGGGCGACGAGTGCCCCAAGGAGCAGTGGCGGCGGTCGCCCGCCGCGCAGACCCGCAAGGCCGAACTCGGGCTCGCGGACGAGGACGCGCTCCAGGCGTGGTTCATCGGCCATTTCGACCGCTGGCTGGCCGCGCGCGGGCGCCGGCTCATCGGCTGGGACGAGATCCTGGAGGGCGGATTGGCCGCGGGTGCCGCCGTGTCCTCCTGGCGCGGTTACGCGGGCGGGATCGCGGCCGCGCGGGCGGGCCACGACGTCGTCATGTGCCCTCACCAGCACGTGTACTTGGACCACCGCCAGGCGCCCGGCCCGGACGAGCCCGTGCCGATCGGCCATGTGCGCACCCTGGAGGACGTCTACCGCTTCGAGCCGGTTCCGCCGGAGCTCGACCGGGAGCAGGCGCGCCGGGTGCTGGGCACCCAGGCCAATGTGTGGACCGAGGTGATGGAGGACGCCGGGCGCGTGGACTACCAGGTCTTTCCCCGGCTGGCCGCGTTCGCCGAGGTCGCCTGGAGCGCCCTGCCCGCCTCCGGGGAACGGGACTTCGCCGGCTTCGAGCGGCGGATGGCCGCCCACTACCGGCGCCTGGACGCCCTGGGCGTCGCCTACCGGCCGCCCACCGGACCGCGGCCGTGGCAGCGCCGGCCCGGCGTCCTCGGCCGCCCCGCCGAGGGGCCGCCGCCCCACGGGTAGCGGTCCCGGCCACCGCGGGGCGGTTGGTCCCGGCCGCCGCGGGGAGCCGGTTCCCGCCGCCGTGGGCGCCGCCCGGCGGGCAGCCGTATCGAACAGACGGTGGAAAAAGACCGCAGGAGTCAGCGAAGAGGGGGAATTCGCCCGCACCGGTGATGCGGTGCCAAAACGGACGAGGTCCCCGGTGAGACGGGTGAAAGGCTCCTGACGGACCCCCGCGTTCGGGCCCTGCGAAGATGTGCCAGAGTTGCCACGTCCGGCCTGTCAGCACGTACCGTACGGCACACAGGTGGGACCAGTGGGGGCAGCGGGAAGGGGCAGCCGGTTTGACCACGCACGCACCGCAGGCGGCGCAGGCCGTCACGCTGCCCACGACGCTGGACGAGGCCGTGGCGGCGCTCACCGCCACGCCGGCCGCCGTGCCCGTGGCGGGCGGCACCGACCTCATGGCCGCCGTCAACTCCGGGCAGCTCAGGCCCGCAGCGCTGGTCGGGCTCGGCCGCATCAGCGAGATCCGCGGCTGGCAGTACCAGGACGGGCATGCGCTGCTCGGCGCGGGCCTCACCCACGCCCGCATGGGCCGCCCCGACTTCGCCGCCCTGATCCCCGCGCTCGCCGCCGCCGCGCGCGCCGCGGGCCCGCCGCACATCCGCAACGCGGGCACCCTGGGCGGCAACATCGCCTCGGCCGCGCCCACCGGGGACGCGCTGCCCGTGCTGGCCGCCCTGGAGGCGACGCTGATCGTCGCGGGCCCGGGCGGAGCCCGCCGGGAGGTCCCGGTGTCGCATCTGCTGGCCGGGGTGGAGATGCTCCGCGGGGGCGAGCTCGTCGGCTACGTGCGCGTGCCGCTGCTGCACGCGCCGCAGGTCTTCCTGAAGGCGACCGGCCGGACGGGGCCGGGCCG
Source organism: Streptomyces sp. NPDC014864 (assembly GCF_043081525.1). Lineage (NCBI taxonomy): Bacteria > Bacillati > Actinomycetota > Actinomycetes > Kitasatosporales > Streptomycetaceae > Streptomyces > Streptomyces sp. NPDC014864. Next base: position 88,953 of record NZ_JBIBWT010000023.1, read on the forward strand.
GGCCGTCGCGTCCGTGGCCCTGGTCCTCGACCCGGCGCGGCGCGGGGTGCGGTGCGCGGTCGGCGCCATAGCGCCGATGCCGCTCAGGCCGCTGGACGCCGAGCAGTGGGTGGCCCAGCTCATCGACTGGGACAACAGCCGCGCGATCGTCCCCGAGGCGCTCAACGCCTTCGGCGAGTACGTCGCCGCGGCCTGCATCCCCGACCCGGCCCCGGCCGAGGACGGGTCCGTACCGCAGCTTCCGCCCGCCGTACTGCACCTGCGGCGCACCGTCGCCGCGCTGGCCCGACGAGCACTGGGGAGGGCGTTGTCGTGACCGACGACCAGCACGCCGAGGGGACGCCCGCGAGCGGCGGCCGCTGGGACCCGCTGCCGCAGGGCGACTACGACGACGGCGCCACCGCCTTCGTGAAGCTCCCCGAGGGCGGCATCGACGCCCTGCTGGCCGCCCACAGCCCGCTCGCCGCGCCCGGTCACGGCTATGTGCCGCCGCAGATAACGGCGACGTCGGCCCAGGCCGAGGTGGCCGATCCGGCGGCCACGGGCCACTGGGCCGTGCCCGCCGAGGGTGCCCAGTGGCCCGACCCGAACGCGGTGCCCCAGGAGCCGGGCGCGGACGACCGGTTCACGTACCAGCCGGGCGCCACCCAGCAGTGGCACTTCACGGAGCAGCACGGGACCCACGGGGGCCAGGAGCTCCCGGGGGGCGGAGCCGCCCAGGGAGACCAGGGCCCCTACGGCGGCCAGGAGACCCACGGCGGCCAGGAGACCCACGGCGGCCAGGCGTCCGATGGTGGTCGGGGAACTCATGGGGGCCAGGCGCAGGACGGGTCCGGACACGACGTCACCGGGCAGTGGTCGATCCCCGTCGCCGGAGGTGACCTTCCGGACGAATCGGGCGAGTTCACCACGTCCTCCCTGATGCAGCAGTGGGGCGGCACGCCTCCCGCCACGCTCCCCGGCGGCGCGCCCGCGCCCTGGGCGACGGAGGGGGCGGGCGCGCCGTGGGGGCAGCAGCCCGCGCCGGACGGCGAGCACCGGCCCGAGGGGGCGTACGCCGACGCCGGAGCGGGTGCCCCGTACACGGAGGAGCGGCCGTACGCGGATGAGCGTGCGTACGCGGACGACGGGCAGCGGTACGCCGACGAACAGCCGTACGGGGAAGACCAGTCGTACGGAGAGGGCCGGTCGTACGTCGACGAGCGGTCGTACGCCGACGAGCGCGGTAACGCCGAGCCGCCGGGGTATGCCGACGAGCAGACGTCGCACGCCGCCGCCGAGCCCGCGGGCGCCGATCCGGACCCGGGGCCCGCGCACGGCGGTCCTGGAGCGCACCCGGGCGACCACTCCCCGGCGCACACCCCCGCGCGGCCCGCCCCGCACGCCCCCGAGCGGCACGTTCCGCGGCACGCGCCGTACCCGGACGACACCGCGGCCGCGCCCGACGAGGACACGGAGGGCGGCACGGACGGCGCTTCCGGTGCGTACGACGCTCACGAAGCGGACGGCGCGCACGACGGCGCGGACGGTGCCGAGCCGTCGCCCGGACGCTCCGAGCGGGCCGCATCCCCCGCCCGCTCGACCGCCGGCGCCCCCGAGGACGCCGAGGGGGCCGCAAAGGCCCCCGGCGGCCCCGCTGGGCGTCCCGCGGGTCCCGCCCCGGCCGAGGAGGCCGCGCCCGGTCCCCGGCCCGCCCGGGGGCCCGCCACGGCCTCCGGCTCCACGGCCCCGGACGCGACGTCCGCGGATTCCGGCGACGGGGACCCGGACCCCGTGGGCCCGGACCCGAACTCCTTTGCCCCGGACACCCGTTCCGAGGGGGAAGCGCAGGGGCCGGCGCCCGCGGACGACGACACGCTCTCCGCCTCCCCGCACGACGAGCATCCGCTCGCCTCGTACGTGCTGCGCGTCAACGGCACCGAACGACCCGTCACCGACGCCTGGATCGGCGAGTCGCTGCTGTACGTGCTGCGCGAGCGGCTCGGGCTCGCCGGCGCCAAGGACGGCTGCTCGCAGGGCGAGTGCGGCGCCTGCAACGTGCAGGTGGACGGACGGCTCGTCGCCTCCTGCCTGGTGCCCGCGGTCACCGCGGCCGGCAGCGAGGTGCGCACCGTCGAGGGCCTGGCCGCCGACGGGCGGCCCTCGGACGTGCAGCGGGCGCTGGCCCGGTGCGGGGCGGTGCAGTGCGGCTTCTGCGTGCCCGGCATGGCGATGACCGTGCACGACCTGCTGGAGGGCAACCCGGCGCCGAGCGAACTGGAGACCCGCCAGGCCCTGTGCGGCAACCTGTGCCGCTGCGCGGGCTACCGGGGCGTCCTGCGGGCCGTCCAGGAGGTCGTCGCCGAGCGCGACGCGGACGCGGGGGGCGGCGCCTCCGAGCCGGACGCCGGCGAGCCGCGCATCCCGCACCAGGCGGGCCCGGGCGCCGGGGGAGTGCACCCCTCCGCGTTCGAGTCCCCCGAGACCGCACCGCACGACCCCTACGGCCAGGACGGAGGCCAGGCATGAGCAACGAGGCCGCCACCGCCCCCGCGGAGACCGCCCCCGTCTCCGAGCCGCCGCACGGCATCGGTTCCTCCCTGCCGGCCGCCGACGCCCCGGCCAAGACGGAGGGCACCTTCCCGTACGCGGCCGACCTGTGGGCCGAGGGCCTGCTGTGGGCGGCCGTGCTGCGCTCACCGCACCCGCACGCGCGCGTGCTGTCCATCGACACCAGCCACGCGCGCGAGATGCCCGGCGTGCGCGCCGTCGTCACCCATGAGGACGTGCCCGGCACCCCGGTGTACGGCCGCGGCAAGGCCGACCGCCCGGTGTTCGCCTCCGACGTCGTCCGCCACCACGGCGAGCCCATCGCCGCCGTCGCCGCCGACCACCCGGACACCGCGCGGATGGCCGCGGCCGCCGTCATCGTCGAGTACGAGGTGCTCGACCCGGTGACCGACCCCGAGCAGGCCTTCGAGGCCGAGCCGCTGCACCCCGACGGCAACCTGATCCGCCACATCCCGCTGCGGCACGGCGACCCGGACGCGGCCGGCGACGTCGTCGTCGAGGGCCTGTACCGCATCGGCCGCCAGGACCCGGCCCCGATCGGCGCCGAGGCCGGCCTCGCCGTGCCCCGCCCGGACGGAGGCGTCGAGCTGTACCTGGCGTCCACGGACCCGCACACCGACCGCGACACGCTCGCCGCCTGCTGCGGGCTGGACCCCGAGCGCGTGAAGATCGTCGTCACCGGTGTGCCCGGCGCCACCGCCGACCGCGAGGACCAGGGCTTCCAGCTTCCGCTCGGCCTGCTGGCGCTGAAGACCGGCTGCCCGGTGAAGCTGACGGCGACCCGCGAGGAGTCCTTCCTGGGCCACACGCACCGCCACCCGACCCTGCTGCGCTACCGCCACCACGCCGACGCCGAGGGCAGGCTGGTGAAGGTCGAGGCGCAGGTCCTGCTCGACGCGGGCGCCTACGCCGACACCTCCTCCGACGCCCTGGCCGCGGCCGTGGCCTTCGCGTGCGGCCCGTACGTCGTCCCGAACGCCTTCATCGAGGGCTGGGCCGTGCGCACCAACAACCCGCCCTCCGGCCATGTCCGCGGCGAGGGCGCGATGCAGGTGTGCGCCGCCTACGAGGCGCAGATGGACAAGCTGGCCAAGAAGCTCGGCCTGGACCCGGCGGACGTCCGCCTGAGCAACGTCCTGGCCACCGGCGACGTCCTGCCGACGGGCCAGACGGTCACCTGCCCGGCCCCGGTCGCCGAACTGCTCCAGGCGGTACGGGACCACCCTCTGCCGCCGCTGCCCAAGGACTCCCCCGAGGAGGAGTGGCTGCTGCCGGGCGGCCCCGAGGGCGCGGGCGAACCCGGCGCCGTACGGCGGGGCGTGGGCTACGGCCTGGGCATGGTGCACATGCTCGGGGCGGAGGGCGCCGACGAGGTGTCCACGGCGACCGTGAAGGTCCAGGGCGGCGTGGCGACCGTGCTGTGCGCGGCCGTGGAGACCGGCCAGGGCTTCACCACGCTGGCCCGGCAGATCGTGCAGGAGACGCTCGGCATCGACGAGGTGCACGTGGCGCCGGTCGACACCGACCAGCCCCCGGCGGGCGCGGGTTGCCGCGGCCGGCACACCTGGGTCTCGGGCGGCGCGGTGGAGCGCGCGGCGAAGATGGTCCGTACGCAGCTCCTGCAGCCCCTCGCCCACAAGTTCGGCATGTCCACCGAGCTGCTCCAGATCACCGACGGCAAGATCACGTCGTACGACGGGGTGCTGTCCACCACCGTGACGGAGGCGATGGACGGCAAGGAGCTGTGGGCCACCGCCCAGTGCCGTCCGCATCCCACGGAACCGCTCGACGAGTCCGGGCAGGGCGACGCCTTCGTGGGTCTCGCGTTCTGCGCGATCCGCGCGGTGGTCGACGTGGACATCGAGCTCGGGTCGGTCCGGGTGGTCGAGCTGGCCCTCGCCCAGGACGTCGGCCGGGTGCTCAACCCGGGGCAGGTCGCCGCCCGCATCGAGGCGGGCGTCACGCAGGGCGTCGGCATCGCCCTCACGGAGAACCTGCGCACCCCGCGCGGGCTGATCCGCCATCCCGACCTCACCGGGTACGCGCTGCCCACCGCCCTGGACGCGCCCGACATCCAGATCGTCAAGCTCGTCGAGGAGCGGGACGTGGTGGCTCCCTTCGGCGCGAAGGCGGTCAGCGCGGTGCCCGTGGTGACCTCCCCGGCGGCGATCGCCTCCGCCGTGCGCGCCGCCACCGGCCGCCCGGTCAACCGCCTTCCGATCCGCCCCCAGGCCGCGGTGGTGACCACCCAGTGAGCGGCCGCCACCCGGACCCGGACGCCGAGGGCCCGCGCTACGAACCCCCGCCCGGCGTCGGCAAGCTGCTCGTCTGGGTCCTGGTCTTCGCGCTGGCCGCCCTGGCGGTGGTGCTGGGCGGGGTGTACTTCACCTAGGGCCAATACCGGTGACTTTGGTGGGTTCTGGTCGTTGGGTGGGTTGTGCCAAGGCCGGGTCAGGTGAAGTCGTCGGGGGTTGATCGGTTCTCGGAT
>NZ_JBIBWT010000024.1:0-88880 GCF_043081525.1 Streptomyces sp. NPDC014864
TAACTCACCCCGGAGCCGTTCCACCTCCCCCAGCCTCATGCCAGGAAGATGCCCACCACCAGACGAGATCACCCAAGGTAACGAAGCACTACTAGCCGCCGTTCTCACCCCGGGGGCCGCGGTTCCAGGGGTGGCGTGAGAGGCACACGAGGCCCGGTTCCCTTCGGGGGCCGGGCCTCCGCCCTGTCCGGCACCCCGGTTGTCGGTCCCGTTTGGTAAGAATGCAAGCGTGAGCAGCGAGAACGGGCCGGGGGACGGCGAGGCCGGTCAGGCCCCGCCGGAGCAGCTTGCGCTCATCCGGGAGAGCGTGCGCAAGGCCAGGGAACCCCGCGCCAAACCCCGCACCTGGCGCGGCGCCGCGCTCGCCGGGGAACTGCCCGTGGCCCGGGTGCTGGTCGACAAGGGCGTGCTCCACCTCGACCGCTCCTTCGACTACGCGGTGCCCGCCGAGCTGGACGCCGACGCGCAGCCCGGCGTGCGGGTGCGCGTGCGGTTCGGGGCCGGACGGCACCGGGTCCGGGAGGGGCGCCGCGAGGGCGGCGGCCTCATCGACGGGTTCCTGATCGAGCGGCGCGCCGCGTCCGACTACTCCGGCCCGCTCGCCGCCCTCGCCCAGGTCGTCTCGCCCGAGCCCGTGCTCGGCCCGGAGCTGCTGGGCCTGGCGCGCGCCGTCGCCGACCGGTACGCGGGCAGCCTCGCCGACGTGCTGCAGCTCGCCGTGCCTCCGCGCAGCGCGCGCGCCGAACGGCGGCCCTCGCCCGCCCCGCTGCCGCCGCCCCCCGCGCCCGAGCCGGGCCCCTGGGTGCGCTACGAGCGGGGGGCCGCGTTCCTGGCGGCGCTGGCCGCGGGCGGCACCCCGCGCGCGGTGTGGAACGCGCTGCCCGGCCCCGAGTGGAGCGAGGAACTGGCCCGGGCCGTCGCGGCGACGCTCGCCTCCGGGCGCGGCGCGCTGGTCGTCGTACCGGACGGGAGGGCCGCCGCCCGGGTGGACGCCGCGCTGACCGCCCTGCTGGGCGAGGGCCGGCATGTGCTGCTCACCGCCGATGCCGGGCCCGAGAAGCGGTACCGCCAGTGGCTCGCGGTGTCCCGGGGCTCCGTCCGGGCCGTCGTCGGGACCCGGGCGGCCATGTTCGCGCCGGTGCGCGACCTCGGGCTCGTCGCGCTCTGGGACGACGGGGACGACAGCCACAGCGAGCAGCACGCGCCGCAGCCGCACGCCCGCGAGGTGCTGCTGCTGCGCGCGGCGCAGGACAAGTGCGCCTTCCTGCTCGGCAGCTGGAGCTGCACCGTGGAGGCCGCGCAGCTGGTGGAGAGCGGCTGGGCCCGGCCCGTCGTGGCCGCGCGGGAGCAGGTGCGGCGGGCCGCCCCGCTCGTCCGGACCGTGGGGGACGGGGACCTCGCCCGCGACGAGGCCGCCCGGGCCGCCCGGCTCCCCTCGCTCGCCTGGCAGGCGGCCCGGGAGGGGCTGCGGCACGGGCCCGTCCTGGTGCAGGTGCCCCGGCGGGGGTACGTGCCGCGGATGGCCTGCGCGCAGTGCCGCGCGCCCGCGCGCTGCCGGCACTGCGCGGGCCCCCTCCAGGGGGAGGACGCCGGAGTCCCGCGCTGCGAGTGGTGCGGGCGCGAGGAGCCCGCCTGGCACTGTCCGGAGTGCGGATCCTTCCGGCTGCGGGCCCAGGTCGTCGGGTCCCGGCGGACCGCGGAGGAACTGGGGCGCGCCTTTCCCGCCGTGCCGGTACGGACGTCGGGACGCGAGCACGTGCTCGACACGGTGCCGGGGACGCCCGCGCTGGTGGTGAGCACCCCCGGCGCCGAACCGGTCGCCGAGGGCGGCTACGCGGCGGCCCTGCTGCTGGACGGCTGGGCCATGCTGGGCCGCCCCGACCTGCGGGCCGGCGAGGACGCGCTGCGACGCTGGATCGGCGCCGCCGCGCTCGTCCGGCCGCAGGAGGCGGGCGGGACCGTGGTCGTCGTCGCCGAGCCGACGCTGCGGCCGGTGCAGGCGCTCGTGCGCTGGGACCCCGTGGGGCACGCGGTGCGGGAGCTGGCCGAGCGGGCCGAACTGGGTTTCCCGCCGGTGTCCCGGATGGCGGCCGTGTCGGGCCCGCCGGAGGCGGTCGCGGAGTTCCTCCGCGCGGCCCGGCTGCCTCCCGAGGCCGAGGTGCTCGGCCCCGTGCCGTTCCCGGTCACGTCGCCCGGGCGGCCCCGCCGGTCGGGGGAGCCACCGCCGGGCGAGCACTGGGACCGGGCGCTGGTCCGGGTACCGCCCGGCAGCGGAACCGCGCTGGCCGCCGCGCTGAAGGCCGCGCAGGCGGCCCGGACGGCACGCGGCGGCGCCGACGCCGTCCGGGTGCGCATCGATCCGCCGGACATCGGGTGACCCGGCATCCTGCGCGGGCGGGCCCGGCTCCCGGTACCGCGGGGCCGGACACACCGCCGCCCTCCCGGACGTCCCGGGAGGGCGAGGCGGGGGTGGGTCAGCCGTTGCGGGGACCGGGGAAGGGCGTCGGCCGGACGTCCTCGCGCAAGGACGGGCTGCCCGCCGTCGGCTGGGTCGGCATGGAGCGGGCCGCGGGGACCGTCGGCACCACGGGGATCGAGCCGCCGACGACCGCGCGGCTGCCCGTCGGCTCCGGGGCCCGCTCGGGCTCGGCGGCCGCCTGGGCCGCGGCGCGGCGCGCGCCGTAACGGCGGTGGACCGCCTGCTTGGTGACACCGAGGGCCGAGCCCACGGCGTCCCACGAGAAGCCCAGTGAGCGGTCGAAGTCCACGGCGGCCGTGACCAGGGTCTCGACACTGTCCCGCAGTTCCTGCGCGAGACGGACCGTCGGGGCGGGGGCGCGTCCGTAGACGACGAAGCCCGTGGAGGGACCGGAGCGGCGCGGGCGGTAGACGTTCCCCAGCTGGGCGGTGAGCGTGCGCAGTGCGTCCACCTGCCGGCGGACCCGCTCGATGTCCCGCACCAGCAGGTGCAGGCTGGCCCGGGCCTGGGCGTCGTGGGTTGCGTGGTCGGCCATGAAAAAGCCTCTCGAACCGGCGTTGAAGGGAACCGGGCCGCGCGGGCGGCCGGCTGTGGTCAACTCTTTCTTGACCAACGCGCTCACCCTCCGCTGGTCACGCTCTGGGGCGTAAGAGCATCCGCGTACGCCCCCGCGGAAGGGCGTGCGCTGCGGGGTGCCCAGTCGCCGGACATCGCCGGAGGCCGCCGGTCCTCGTCGGCCGTCGGCCGTCGTCCGTCGTCCGTCGGCGGCGGCGCCGCGGCCATGGCCATAGACTGGTGCGCTGCCCGCCGCCCACCCTGCCCGAGAGGCCCAACTCCGCCCATGAAGCTCGTCTTCGCCGGTACCCCCGAGGTCGCCGTTCCCGCTCTGGACGCCCTGATCGCCTCCCGGCGGCACGAGGTGGCCGCCGTCGTCACGCGGCCCGACGCGCCGGCCGGCCGCGGGCGCAGGCTGGTCGCGAGCCCCGTCGCCGAGCGGGCGGAAGAGGCCGGCATCGAGGTGCTCAAGCCCCTCAAGCCGCGCGACCCCGACTTCCTGGCGCGGCTCGCGGAGATCGCCCCGGACTGCTGCCCCGTCGTCGCCTACGGCGCCCTGCTGCCCCGGGTCGCCCTCGACATCCCGGCGCACGGCTGGGTCAACCTGCACTTCTCGCTGCTGCCCGCCTGGCGCGGCGCCGCCCCCGTGCAGCACGCCGTCATGGCCGGGGACGAGATCACCGGTGCCTCGACCTTCCTGATCGAGGAGGGCCTCGACTCCGGACCGGTCTACGGCACCATCACCGAGGAGGTCCGCCCCACCGACACCAGCGGCGACCTGCTCACCCGGCTCGCCTTCGCGGGCGCCGGCCTGCTCGTCGCGACCATGGACGGCATCGAGGACGGCACGCTGAAGGCCGTACCGCAGCCGGCCGAGGGCGTCACCCTCGCGCCGAAGATCACGGTCGAGGACGCCCGGGTCGAGTGGACGACCCCGGCCCTGCGCGTCGACCGCGTGGTGCGCGGCTGCACCCCGGCCCCCGGCGCCTGGACCACGTTCCGCGGCGAGCGGCTCAAGCTGATGCACGTCGTCCCCGTCCCCGAGCGGACGGACCTCGCCCCCGGCACCCTGTCCGTCGGCAAGAACAACGTGTACGCGGGCACCGGTTCCTACGCGGTCGAACTGCTGTGGGTGCAGGCCCAGGGCAAGAAGCCGATGCGGGCCGCGGACTGGGCGCGCGGGGTGCGGATCGCGGACGGCGAGACCCTCGGGGGGTGACACCCGGCGCGGGGCGCGCGGAGCGGGACGTAGGGTAGGTGCACAGCGCACCCAGACTTCCGGAGCACCTTTTTCGTGAGCGACACCACCCGTCGGCCCCGCAAGCCCGCCAAGCCGTACCGCCGTCCCCAGAAGGACCCCGTCCGCGTCCTCGCCTTCGAGGCGCTGCGCGCCGTGGACGAGCGGGACGCGTATGCCAACCTCGTCCTGCCGCCGCTGCTGCGCAAGGCGCGGGAGAAGGGCGACTTCGACGGCCGGGACGCGGCGCTCGCGACCGAGCTGGTGTACGGCACGCTGCGCCGGCAGGGGACGTACGACGCGATCCTCGCGTCCTGCGTCGACCGGCCGCTGCGGGAGGTCGACCCGCCGGTGCTCGACGTGCTCAGTCTCGGCGCCCACCAGCTCCTCGGGACGCGGATCCCGTCGCACGCGGCCGTGTCCGCCACCGTCGAGCTGGCCCGGGTCGTGCTCGGCGACGGGCGCGCCAAGTTCGTCAACGCCGTGCTGCGCAAGGTCGCCCGGCACGATCTCGACGCCTGGCTGGAGAAGGTCGCGCCGCCCTACGACGAGGACCCCGAGGACCACCTCGCCGTCGTGCACTCCCACCCCCGCTGGGTCGTCTCCGCCCTGTGGGACTCGCTCGGCGGCCCACGCGCCGGGATCGAGGACCTGCTGGAGGCCGACAACGAGCGGCCCGAGGTCACCCTGGTCGCCCGGCCGGGCCGCGCCACCCCCGACGAACTGCTGCGCGAGGACGCCGCGGTTCCGGGGCGCTGGTCCCCGTACGCCGTGCGCCTCACCGAGGGCGGCGAGCCGGGGGCCGTGGACGCCGTCCGGGAGGGCCGCGCGGGGGTGCAGGACGAGGGCAGCCAGCTGGTCGCCCTCGCCCTGGCCAATGCCCCGCTGGAGGGCCCGGACGAGAAGTGGCTCGACGGCTGTGCCGGGCCCGGCGGCAAGGCGGCCCTGCTGGCCGCGCTCGCCGCCGAGCGCGGGGCGGCGCTGCTCGCCTCCGAGAAGCAGCCCCACCGGGCCGGGCTGGTGGCCAGGGCGCTCGCCGGGAACCCCGGGCCGTACCAGGTGATCGCCGCGGACGGGACCCGGCCGGCCTGGCGGCCCGGCAGTTTCGACCGGGTGCTCGTGGACGTGCCGTGCACCGGGCTCGGCGCACTGCGCCGGCGGCCCGAGGCGCGGTGGCGGCGCCGTCCGGAGGACCTGGACGGCTTCGCCCCGCTCCAGCGCGGGCTGCTGCGCACGGCGCTGGAGTCCGTGCGCGTGGGCGGAGTCGTCGGCTACGCCACCTGCTCGCCCCACCTCGCCGAGACCCGTGCCGTGGTCACCGACGTGCTCAAGCAGTTCCCCGGGGCCGAGCTGATCGACGCCCGGCCCCTGCTGCCGGGTGTCCCCGCCCTCGGGGACGGACCGGACGTCCAGCTGTGGCCGCACCTGCACGGCACCGACGCGATGTACCTGGCCCTCGTCCGCCGGACCGCCTGACCGGCGCTCAGCCCCCGGACTCCGGGGCGGTCTCCCGCCTCCGCCGAATCATCCGCCACCCCGGCATCACGTAGTGGGCGACCAGCGCCAGCCCGAACGGCAGGAAGCTGACGGTCAGCATGGTGAGCCGCAGCCCGTAGCTGAAGTCCAGCCCGAGGTTCAGCCCGGCCGACTGCCGGAGCAGGTTCGGGTCGTACACGGCGGTGCCCGGCGGGCTCACCGCCAGCTGGCTGCGTACGGCGTTCACGGCCTGCTCCGCCTGGGACTCGGAGAGCCCGCGCGTACGGGCGTCCGCCAGCCACTCGTGCTGGAAGTAGAAGTTCAGCAGCAACAGGTAGATGGTGGGCCCGAACGCGTTGCCGGTCATGGAGGCGGCCGACTGCACGGAGGACACCGTGCCGGTGCGCCCGGAGGGCGCGTGGGCGAGGACCGTCTCCGACACCGAGGTCGAGGTGATCGTGACGCCGAGGTTGCACAGCCAGGTGGCCAGCAGAAGCAGCCACATCGCCATCCGGGGGTCGGCGGAGCCCGCCATCACCAGGCCACTGGCCGTCAGCACCAGCAGACCGGTCACCATCACCGGTCGCGTGGTGTACCTGCCCATCACACGCCCGGCGAGGACCGCGGTTCCGGCGATCAGCCCGGTGCCGGGCAGGAACAGCAGACCGATGGTCTCCGGCGGCAGCGCCAGCACCGCGCCGCCGAACTGCCCCAGGGAGAAGCTGAACCCGGCGCCCAGGAAGTTCAGCGTGAGGGCGGCCGCCAGGGCCAGGTTGAACGCGGGGACCCGGAACAGCGCCAGATCCACGGCGGGTTCGGGGGCACGGCGCTCGTGGAGCACGAACAGCACGGCGGCGAGCACGGTGATGAGCAGGGGCACCCAGGTCGCGGGCCGGGCGACGCCGTTCTGTGCCGCGGACATGCCGACGACGAGGGACAGCAGGGCCACACCGATCAGCAGGACGGCGATCACGTCGAGCGGGCGCCGCTCGTGGGCGGGCGGCTCGGGGACGCGCCGGGCGGTCAGCCAGAACGAGCACAGGCACAGCAGCGGGGAGATCAGGAACAGCGACCGCCAGCCGACGGCCTCCACCAGCCAGCCCGCGACCGCGGGGGTCACCCCGACCACGAACATCTCGATGGCCATGAACACCCCGAGGGCGGCGGGCCGCTTCTCCGACGGCACCGAGGCCTTCAGCAGGGCCATGGAGACACCCAGCAGCGCGGTCAGACCCACGCCGTCCAGGAAGCGCATCGCCAGCAGGAAGCGGTAGCCGGAGGAAAGCGTCGAGAGCAGATTGGCGACCGTGACGATCACCAGCCCCACCATGAGCAGCCGCTTGAGCCCGAACGCGTCGCCCACGCCGCCCGCCGCGAGGACGGCGGCGGCCACCACCAGCGTCGCCGCGCCGCCGAGCAGCCCGACCAGGTCCTGCGGCACGTGGAGGGCCCGGCTCACCTCGGCCAGGTTCAGGCTGAGCAGCAGCGGGTCGAGGACCGTGACCGTGAAGGCGAGGGAGAGCCCGAGGACGATGGGCAGATTGCTTCCTCTGGTCTCTGACCGGGCCCTCGGCACCGCAAAACACCTCCCGTGGTCCCCCCGCGGGTCGTCTGCCGGTCGACGATAGAGCGGCCTTCCCACGACGGCGCGCTTTTGCGGTCCGACGCGCACGAGGCGACCGGCGTTCGAGTCGGCCGGGGCGCCGCCTGGAGCCCCGCGCGCTTCAGCCGGGTACCGGGGCGAACAACCGTGCCCGGGCATGGCAGTCTTGGGTCATGGCCGTGCAGATCAACCCCAGCATTCTGTCCGCCGACTTCGCGCGCCTCGCCGACGAGGCGAAGGCGGTCGACGGCGCCGACTGGCTCCATGTGGACGTCATGGACAACCACTTCGTCCCGAACCTGACCCTCGGCGTGCCGATCGTGGAGTCCCTGGCCCGGGCGACGGACACCCCGCTGGACTGCCACCTGATGATCGAGGACGCGGACCGCTGGGCCCCGCAGTACGTCGAAGCCGGTGCCTCCTCGGTCACCTTCCACGTCGAGGCGGCCGCCGCTCCCGTCCGGCTCGCGCGCGAGATCCGTGCCAAGGGCGCGCGGGCCTCGATGGCGCTCAAGCCCGCCACGCCCATCGAGCCGTACGAGGACCTGCTCCCCGAGCTCGACATGCTGCTGATCATGACGGTGGAGCCGGGCTTCGGCGGTCAGGCGTTCCTCGACATCATGCTGCCGAAGATCCGCCGCACCCGTGAGCTGATCAGCAAGCACGGTCTCGAACTGTGGCTCCAGGTCGACGGCGGCGTCTCGGCCTCTACGATCGAACAGTGCGCGGACGCCGGCGCGGACGTGTTCGTCGCCGGCTCGGCGGTCTACGGGGCCAAGGACCCCTCGGACGCGGTACGTGCATTGCGCACCCAGGCGGAAACGGCCGTCGCCCGGGCGTCGTGGGCGTGCGACCACTGAGCCACAGGTACGTGAACGGCTCCCATCAGGGCTGATCGAGTGCGCCGGATCTGCGAGGATGAACGGCGAATCCAGAGTGTGAACAGCAGTGAGGAGATCGCCGTGTCGGGTATGTCGGCGGGCCGGTCAGCCATGCGGATGGGACCCGCTGAGCTGGTGCAGGCGGCGGCCATGGCCCGCCGCTTCTACCTCGAGGGCAAGTCCAAGATCCAGATCGCGGAGGAGTTCGGCGTCAGCCGCTTCAAGGTGGCCCGGGTTCTGGAGACCGCCCTCGAACGGGATCTCGTGCGCATCGAGATCCGTGTCCCGGCCGAGCTGGACGCCGAGCGCTCCGACGCGCTCCGCGCCCGCTACGGCCTCAGGCACGCCGTCGTGGTGGAGTCCCCGGCCGAGGCCGAGGAGACGCCCGACCCGGAGAACCTCGGCGAGGTCGCCGCGGATCTGCTCGGCGAGCTGGTCGACGAGGGGGACGTCCTCGGTCTGGCCTGGGGCAGGTCCACCATCCACATGGCCGCGGCCCTCGACCGGCTGCCGCCGTGCACGGTGGTGCAGCTGACCGGCGTGTACGACGCCGGGACCTCCGAGCGCGGCTCGGTGGAGGCCGTGCGCCGTGCCGCGCAGGTGTCCGGCGGCGACGCCCACCCCATCTACGCGCCGATGCTGCTGCCGGACGCGGCCACCGCCGCGGCGTTGCGCCACCAGACGGGGATCGCGCGGGCCTTCGAGTACTTCGACAAGGTCACGGTCGCCTGTGTGTCCATCGGTTCCTGGGAGCCGGGCATCTCGACGGTGCACGACATGCTCAGCGAGGAGGAGCGCGCCCACTACGCCTCGCTCGGCGTGGCGGCCGAGATGGCGGCGCACCTCTTCGACACCGAGGGCCGCCGGGTCGGCCGGGACCTGGGGGAGCGGTGCATCACGGTCAAGGCCGACCAGTTGCGCCGGATCCCGGAGGTCGTCGCGATCGCGGGCGGTCAGCGCAAGGCGGCGGCGATCGACGCGGTGCTGCGGTCCGGGCTGGTCACCAGCCTGGTCACGGACACGTCGGCCGCGGACTACCTGATGACGGCGGGCCCGACGCCGAAGCCGGCCCTGAACCGGGCGGACCCCGACGGCGTCTGACGGGCGCCGGACGCCTCCGGCGACACGCCGTGCGGGGACGGGCCGCGGCAGCAGCGTGCCGCCGCGGCCCGTCCCCCGGTCGGTGCCCTCTCCTCCCGGGCGGTGCCGGGATGACGGAAGACCCGGCGGGCCGGCCCGCGGTCGTGCTGGACCTGGACGGCGTCAGGGACAAGGCGGGGCCGATGGACCGGTGCGTCCGCGCCCTCGCGCTGCCGGACTGGTTCGGACGGAACTGGGACGCGCTCGCCGACAGCCTCTCCGACTCCTCGGTGTGGCCCGGTGCGGGGGCGGCCCAGGGCCTCCTCGTGGTCGTACGGGGCCGGCAGCCGTACGCGAAGGCCCGCCCGAAGGATCGGGGAGACTGCGCGGGAGGTGTTCTCCCAGGCCGTGGGCACGACGCCCGCGCTCCGCGTGGCGCTCGCCTTGGACGTTCCTCCGAAAGGCCCGCTGACCAGCCTGGACGTTTCAACCGGGGATGACGATCCGGACTCCATGGGACAATGAAGTACGTGCTCTTCCCCCCTGGCTGACCTGTCGGGGGGCCACCTTGAGATCGACTGGGATGTGCAGCACGTGCGTTTCCTCAATGACATCCGGCCCGCCTACGACCTGACGTACGACGACGTCTTCATGGTGCCGAGCCGCTCCGCGGTCGGTTCGCGTCAGGACGTGGACCTCAGCGCCCCGGACGGCACGGGCACCACCATCCCGCTCGTCGTCGCCAACATGACCGCCATCGCCGGCCGCCGCATGGCCGAGACGGTGGCGCGCCGCGGCGGCCTGGTGGTCATTCCGCAGGACATCCCGATCGACGTGGTCACCGAGGTGATCTCCTGGGTGAAGAGCCGCCACCACGTCCTTGACACCCCGATCGTGCTGGCGCCGCACCAGACCGTCGCCGACGCCCTGTCCCTGCTGCCCAAGCGGGCGCACAACGCCGGCGTGGTCGTCGACGAGAACCATCGGCCGGTCGGCGTCGTCACCGACCGTGACCTCAGCGGCGTGGACCGTTTCACCCAGCTCGAAGTGGTCATGTCCCGGGACCTGCTGCTGCTCGACGCCGGGATCGACCCGCGCGAGGCCTTCAACACCCTCGACGCGGCCAACCGGCGCTACGCCCCGGCCGTCGACCGGGACGGCAGGCTGGCCGGCATCCTGACACGCAAGGGCGCGCTGCGCGCGACGCTGTACGCGCCGGCCGTCGACGCGGACGGCAGGCTCCGCATCGCCGCCGCCGTGGGCATCAACGGCGATGTCGCGGGCAAGGCGAAGCAGCTGCTGGACGCGGGCGTGGACACGCTCGTCATCGACACCGCGCACGGCCACCAGGAGTCGATGGTCAGCGCCGTCAAGGTGGTCCGCGACCTCGACCCGCGGGTGCCGCTCGTCGCGGGCAACATCGTCTCCGCCGAGGGCGTCAGGGACCTGGTCGACGCGGGCGCGGACATCATCAAGGTCGGCGTGGGCCCGGGTGCCATGTGCACCACCCGCATGATGACCGGCGTCGGCCGGCCGCAGTTCTCCGCCGTGCTGGAGTGCGCGGCCGAGGCGCGCAAGTACGGCAAGCACGTGTGGGCCGACGGCGGTGTCCGCCACCCGCGGGACGTGGCGATGGCGCTGGCCGCCGGCGCGTCCAACGTCATGGTCGGCTCGTGGTTCGCGGGCACCTACGAGTCGCCGGGCGACCTCCAGCAGGACGCGAACGGCCGGCTCTACAAGGAGTCGTTCGGCATGGCCTCGGCCCGCGCGGTGCGCAACCGCACCTCGGAGGAGTCGGCTTACGACCGCGCCCGCAAGGCGTTGTTCGAGGAGGGCATCTCCACCTCCCGCATGTTCCTGGACCCGGCGCGCCCGGGCGTGGAGGACCTGATCGACTCGATCATCGCGGGCGTCCGCTCCTCCTGCACGTACGCCGGTGCCGCCTCCCTGGAGGAGTTCGCCGAGAAGGCCATCGTCGGCATCCAGAGCGCGGCCGGCTACGCCGAGGGCAAGCCCCTGCACGCCAGCTGGAGCTGACCGGCGCCGCCCCGCCCCCGGCCCTCGTGCCCGGGAGAGCCCCCGCGCGGCGAGTGGAGGGCCGGAGGGCGGTCGGGCCCGTGTTCTACTTCGTATACGGCGACCGCCGTCCCGCCCCGCGGCGGCCGGCGGTGCCGTGACCGCCGACGGCCCCGCGACGGCGCAGAAGTGACCGAACCGAAGAAGTGATCCACACCCCGTGCTCAACGATCTCGACGAACGCATCGTGCACGCCCTCGCCGAGGACGCCCGCCGCTCCTACGCGGACATCGGGCAGTTGGTCGGACTGTCCGCCCCCGCCGTGAAGCGGCGCGTGGACCGGCTGCGCGCCACCGGTGCCATCACCGGCTTCACCGTCCGGGTCGACCCGGCGGCGCTCGGCTGGAAGACCGAGGGATACGTCGAGATCTACTGCCGGCGCAACACCTCCCCGGAGACCATCCAGCGCGGCCTGGAGCGCTACCAGGAGGTGGTGTCCGCGTCCACCGTCACCGGGGACGCGGACGCGGTGGCCCAGGTCTTCGCCGCCGACATGCGGCACTTCGAACGGGTCCTGGAGCGCATCGCGGGGGAACCGTTCGTGGAGCGGACCAAGTCCGTCCTG
The DNA here is from genome assembly GCF_043081525.1 of Streptomyces sp. NPDC014864. NCBI lineage: Bacteria > Bacillati > Actinomycetota > Actinomycetes > Kitasatosporales > Streptomycetaceae > Streptomyces > Streptomyces sp. NPDC014864. The sequence continues at coordinate 11,953 of NZ_JBIBWT010000024.1, forward strand.
GTGCTCTCCCCGCTGCTGCGCAGATTCTCGTCCGGGGCGCCGACGTAGCCCCGGGGGCCGGGGCGAGACCGCGCGCCCGCCCACGCTATTCCGCGGTCTTGCGGGCCAGCGCGTTGTTCCCCGTCGAGTTGTGCACGCTGAAGCTGACGGCGTCGGAGCGGTAGCGGTCGTCGGACCACTCCACCGGCCGGCCTTCCCGGGTGGTCGTCACCCTGCGCACCCGTAGCAGCGGACTCGTGCGGCGCACCCCGAGCAGTTCGGCGTCCCGGGCGCCCGCCGCCACCGCGTCGATGACGTGCTCGCCGTAGGCGAAGACCAGGCCGGTGTCCTCGTAGAGCCGCCGGGTGACGGACGGGCAGTCCGGCGGGATCGACTCGACCGCGGGGGAGATCCAGTCCGCGTACACGGTCCGCTCCAGCAGCACCGGCTCCCCGTCCAGGCCGCGCACCCGCAGGACGTGCAGCACCGGTGTCCCCCCGGGCAGGTGCAGGCGCACGGCGTCCTCCTCGCCGGCCGGGCGGTACCCCTGCTCCACCACCCGGCCCGACGCCCGGCGGCCCATGGCCCGGGCCCACTGGGCGAAGCTGCGCAGTTCGGCGAAGCTCTGGCTGCGGCGGCTGGCCAGCACCACCCGGCGGGCGCCCTGACGGGACCCGATCAGGCCCTCGGCGGTGAGGGCCGCGACCGCCTGGCGGACCGTGCCGCGCGAGACGCCGTACTGCGCGGCGAGCTCCGTCTCCGGCGGCAGCCGGCTCCCGACGGTGTACTCCTCACGGCCGATCGCCCGCCGCAGGGCGTCGGCGATCTCCTCGTGTCGCGCCGGCATGTTCCCCCTCCGAGTCGGCGACTGTGCACAGCGTGAGCAGCCTAAACCAGATCCGGAGGTGCCCGGGGGCCGTGCGAAGTGTGCAAGCCGAAGGCGGCCGGGGTTTCGCGGCAGTTCACGGACAGGACACCGAGGGCGGGCGTACTGGGGTCGACTTGTTCAGACAAGTTCTCCGCACTGCCTCAAACCCCGTGTGCATCCCAGGAGAGTCCCGTGACCGTGTCCCTGCCGAGAACCGCCGTCCTGGGCGGTTCCCTCGCCGTCGTCGCCGCGCTCGCCCTGAGCGCCTGCGGTGCCGCCCCCGACAACGCGTCGGCCACCGCCGACGGCAAGAGCGCCGCCACCGCCGCCTCCGTCGCTGAGTTCGGCGGCATGGACGCGCTCGTGAAGGCGGCCAAGAAGGAGGGCATGCTGCACGCCATCGCGCTGCCCCGCGACTGGGCCAACTACGGCGCCCTCATCGACGGCTTCCGGAAGAAGTACGGCATCAAGGTCGAGGTGGAGAACCCCGACGGCTCCAGCCAGGACGAGATCAACGCAGTCACCTCCCGCAAGGGCCAGGACCGCGCCCCCGACGTGCTGGACCTCGGCAGCTCCTTCGCGCTCAGCGCCGCCCAGCAGAACCTGCTCGCGCCGTACAGGGTGACCGGGTACGCCGGCATCCCGGCCGCGCAGAAGGACCCGCGGGCCCGCTGGTACAACGACTACGGCGGCTACGTCTCCATCGGCTGCGACGCCGAGCGCGTCAAGCAGTGCCCCACCACCTTCAAGGACCTGCTGAAGCCGCAGTACAAGGGCCAGGTCGCCCTCAACGGCAACCCCACCAAGTCCGGCTCGGCCTTCGGCGGCGTCTACGCGGCCGCGCTGGCCAACGGCGGCTCCTTCGACGACATCCGGCCCGGCCTGGACTTCTTCGCCAAGCTGAAGAAGAACGGCAACTACACGCCCGTCGAGTCCACCCCGGCCACCGTCGAGAAGGGCGAGACGCCGATCAGCATCGACTGGGACTACCTGAACGCCGGCTACGCCGACGAGTTCAAGTCCAAGGGCGTGGACTGGAAGGTCACCGTCCCCTCCGACGGCAAGTACGCCCAGTACTACTCCCAGGCCATCACCAAGGACGCCCCGCACCCCGCGGCCGCCCGCCTGTGGCAGGAGTACCTCTACAGCGCCGAGGGCCAGAACCTGTGGCTCAAGGGCTACGCGCGCCCGGCCCTGATGGCCGCCCTGCAGAAGGACGGCACCCTCGACGCGGCGGCCGCAGCAAAGCTCCCCAAGGTCTCCGGCACGCCCCTCTTCCCCGCCGAGGCCCAGCAGAGCAAGGCCAAGACGGTCATCGCGCAGGGCTGGGGAAGGGCCGTCTCCGGATGACCACCGTCCTCACCCGGGTGGACGTGGCGCCCGCCGCTTCGGCGAAGCGGCGGCGCCGCGCCCCGGGCGTCCTCGCCGTGCTCCCGCTGCTCGCCTTCACCGCGGTCGCCTTCGGGCTGCCCGCCCTGGCCATGCTGAACGGCGCCTTCACCGTCGAGGACCAGGCCACCGGTGCCACCACCTACAGCACCGCCAACCTGACGACCTCGCTGCACGGCGCCTATCTGACCTCCCTGCTCGGCAGCGTCAGACTGTCCGCGATCTCCGCCGCCCTCGGTGCCGCGTTCGGCCTGCCGCTCGCGCAGGCCGTGGTGACCTCCCGCTCCCGGGCGCTGCGCGAGGCCGTGCTCACCGCCTCCGGGGTGCTCGCCAACTTCGGCGGCGTCCCGCTGGCCTTCGCCTTCGTCGCCACCCTCGGCAACGCGGGCGTGCTGACGCGGCACCTGGGCCTGACCGGGAAGGGCTGGGACCTCTACAGCTTCTGGGGCCTGGTGATCGTCTACCTGTACTTCCTGATCCCGCTGATGGTCCTCACCATCACCCCGGCCCTGGAGGGCCTGCGCTCCCAGTGGCGGGAGGCCGCCCAGAACAGCGGCGCGGGCGTCGCCCGGTACTGGCGGCACGTCGCCCTGCCGGTCCTCGCGCCGTCCCTGCTCGGAGGCCTGGTCCTCCTCTTCGGCAGCGCCTTCGCCGCGTACGCCACCGCCGCCGCCATGGTCGGCAGCTCGGTTCCGCTGGTCACCCTGCAGATCGCCGACGCCATCTCCGGCAACGTGCTGGTCGGCCAGGAGAACGTGGCGCTCGCCCTCAGCCTCGACATGGTCCTGGTCGCGGGCCTGGTCATGGCCGTGTACCTGCCTCTGCAACGTCGGAGCGCGCGATGGCTCGCCTGAATCCGTGGCGAGGGACCGTGCTCGGCCTCGCCGCGCTGTACTTCCTGGTCCCGCTGGCCGCGTCCGTGGTCTTCACCGTGGAGGTCCCCGGCCGGGGCGTCACCTTCGACGCCTACTCCCAGATCCTCTCCACCGACGGCTTCGGCTCCAGCCTGCTGCTGTCGCTGGAGCTGGCGGCCGCCACCATCGCCCTGGTGCTGCTGCTGATGGTGCCCGCCGTGGTCGCGCTCCGGCTCGGCGCCCCCCGGCTGCGGCCCGTCGTCGAGGTGGTGTGCTCACTGCCGCTGGTCGTGCCCCCGATCGCCTACGTCGCCGGCATCGCGACCGTGCTCAAGTGGGGCCCCGACCACCTCTCCCGCACCCTGCTGTTCCAGACGTTCGTGGCCGTCCAGAACCCGGACTTCCCGTTCGTGCTCGTCCTCGCCTACGTCGTGATGGCGCTGCCGTTCGTGTACCGGGCCCTCGACGCCGGGCTGCGCGCGATCGACGTGCGCACGCTGGTGGAGGCGGCGCGCAGCTGCGGGGCCGGCTGGCCGCAGGCCCTCCTGCGCGCCGTGCTGCCCAACCTGCGCGGCGCCCTGCTCAACGCCGCCTTCCTCACCCTCGCGCTGGTGCTCGGCGAGTTCACCGTGGCCCAGCTGCTGGGCTTCAGGCCCTTCGCCGTGTGGATCTACGGCATCGGCGGCTCGCAGGCCCAGCTGTCCGTCGCCGTCTCCGTGCTCAGCCTGCTCGTCACCTGGGCACTGCTCCTCGCGCTCGCCGGTGCCGGCGGACGCACCCGAACCGCTCCGTCCCGGGGATGATCATGACCGCCACTGCCCTTGAGAAGGCCGCCGAGACCCAGGCCGCCACCGTCGAGTTCCGCGGTCTGCGCCGGGAGTTCGGCTCCACCGTCGCCCTCGACGGGCTCGACCTGACCGTGCGGCCGGGAGAGTTCCTCGCGCTGCTCGGCCCCTCCGGCTGCGGCAAGACCACCGCGCTGCGGATGCTCGCCGGGTTCGAACACCCCGACTCCGGCGAGGTGCTGGTGGACGGCGAGGACGTCACCCGCGTCCCGGCCCACCGCCGCGACGCCGGGATGGTCTTCCAGTCGTACAGCCTCTTCCCGCATCTGAGCGCCCTCGACAACGTCGCCTTCGGGCTGCGGATGCGCAAGGTCCGCACCGCCGAACGGCGCTCCCGCGCGGCGGAGTTGCTGGACCTGGTCGGGCTCGCCGAGAAGGGCGACCGCTACCCGCACCAGCTCTCCGGCGGCCAGCAGCAGCGCGTCGCGCTGGCCCGGGCACTCGCCCTGCGTCCGCGCGTCCTCCTGCTCGACGAGCCGCTGTCCGCCCTCGACGCCAAGGTCCGGCTGAACCTGCGCGAGGAGATCCGCAGGCTCCAGCAGGAGCTCGGCATCACCACCCTGTTCGTGACCCACGACCAGGAGGAGGCGCTGTCGGTCGCCGACCGGGTCGCCGTCATGCGCGCCGGCCGGCTCGAACAGTGCGCCGCCCCGGCCGAGTTGTACGGCCGGCCCGCCACCGCCTTCGTCGCCGAGTTCGTCGGCACCATGAGCCGGATCCCGGGCCGGCCGGCGGGGGACACCGTCGAGGTGCTCGGCCGCCGGCTGCCGGTCGACGGCCCGGCGCCGGAGGCCGGCGAGGTGGACGTGCTCGTACGGCCCGAGTCGGTCCGAATACGGGCGGACGAGGACGGCGAGGCACGGGTCGTCGCCACCGCCTTTCTCGGCGCGGCCGTCCGGATCACCGCCCGGCTCGCCGACGGCTCCGAGGTGAAGGCGGACCTGCCCGCCCACGAGGCCGCCGGGCTCGCCGCCGGCGCCCTGGTGCACGTGTCGCTGCCGGACCGGCCCGTCCTGGTGACGGAACGCACCCCCCGGCCGTGACCTCGCAGCGGCCCTGACCCCCCCACTGCGGAAAGAGAGAGACGTGACCCCCCACCCCCGGCTCCCGCTCCAGGCCGTGCTGTTCGACATGGACGGCACGCTCGTCGACACCGAGCGACTGTGGTGGGAGGCGGTGGAGCACGTCGCCGGACGCCCGCTGACCGAGGCGGACCAGCCGGAGGTGCTCGGCCGGGCCGTCGAGGACACGGCGCGGTGGCTCGGCGCGGCCACGGGCGCCCCGGCCGGCCCTCTCGCGCGTGAACTGCACCGGGAGTTGGTCTCCCGCGTCCGCACCGGCGTCGTGCCGCGCCCCGGCGCCCTCGACCTGCTCGACGCCCTCGCCCGCGACGGCGTCCCCCTCGCCCTGGTGACCGCGTCCCCGCGCGCCGTCGCCGACACCGTGCTCGAAGCCCTCGGCCACGGCCGGTTCGCGGCCTCCGTCACCGCCGACGACACCGAACGCACCAAGCCCGCCCCCGACCCCTACCTCGCCGCGTGCCGCGCCCTCGGCGTGGACCCGGCGGCCTGCGTGGCCGTCGAGGACACCCGCACCGGCGTCCGCTCCGCGGAGGCGGCCGGGTGCGCGGTGCTGGCCGTGCCCTCCCTCGCCCCGATCGAGGCGGCACCCGGCCGGACCGTGCGCCCGAGCCTGGCCGGGGTCACCCCGCAGGAACTGAGCGCCCTGGTCCCCGTCGAACTGCGCGTCATGAGCTGGAACCTGTGGCTCGGCGGCGCCGAGGTGGCCGACCACCGGGCCAAGCAGCTCAAGGCGATCCTGGAGACCGGCGCCGACGTCGTCGGCCTGCAGGAGACCGGCGGCACCGCGGCCGGGGAACTGGCCGAGGCCCTCGGCTGGCACCACCACCGGGCCGGCGAGAACCTCGGCGTCATCAGCCGCCACCCGGTCACCGCCCGCCTCGGCGACCCGGACGTCGGCTTCTACGGCGCCGCCGGGGTCCGTGTCGCCGTCGCCCCGGGCCGCGAGGTCGACATCTGGACGGCCCACCTGCACTACACGCCCTACGGTCCCTACGAGGCCGCCTTCGACGGGCTCCCGGCGGCCGAGCTGATCGCCCACGAGGAGGTGCGGCTCGCCCAGATGCGGGACATGCTGCGGCGCATCGCCGACGAGGGGGACCCCGCCGTGCCGGTCGTCCTGGTCGGCGACTTCAACTGCCCCTCGCACCTCGACCGGCCCGACGTGGCATGGCCGGTGACGCGGGCCGCCGAGGAGGCGGGCCTGCGCGACTCCTACCGGGAGGCCCACCCGGACCCGACGGCCGACCCGGGCCACACCTGGTCGCCGGTCCACCCGGTGCACGAGGACGGCAGCGGGCGCCCCGAACCGCAGGACCGCATCGACTACGTCCTGCACCGCGGCCTGACGGTGCGCGACGCGCGGACGTTCGTCAGCGGCGTCCCGTGCCCCTGGCCGGACGTCGCCGCCAACGACTGGCCCTCCGACCACGCCGCCGTGATCACCACCTTCGCCGTGCCCGGCCCCGCGTGAGCGGGGACCGCCGGGGGTGACCCGCGCGGGCCCGGACGCTCGCGTGGGACGTCCCCGCGGGCCCGCCGGGGCGGCGGACCGGGGCAGGACGGACACGGCCGGCCGCGATCAGCGGGTGACGCCGGCGGAGGGGGTTTCCGGGGAGACCGGGGCGGGGGAGGGGGCCGGCGGCGAGGGCGCGCAACGAATCGCCGCGGGGCCCCGGTGGGACGCAACGATCCGCTCACCGGCGTGCAACGGCTCCCGCTTGTCGGCCCGAGCCCGCCGACCGTACGGTCTAACCGACCCCCGAACCCCCTCCGTCACCGGTGAGGACCACGCATGCGCACCGCCCTGTTCCAGAGCTCCGGCCGCCCCGGCTCCGTCGCCGAGAACCTCAAGGTCCTCGACGAGGCCGCGGGCCGCGCCGCCGCCGCGGGCGCCGGGCTGCTCGTCGCGCCGGAGATGTTCCTGACCGGGTACGCCATCGGCGACGGCGTCGGCCGCCTTGCCGAGCCCGCCGACGGTGAATCCGCGGACGCGGTCGCGTGGGTCGCCTCCCGGCACGGCCTCGCCGTCGCCTACGGCTACCCGGAGCGCGACGGCGAGGCCGTCTTCAACTCCGCCCAGCTGATCTCCGCCGACGGCACCCGGCTGGCGAACTACCGCAAGACCCACCTCTTCGGCGGCTTCGAGCGCGCCCACTTCGCACCGGGCGACCGGCCGGTCGTCCAGGCCGAGATCGGCGGCCTGACCGTGGGCCTGATGATCTGCTACGACGTGGAGTTCCCCGAGAACGTCCGCGCGCACGCCCTGGCCGGCACCGACCTCCTGCTGGTCCCGACGGCGCAGATGCACCCGTTCCAGTTCGTCGCCGAGTCCGTCGTCCCGGTGCGCGCCTTCGAGAACCAGATGTACGTGGCGTACGTCAACCGGGTCGGCACGGAGGGCGAGTTCGACTTCGTCGGCCTGTCCACCCTCGCCGGACCCGACGGCGTCGCCCGGACCCGCGCGGGCCGCGCCGAGCAGCTCCTCCTCGCCGACGCCGACCCGGCCTTCCTCGCCGCCTCCCGCGAGGCCAACCCGTACCTGAAGGACCGCCTCCCCGGCCTCTACGGCTCGCTGATCTGACCCCGCGGCCCGCCGTCCTTCCCCGACCTCCTCCCCCAGAACACCTTTTCGCGCAAGGAGTCCGTGCCCCATGACGTCCACCGTGCCCAACGCCGTCGAGCACGCCGACGGGCAGCAGCCGCCGATCACCATGTTCGGCCCGGACTTCCCCTACGCCTACGACGACTTCCTCGCCCACCCGGCGGGGCTCGGCCAGGTCCCGGCGACCGAGCACGGCACCGAGGTGGCGGTCGTCGGCGGCGGCCTGTCCGGCATCGTCGCCGCCTACGAGCTGATGAAGATGGGCCTCAAGCCCGTCGTCTACGAGGCCGACCGGATCGGCGGCCGGCTGCGCACCGTCGGCTTCGAGGGCTGCGACCCCTCCCTGACCGCCGAGATGGGCGCCATGCGCTTCCCGCCGTCCTCCACGGCCCTGCAGCACTACATCGACCTGGTCGGGCTTCAGACGCGGCCCTTCCCCAACCCCCTCGCCGAGACGACCCCGTCGACGGTCGTCGACCTCAAGGGCGAGACCCACTACGCCGAGACCATCGAGGACCTGCCGCAGGTCTACCGGGACGTGGCGGCCGCCTGGAACCGGTGCCTGGAGGAGGGCGCGGACTTCTCCGACATGAACCGCGCCATGCGGGAGCGGGACGTCCCGCGCATCCGCGAGATCTGGTCGAAGCTGGTCGAGAAGCTCGACAACCAGACCTTCTACGGCTTCCTCTGCGACTCCGAGGCCTTCACGTCCTTCCGGCACCGCGAGATCTTCGGCCAGGTCGGCTTCGGCACCGGCGGCTGGGACACCGACTTCCCCAACTCCATCCTGGAGATCCTGCGCGTCGTCTACACCGAGGCCGATGACCACCACCGCGGCATCGTGGGCGGTTCCCAGCAGCTGCCGCTCCGGCTGTGGGAGCGCGAGCCGGAGAAGATCGTCCACTGGCCCTACGGCACCTCGCTGAAGTCGCTGCACGTGAACGGCGAGCCCCGCCCGGCCGTGACCCGGCTGCACCGCACCGCGGGCAACCGGATCACCGTGACGGACGCGAACGGCGACGTCCGCACCTACCCGGCGGTGATCTTCACCGCCCAGTCCTGGATGCTGCTGTCGAAGATCGACTGCGACGACTCGCTCTTCCCGATCGACCACTGGACCGCGATCGAGCGGACCCACTACATGGAGTCCAGCAAGCTCTTCGTGCCCGTGGACCGGCCCTTCTGGCTGGACAAGGCCGTCGACGACAGGGGCAATCCGACCGGCCGGGACGTCATGTCGATGACGCTCACCGACCGCATGACCCGCGGCACCTACCTGCTCGACGACGGCCCGGACAAGCCGGCCGTCATCTGCCTCTCCTACACCTGGTGCGACGACAGCCTGAAGTGGCTGCCGCTGTCCGCGAACGAGCGGATGGAGGTCATGCTGAAGTCGCTCGGCGAGATCTACCCGAAGGTCGACATCAGGAAGCACGTCATCGGCAACCCGGTGACCGTCTCCTGGGAGAACGAGCCCTACTTCATGGGCGCGTTCAAGGCCAACCTGCCCGGCCACTACCGCTACCAGCGGCGCCTGTTCACGCACTTCGTGCAGGACCGGCTGCCCGAGGACAAGCGGGGCGTCTTCCTCGCCGGCGACGACATCTCCTGGACGGCGGGCTGGGCCGAGGGAGCCGTCCAGACCGCGCTGAACGCGGTCTGGGGCGTCATGCACCAGTTCGGCGGCGAGACCGACCCGGGCAACCCCGGCCCGGGCGACGTCTACGACGAGATCGCGCCCGTCGAACTTCCCGAGGACTGAGCCCCGTCTCCAGGGGCCGGGTCACACTCCGGCCGCCCGCGCCGTCCGGTGGACCTCCGCGGCGACGTCCTTCAACTCGCCGGCGTCGCGCGCGGAGCTCTGCAGATCGATCAGGATCTCCTCCAGGCCGATCCCGGCGTACGCGACGAGATCCTCGACGATCTGGTCGGTGCTGCCCTGGAAGGGGCGCCGGCCGGGGCCGTCGTAGGGCTTGGCCGTGTGCGCCGCGTTCACCCGGAGGACCGTCCGGATCGGTTCCCGGCGGCCGCGCTCGGCGGCGAGGTCCCGCAACGCCCGCCACTGGGAGGCGACCTGCTCGACGCCCATGCCGATCGGCAGCCAGCCGTCGGCGCGGTCCACGAGCCGGCGCCACGCCCTCGGGGTGCTCGCGGCCAGCAGAATGGGGATCGGCCGGGCGGGCTTGGGGCCGACCGCCGCCGAGTCGATCCGCGTGAGCGGGCCGACGTGCCGCACCGGGTCCGGGCCCCACACGGCGCGGCAGACGTCGATCACCTCGTCCAGCACCCGGCCGCGCTCCTCGATCGGCCGGATTCCCGAGGCCGCGTACTCGTCGCGGGACCAGCCGGTGCCCAGGCCCGCGATCACCCGGCCGCCGCTCGCCGCGTCCAGGGAGGCGAGGGCCCTGGCGAGCTGGAAGGGCATGTGCAGGGGAGCCACCAGCACGCTGCTGCCCAGCCGGACCCGCTCGGTGACCGCGGCGGCGAGGGTCAGCGTGACCAGCGGGTCGGCCACGTGGCGGTAGGACTCCGGCCAGGGGAGGCCCTCGATTCCGTACAGCCCCTGGGTGGCCGGCTCGGGGAACAGGGCCCGCTCGTACACCCACAGGCTGTCGTAGCCGATCCGCTCCGCGGTCCGGGCCACGTCCGGCACGTCCCGGCCGAGGTCGTACTGCCGGTTCTGCGGGAGACCGAGTCCCAGACGGGTCGCCATGACGGTGTGCTCCCTCGCGATCGCCGGTGTCCGGCGGCCAACGTAACCCGGACGCGGGGAGGTTCCGGGCAGAACGCCCGGAAGTGTCCGGATCAGTCCGGCAGTGGCGTGAGCAGCATGCGTCCGGCGAGGCCAACCGCCGCGTCCAGCCGTTCGGTGAACTCCCCGGCCACGTCGGGGAGTCGGCGCAGCGCCCACAGGGCCCGCGCCGCCGACCAGGTGGCCTCCCGGGCCTTCTCCAGACTCCACGCGCCGAGCAGGTGGGTGAGCGGGTCGGCGATCTGGAGCAGGTCGGGGCCCGGCATCAGATCCTCGCGGACGCGCTCCTCCAGGGAGACGAGCAGGTCGCCCACGCGGTCGAACTCGTCCTCCAGGGCGGCCGGTTCGCAGCCGAGCGCGCGGCAGGCGTCGACGACGGCGAGAGCGAGGTCGTGGCCGATGTGCGCGTTGATGCCCGCCAGGGCGAACTGCAGCGGCCGTACGCCCGGATGCCGGCGGAACTGGAACAGCGGACGCCAGCAGGCCGGCGGGCGGCCCTCGCCGTCCGCCGCGTCCACGGCGGCGAGGTACCGCCGCGCGAACCGGACGTCCAGCGTGGCCGCCGCCCGCGCGTCGGCGAACCGCCCCGCGGCCAGGCGCCGCCCGACCTCCTCGGTCACGGCGAGGTAGACGCGGTTGAACACCGCGAGCCCGTCGTGCTCCGGAAGAGCGGCGTCCAGGGCGCGCATCCGGGCGACGACCGCGTCAACGGTGTCCACGTCATGGGTGAGTTGTGCCGATTGCCCCATGGGGGCAGGGTCCCAGTCCCGGCCCGGCCCGGGGGCCGACGGGCCCGGCGCTTCCCCAGATCGGGGGAACGCCGCCGTCACGCCGGCGAGCGAACGCCCGGCCCGGAGGGGAACGGGCCGCGAGGCGGGGGAGCGGCAGCGTACCCGGATCAGGTGCCCGGTCCACGTGCCCCGGGCGGTGGTCAGCGGGTGCGGTGCCCTGCGTCGGTGTCGGCCCCGGTCGTCCCGGTCGCCTCGGCGGCCTCGGCCGTCTCGTCGTAGGAGGACGTGCCCTCGTCCAGCAGCGGTTCCTGCGGCTTGAGGTGGGCCGGAGCGCACACCCGCAGGGCGTGGTAGCCGGTGATGACGACCAGCGTGCCGAGCGCGATGCCGCTGAGCGAGAAGGTGTCGGTGAACTTCATGGTGACGTTGCCGACGCCGATGATGATGCCCGCCGCGGCCGGCACCAGGTTCAGCGGGTTGCGCAGGTCCACCCGGGCGTTGGTCCAGATCTGCGCGCCGAGCAGGCCGATCATGCCGTACAGGATCACGGTGATCCCGCCGAGCACACCGCCGGGGATCGCGGCCACCACCGCGCCGAACTTGGGGCAGACGCCGAACAGCAGCGCGAACGCGGCGGCGGCCCAGTAGGCGGCGGTGGAGTAGACGCGGGTCGCGGCCATCACGCCGATGTTCTCCGAGTACGTGGTGTTGGGCGGCCCGCCGACGGCGGTGGACAGCACCGAGGCGACGCCGTCCGCGGAGATGGCGGTGCCCAGCTTGTCGTCGAGCTTCTCGCCGGTCATCTCGCCGACCGCCTTGACGTGGCCGGCGTTCTCCGCGACCAGGGCGATGACCACGGGCAGCGCCACCAGGACCGCCGACCACTGGAAGGACGGCCCGTGGAAGGAGGGCAGCCCGATCCAGTCGGCCTTGTCGACGCCGGAGAGGTCCAGGCGCCAGTGGTCGGTGAGCTTGCCGCTCGCGTCAACTGAGTGGATCTTGCCCAGGACGCGGTCGAAGACCCAGGAGATGCCGTAGCCGAAGGCCAGGCCGATGAAGATCGCGATCCGGGACCAGAAGCCGCGCAGGCCGACCACGGCCAGCCCGGTGAACAGCATCACCAGCAGGGCCGTCCACTGGTCCTGCGGCCAGTAGGTCGAGGCGGTCACCGGGGCGAGGTTGAAGCCGATCAGCATCACGACCGCGCCGGTGACGATCGGCGGCATCGCGGCATGGATGATCCGCGCCCCGAACCGCTGCACGGCGAGGCCCACCAGGAACAGCGCGACGCCGACGACGAGGACCGCGCCGGTCACGGTCGCGCTCGTGCCGCCCTGCGCCCGGATGACCGCCGCGACGCCGACGAAGGACAGCGAGCAGCCCAGGTAGCTGGGCACCCGGCCGCGGGTGGCGAGCAGGAAGATCACGGTCGCCACGCCGGACATCATGATCGCGAGGTTGGGGTCCAGGCCCATGAGTACGGGGGCGACGAAGGACGCGCCGAACATGGCCACGACGTGCTGGGCGCCGAGTCCGACCGTGCGGGGCCAGGAGAGCCGTTCGTCGGGCCGCACCACCGCTCCGGGTGCGGGCGTCCGCCCGTCACCGTGCAGCTTCCAGCGCACGCCGAGGTCCATGGTGGGGTTTCGCTTTCTCTGTACTGAAGACTGTCCGGTCCATTGTCGGGGGTGCCTGGCGGTCCTCCGCACCCGAGGTCCTCCCCGTGGACCGTGTTCACGGATGTGATCCGCCGCTCCGGCCGGGGAAGGGATCCCGCGCAGGAAGGGCCGCTGAGCGTCCGCTTAGGATGGAGTCGTCCCACCGCTCGACCGCGATGTCCCTGGAGTCCCGCCGTGACCGCCGAAGCCCCGACCGCCCCCGCCCCGTCGTACGGCCGGCTCGTCCCGGTCGCCGTCCACTTCGACGACCTGGACGCCCTCGGACTGCTGCACAACGCCCGCTACCCGCTGATGGTCGAGCGGGCCTGGGCCGAGCTGTGGCGGGAGCACGGCTTCCACTTCGAGGGCGACTGGGTGGCCGCCGGTGACGCCTGCAACGCGGTCAAGGAACTGCGGATCACCTACGAGGCTCCGGTGACCCGGCCCGGCGCGTACGCCGTCCATCTGTGGCTGGAGCGGCTCGGCACGAGCGGGCTGACGTACGGCTTCCGCTTCTGCTCGGCCGACGGCGCGGTGACCTACGCGCACGGCACTCGGGTCCTGGTCCGGCTGGACGCGAAGACCCTGCGGCCCGCGCCGTGGAGCGAGACGTTCAGGGCCGCGGGTCGGGAACTGCTGCGGGCCGCGGACTGACCTTCGGCCGGTCCCGGTCGCCCGCCCGCAGCACCCCGGCGAAGGCCGCGAGCCCGCAGGCCAGCACGGTCACCAGACCGAACGACACCACCAGGCTGGTGGCCTGGGCCAGGCCGCCGATCGCGCTCGGCGCGACCAGCCCGGAGGTGTACGTGATGGTCGCCACACCGGCGATCGCCTGGCTGGGATTCGGCCCGCTGCGGCCCGCCGCCGCGAAGCACAGCGGCACGACCACCGCGATGCCGAGCCCCATCAGCGCGAACCCGGTCATCGCCACCGCCGGACGGCCACCGGCGACGATCAGCAGGCCGCCGAGGACGGCCAGCGCACCGCTCGCCCGCACCGTGCGCACCGAGCCGAAGCGGTCCACCACCCGGTCGCCGGCGATCCGGGCGACGGCCATGGTCAGCGTGAAGCCCGTCGTGCACGCCGCCGCGAGAGCGGCGGAGGTCCCCAGGCGGTCCCGCAGATACACCGCCGACCAGTCCAGGCTGGCGCCCTCCGCGAACACCGCGCAGAACCCGATCGCCCCGATCAGCAGGGCCGACCTCGGCGGCAGCGCGAACCGCGGCGGCGGCTCCTCGTCCTCGGCCGGCTGCAGGTCGAGCACCCAGGCGCAGGCTCCCACGCCCACCACGGTCAGCACGGCGGCCGCCAGGACGTGGTGCAGCCGGGCGTCCGCGCCGAGGTGCGCGGCCAGCGTGCCGGCCGCGGAGCCGATCAGCGCGCCCGCGCTCCACATGCCGTGCAGCCCGGACATGATCGACCGGCCGAGCCGGTTCTCGACCTCCACGCCGAGGGCGTTCATCGCGACGTCCGCCATGCCCGCCGTGCCGCCGTAGACGAACAGGGCCAGGCACAGCGTGAGGAGGTTCGGGGCGAGGGACGGCAGGACCAGGGCGAGTGTCCACAGGGCGATCAGCCCGCGCAGGGCGTTGCGGGCGCCGAAGCGGTGGCTGATCCCGCCCGCGAGCGGCATCGCGAGCGACGCGCCGAGCGCGGGGAACGCCAGCGCGAGGCCCAGCTGGCCCGCGCCGACCCCGGCGTGGTCCTGGATCCACGGCACTCGGGTGGCGAACGAACCGGTGACGGCACCGTGCACGGCGAAGACGGCCGCCACGGCGTACCGGGCGCGCCTGACCTGGCGTCGTTCGCAGACCACTGCGCTCATTCTCGGGCCCCTCCCCGGCTGGCTGTCTCCCCCACTGGCGCCGTAAACTATCAGGAACCCTGCCTGATAGAAAAGGGGGCTCACGGCCGTCCGTCCGCACGCGGCGCGGCCCCGCAGATCTGGGAGGATTCCCGGCATGCCCGCATCCCCGAGCACCGCCCGGGCCATCAACGACCGGCTCGCCCTGCGGCTGATGCAGCGGGAAGGACCGTTGACGGCAGGGCAGTTGAAGCAGCTCACCGGCCTGTCCCGGCCGACGGTCGCCGACCTCGTCGAACGCCTCACGGCCTCCGGCCTGGTCACCGTCGTCGGCGAGTCGGGAGCACAGCGGCGGGGCCCGAACGCCCGGCTGTACGGGATCGTCGCCGACCGCGCCCATCTGGCCGCGCTGGACGTCCGCACCGAGAGCGTCTCCGTGACCGTGTCCGACCTGCTCGGCCGGGTGCTCGCCGAGGCGTCCGTACCGATCGGCGGGGACACGGGCACCGGTGCCGCGGTGCAGCGGGCGG
This sequence comes from Streptomyces sp. NPDC014864, assembly GCF_043081525.1. Taxonomy (NCBI): domain Bacteria; kingdom Bacillati; phylum Actinomycetota; class Actinomycetes; order Kitasatosporales; family Streptomycetaceae; genus Streptomyces; species Streptomyces sp. NPDC014864. Next base: position 27,047 of record NZ_JBIBWT010000024.1, read on the forward strand.
TGGCCCTGGTGGAGCGTACGGCCGCGGAGGCCGGTGTGGCGGGCGTGCCGCCGGGGGAGGGTCCGGGGCGGGGGAGCCTGCACACGGTCGGCATCGGCGCGCCGGGACTGATCGACCCGGTGTCCGGCGAACTCCGGGACTCCACCGGTCTGCCCGAATGGCACCGCCGACTGGTGGCCGCCCTGCAGGAGAGGCTTCCGCGGGCCCGCGTCATCGTCGAGAACGAGACCAACCTCGCCGCCGTGGCCGAGCAGCGCGAAGGGGCCGCCCGGGACCGGGACACCTTCGTCCTGCTGTGGCTCGGCCACGGCACGGGCGCGGCCGTCGTCCTGGACGGCGCGCTGCGCCGCGGCGCCTCCGGCGGCACCGGCGAGATCGGCTTCCTCCCGGTACCGGGCACGGCCGCGCTGCCGTCCGCGACGGACTGCGCGGGCGGCTTCCACTCGCTGGCGGGCTCGGCGGCGGTCGTGGAACTGGCGGCGAGGTTCGGCCTGGTGGCGGAGCCCGGGCCGGCCCAGCCCGGCCGGAGGCGCAAGTCCGGGCTGACGGAGCCGCGGGCGCTGGGACCCGTGGGGACGGAGCCGGGGCCGCTGGGACCCGTGGGGACGGAGCCGGGGGCGCTGGGGCCCGGACGGGCGGAGTCCGCGCTGACGGAGCCGGGGGTGACCGTGCCCGGGCAGACCGAGCCCGAACCTGCGGAGTCTCGAAGGACGGGGGAGTCCGGCCTCGACAGGGCCGGGGGCGGGCCGGTCGCCGTCACCGGGGCCGGCGGGGACGGGGCCGAAGCAGTGTCCCCAGCCCGAGCGCGGACCGGAGCCGAAGGCGGAGCCGCCTCCGGCGTCGGGCCGGAGCCGGTCGCCGCGGAGGTGGTGCGCGGGGCGGTCGCGGCGGTCGCGTCGGACCCCGGCGACCTGGACCCGGCGGCCCGCGCCGACCGCTTTCTCGACGCGCTCGCCGACCGGCTGGCGGTCGGGGCCGCGTCGGTCGTGGCCCTGCTGGACCCCGGATGCGTGGTCCTGGGCGGTGAGGTGGGGCAGGCCGGCGGAGAGGTGCTCGCCGCGCGCGTGGCCCAACGGCTGCGCCGGATGTCCCCCCTGCCGACCGAGGTGCGGCCCGCCGTCCTGGGCGGAGGAGCCGTACTGCGCGGGGCCCTGCTGACCGCCCGGGACCACGCCCAGGACGAACTCTTCACCCCGCCGGACCGCTGACGCCGGACACGGCCCGCCACGGCGCGGCCCACCCGCGGGCGGCCGTCACCCCACCGCGCGCGGGCGGCCGGTCCGGTGAGTCACGTGCGGGCCGCCGTAAGGTCACCACCGGCCGGGGCCCGTCACCCCGCCAAGCCCCGTTCAGGCCCCGCCCCCGCCCCGAAGCGCTCCGCGAGGTGCTCCTCGAACGTGCGCTTGCCGACCGCGTTGCCCGGGGTCAGGTGGCCGCCGCCGCGGAAGCCCCGGTACGTGCGGCCCGGCAGCGGCACGTTCAGGACCGGGCGCCGCCGCCCCGCGGCCTTCAGGTACGCCCGGGCCAGCGACTCGAAGGAGCGCACCTCGGGGCCGCCCACATCCGCCACCCGCCCCGCGGGCGCCCCCACCGCCAGCTCGGCCAACCGTTCCGCGACCTCCGCCGCCTCGACCGGCTGGTCGCGCACCCCGGCCGGAAGCAGCATGACCGGCGGCTTGGCCAGCACCCCGAACAGCGTCACCAGCAGATCGTGGAACTGGGTGGCGCGCAGCACCGTCCAGCCCAGCCCCGACTCCTCGATCAGCTTCTCCACGGCGAGCTTGGAGCGGTAGTAGCCGTACGGCACCCGGTCGACGCCCACGATGGAGATGTAGACCAGATGCCCCACCCCCGCCTTCCGCGCCGCCGCGATCAGATGCCCGGCCGCCTCCTCGTCACCGCCGCGGGGGGAGCTCGCGCAGTGCACGACCGTGTCCACGCCCGCGACTGCCGTGTCCAGAGCGGGCCCGCCCGCGCGCAGATCGACGGCGTACGGCGGGGTGTGCCGGCTGAGCACCCGCACCTCGTGCCCGTCCGCGCGCAGCCGCTCGACGACGAGCCGGCCGAGCGTGCCGGTGCCGCCGGTCACCAGGATCGTGGTCATTCTGTTCCTTCCCTTCGCGTGCCGGCGCCCCCGGACGGAGCGCCCGCCGCCCACTGAGACCGGGCAGCCCCGCGCCGTGTGACAGCCCGCCGTCAGCGCGCCAGCTGACGTCGTACGAAGTCCAGCTTGTCCGGGTTCACCACGGCCCGCACCTGCGCGACGAGCCCGTCCCGCAGTGTGAAGGAGACGACCCCGGCCAAGGTGTCACCCGCCCACGCCGCGAGTCCCGGCGCGCCGTTGACCTCGGCCACCGTGAAGTCCAGCCCCGCCGCGAACCGCCCGCCGCCGCCGGTCAGCAGGCGTACGACCTTCTCGCGCCCCTCTATCGGCCGCCGCGCCGCGGACACCCTGCCGCCGCCGTCGCCCCACCAGGTCACGTCGGCAGCGAGCAGCTTCTCCAGACCAGCCAGGTCACCGCCGCGGGCCGCCGCGAGGAACGAGGCGAGCAGTTCCTCCTGCCGCTCGGGAGCGGGCTGGAAGCGGGCACCCGGATCGCCCACCCGCCGCACCGCCCGCCGGTACAGCTGACGGCAGTTGGCCTCGGCCAGCCCCAGCACCCCGGCGATCTCCCCGTGCGGGTAGGCGAACGCCTCCCGGAGCACGTACACCGCCCGCTCGGCCGGGGTGAGCCGCTCCAGCAGCACCAGCACAGCCATGGACACCGCGTCGCGCTGCTCGGCCGACTCCAGGGGGCCGAGCGTGCCGTCGGAGGTGAGCACGGGCTCCGGCAGCCAGGGCCCGACGTAGCGCTCGCGCCGGGCCCTGGCCGAAGTCAGCCGGTTCAGGCAGAGGTTGGTGACGACCTCGGCGAGCCAGGCCGCCGGGTGCTCCACGGCCGGGCGGTCGGCGCCGAGGTAGCGCAGGTACGCGTCCTGGACCGTGTCCTCGGCCTCGTGGGCGGAGCCGAGCATCCGGTAGGCCAGGCCGAACAGGCGCGGCCGGTGCTGCTCGAACTCCTCGGCGCTCGTCATGAGTTCACCCTGCCAGACGGGTCGGGCCAGGACGGGACCCGGCTGGTCCGTACCTGTTGACCGCCCTGGTCTAGTCCTCTTAGGGTCGAGTCCGGCCGGCCCGTGTGCGGGCGCCCGCGCAGACAGGTCCGGCGGCGGTGACGACGGCCCTTGCCCGCCGCCGGGCCGCCGGCCCGCGTGGGGCGGACGCCACGGTCTGTGAGGCACTGCACACCGATCGTCTGTCGGGACCTCGATCAGGCGTGGCACACTGGCCCTGTACCAGTAGCAGCGCACTCCGGGGTCGGTGAAAGTCCGAACCGGCGGTTACAGTCCGCGACCCGGTCGCTTCCAGCGGCCGGTTGACCAGGTGAAATTCCTGGACCGACGGTTAAAGTCCGGATGGGAGGCAGTGCGCGGCGAGCGAGCACACACGTGCGAGCCGCCGACTACGGGCTCGCCCTCACGGGCGGATCCCGTCCGGCGTCGTACCCGGTGTCCTCGCTCGTACCTTCTGTCGTCATCGACAGCCCCGGAGTCCGTGCCCGAAGAGGCAGGAGGACCCGGGAAGTGTTCACCGGAATCGTCGAAGAGCTGGGCGAAGTCACCGCCGTGGAGGACCTCGGCGACGCCGCCCGCTTCCGGCTCCGCGGCCCGGTCGTGACCGACGGCGCGCGGCACGGCGACTCCATCGCCGTGAACGGGGTCTGTCTCACCGTCGTCGAGCACGAGGGCGAGGAGTTCACCGCCGACGTCATGGCGGAGACCCTGAAGCGTTCCAGCCTGGGCGTCCTGGCCGTCGGCTCCCGCGTCAACCTCGAACGCCCCACCGCCGTCGGCGCGCGCCTCGGCGGGCACATCGTGCAGGGACACGTCGACGGCACCGGCACGATCCTGGACCGAACCCCCTCCGAGCACTGGGAGATCGTCAGGATCTCACTCCCCGCGGAACTCGCGCGCTACGTCGTCGAGAAGGGCTCCATCACCGTCGACGGCATCAGCCTCACCGTCGTCGAGGCCGGCCCCGACTACTTCACCGTGAGCCTCATCCCCACCACCCTCGCCCTGACCACCCTCGGCCTCAAGCAGAGCGGCGACCCGGTCAACCTCGAGGTGGACGTCGTCGCCAAGTACGTCGAGCGGCTGCTCGCCCATCCGGGGGCCACCAAGTGAACTGGCTCAACTCGGAGGCCTTCACCCTCCTCGGCCAGCACATCAAGTGGTCGGACATGATCGGCAACGTCATCGGCCTGATCGCCCTTGCGTTCGGCTGGCGGCGCTCCCTGTGGAGCTGGCCCACCCAGTTCCTCTCCGGTCTCGTCCTCTTCGCCGCCTTCGCCACCGCCCACCTCTCGGGCAGCGCGGGCAAGCAGATCGTCGTCATGGCGGTCGCGGTCTACGGCTGGTGGCAGTGGAACCGCGGCAAGGACCGGGCGGCGGACGGCCACATCGCCGTACGGTTCGCCACCTGGCGGGAGCGGGCCGCCCTGCTCGGCGCCGCGGCCGTCGGCACGGTCGCGGTCGCGAGCCTGTTCCAGGCGTACCCGTCGCTGTCCTGGGACCCCTGGCCGGACGCGTACATCTTCGTCGGCACCGTCGTCGCCATGTACGCCCAGGCACGCGGCATGGTCGAGTTCTGGTTCGCCTGGCTGCTCGTCGACGTCGTCGGCGTCCCGCTGAACTTCACCAACGGCTTCGCCTTCTCCGGCTTCGTCTACGTCATCTACGGCGCACTCGTCCTGTGGGGCATGCGCGACTGGTGGCTGCGCTCCCGCAGGGAAGCGCGGCCCGTCCTGGAAGGAGCGCCGGCATGACCGCGGCACCGATCCTGTACAGCACGGACGGCATGGAGGACTTCGCGCTCGACCCGATCGAGCAGGCCGTCGCGGACATCGCGGCCGGCCGCCCGGTCGTGGTCGTCGACGACGAGGACCGCGAGAACGAGGGCGACCTCGTCATCGCCGCCGAGAAGGCGACCGAGGAGATCGTCGCCTTCATGATGAGCGAGTGCCGCGGCCTGATCTGCGCCCCGATGGAGGGCCCGGAGCTCGACCGGCTGAAGCTGCCGCAGATGGTCGACGACAACACCGAGTCGATGAAGACCGCCTTCACCGTCTCCGTCGACGCCTCCGCCGCGCACGGCGTCACCACCGGCATCTCCGCCTCCGACCGCGCCACCACGCTCCAGCTGCTGGCCAGCGGCACGGCCGAGCCCACCGACCTCGTCCGCCCGGGCCACGTCTTCCCGCTGCGCGCCAGGCCCGGCGGCGTCCTGGTCCGCAACGGCCACACCGAGGCCGCCGTCGACCTGGCCCGGCTCGCCGGACTGCGCCCCGCCGGCGCGATCGTGGAGATCGCCGGCGAGGACGGCCGGATGCTGCGCCTGCCCGAGCTGATCCCCTTCGCCCGCAAGCACGGCCTGACGATCATCTCCATCGAGGACCTGATCGCCTACCGCCGCTCCAGCGAGCCCACCGTCCGCCGCGAGGCCGAGGTCCACCTGCCCACCGCCCACGGCACCTTCACGGCCCACGGCTACCGGTCCACGGTCGACGGCGTCGAGCACGTCGCCCTGGTGCACGGCGAGATCGGCGACGGCGAGGACGTCCTGGTCCGGATCCACTCCGAGTGCCTCACCGGCGACGTCTTCGGCTCCCAGCGCTGCGACTGCGGCCCCCAGCTCGACGCCTCCCTGGAGCGCATCCAGAGCGAGGGCCGGGGAGTGGTGGTCTACCTGCGCGGCCACGAGGGGCGCGGCATCGGCCTGATGTCCAAGCTGCGCGCCTACGAGCTCCAGGAGCGCGGCCGGGACACCCTCGACGCCAACCTGGAACTCGGCCTGCCCGCCGACGCCCGCGACTACGGCGCCGGCGCGCAGATCCTGCAGGACCTCGGGGTGCGCAGCGTCCGCCTGATGACCAACAACCCCGACAAGAGCGACGCTCTCGTCCGCCACGGCCTGCAGGTCACCGGACGCGAGCCGATGCCCGTCCAGGTGGGCGAGCACAACCTCCGTTACCTGCGCACCAAGCGGGACCGGATGGGGCACGACCTGCCCTGGCTGGACACGACGGCCGTGTCCAGCTGCGGCAACCAGTAAGCAGAGAGCACCGAGGAGACACGTGAGCGGCAAGGGCGCACCGGAACTGTCCGTACGGAACGTCGGGGACCTCAGGGTCGCCGTCGTCGCGGCGCAGTGGCACGAGAAGGTGATGGACGGGCTGGTGGACGGCGCGCTGCGCGCCCTGCGCGAGCTGGGGATCGACGAGCCGACCCTGCTCAGGGTGCCCGGCAGCTTCGAGCTGCCGGTGGTCGCCAAGGTCCTCGCGGGCCGCGGCTACGACGCGATCGTCGCCCTCGGCGTCGTCATCCGCGGTGGCACGCCCCACTTCGACTACGTGTGCCAGGGCGTCACCCAGGGCCTGACCCAGGTGTCGGTGGAGACCGGCGTCCCCGTCGGCTTCGGCGTGCTCACCTGCGACACCGAGGAGCAGGCCCTGGACCGGGCCGGGATCGAGGGCTCCCGCGAGGACAAGGGTCACGAGGCGGTGACGGCGGCGGTGGCGACGGCCGCCACGCTGCGTTCGGTATCCGAACCCTGGCGCTGAGGAGTCGCCCGGACCGCGTAGGGTGGGGACCACCATGTCCAAGAAGACGTTCGAGGAGCTCTTCACCGAGCTCCAGCACAAGGCCGCACACGGCGACCCCGCCTCCTCCCGCACCGCCGAACTGGTCGGCAAGGGGGTCCATGCCATCGGCAAGAAGGTCGTCGAAGAGGCCGCGGAGGTCTGGATGGCCGCCGAGTACGAGGGCAAGGAGGCGGCCGCCGAGGAGATCTCGCAGCTCCTCTACCACGTCCAGGTCATGATGGTCGCCCGGGGCATCTCCCTGGACGACGTCTACGCCCACCTCTGAGCACCACCCCGCACACCGCCGTACGCACACCACGCAAAGGAAGCCGACCTCATGCTGCGCATCGCCGTGCCCAACAAGGGTTCACTCTCCGGCCCTGCGGCGGAGATGCTCCATGAGGCCGGCTACCAGCAGCGCCGCGAGTCCAAGGAACTGCGCATCGTCGACCCGGGCAACGAGGTGGAGTTCTTCTACCTCCGCCCCCGCGACATCGCGATCTACGTCTCCTCAGGCCGCCTCGACATCGGCATCACCGGTCGTGACCTGCTGATCGACTCCGGCGCCAACGCCGAGGAGATCCTGCCCCTCGGCTTCGCCCGCTCGACGTTCCGCTACGCCTCCAAGCCCGGCACGGCCGACGCGGTGACGGACCTCAACGGCAAGACGGTCGCCACCTCCTACGAGGGCATCGTCGCCAAGCACCTCGCCGACAGCGGCATCGACGCCTCCGTCGTCCACCTCGACGGCGCCGTCGAGACCGCCATCGAGCTCGGCGTCGCCGAGGTCATCGCGGACGTCGTGGAGACGGGCACCTCGCTGCGCAACGCGGGCCTGGAGGTCTTCGGCGAGCCGATCATGAAGTCCGAGGCGATCGTCGTCCGCCGCACCGGCGCGGACGCCGGGGAGCCCAAGGTCCAGCAGTTCCTGCGCCGCCTCCAGGGTGTCCTGGTGGCCCGGACCTACGTGATGATGGACTACGACTGCCGGGTCGAGCAGCTGGAGAAGGCCGTCGCGCTGACCCCCGGCCTGGAGTCCCCGACCGTCTCCCCGCTGCACAACGAGGGCTGGGTCGCCGTGCGCGCCATGGTCCCGGCCAAGGAGGCCCAGCGGATCATGGACGACCTGTACGCGATCGGTGCCCGGGCCATCCTGACCACGGCGATCCACGCCTGCCGCCTCTGAGGGGGCACACAGAGATGTCCGACCTGCCCGCACTCCCGGTCACCTTCCGGCCGGGCCGCACCCGCGCCGTGCTGCTCACCGCAGCGGTCGCGATCTTCGCGGTCATCACGACCGTCGCGCTGCTGCTGGAGCGGCTCGGCCCCGGCGAGCGCCTCAGCTTCGTCCTCACCGGCGCGCTCCTGTCCGGCGTGCTGCTGATGCTCGCCCGGCCGAAGGTGGTCGCCGACGAGACCGGCGTCACCGTCGTCAACATCGTCTCCCGGCGGCACCTGGACTGGGCGGAGATCCTTCAGGTGAACCTGCGCCAGGGCGACCCCTGGGTCTTCCTCAACCTCAGCGACGGCACCAGCCTGCCCGCGCTCGGCATCCAGCCGGGCATCGCCAGGCAGCGCGCCGTCGCCGACGCGCGGACCCTGCGCGCACTGGTCGAGGCGCGTTCCCTCCAGGATCCCGAGCACTCCTCCGGGGACGCTCAGGGCTGACCCGGTGACGTCGCCCCTGCCGCATCGGCCGGGGTCTTGATTAATCTGGTGACGGAGGCGTTTTTCGCTGTGCCTCCGCCCCTGTGCTCCGACCGGCGCCAGGGGTTCCTGCTACCCGAGGAGTGACTCCCTCCGGCGATGGACGGACCGTCCTGCAGTACCTGCGCCGCCCCCTGCCGACATAGCGCGGACCGAAGTCTCAAGGTCCGCGCGCACGCGGAGGCGGCGGCATCATGACCATCCCCCTGCTGCTCCTCGGAGCGGCTTTCCTGCTGATTCTGGCCAACGGCTTCTTCGTGGCGGCCGAATTCGGCCTGGTGACCGTGGAGCGGCCGGAGGCCGAGAAGGCCGCCGCCGAGGGCGACCGACGCGCCCACACGGTCGTCGAGTCGCTCAAGGAGCTGTCCTTCCAGCTCTCCGGCACCCAGCTCGGCATCACCATCACCTCACTCGTCGTCGGCATGCTCGCCGAACCGGCGCTGGCCGCGCTCCTGCACGGCCCGTTCACCGCGATCGGTGTCCCCGAGGGCGCCGTGTCCGGGGTCGCCGTGGTCGTGGGCATGCTGCTCGCCTCGGCCATCCAGATGGTGATCGGCGAGCTCGTGCCCAAGAACTGGGCCGTGTCCCGGCCGCTGCAGGTCGCACGGTTCGTGGCCGGCCCGCAGCACCTGTTCTCGCGGCTGTTCCGCCCCGTGATCGCCGCGCTGAACGCCGTGGCCAACCGGCTCGTCCGCGCCCTCGGCGTCGAGCCGGCCGAGGAGCTGGCCTCCGCCCGCACCCCCGGCGAGCTCGTGTCCCTGGCCCGCCACTCGGCGCGGGCCGGCGCGCTGGAGCAGGACACCGCCGACCTGTTCGTGCGGACGCTGTCCCTGGGCGACCTGACCGCGCAGCACGTCATGACCCCGCGCGTGAGGGTCAGCGCCCTGCAGTCCTCGGCGACCGCGGAGGACGTGGTGAACCTGACCCGCGCCACCGGCCTGTCCCGCTTCCCCGTCTACCAGGAGCGGATCGACGAGGTCGTCGGCATGGTCCACCTCAAGGACGCGCTGGCGGTCCCGTCCCACGAGCGGCTGCGCACCCCCGTCGGCCGCATCGCGCGCCGGGCGCTGCTCGTCCCCGAGACCCTGCCCGTCCAGCCGCTGCTGGCGCAGCTGCGCAGCGAGCAGCCCATCGCGGTGGTCGTCGACGAGTACGGCGGCACGGCGGGCGTCGTGACGCTGGAGGACATCGTCGAGGAGATCGTCGGCGAGGTCCGCGACGAGCACGACGCCAAGGACCTGCCCGAACTGGCCCCGGTCCCGCCGGAGGACGGCCGGCCCGCGTGGGACGCCGACGGCAGCTGCCGGGTCGACCTCCTGGGCCGCATCGGCCTCGACGTGCCCGAGGGGCCGTACGAGACCGTCGCAGGCCTGGTCGCCGACCTGCTCGGCCGTATCCCGGCCCCCGGCGACCGCGCCGAGCTGCCCGGCTGGCGGCTCTCCGTGCGCCAGGTCGGGCACTACCGCGCCGAGCGCGTCCGCCTGGTGCGGACGGCCGCCGCGACGGAGTCCGCCGCCCGTGCGGAGGCCGCCCGATGAGCGTCCTCCAACTCTTCTTCGCCGCTCTGCTGGTGCTGGCCAACGGCTTCTTCGTGGGCGCCGAGTTCGCGCTCGTGTCGGTCCGCCGCAGCCAGATCGAACCGCTCGGCACCGCCCGGGCCCGCCAGGTCCTGTACGGCCTGGAGCGGCTGCCGCAGATGATGGCCGCCGCCCAGTTCGGCATCACCGTGTGCTCGCTGACCCTCGGCGCGGTGGCCGAGCCGACGGTGGCCCACCTGCTGGAGCCGCTGTTCGAGTGGATCCACCTGCCCGACGGGGTGATCCACCCGCTCGGCTACGTCATCGCGCTGGCGGCCGTGGTCTTCTTCCACCTCGTCATCGGCGAGATGGTGCCGAAGAACCTCGCGATGGCCGCGCCGGAGAAGGCCGCGCTGTGGCTCAGCCCGGGCCTGGTCGCCTTCGCCCGGCTCTGCCGGCCCATCACCGTGGCCCTCGGCGCCTGCGCCCAGGGCATCCTGCGGCTGTTCCGCGTAGAGCCCAAGGACGAGATCGAGGCGGTGTTCACCAGCGAGCAGCTCAACCGGCTGGTGGAGGACTCGGGACAGGCCGGCCTCCTCGACCCCGAGGAGCAGGAGCGGCTGGAGGACGCGCTGGAGCTGGGCTCCCGGCCGGTGACCGACGTACTGCTCAGGCGGGAGGCCCTGGTGACCGTCAGCCCGTCGGTCACCCCGGGCGAGATCGTCGCCCTGACCGCCCGCACCGGCTACTCCCGTTTCCCGGTCGCCGCGGAGTCCGGAGCCTTCATGGGCTATCTGCACGTCAAGGACGTCCTCGACCTGGAGGAGTCCGAGCGGGCCGTGCCGCAGCGGGTCTGGCGGCCGATGACCACGCTCAGGTCGGAGCTGCCGCTGGACGACGCGCTGACCGTCATGCGGCGGGCGGCGACCCACCTGGCCCAGGTCGCCGACGCCAAGGGCAGGGTGCTCGGCCTGGTCGCGCTGGAGGACGTACTGGAACTGCTGGTCGGTGAGGTGCGCGACCCCGCGCACCGGGTGGCAGCTGCCCCGGAGGTCAGGCTGACGGAGCCGCGCAGCAGCGGGGAGCAGGAAGAGGCGCTGGCCTCCTAGGACCCGCTCCGGCCGGCCGCCCCGCGTGCGCGGCGCGGCCGGCCGGAGCGGGCGCCACCGGGCGCGGTCGCCGGGGGCTCCTCAGAGAGCCGACGGGTCCTGCGGCCCCCGCCCCGACAGCACCTCTCCGTACGCCTGCATCAGGTCCGGCAGCCGCAGCGTGGCCAGATCGTCCCGCGACAGCGTGCCGGGATACGCCGACAGGCGCAGGTCCCGGTACGCGCAGCTCTTCTCGTACAGCGTCCGCAGGAACCGCCCGTTGCCGAGTTCGTCGATCCATCCCTGGTCGACCACGTGCCCGGCGATGGAGCGCAGCTCGTCCAGGGCCTCCTCGTCCCACCGGTCGCCGTTCTCCGCGGCGAGTACCTTGCCGATCTCGGTCAGCTCCAGGGGCCGGTAGGAGGGGAAGTCGACGCGGGTGGTGAAGCGGGAGGACAGGCCCGGGTTGGCGGCGAGCAGACGGTCCATGCCCTCGGGGTAGCCGGCGAGGATCACCACGAGGTGGTCGCGGTTGTCCTCCGCCCGCTTCAGCAGCACCTGCAGGGCCTCGTCGCCGTACGCGTCGCCCTTGCCGTATCCGGAGTTGGACAGGGAGTAGGCCTCGTCCACGAAGAGCACTCCGCCGATCGCGGAGTCGATCAGTTCGTTGGCCTTGACGGCGGTCTGGCCGAGGTACTCGCCGACCAGGTCGGCGCGCTGGGCCTCCACCAGATGGTCGCCGCCGAGCAGGCCGAGCGCGTAGAAGACGCGGCCGAGGATGCGGGCGACCGTGGTCTTGCCGGTGCCCGACGGGCCGGAGAAGACGAAGTGGCGTTTCGGCGGCTGTACGGGCAGGCCCTGCCCGGCCCGCAGCCGGGCCATGTTGAGCTGTGCCGACAATGCCTTGACCTGGCGTTTCACCGGCTCCAGGCCCACCATGCGCTCGAGCTCGGCAAGCGCCTCCTCCAGTAAGCCCGGGTCGGTCGGCCCGGTGGGCAGCGGCTGGGCGGGGACCGCGGTCCGCTGCCGCACCGCCGGGTCGGCGGCCGACGGCAGCGGCCCGGACGCCGGCAGTTCGGGCTCGGGGAGCCTCAGGTCGCGGCCCTCGACACCGAAGAGCGGGTCCAGGACGTCCGGACCGTCCACGGCGTCCTGCCCGAGACCGGTGAGCGTGATCGCCGCGAGGCCGGCCGCGTCGTCGTACCCGTCGCCCTCGGAGATCGCCGCGAGCCGGGCCGAGGTGTCCATGAACGCGGGGTCCACCCGGTGCACCGCCCGGTACAGGGGGAGCGCGGCGGCGCTGCGGCCGGTGCCCTCGTGCGCCCGCGCCAGCCAGTACCGCAGCTCCTTGCGCTGCGGCTGCTCGCTGCGGCACCGCATCAGCGCGGCCGCCAGCAGCGGCTCGGCCTGCCCGTACATCTCCAGCCGGACCCGCGCCATGCCGCCGAACAGGCCGGCCTCGATGCCGAGCATGGGGTCGTCGAGCAGGGAGTCGGTGTGCCGGACGAGCTGCTCCCAGTCCTTGACCAGATAGGCGCGGCAGGCCTGCAGGAAGCGGACCTGGGCGTCGGTGTCCACGGGCGGCAGCCCGGCCAGCGCGCGGTCCAGCTCGGGGACGTGCCGGCCGTCCAGCCAGTGCGAGGCGTGCGCCAGCAGCAGGTCCCGGGGGCTCTCCAGTACGGGCTGCACCCACCAGCCCAGCCAGTACCAGGAGTTGAGGGCGCGGCGGTGCCGGGCGCGCTGCTCGCCGAAGCGGTCCCGGTGCCGGAACATCCTGAGCAGCGCGGTCGTCGTGTCCACCCGCAGCGCGTGCAGCCCGAGCCAGCCGTCGGCCATCCCCGGATCCATCCGCACCGCGGTGCGGAACTCCTCCTCCGCCTGCGGATAGGCGCCCATGGTGTAGGCGTCCACGCCTCGCAGCCAGGCGAGGTCGGCCGGCGCCTCGGGGCCCCGCGTGCCGAAGTCCATCACGTCCCCCACAGACCGTGCCCCCGTAGGTTCACCGCCCGACCGTCGTCGGCGGCTTCCTTGGTCGAACGGCTGTGCCGCGGACCGGAGTTGCCGGTGCGCGAAGCAGCCGTTCGAAGGTCGCACCGAGGGCATCGTACCTGCGGGACCGGTGCCCGCCGAAGGGTGCCGCACGGCCCGTTCGGCGGGGTGGGGGCGGGCGGGGCGCGGACGGCGCGGTGACCGAGGGTGACCGGATGGCGTCACGCGGCGTCCGGAAAGCGGGACGCGGGCAGAACGAAGCCCCCGATCACGGGGGAACAACCGGGGGCTTCGCGTCTGGGGGCGGTCCCGATAGACCGCACATTGAGAACGTAAGACCTGTACGTCCCCCCGGTCAAGCCGAGTTGAAGCACTCGGCGAAGTTCGCCCGCACGGGTTTTCACAGCTTCAGCACACTGCCGATGGCCCGTCACGGTGGGTGACATTCTGGTGCGGTTCAACCGCTTTTTCCTGCCCCGGCAGCACCTCGTACCCCTGCTTCACCTGCCGCACCAGAAGGTCGGCGTACGGGCGGGAGGGGTCCGCGGCGAAGTGCCGCCGCTCCGCCTCGACCCACCCGGCCCAGAACTCCCGCTGCTCCTCGCCGTCCCGGGACCGGCCCCGCGTCCACGCCTCCTCGCGCGGCAGTTCCATCCACAGCAACTGGGTCAGGTAGGGGCGCAGGGCCCGGCGGCCGGCGCCCACGCCCTCGACGAGGATCACCGGCGCCGGCGGCAGTGCCCGGGCGGGGCCGAAGTCCCGGGCGCGCCAGTCGTAGGGGGCGTAGTGCGCCGTCCGGCCCCGGGCGAGCGGCTCGACCACGTCGGCCAGCAGCCGCCGGTCCCACGCGAACAGCTCCTCGTGGCTGGCGACGTCGTCCAGATGCAGCACGGGGGCGCCGTCCAGGGCGGCCGCCAGCCGGCCGGCGAAGGTGGACTTGCCGGACCCGGCATGCCCGTCCACGCCGACGAGGCGCACGGGGCCGCACAAGGGCGGCAGGCGCCGCAGGCGGGAGGCGAGGGCGTGAATGACGGTTCCCGGGGGCTGATCGGGCGGGGGCTCGGGCGGTGGCATATTTCCGCGGAACATTCTAACCGGGCGTTTCCAAGGGCCGGGCAGCGGGCCGGGAAATTGGTGTCCCATTGAACTATCGCGGCCGCGGCCGTCGCACGCCGTTATTGGCCGGCGAATGGCCTCCGGGTAGATCGAAAACTGCGTTCCGGTTGTGCTCCGTGGTGAGTAAAGTGCCCCCTGCGCACCCGCGTGGCAGTGAACGGGGACGGACGGGGACGATGGCCGCTGGGCTTTTCGAGGGGCAGTACGTGTGGCATCCGGCGGCCGACGACCGGGTTCTGGCGACCGTGTGCGTGGACGTCAGGGCCGGACGCTGGGGCAGCGCGCGCGAGGCCCTGGCCGAGACGCGCGGCGCCTTCGGTCTGCGGGCCCACCGCTCCCTGGTCCTCGCCTCGGAGGCGGCCGATTCCGACCTCGCGGAACGCTGGCTGGCCGAGGAGCCCGAACCCGAGGCCGCGCTGCTGTGGGCGCGGGTGGCCGTGCTCCGGGCGCTGCGCGCCGCCGACGCGCGCGACGAGCGGGCCGGCGCCCTGGAGCGGATCGCCCTGTCCGCCTGCGACCGTGCCTCCGGCCTCGACCCGGCGGACCCCACTCCCTGGGTGGCGAGGCTCGCCATGGCCCGGCTGCACCGGCTGCGCGACCCGGCGCCCCAGGGCCTGCTCACCGCCCCACCCGGCCCCTGGCGGCTGTTCGCGCACGTCCTCTCCCTCGATCCCTGGCACCGCGAGGCCCACCACCGCTTCCTGGCCTGCTTCTTCGCCCGCCACGGCGGTTCGGCCAACGCGGCCTGGGACGTCGCCGCCTTCCTGAGCCAGCGGGCGCCCGCCGACTCCGCGCTGCGACTGCTGCCGCTGGTCGCGCTGGTGGAGAGCCACAACCCCGCCCGACGGCTCGCCGACCGGGTCTGGGAGGAGCCGCCGTGGCGCTCCACCGCCCTCGCGCTCCACCGGAACTGGCTGCCCACGGTCGCCGGCGGACCGTTCACCCCGGTGCTCGACCTCGCCTATCTCGCCCACGCGCTGGTGATGGCCCGGCGGCTGTCCGAGGCCCGCGCGGTCCTGATCGCCATGGGCCCCTACGCCTCGCGGATGCCGTGGTGCGCCTTCGGCGACCCCGCCGAGCAGCTCTCCCGGGCGCGGCGGGCCTGCGGCCTGCCGGTGCCCGGCGGCCCCTGACCCTCGTCCCAGCCCCCCACCCCCCACCGAGAGGAAGGTCGATCTGTGTCCGAACGGATATCGGCCCCGCACACCGGAGCCGGCGGCGCCGGGGACCCGGCCGCGCTCGACGACGACGCGACCCTGCACGCGATGGGTTATCCCAGAAAACTCACCCGGCGCTTTCAGGCCTTCGACAATTTCGCCATATCCTTCACCATCATCAACGTCATCTCCGGCATTTTCTCGTCCTTCGGGTTCGGGATGAACGCGGGCGGTCCCCGCATTCTCGTTTTCGGCTGGATCGGCGTCTCGGTCATGGTGCTGTTCGTCGGAGCGGCCATGGCCGAAGTCGCCTCGGCCTACCCGACGAGCGGGGCGCTGTATTTCTCCGCCGGAAAACTCGCCCGACGGTGCAAGGGCGCCTGGTCCTGGTTCACCGGCTGGCTGAACTTCGTCGGCCAGATCGGCGGCACCGCCGCCACCGGCTACGCCGCCGCCACCTTCGTCCAGGCCTTCCTCGCCCTCCAGTGGTCCTCCTACCGGCCGACCATGCACCAGACGGTGCTCCTCACCGCGCTGATCATCGTGCTTCAGGGGCTCGCCAACACCTACACCGTCCAGTTGGTCGCCGTCCTGAACCGGATCTCCGTGTGGTGGCTGCTGGTCGGGCTCGTCGTGATCGTGACCGCCCTGGCCGCCGTCCCCGACCACCACCGTCCGGCCTCCTTCGTCACCCATTTCGCGAACAACACCGGTTTCACCAACGGGCTTTACGGCGGGATGCTCGGCCTGCTGGTGACGAGCTGGACGTTCACCGGATTCGACGGCAGCTTCCACATGTCGGAGGAAACCGTCCGGGCGACCGTGAACGCGCCCAAGGGGATCACCCGGGCCATCGGGTGGTCGGCGCTCACCGGACTGGTGCTGATGCTCGCCCTCGTGGTCAGCATCCGCGACTACGACCGGGTGGCGGCCTCCGCCGCGCCGCCCGTCCAGATCCTCATCGACGCCCTCGGGCTCGGCACCGCCAAGGCGCTGCTGCTGATCGTGATCGGGGCCATGCTCTTCTGCGGACTGGCCAACCTGACCAGCAACACCCGGCAGATCTTCGCCTTCTCCCGGGACGGCGCCATGCCCGGCTCCCGCTGGTGGCACTCGGTCTCGCCGCGCACCCGCACCCCGGTCAAGGCGGTCTGGCTGGCGGTGGCCTGCTCGCTGGCCCTGGTGCTGCCCGGCTGGTGGTCGCACACCGCCTTCACCGCCATCGTCAGCGTCAACGTCGTCGGGCTGTTCCTCGCCTACGCCGTGCCGATCCTGCTCCGGCTGCGGCTCGGCGACGACTTCCGGCCGGGGCCCTGGCACCTGGGCCGCTGGGGGCGGCCGGTCGGCGTCGTGGCCGTGACCTGGATCGTGCTCAGCAGCGTGCTGTTCATGCTGCCGCAGGCCTCGCCCATCACCGTCGACTCCTTCAACTACGCCCCGATCGCCCTGGCCGTCGTCCTGCTCGTGGCCACGGTGTGGTGGTTCGCCACCGCCCGCCGCCGCTTCCGGGGCCCGGTCAGCTACGGCCGTCCGGACGAGGTCGCCGCGATGGACCTGGTCTGAGCGGACGGCCCCGGTCGAGCGCGCGCCGCGCTGCCGGGGCCGCCCCCGCCCAGCTCACGCCAGTGGTGGAGACCAATATTGGTGGGCGTGGCGTGGGGCGAAGTGCTGGCCGCGGGCGGTCGCCGCGGCCATAGTGGGCGCACTGTCGTGCACGGACCCGCCCCGACTCGGAACCTGGGGGTCTTCCACCCATGAGCAGAGCCGAACAGCCGTCCCGCAGATCCGTCCTGGCCGCCGCGGTGGCCGCCGCCGCGGCGACCGCAGCGGCCGCCGGCGCGGCCCCGGCGCTGGCCGCCGGCGCCGGCCCGGCCGTCGGGACCGGCCCCGCCGCTCCCGCCGGCCGCGCCCCGGCCCGCCCGGTCGACTACCGCTCCTGGACCACGTACGCCGACTGGCGCGGCGGCGGGGCCGACGGCACCGAGGCGGTCGCGGGCCTCCGCCCCGGCCTGCGCATCGCCGCCGCCGCGGGCACCACCGACTACACCGACCCGCACACCGGCAGGACGGCGTCCTGGGAGTACGCCACCTGGACCTCGCCGGTCCACCCGCTCGCCGTCCCCGCCACCGAGGCGGTCGCCTCCTGGAACGCGAGCACCCCCGCCGGAACCTGGCTCCAGGTGGAGCTGAAGGGCACGTACTCCGACGGCACGGACACCCCCTGGTACGTGATGGGCCGCTGGGCGGCCGGCGACCAGGACATCCGGCGGACCTCCGTCGACGGCCAGAGCGACGGCCGGAGCACGATCTGGACCGACACCTTCTCCGTCGACGGCCCGGCCTCCGGGCTGCGCCTGGCGTCGTACCGGCTCCGCCTCACCCTCCACCGCCGGCCCGGCACCGGGCTCACACCCACCGTGTGGCGGGTCGGCGTCATGGGCTCGGACGTGCCGGACCGCTTCACCGTCCCCGCCTCCGCGCCGGGCGTGGCCAAGGAGCTGGCGGTCCCGCGCTACTCGCAGGAGATCCACAGCGGTCAGTACCCGGAGTACGACAACGGTGGCGAGGCCTGGTGCAGTCCCACCTCCTCGCAGATGATCGTCGAGTACTGGGGCGGGCGCCTCACCGCCGCGCAGCTTGCCTGGGTCGACCCCGGCTACGCCGACCCGCAGGTCTGTCACGCGGCCCGCTACACCTACGACTACCAGTACGCCGGCTGCGGCAACTGGCCCTTCAACGCCGCCTACGCGGCCACCTTCCCCGATCTGCAGGGCGTGGTGACCCGGCTCGCCTCGCTCACCGACCTGGAGACGCTGATCGCGGCCGGCATCCCGGCCATAACGTCCCAGTCGTTCCTCAGGACCGAACTGACCGGCGCCGGTTACGGCACCTCCGGCCATCTGATGACGGTCGTCGGCTTCACCGCCGACGGCGACGTGATCGCCAACGACCCGGCCTCGCCGGACGATGCGGCGGTCCGGCGCGTGTACCGGCGCCGCGAGTTCGAGAACATCTGGCTGCGGACCAAGCGGTACAACGCCTCCGGCAAGGTCGTCTCCGGCACCGGCGGCGTCTGTTACCTGTACTTCCCCGCCCGGCCCACGGCCCACCAGCGCATGGCGCTGGCGGCGGTCGGCGTGCGCTGACGGCGGCGCACGCGGGCGAAGGCCCCTGGAATCCGCCCGGTGGTCCGGGGCCTTCGCTGTGACCAAGCTCTCCGCCGCGCCGGCGGCCGCGCATGGCAAGGTGGATCGGGGCGGGGGAGACCACCGAGCACGTCCGAGCACTGCGAGAGCCCATGACCGCACAGTCGGCGACCACCGCCCGCGCCCGCACCGGAGGCCCCCGGCGCGACGGGTCCGAGACCCTC
This sequence comes from Streptomyces sp. NPDC014864, assembly GCF_043081525.1. Taxonomy (NCBI): domain Bacteria; kingdom Bacillati; phylum Actinomycetota; class Actinomycetes; order Kitasatosporales; family Streptomycetaceae; genus Streptomyces; species Streptomyces sp. NPDC014864. The sequence continues at coordinate 45,674 of NZ_JBIBWT010000024.1, forward strand.
GAACACGTCCTGGGCTGGATCCTGATCGTGGTGATCGCGATGCTCGTCACCCGGCTCGGCCTGCTGTGACCTGAGACAGGGCCCACCTGCCATACTGCGGGTCCCACCGCCAGTCGGAGACCCGGGGCCTGAAGTGCACATGAGCCAAGAGCGTGACGCCGTCCTCCCGGAGGCCCGCCACTACGTTGCGGCGGAGACCACCCCGCCCCGGGCCCGCGGCACCGAGCGCTCCGTGGCCCGTTGCGCCGAACTCATCGCCATCGGACGGCGGTTGTTCGCCGACACCTCCTACGACGCCCTGTCGATGGACGACATCGCCCGGCAGGCCCGTGTCGCCAAGGGGCTGATCTACTACTACTTCCGGTCCAAGCGGGGCTACTACCTGGCGATCATCGAGGACTCGGTCGAGGACCTGGTCGCCTTCGCGGGGAGCGGCCGCGAACTGCCGCCCGTGGACCGGCTGCACCGCACCATCGACGGCTATCTGCGCTACGCCGAGCACAACCAGGCCGCCTTCCGCACCATCGTCAGCGGCGGCGTCGGCTTCGACGCCCAGGTGCACGCCATCCGCGACGGGGTGCGTGAGGCGATCGTGGCGACCATCGCCGAGGGCGCCTACGGGCGCGCCGTCGTGGCACCGACGGCCCGGATGGGACTGCTGAGCTGGGTGTGCGGCGTCGAGGGCGCCACCCTCGACTGGATCGACCGCCCCGGACTGACCCGGGACACCATGCGCGACCTGCTCGTGAGGACGCTGGGCGGCGCGCTGCGGGCGGTCGAGGAGCTGGACCCGTCCTACCCGGCCCCCGTGCCCGCGCGCCGGGAGGGCTGAGGGCGAGAGGTCCTTGGGCTGGACCGGCCGGGTCAACGGCCCGGGCCGGTCTGAGGTCGCGGACCCTTTCTTGAAGTAAGCGGTCGTTAACCGGTGACTCCCTGCCGCCGATCGGGCATACTCACAGCGCACAGCCGCTGGTCAGCAGCTTCCGTGACCCGGGAGTGCGCGCACCGGCCGGCCTTCGAGAACGACCCGGCGGAGCCGCCCCCACCCAAGGCGCACGTCCGCCGATGTGCCCGAGAGGGAGGAGAGCGTCGCCATGCCCGACCGCGCCCCGCAGCCGGTGGACCGGCAACTGCCCACGGACGAGGCCCGGGATCTGATCTCGCTCGTCCGCGACATCGCGCAGCGTGAGATAGCCCCGAAGGCGGCCGAGGAGGAGGACGCCGGACGCTTTCCCCGCGAGGTCTTCGCCCTGCTGTCGGAGTCCGGCCTGCTCGGCCTGCCGTACGACTCCGAGTACGGCGGAGGCGACCAGCCCTACGAGGTCTACCTCCAGGTGCTCGAAGAGCTCGCCGCCGTCCGGCTCACCGTCGGCCTGGGCCTGAGCGTGCACACCCTCGCCGCCTACGGGCTCGCGACCTACGGCACCAAGCAGCAGCAGGTCGAGCACCTGCCGGCGATGCTCGGCGGCGGGCTGCTCGGCGCGTACGCCCTCTCCGAGCCGTCCTCCGGCTCGGACGCCGCCTCCCTGCGCACCCGGGCGGTCCGCGACGGCGACGGCTGGGTGATCACGGGTACCAAGTCCTGGATCACGCACGGCGGGGTCGCCGACTTCTACACGGTCATGGCGCGCACCGGCGAGGACGGCCCGCGCGGCATCACCGCCTTCCTGGTGCCCGGTGACGCCGAGGGGCTGAGCGCCGCGGCGCCGGAGAGGAAGATGGGGCTCAAGGGCTCGCCGACCGCGCAGATCCACCTCGACGGGGTGCGTGTGTCCGACGGCCGGCGCATCGGCGAGGAGGGCCAGGGCTTCGCCATCGCCCTGTCCGCGCTCGACTCCGGGCGGCTCGGCATCGCCGCCTGCGCGATCGGCCTCGCCCAGGCCGCGCTGGACGAGGCGGTCGGCTACGCCGCGGGGCGGCAGCAGTTCGGGCGGCCCATCGCCGACTTCCAGGGTCTGCGCTTCATGCTCGCCGACATGGCGACCCGGATCGAGGCCGGCCGCGCGCTGTATCTGGCGGCGGCGCGGCTGCGCGACGCGGGCCGGCCGTTCGCCCGGCAGGCGGCCATGGCCAAGCTGTTCTGCACGGACACCGCCATGCAGGTCACCACGGACGCCGTCCAGGTGCTCGGCGGGTACGGCTACACGGCGGACTTCCCCGCCGAGCGGTACATGCGCGAGGCCAAGGTCCTGCAGATCGTCGAGGGCACCAACCAGATCCAGCGGATGGTCATTGCCCGTCATCTAGCGGGTCCGGAGACCCGCTGAGCGATTCGAGGCCCGCCGGAGGCGCCGCCAGCCGGACCCACTCCGGGTCGTCGCGCCCCGGCAGGGTACGACCGCGGTCGGCCCAGGTGCGGACCAGATCGCGGTAGATCGGCGGATCCTGCGGCTGCGGCGGCACCGGCGGAACCGATTCTGCGGGCGGCACCGATTCTGCGGGCGGCGGCACGAAGATGAGGCGCTGACGCCCGGTCGCCGTGTACGAGGGAGCCATACCCCGCCAACGCGGCGACGGGCGCTCAGGTCACCGCCGTACGGAATCGGCCGTGCGTTCAGGGGTGTACCGCTCACGGGGGGCGGGGCGCCCCCCGCCGGCGTCGACCCCGGGACCGCTCAGGCGGCTTCGCGGCGCATCACCGGCACCCGCATCGGGCGCGAGCCCGGGCCGCCGACGTGCGAGAAGGGCTGCTTCCGCCAGTCCAGCCCCTGAGGGAGCGTCAACAGCAGCGCGGTGTCCTGCTCCTGGGGCCGGAAGGACTCGTCCGCGGGCCGGGCCTCGGTCGCGCGGCGGCCCGTACCGGCACAGACCGTGAGTCCGAACGGGTTCCACGGCGAGGCGCACCGGGCGTGCTCCGGGAGGACCTCCTCGTCCGCCAGCAGGGCGATGGGCTGCGCGCAGTCCGGGCAGATCACCCGGTACATCTCGAAGGTGTCGTAGGCGTCGAGTTCCTCGCCGTCGATGTCGTCGATGTCGTCGAGGGCGTCGGGTTCGACGCCCTCCGGCTGGGGCTCGACGACCGGCTGCTGCCGCTTGGGCACAGATCGACCAGGGCGCTTAAGACTCTGCATGGGATTCTCCCCCTAAGGCTGGGCCGTGAAGGCGCTGCGGCCTCGACCACAGCAAGCACTTCCCGCCAGGTCTCGGGGGTAACCACGCGGCCGTCACGGAGAGCGCCCAAGGGCTGTGGCGTTCGTCACATGGCGCCCGCAGGTGCCCGCCGCGCCCGTGTTGTCCCCCAGGTGGCGCACCGGTCGCTCCCGAGTCCCGCGCGAACCGGGGCATGACCTGCGGGGCCGAAGTGCCCGCGGAGATCACGGGCACTGTAGGTTCTTGCGCCATGGAGGAGCTGGACCGACAGATCGTGCAGCTGCTCGTCAAGGACGGGCGGATGAGCTACACCGACCTGGGCAAGGCCACGGGCCTGTCCACGTCCGCCGTGCACCAGCGGGTGCGGCGGCTGGAGCAGCGGGGCGTCATCCGCGGGTACGCCGCGGTCGTCGACCCCGAGTCCGTGGGGCTGCCCCTGACCGCGTTCATCTCGGTGAAACCGTTCGACCCCAGCGCCCCCGACGACATCGCGGACCGCCTGGCCGGCGTTCCCGAGATCGAGGCCTGCCACAGTGTCGCCGGCGACGAGAACTACATCCTCAAGGTGCGTGTCGCCACCCCGCACGAGTTGGAGGAGCTGCTGGCCCGGCTGCGGTCGCTGGCCGGGGTGTCGACGCGGACGACGGTGGTGCTGTCGACGCCGTACGAGGCGCGGCCGCCGCGCGTCTGAATCGACCTGCCTGCCGGGGCGCTCACCCCAGGGGCGAGACTGTTCCCCATGAGTGAGCGCACCGCCGAGCCCCAGACCGTCCTCCTCCGCCGCGGTGAGGTCCACAGCCCCGCCGACCCGTTCGCCACGGCGATGGTCGTCGAGGCGGGACACGTGGCCTGGGTCGGCTCCGAGGGCGCGGCCGACGCCTTCGCGGACGGCGTCGACGAGGTGGTCGACCTGGACGGCGCCCTGGTCACCCCGGCCTTCACCGACGCCCATGTGCACACCACCGCGACGGGACTCGCGCTGACCGGCCTCGATCTGTCCGGCGCCCCGACCCTGGAGGCTGCCCTCGCGGCGGTACGGGACTTCGCAGCCGCCCGCCCGGACGACCGTGTGCTGCTCGGCCACGGCTGGGACGCGGCGCGCTGGCCCGGTGGCCGCCCCCCGACCCGCGCGGAGCTAGACGCCGCCACCGGCGGCCGTCCCCTCTACCTGACCCGGATCGACGTCCACTCGGCGGTCGTCACCACCGCGCTGCTCGACCTCGTGCCGGGCCTCGGACCGGTGGACGGCCCGCTCACCGCCGACGCCCACCACGCCGTGCGCGCCGCCGCGTTCGCCGCCGTCACCCCCGCCCAGCGCGCCGAGGCCCAGCGCGCCGCCCTGGCCCGCGCGGCCGCCCTCGGCATCGGCTCCGTGCACGAGTGCGCCGGACCGGACATCTCCTCCGAGGAAGACTTCACCGGCCTGCTGCGGCTCGCCGCCGAGGAGTCCGGCCCGCGCGTGACCGGCTACTGGGCGGAGGCGGGCGAGGAGGGCGTCGCCCGGGCCCGCGCGCTGGGCGCGGCCGGCGCGGCGGGCGACCTCTTCGTCGACGGCTCCATCGGTTCGCACACCGCCTGCCTGCACCGCCCGTACGCCGACGCCGGCCACACCGGCACCGCCTACCTGGACGCCGAGGACGTCGCCGCCCACGTCGTCGCCTGCACCGAGGCGGGCCTCCAGGCGGGCTTCCACGCCATCGGTGACGCCGCCGTGACCGCGGTCGTGGAGGGGGTGCGCGCCGCTGCCGACAAGGTGGGCACGGCCCGCGTCCGCGCCGCCCGCCACCGGGTCGAGCACGCCGAGATGCTGACCCCCCGGACGATCGCCGCGTTCGCCGAACTGGGCCTGACCGCCTCCGTGCAGCCCGCATTCGACGCCCTGTGGGGCGGCGAGGACGGCATGTACGCGCGGCGCCTCGGCGCCGAGCGGGCCCGCACGCTGAACCCGTTCGCGGCCCTGCTGCGCGCCGGGGTCCCCCTCGCGCTCGGCTCCGACAGCCCCGTCACCCCGCTCGACCCGTGGGGCACGGTCCGGGCGGCGGCCTTCCACCGCACCCCCGGGCACCGGGTCTCGGTGCGCGCCGCGTTCACCGCGCACACGCGCGGCGGCTGGCGGGCGACCGGCCGGGACGACGCGGGTGTCCTGGTGCCGGGCGCCCCCGCGGACTACGCCGTCTGGCGCACCGACGAGCTTGTGGTGCAGGCCCCGGACGACCGGGTCGCGCGCTGGTCGACCGACCCGCGCTCCGGCACGCCCGGACTGCCCGACCTCACGCCGGGCCGTGACCTGCCCGTCTGCCTGCGCACCGTGGTGGGCGGGCGGACGGTTTTCGTACGGCCGGGGGAGTGATCTCCTGGGGTGGCGCGGCGGCGTTCACCGTCCGCCGCCCCGTCGCGCGACCTGCGCATCCTCCGCGCCGGAGCCGGCAGGGCGACCGTTTGCGCAGTTCAAACGGCTGTTGACAGGCAGCGGCAGGGGGCCGGTAGGTTCTGCCGGGTCCACCACCGGACGCCCGACCCGGGGAACTTCCGTGCACGCGTCGCGGCGCCGCTGGGTCAGGGACGGTGTGCCGCACCGGGTCACCGTCACTGGGAGCCAGGCTCAGCGCCCGCGTCGGCGGGGGAATGTTCCGGACGGTCGGCAAGGTGTGACCCGGGTGGGGCCCGGGTGCTCAGTAGACAACGGCTCTCGGCCGATCCGCAGCCAGCGGGCCCGAGGTCGGCCCGAAGGGCGCCGGGGCCCCCACTCGCAGGACGGGAAGACCCGGAAAAGATCCTGAAAAGTGCGGTCTTACCCCGCTCTTGTCGAACCGACACCACCGTACGAACGTGCCGTCACGTCGGCGCAGGCCGCGGCCACTATGGTGGACCTCTGCGTATGGACATGAAGGGGCAGCAGTGAACGACGGCGACGGCAACGGCGCGGCACAGGCCCGGCAGAGACGGTACGGCCCGCTCGGCACCCCCTTGGTGATCATCCCGACCTACAACGAGTCGGAGAACATCAAGGCGATCGTCGGCCGGGTGCGCAAGGCCGTGCCCGAGGCGCACGTGCTGGTGGCCGACGACAACAGCCCCGACGGCACCGGCAAGCTCGCCGACGAGCTGGCGGCCGACGACGCACAGGTCCACGTGCTGCACCGCAAGGGCAAGGAGGGCCTCGGCGCCGCCTACCTCGCGGGCTTCCGCTGGGGTCTGGAGCGCGACTACGGCGTGCTGGTCGAGATGGACGCCGACGGCTCCCACCAGCCCGAGGAGCTGCCCCGCCTGCTCACCGCCCTCAAGGGCGCCGACCTGGTGCTCGGTTCCCGGTGGGTGCCCGGCGGCCGGGTGGTGAACTGGCCGAAGTCCCGCGAGTTCCTCTCGCGCGGCGGCAGCACCTACTCGCGGCTCATGCTCGACGTGCCGATCCGGGACGTCACCGGCGGCTACCGCGCCTTCCGCCGCGGCACCCTGGAGGGACTCGGCCTCGAAGAGGTGGCCTCCCAGGGCTACTGCTTCCAGGTCGATCTGGCCCGGCGGGCCGTCAGAGCCGGCTACCACGTGGTCGAGGTGCCCATCACGTTCGTGGAGCGGGAGCTCGGCGACTCCAAGATGAGCCGGGACATCGTCGTCGAGGCGCTGTGGCGGGTCACGTCCTGGGGTGTGGGGGAGCGGGTGAGCAAGCTCACCGGCCGCGGCGGTCAGGAGCGGTCGTAGCCGGGGCGCGCACCGGGCGAGCGGGAGCGCGTGGGGGAGCCCCCCGTCCCGCTTATCCCGTGCTGAGCCGCGGCCAGGCACACTGGGGGCATGACGACAGGCGCTCCGACCTCTCCGCTCTCCACCCGGCCCCGGCGCTCCCGGCTCCTCCAATACCTGCCGCTGGGCGTGGTGGCGTGGCTGGCGCTGGAGATCTGGCTGCTGACGGTGGTCGCGGGTGTGGCCGGCGGCTTCACGGTCTTCCTGCTGCTGCTCGCCGGGTTCGTGCTCGGCGCGGCGGTGATCAAGCGGGCCGGCCGGCGCGCCTTCCAGAACCTGAACGAGGCCCTGCAGCGCGGCGGCACCCCGGATCGCCGCGGTGGAAACGGGCTGGTGATGCTGGGCGGCCTGCTGCTGATGCTCCCCGGCCTGATCTCGGACGTCGCGGGGCTGCTCCTGCTGATCCCGCCGGTCCAGCGGGCGGTGAGCCGCCTGACGGAGCGCACGGTGGACCGCAGGTTGCGCACGGCCGCCCCGGGCAGCCTGGGCGACGCCTTCCAGCAGATGCGCGTCCACCGGCCGGACGGCAGGGTCGTCCAGGGCGAGGTGATCCGGGAGGAGCCGGCGGACGGACCCCGGGAGCAGCGCCCGCCGCTCACCCGCTGAGCGGTACGAGCGGACTCGGGCGACTCGGGCGACTCGGGCACGAGCTGACCGGCGGCGCGAGCGGACCTCCGGCAAACGCGCGGGCTCGGGCACGACGTGGGCAGCAGCAAGACCGCGGGCGCCGTACGTCAACAACACGTACGGCGCCCGCGGTCATGTTGGCGTGCGCGGTGATCCGGCCGAGGGTCCGGCCGACGGGACTCAGGCCGACTTGCGGCTGTCCCGCGGATGGACCGCGATGTTCATTGCTCCGGACCGCAGAACGGCCAGACGCTCCTCGAGGACCTCTTCGAGTTCCTCACGGGTGCGCCGCTCCATCAGCATGTCCCAGTGCGTACGCGCGGGCTTGCCCTTCTTCTCCTCCGGACCGTCGCCGTCGACGAGGAGTGCCTGGGCCCCGCAGACCTTGCACTCCCACTCCGGCGGGATCTCCGCCTCGACCGAGAAGGGCATCTCGAACCGGTGCCCCTTCTCGCATGCGTACTCCACGGCCTGGCGCGGAGCCAGGTCGATACCGCGGTCGGTCTCGTAGCTGGTCACCACGAGGCGCGTGCCGCGAAGAGCTCGCTCACTCATGAATCGTGCCTCCCGGGCTTGTCGCCCACAGGACAGGTGTCGCTGTCGTCGTCATCCGGTCAACGTCCGGTCGGCGGTAAAGATTCCCGTTCCGATGTCCCGTTCCGGGTCATGCGTCGCCGTCGTAGCCGCAGCCTTGTCAACCAGTGCAGTACCCACCGGCGCCCGGTTTGTCACATCTGCAAGGAGATGTCACCCAGCGTTTCGGTATCTTTGACACGCAGTAACGGTACGCCTGGCAGGCCAAACGCGTACACTACCGCCCTTTCGGCCCGAGTGCTAAATCCGATCAGGGACCGGATTGCCCGCGGCACTGATCGCCCGCCGCACCGGAACCCGCGCGAGCAGCACGAACCCGAGCGCGAAGAAGACCACCAGCGAGACGATCGCGTCCCGGTAGCTGCCGGTCAGCTGATAGGTGAGGCCGAACAGCAGGGGCCCCAGCCAGCTCATGCCGCGGTCGCTCATCTCGTACGCAGAGAAGTACTCGGCCTCCTTGCCCGGCGGAACCAGGTGCGAGAACAGCGACCGGGACAGCGCCTGGCTGCCGCCGAGGACCAGCCCGATGCCGCCGGCCAGCACGAAGAACCCCACCGGCGCCCCGGCGGGCAGGAAGTATCCGGCGCCGAGCGTCACCGCCCACGCGATCAGCGAACCGAGGACCGTCCTCTTGGCCCCGTACCTGCGGGCCAGCCGCCCCATGCCGAGCGCCCCCGCCACCGCGAGCACCTGGACCATCAGCACCGCCGTGATCAGCGTCGACTGGCTCAGGCCCAGCTCCTCGGATCCGTAGACGGAGGCCTGGGAGATCACCGTCTGGATGCCGTCGTTGTAGATGAGGTAGGCGAGCAGGAAGGCCAGGGTGAGCGGTCGCTGCCGCATGTCCCGGAACGTGGCCGCGAGTTGCCGCCGGCCGTGCGCACGCGCCGCCGTCGCCGTGGCGTCCGCCGGCGCGCGGCGGTCCCGCAGCCGCCGCAGCGGCACGAGGGTGAAGGCGCCCCACCACAGGCCCGCCGAGGCCAGGCAGATCCGGACCGCCGCGGTCTCGGAGACACCGAAGGAGCCGTGCGCGGTGAAGAGCACCAGGTTCGCGATCAGCACCAGGGAGCCGGAGGCGTAGCCGAAGGCCCAGCCGCGCGCCGAGACCGCGTCGCGCTCCTCGGGCGGGGCGATCTGCGGCAGATAGGAGTTGTACAGGACCATCGAGACGGCCAGCGAGGCGTTGGCGACGATCAGCAGCACCCCGCCGAGCAGGTAGCGGTCGCCGTCCAGCAGGAACAGACCCGTGGTCGCGGTGGCGCCCGCATAGGCGGCGGCCGCCAGCAGCGGCTTCCTCCGGCCCGTCCGGTCGGCCGCGGCGCCCGCCACCGGCATCAGGAGGACGGCGAGGATCACGGACGCCGACACGCAGTAGGCGAAGAACGATCCGGCCCGCACCGGGACGCCCAGCGGGTGCACGAAGCCGTCCGCGTCCGCCGCCGACTCGGCCACCGAGGTGAGGTAGGGGCCGAGGAACACGGTGAGCACGCTCGTCGAGTAGACGGAGCACGCCCAGTCGTAGAAATACCAGCCGCGCTGCTCCCGCCCCCGTTCCGCGGCCTCGTCGGCCGTCTCTGACCGCACGGTGCCGGTGCCCACCCGTGCCCTCGCTTCCCCGCCGGAGATCCCGCGCGGCTTGTCGGAAGGGACGGGCCGGGGCTCAGACCCAGACGCCGCGGTCCTCCATGACCTCGCGCAACGTGTCGATGTGATCGGTCATGATGCCATCGACGCCGAGGTCCAGGAGCCGGTGCATCCACGCGGGCTCGTTGACCGTCCACACGTGCACCTGAAGCCCGCGCGCGTGGGCGGCGCGCAGGAAGCGCGGGTCCACCACCGGGACGCCCGACTGCGCCACCGGCACCTGCGCGGCGACCGCCGAGCGGCGCGGCGCGGCCGGCAGGCCCCAGGAGCGCAGCCGCAGCCCCAGCACCCCGCGGGTGCCGTACGACGTGGCCAGGCGCGGTCCGGCGAGCCGCTGGGCCCGGACCACACGTGCCTCGGAGAAGGAGCCGACGCAGACGCGCTCCCAGGCGTTCGCCCGCTCGACCAGGTCCAGCAGCGGGCGCAGCGCCGGCTCGGCCTTCACGTCGACGTTCCAGCGCACCTCGGGGAAGGTCTCCAGCAGTTCCTCGAAGAGCGGCACCGGCTCACGGCCCGCCACGCGCGCCCGCGCCACCTCCCGCCACGGCAGGTCCGCGATCCGGCCCGCGCCGTCGGTCACCCGGTCCAGGGTCGCGTCGTGGAAGGCGACGAGTCTGCCGTCCGCCGTGGCGTGCACATCGGTCTCGATGTAGCGGTAGCCCAGCGCGACCGCGCGCCGGAACTGCGCCACGGTGTTCTCCAGGCCGTCGGCCGCCCCGCCGCGGTGCGCGAAGGCGAGGGGGCCCGGGTGGTCGATGTACGGGTGGCGTACGAGCGTGGTCACGGTCGCAGTATCGCCCGTTCGGGTGTCCCGGTGGCAACGACCGTGCTGCCCGGGGATGCCGCCGGGGCGGCGAACACGCGCAGGAAGAACTGGGCCAGCGGGCCGATGGCGAGCGCGTACAGCAGGGTGCCGGTGCCGGCCGTGCCGCCGAGGGCGAAGCCGGTGGCGACGACCGCCACCTCCACGACCGTGCGCGTCAGGCGGATCGAGCGGCCCGTGCGCCGGTGCAGTCCGGTCATCAGCCCGTCCCGGGGGCCCGGCCCGAAGCCGGCCACGATGTACAGCCCGGTGGCGGCGCCGTTGAGCAGGACGCCCGCGAGGAGCAGGGGCACCCGGACGAGAAGGGAGTGCGCCTCGGGCACCAGCGCCAGGGTGCCGTCCATGGCGAGACCGACCACGAAGACGTTGGAGACCGTGCCCAGCCCGGGGCGCTGGCGCAGCGGGATCCACAGCAGCAGCACCGCGGCCCCCACGACGATCGACACCACGCCGATGGTCAGACCGGTCAGCTCGGACAGTCCCTGGTGCAGAACGTTCCAGGGCTCCAGGCCCAGGCCGGCCTCGACCAGGAGCGCGGAGCTGGCGCCGTACAGCGCGAGGCCCGCGTAGAGCTGGATCAGCCGTCGTCCGAGTCGGCCCGGTGTGGACACAGTGAACCCCCTGGGTGGTGGCAGTGGCCTGACGCGTGACACTCTGTGGCTTGGGAAGAGAAGCCATCCATGGCCAATTCGGGGAAGGTGGACTGGAAATCATGGCGCAGTGGACCTCGGCGGTGGGTGCCGCGCAGCTCGCCCGGCTGCTCACCTCCCAGCAGGACCGTCCGGCGGGCCCCGGCGCGCGCCGCCCGCCCGCCTACCGCGCGCTCGCCGACGGCATCCGGCTGCTGGTGCTCGAGGGCCGCGTCCCGGTGGCCGCCCGGCTGCCCGCCGAGCGGGAGCTGGCCCTGTCCCTGTCGGTGAGCCGCACCACGGTGGCCGCCGCCTACGAGGCGCTGCGCACCGAGGGCTTCCTGGAGTCCCGGCGCGGGGCGGGCAGCTGGACCGCGGTCCCGGCCGGGAACCCGCTGCCCGCGCGGGGGCTGGAACCGCTGCCGCCCGAGGCGCTGGGCTCGATGATCGACCTCGGCTGCGCGGCCCTGCCCGCCCCCGAGCCCTGGCTGACCCGGGCCGTGCAGGGCGCCCTGGAGGAGCTGCCGCCGTACGCCCACACGCACGGCGACTACCCGGCCGGGCTGCCCGCGCTGCGCTCGATGATCGCCGAGCGGTACACCGCGCGCGGCATTCCGACCATGCCCGAGCAGATCATGGTGACGACGGGTGCCATGGGTGCCATCGACGCCATCTGCCATCTGTTCGGGGGCCGCGGCGAACGCATCGCCGTCGAGTCGCCGAGCTACGCGAACATCCTGCAGCTGATGCGGGAGGCGGGCGCCCGGCTGGTGCCGGTGGCCATGGCCGAGGGGCTCGCCGGGTGGGACATGGACCGCTGGCGCCAGGTGCTCCGCGAGGCAGCGCCGCGCCTCGCCTACGTCGTCGCCGACTTCCACAACCCGACCGGCGCGCTGGCCGACGAGGACCAGCGGCGCCGGCTGGTGGAGGCGGCGCGGTCGGCGGGGACGGTGCTCGTCGTCGACGAGACCATGAGTGAGCTGTACCTGGAGCCCGGCCTGGACATGCCGCGGCCGGTCTGCGGCTTCGACCCGGCCGGATCCACGGTGATCACCGTGGGCTCGGCCAGCAAGGCCTTCTGGGCCGGGATGCGCATCGGCTGGGTCCGGGCGGCCCCGGACGTGGTCCGCAGCCTGGTCGCCGCGCGCGCCTACGCCGACCTCGGCACCCCCGTCCTGGAGCAGCTCGCCGTGAACTGGCTGTTCAGCACCGGGGGCTGGGAGCAGGCCGTGGAGGTCCGGCGCGAGCAGGCCCGCGGCCACCGGGACGCGCTGGTCACGGCGGTACGGCGGGAGCTGCCGGACTGGGAGTTCGAGGTGCCGGGCGGCGGGCTCACGCTGTGGGTGCGCACGGGCGGGCTGTCGGGCTCCCGCCTCGCCGAGGCGGGCGAGCGGGTCGGCGTGCGCGTCCCGTCCGGCCCGCGCTTCGGGGTCGACGGCGCCTTCGAGGGGTATGTGCGGCTGCCGTTCACGGTCGGGGGCGCGGTGGCCGAGGAGGCCGCGACGCGGCTGGCGGCGGCGGCACGGCTGGTCGAAACGGGGGCCTCCGGCGGCTCCGAACCCCCGCGGACCTTCGTGGCCTGACCTCTCCCGGAAGCCCGGCGGATCCCGGGCCCGGGGCGCGCCGGGCTTCCGGCGGGCCCCGCGCCCGGCGCGTGTCCTGCCGCTACGAGGGCTCCGCCACCGCCGCCTTCGTCATGGCGTCCGCCGGTTCCGGGGTCACGACCTCCGCCGGTTCCGGGGGCAGGGCCTGCGTCGGCTCCGGGACCGTCTCACCGTCCGCCGGCGTGGTCTTCGGCGGCAGGAGGTCCAGCACCGCCTGCCGGTGCGCCTCGCTCGCGTTGTCGTCGTACGGGTCGGGGGTCGCCGGGACCTGCAGCCGGTGGACCGCCCCGGTGCCCAGCCGGGCGTAGCCGCGGCCGGGCGGGACGGCGGACAGCGGTGTCGTGTGCGCCGGCGCGCCCAGCACCGCCTTGAGCTGCTCGGCCGTGGCGGGCCCGAGCACCACGCGCGCGCGGGTGTGCTGCCGTACCGCCTCGCACAGCGCGTCGGCGCTGTCGAACTGGTCGGCCACGACGACCGTGACGTTGACCGCGCGGCCGTGCCGCAGCGGGACCTGGAGCAGGGCCTGCGGCTCCCTGCGGCCGTCGGCGGCGGCCAGGTGCGTGAACGCGGTCGGCCGGTCGAGCAGCAGCCACAGGGGCCGCTTGGTGTCGTCCGGTGGCGGCTGGCCCGCCTGGCGCGCGCGGTTGACGGCGATCAGCCGGCGCTCGGTCTCGGTGGCGGCCCACTCCAGGCTGGCCAGGACCCCGGTCAGCCCGCACTCGACGGCCAGGACCCCGTCCCGGCCGGTGAGGCAGGCGTACTCGCCGGTGCCGCCGCCGTCCACGATCAGCACGTCGCCGTGCCGGAGGGCCTGCAGCGCGAGGGAGCGCAGCAGCGTGGAGGTGCCGCTGCCGGGCTGGCCCATGGCCAGCAGGTGCGGCTCGGTGGAGCGCAGGCCGGTGCGCCAGACGACCGGCGGAACGTCCCGCTTCTCCTCGCCGAAGGCGAGGGGGAGCGTGCGCTGGACCTCGCCCGGGTCGGTGAAGCCGAGCACCGTCTCGCCCGGCGCGGTGACGAAGCGCTGGGCGGCGATGTCGGTGGGCAGCGGTGCCAGGGCGGTGATCGCGAGCTCGTTGCCCTCCTCGTTCCAGGCGAAGAGGTACTCGCGGCCGCGGCCGGACTTGGCGGTCAGCAGGTGCTCGATGCGGGCGCGCGCCTCCGGCTCCCCGTCGGTGAAGTAGGCCGGGTAGCGGATCAGCAGGTGGGAGATCCGGCTGGAGCCGTCGAACTCGTAGGAGGGGAAGGCCTTCTCCCACTCGCCGCCGTGGGCGTACAGCGGCGCCGGGTCCTCGGCGGCGGAGAAGTACGGGACCAGGGCCTCGTACAGCGACTGCAGCCGCTGGACGTGGGTCTCGTCGGGCCCCTCGGACTGCGACGGGGCGCGGTCGCGGCCCTGCCAGGCCGCCGCCGTCATCAGGGTGACGGCGGCGAGCAGTGGTCCGTACGGCACGAGGGCCACCACCAGGATCAGCGAGGCCACCAGGAACAGCAGTGGCCCTCGCCGGTCCTTCGGGGTGTCCGCCCACTTGCGCCGCCCGGCCGAGGCCAGCCGGCCCAGACCCCGGGTGATGGTGATCAGCGGGTGGAGGACGTCGGTGGCACTGTCGGCCGCCGTCCGGGCCAGCTCCCGGCTCCGGGCGATCTGCGCGCTGCCTGTGCTCAGAATGCGGGGGAGGGGGCGCCGGGCCACTTCTGCCTCCTGGACGTGCGTACGGGCGATGGGTCGACCCCTGGACGGAGCGTGACGCGGTCCTCTGGGGAGGACGGCGTCAGAACCTCATGCCTCCCAGCAGGCTCGCCAGACTCTCGCCGCCGGCCTTGATGCCCGGGGCGACGGCCGTGCTGGCCAGGTAGAAGCCGAACAGGGTCGACACGCACGCGTGCGAGGGCTTGAGTCCGTCCTTGCGGAAGAACACGAAGACGATGGTGCCGAACAGGACGACGCCTGAGATGGAGAGGATCATGTCGGTACTCCTGGTGTCGAGGGAGGACAGTCACCCTGAGTCCTTCCAGCATCACAGCATGTATCTATATGACAAAAGGTGCAAGCGGGTGAATTCCAGTCGGTTTCCATCCGTTGGCGGAGCCCGCCGGCCCGGGTGACCGGCGCCCTCGCGTCCGGTCAGGCTGTGGTGATCCTCGCCTCCGGGCCGTCCGGTCCTGAGACCGCGCGAGCCAGTACGCTGGCGATTCACCCGTACGGACGGCACCGTTCGCCGCCGTACGCTTGCTCCCCGCAGTCCCATCGTTCGCAGTGAGAGGCGGTCCGGCCGATGACCGAAGCCCCCGACCCCGAGGTCGTGGAGCTGGCGACCAAGATCTTCGATCTGGCCCGGCGCGGGCGGACCGAGGCGCTCGCCGCGTACGTCGACGCGGGCGTCCCGGCCGATCTCACCAACGACCGCGGCGACTCCCTGGTGATGCTCGCCGCCTACCACGGCCACGCCGACGCGGTCCGCGCCCTGCTGGCCCGCGGCGCCGACGCCGACCGCGTCAACGACCGGGGTCAGACGCCCCTCGCGGGAGCGGTCTTCAAAGGGGAGCAGGAAGTGATCGAGGCCCTGCTGGAAGGCGGCGCGGACCCCTCCCTGGGCACGCCGTCGGCCGCGGACACGGCCCGGATGTTCGGCCGGACGCAGCTGCTGGAACTGTTCGGCGAGCAGTGAACCCACGGGCCGTGAGCAGCTGAGACGGCCCCTTCGACCAGGCACGGCAAGGAAAACGGGGGAGGCGGTACGGGGCCGCCGGAAATTTCGGTCGCGGCAGCTCGCACGCCGGGGTCATCATGACGTCGTGATTCACGGACGCGATGGCCGGGCAGGGGTTGCCGCACCGCGCGGGCCGTGATGCGGTCCGCATGGGCCACCGACGAGAGGCAGAGGAAGATGGGCTACAGCAAGCAAGAGACGGCGGGCGCTCCGACGTGGTGTCACGCGGCCAGGTAGTGCGTGTTTCCCGGTTGCGTCGACGCTTGATGTGAGGCTGTTTCCCATGTTCGATCCGGTCATAGCGCCCAGCGGTACGCTGCTCGGCCTGCTCCAGCGGGGCCGCGGCGACGGCACGCTGCACGCGCTCACCGCCCCCCGCGCCGAGACCCTCGCGGCACTGAACCACTGCGTGCTGCGCGACCCCCGCCACGACTGGCAGGTGGAGAACCGCTCCCTGTACTACGCCCGGCTCTACCTCGACCTGAACGGCGAGCTGGACGCCGTCGAGGCGCACCTCTTCGACCCCGAGGACGTCCTCGACACCGACGAGTCCCGCACCGGCCTCGCCCTGGCGGTGCTCGGCCACCTCGCCTCCTACGGCCGGCGCGACGCCCTCGCCCTGCTGCGCCGGTACGCGGCCGTCGGCTCGAACTGGGCCTGGGCCCTGGACGAACTGGCGCTGCGGGACGACGACGCGGGGCTGCGCGCCCTCGCCGCACCCGTCCTGGCGCGATTCCCGGCCGACGCGGAGGGAGAGGCCGAACTGGCCGCAACCGTGCGCGACGCCTTCGAGCCCCGGCCGTGGCGGCTGTGGGCCGAGGACCCGCGCGAGGCCGTCGCCACGCGCGTGCGGATCGCCCAGGAGGCAGGCTGCTTCGACCGCTGGCAGCGGCAGATGCGCCCCTCCGGGCCCCGCCCGGGGTGGAGCGTGGCGGCCGTGTTCGAGTGGGCCCAGCAGGGCATCGAACGGGGCGCCGTCCTGCACGTCCCGGCCGCCCGCTGCCTCACCGCCGTCGCGGGTCCGGAGGACCGGCCCGAGATCGTCCGGGCCGCCCGGCACGGCAGCGACGGCGCCCGCTGTACCGCGCTGCGCTACCTCGTCGACGGCAACGACCCCGACGCTCTGGACCTGATCGAGTCGGCGGTGGCCGACGGCTCTGCCGCCGTCGTGGAGGCTGCCGTGGACGCCTTCGAACGGATGCGCAGCGTCGCCGCCGTGGACCGGGCGCGCGGCTGGGCCCGGCGTCCCGACCGGCTGGGCGCCGCCGCCGGGCGCGTCCTCGCCTGCCGGGGCGGGACCCGGGACCGCGACCTCGTCCTCGCCGCCCTCCGGGAGGCGGTCCGCGGCGAGGGCCCCGACGCGCCGACCCTGTGGACCCTCGTCGACGGCACCGGACGGCTCGGCATCACCTGCGCCGCCCCGGTCCTGCGGCACATCTACCGCGAGACCGCCTCCTCCCATCTGCGCGGCCGGGCCGCCCGCGCCCTGGCCGCCACCGACCCCTGCTTCGCCACCGGATTCGCCGTGGAATGCCTGTGGGACTGCGAGGAGACCACCCGCGAACTCGCCGCCCGGCACGCCGAGACCGGCGACCTGCGCGTCGTCGAGCAACTGCGCCGGCTCGCCGCCGATCCGGCCGAGGAGGCCGAAGTCCAGACAGCCGTCCGCAGCCGGATCGGCCCCGACACGCCGACCGCGTGAACGTTCGGCGACCCCGGCGTCAGGAGCGCGTGGACAGCGGCTGACCTGCCCGGCCGCGCAGCCCAACGCTCACAGGACGTTCCTCGTCCGGAAAGATCGACGTTGACGCGTCCACGTCCTGCCCGGCGACAACACCGGTATGCGTGTCGTCATCGTGACCGAATCCTTTCCCCCCGATGTGAACGGCGTGGCCCACTGCGCGCTCCAGACCGCCCGGCACCTCGTCGATCGCGGTCACGCTCCCCTCGTCGTCGCCCCCGCCCCGCCCAAGGCCCCGGCACCGTCCGGACAGGGCGGCGCCCCCTTTCCCGGGGCCGGGCCCGACGCCGCGGCCCCGTGCCCGGTCGTCCGCGTCCCGTCCCTTCCGCTCCCCGGCTACCCCCAGGTCCGCGTCGCCCTCCCCAGCCGGCGCGTCGCCGCGGCGCTCACCGGGCACCGCGCCGACGTGGTGCACCTGGCCGGCCCTTTCGTCCTCGGCGTCCGCGGCATGGCCGCCGCCAGCCGGCTCGGCATCCCCGCCGTCGCCGTCTACCAGACCGACCTGGCCGGCTACGCCCGCACCTACGTGGGCGCGGGCGAGGCGGCCGCCTGGCGGCGCCTGCGCTCCGTGCACGCGGCGGCCGACCGCACCCTGGCCCCCTCCAGCGCCGCCCGGCGCGACCTGGAGGCGCACGGTGTGCCACGGGTAGGACTGTGGCGGCGCGGCGTGGACACCGTCCGCTTCCGCCCCGGCCACCGCGACGCGGCGCTGCGCCGCGCGCTCGCCCCGAACGGGGAGCTCATCGTCGGCTACGTGGGACGGCTCGCCCCCGAGAAGCACGTCGAACTCCTCGCCGGCGTCTGCGGCCTGCCGGGCGTGCGGGTCGTGGTGGTGGGAGACGGGCCGAGCCGGCCCGGCCTGGACGAGGCACTGCCCGGCGCGGTGTTCCTGGGCCGGCGCACCGGCGACGACCTGGCCCGCGTCTTCGCCTCCTTCGACGTCTTCGCGCACACCGGACCCTTCGAGACCTTCTGCCAGACCGTCCAGGAGGCCATGGCCAGCGGGGTGCCCGTGGTGGCCCCGGCCGCCGGCGGCCCGCTCGACCTGGTCGACCACGGCCGCACCGGGCTCCTCGTGCCGCCCCACGACCCGGCCGCCGTACGGGACGCCGTGGCGGCCCTGGCCGCCGACCCCGCGCTGCGGACCGCCTTCGGGACCGCCGCCCGCGCCGCCGTCGAGGGCCGCACCTGGGCGGCCGTGGGCGACGAACTCATCGCCCACTACGAGGACGTGCTCGCCGCGCGCAGGACGGTGGTGGCGGCATGAGCGGCTCCCTGCGCATCGTCCGGCTGGCGAACTTCGTCGCCCCCGCCTCCGGCGGACTGCGCACCGCGCTGCGCGAACTCGGCGCGGGCTACAGGGCCGCCGGACACGAACCGGTGCTCGTCGTCCCGGGCGAGCGCCACACCGACCGCGAGACCGAGCAGGGCCGCGTGATCACCCTCCCCGGGCCGCTGCTGCCGGGGACCGGCGGCTACCGCGTCCTCACCGGCCGACGGCGAATCGCCGCCCTCCTGGAGGAACTGGCTCCGGACCGGCTGGAGGTCTCCGACCGCACGACCCTGCGGTGGACCGGCCGGTGGGCCAGGCGGGCCCGCGTCCCCGCCGTGATGGTGTCCCACGAGACCGCCGACGGGGTGCTGCGCACCTGGGGCGTGCCGGAGAACCTGTCCCGGCGCGCCGCCGACGCCCTCAACGTCCGCACCGCGCACACCTACGCGCGCGTGGTGTGCACCACCGAGTTCGCCGAGCGCGAGTTCGTGCGCATCGGCGCGCGCAATGTCGTACGCGCTCCCCTCGGCGTGGACCTGGCCGGACGTCACCCGGCGCTGCGGGACGAGGACCTGCGCGCCCGGCACGCGCGGGGCGACGAGGCGCTGTTGATGATGTGCTCCCGGCTGTCCGTGGAGAAGCGGCCCGGCACCGCGCTCGACGCGCTGGAGACACTGCTGCGGCGGGGGCGGCGGGCGGTGCTGGTGGTCGCCGGGGACGGGCCGCTGCGGGCCCGGCTGGAGCAGCGGGCCCGCGAGGGCGGCCTGCCGGCCGCCTTCCTGGGGCACGTCTCCGACCGCGCCCTGCTGGGTGCGTTGCAGGCCTCCGCGGACGTGTGCCTGGCGCCCGGGCCCGCCGAGACGTTCGGGCTCGCCGCGCTGGAGGCGATGGCGTGCGGCACGCCCGTGGTGGCGAGCGCCTCCTCCGCGCTGCCCGAGGTGATCGGCTCGGCCGGGCTGGCCGCGGCCGACCGCGGGGAGGCCTTCGCGGACGCCGTGGAGTCGCTGCTGCACCGGCCCGAGCGGGAGCGGCGCGAGGCGGCACGCGCGCGTGCGGAGTGCTTCGGCTGGGCCGCCTCGGTGGAGGCGTTCCTCGCCGCCCACGACGTTCCGGCGGCCGCCCGCCGGGTGCTGCCGGAGGGCGTGGCATGAGACCCGTGCGCTTCGTCGCCCTCGGCGACTCGCTGACCGAGGGCGTGGGCGACCCAGCCGGCGACGGGTGGCGCGGCTGGGCCGCGCTGCTGGCCGGCGGACTCGCCCGGACGCCGGTGGAGTTCACCAACCTCGCGCGCAGCGGGGCCCAGACCCGTGACGTGCGAGAGCGGCAGCTGCCGGCCGCTCTCGCCCTGCGGCCGGACCTCGTGTCCGTCGTCGTCGGCGTCAACGACACCCTGCGGTGCACCTTCGACATCCACGCCGTGGCCGCCCGGCTCGACCAGGTGTACGCGGCGTTCACCGCCCGGGGCGCGGTCCTGCTCACCGCCTGCCTGCCGGACCCCGGCGCGATGCTCGGCCTGCCGGGCGCGCTGGGCCGCCCGCTGGCCCGGCGGCAGCGGGCGGTCAACGCCGTCGTGCACGCCCTGTCCGACCGGTACGGGGCGGTGCATCTGCACGCCGCCGAGGGGGAGTGGCTCGGCGACCGGGCCATGTGGAGCGCGGACCGGCTGCACCCCGGTGAGCGCGGGCACCGCCAACTGGCGGTGCGCTTCCACGCGTTGCTCACCGGGGCCGGCCTCGCGACGGGCGCCGCGCCCTCGCCCGAGCCCGAACTGCCCGCGCCCAACCGGGCGGCGAGCCTGTGGTGGCTGGCCACGGCGGGCACGGGCTGGATGGCCCGGCGCTGCACCGACCTGCTCCCGCAACTGCTCACCCTCGCCGCGGACGAGCTGCGTCACCGCGCCCGCGGCACCAGCGCCCGCCTCGACCTGCGCGCGTCCGCCGCGGTGTCCGCGGCCCTGGCCGCGCTGTCGATGGCGGAGACAGCGGAGCCGGGCGCGGTCTGAGGGAGAGGAATGACCTGAGGGCCTGGAGGGGAGGGGGAGAAGGGGAGCGGCGGTCCGAGGAGCGCGGCGGACCTGGAGGGGGCGGCGGGGACCTGGAGTGGAGCAGCGGGTCGAGGAGGAGCAGGCCGACAAGGGGAGCCCCCGTGGGCGGGGGCCCGGGACGCCGTGGCGCTCAGCGGCGGGCCGCCGTGACGAACCGCACCGGTGTCCCCGGGACCGCCTGGGCGGCGGCCGGGAGGTCGGTGCCGCGTACGACCGCGATCACCGGGTAGCCCCCGGTCGTCGGATGGTCGGCCAGGAAGACCACCGGCCAGCCGTCGGGCGGGACCTGGACCGCCCCCAGCACCATGCCCTCGCTGGGGAGTTCGCCCGCACGTGCGCGGTCCAGGGCCGGTCCGTCGGTGCGCAGGCCGATGCGGTTGCTCGCCGCCGACACGCGGTACGTGCGCGAGGTGAGGGCGCGCAGCGCCGCCGGGCCGAACCAGTCGTCGCGCGGACCGAGGGTCACCCGCAGGAGCAGCTCGGCCGGAGGGCGCGGCTGCGGGGCGACGTCCACGCGCGCGGGGACACCGCTCGGCCGCCCCAGGGGAAGCACCGCACCGTCCGTGAGGGGGGCCGGGCCGAGCCCGGAGAGCAGGTCGGTGGAGCGGCTGCCGAGGACCGGCTCGACGGCGACGCCACCGTGGACGGCGACGTAACTGCGTACCCCCGCCACGGCCGCGCCCACGTCCAGGAGCGCGCCGGCGGGCACCCGCACCGGCGCCCCCCACGCCACCGGCCGGCCGTCCACCGCTACCGGGCACGGCGCGCCGCCGACCGCCACGGTGACCGCCGAACGGGGGCGCAGCGTACAGCCGTTGAGGGTGGTCTCCAGGACGGCCGCGCCGGGCCGGTTGCCGACCAGGCGGTTGACCAGCGCGGCGGCCGGCGCGTCCAGCGCCCCGGAGCGGGGCACGCCCAGGTGCGCGTGGCCGGGGCGCCCCTCGTCCTGCACGGTGGTGAGCGCCCCGGCGCGTACGACGGCGAGCGCGCGGTCCGTCATACGGCGCCCACCGGGACGAAGCGCACACGTGTGCCCGGCGACAGCAGCGCCGCCGGCACCCGCGCGGGATCCCACAGCACCGCGTCGGTCGTGCCGATCAGTTGCCAGCCGCCCGGCGACGAGTGCGGGTACACCCCGGTGTACGGCCCCGCCAGCGCCACCGAACCGGCCGGGACGGCCGTGCGCGGGGTGGCGCGGCGCGGCACACGGCAGCGGGCGGGCAGACCGGTGAGGTAGCCGAAACCGGGGGCGAACCCGCAGAAGGCGACCCGGAAGTCGGTGGCGGCGTGGACGCGGGCGACCTCCCGTTCGGAGACGTCCCAGTGGGCGGCGACGGCGGCGAGGTCCGGGCCGTCGTAGCGCACGGGCACCTCCACCACCCGCTCCGCGCGCGGGAGCACGGGCGGCACCTCGGCGGCCGTCAGCTCACGGGCCAGGCGGTCCGGCTCCTCGAGGCCGTCGAGCAGGACCGTACGGGCCGCGGGCACGATCTCGGCCACCGTCAGCAGGCCCGCCGCGCGGCGGCGCAGCAGCTCCGCGTGCAGGGCCTCGGCCTCCTCACCCGAGGACACCTCGACGAGCAGCGCCCGCTCGCCGACGGGCAGCGCCCTCATGCGAACGCCTCCACCCGCACGCCCGACGCCACCAGCCGCTCCCGGACCCGCCGCGCCAGCTCGACCGCCCCCGGGGTGTCGCCGTGCAGGCACAGCGAGCGGGCCCGCACCGCCACGGGCGCCCCGGAGTGCGAGGCGACCCTCCCGGCGCGGGCGAGGCCCACCGAGCGTTCCACGACGGTGTCCGGGTCGGTGACCACCGCGCCGTCCCGGCCGCGCGGCACGAGCGTGCCCTCGTCGGTGTACGCGCGGTCGGCGAACGCCTCGGTGACGGCCGGGAGTCCGGCCTTCCCGGCCTGCTCCAGCAGCCGGGAGCCGGGCAGCCCGAGCACCGGCAGCGCGCCGTCCGCGAGCAGCACCCCCTCGACGACCGCGCCGGCCTGCTCCTCGTCGTGCACGACCCGGTTGTAGAGGGCGCCGTGCGGCTTGACGTACGACACCCGCGTGCCCGCCGCCCGCGCGAAGACCTCCAGGGCGCCGATCTGGTACGCGACCTCGGCCGCGAGTTCGGCGGGCGGCACGTCCATCGCGCGCCGCCCGAACCCGGCGAGGTCCCGGTAGGAGACCTGCGCGCCGATCCGCACGCCGCGCTCGGCCGCCAGCTCGCACACCCGCCGCATGGTGACCGCGTCCCCGGCGTGGAAGCCGCAGGCCACGTTGGCGCTGGTGACGACGGACAGCAGCCGCTCGTCGTCGGTCAGCCGCCAGCGGCCGAAGCCCTCGCCGAGATCGGCGTTCAGATCGATCGAGGTCATGGTCCTTCGCGTCTCTTCTCAGGCCACGCGGTACTGCTCGTCGCGGGCGTCGGTCAGGAACATCTGGCCCGGTGCGTGGGTGAGGGCGAACGGCGGCCGGGAGGCCATCACCGCCGCCTGCGGGGTGACTCCGCAGGCCCAGAACACCGGGATGTCCTCCGGCGCGGCGTCCACCGGGTCGCCGAAGTCGGGACGGCCGAGGTCCTCGATGCCGAGGCCCGACGGTTCGCCGCAGTGCACCGGGCTGCCGTGCACCGCCGGGAGCAGACTGCTCTCCCGGATCGCCGCCGAGAGGTGCTCCGGCGGCACCGGGCGCATCGACACGACCATCGGGCCGTGCAGCCGCCCGGCCGGGCGGCACTGACGGCTCGTCACGTACATCGGGACGTTGCGGCCCTGCTCGACGTGGCGGATCGGCACGCCCGCCCCGGCCAGCGCCCACTCGAAGGTGAAACTGCAGCCGATCAGGAACGACACCAGGTCGTCGCGCCAGTGGCCGCGCACGTCCGTCGGCTCGTCCACCAGCTCGCCGTCCCGCCACACCCGGTAGCGCGGCAGGTCGGTGCGCAGGTCCGCGCCGGCGGCGAGGGGAGTCGTCCAGGAACCGGCGTCCGTGACGTCGAGGACCGGGCAGGGCTTCGGGTTGCGCTGGCAGAACAGCAGCATGTCGTACGCCCAGTCGGCGGGGACCGAGATGAGGTTCACCTGGGTGTGGCCCGCGGCGACCCCGGCGGTGGGGCCCGTCAGTCCGTTCCGGAAGCGGGCCCGGGCAGCTCGCGGGCTCCACGCGCGGGCGTGCTCGTCGACGAGGACGACGGGGCGGTCCGCCGCCGGGGCCCGGGGCGGGCCGACCGGCACGGCCGAAGCCGGGTCGTCGGCCGTGGCGGTGGCGGTGGCGGTGGCGGTGACCGGATCGTGGGCCCTGGCCTGGGCCGGGACCTCCACCAGGGCGGGGCTCAGGCCGTCCGCCACCGTCAGCAGGCGGTCGTCCGCGCCGTTCACACCAGTTCCTTCCCGCGCGTCTCCGGCAGACCCAGCAGCGCGAGGGCCGCCAGACCGTAGCCGACCGCGCCGAACACCAGCGCGCCGCCCACGCCCCAGCTGTCGGCCAGGAAGCCGACCAGCGTCGGGAAGACGGCGCCCACGGCGCGGCCGGTGTTGTACGTGAAGCCCTGCCCCGTGCCGCGCACCTCCGTCGGGTACAGCTCGCTCAGGTAGGAGCCGAAGCCGCTGAAGATCGCGGACATGCAGAACCCGAGCGGGAAGCCGAGTATCAGCAGCAGGGTGTTGGCGCCGCTCGGGATGTCGGCGTACGCCAGGACGCAGATCGCCGACAGCAGCGCGAAGAGCCAGATGGTGCGGCGCCGGCCCAGCCGGTCGGTGAGGTGGCCGCCGGTCAGGTAGCCGACGAAGGCGCCGGAGATCAGGAAGGTCAGGTAGGAGCCGGTGCCCACCACCGACAGGCCCCGCTCGGTCTTCAGGTACGTCGGCACCCATGTGGCCAGCGTGTAGTAGCCGCCCTGGACACCGGTGGAGAGCAGCACGGCGAAGACGGTCGTCCGCAGCAGGCCCGGCGACCCGGCGCTGCCCGGCTGGAAGATGGCCGTGAACGAGCCCTTGCGCACGCTGCGTTCCCGCACGGCCGCCGCCTCCGGCGCGTCGTGCACCCGGCGGCGCAGCCACACCACGAGCAGCGCGGGCAGCGCGCCGGTCCAGAACATCACCCGCCAGGCCAGGTCGTCGCCGGCGAAGGAGAACACCAGCGTGTAGACGATCGCCGCCAGCGCCCAGCCGACGGCCCAGGAGCTCTGGACGGCGCCGAGGGTACGGCCGCGGTGTCGGGCGCTCGCGTACTCGGCGACGAGGATCGCGCCCACCGCCCACTCGCCGCCGAAGCCGAGACCCTGGAGAGCGCGGAAGACCAGCAGCGTCTCGTAGTTGGGGGCGAAACCGCAGGCCACGGTGAACACCGCGTACGTGATCACCGTGATCATCAGCGCCTTGACCCGGCCGACCCGGTCCGCGACCACACCGGCCACGGCGCCGCCGATCGCCGAGACGACCAGCGTGACCGTGGTGAACAGCCCGGTCTGGCCGCTGTCCAGGCCGAAGTAGGCCGCCAGCGCGACCATGCTCAGCGGCAGGGTGAAGTAGTCGTAGGAGTCGAGGGCGTAGCCGCCGAACGCGCCGGCGAAGGCGCGGCGGCCGCGCGGGTCCAGGGCCCGCAGCCAGCCCAACGCGCCGTCGTCGGCGCCGTGTTCACCCGATGCGGAGCGGGTCTCGGAGGTCATTGCCTGCGGTGGAGGGGTCGTGCTCATGGGCCACCTCGCGGTTGAGGGACGGGAGGGTGCTGGAAAGAGCCGGGCGGTACGGGAGTTCACGGCGCCGCGACGGGGAGCGGCGCGGTGCCGTGCGCAGCAAGGTAGAGGATCGTTGAACGATCCTTCAATACCCCCGTTGTTTCGTCCCCGGGTGTGCGGTTGAATTCCGGGCATGGCAGAGCAGCTGACGGGACTGGCCGACGACCGGGCCCTGCTGGGCCGCACCAGCACCGCCGAGCGTGTTTCGGACATCCTCAGGAGCCGTATCGCCGACGGGTACTTCCCGCCCGGCACCCGGCTGTCGGAGGACAGCATCGGCGGGGCGCTGGGCGTGTCCCGCAACACGCTGCGCGAGGCGTTCCGGCTGCTCACGCACGAGCGGATGCTCGTCCACGAGCTGAACCGCGGGGTCTTCGTACGGGTGCTGACCGTCGAGGACGTCGAGGACATCTACCGCACCCGCCGCCTGGTGGAGTGCGCCGTCGTACGGGGGCTGGGCGAGCCGCCCTACGCCCTGGACGGCCTCGCCGGGGCCGTGGCGGAGGGACAGCGGGCGGTGCGTGAAGGTGACTGGAAAGAGCTGGGCACGGCCAACATCCACTTCCACCGGGAACTGGTGGCGCTGGCCGGCAGTGAGCGCACCGACGAGCTGATGCGCAGCGTCTTCGCCGAACTGCGTCTCGCCTTCCACGTGGTGGACGACCCGCGGCGGCTGCACGAGCCGTACCTCGCCCGCAACCAGCAGCTCCTGCAGGCCCTCCAGGCCGGCGACCGCGGCGCGGCCGAGCGGGTCCTCGCGGTCTACCTCGACGACTCGCTCGCCCGGGTCGTCGAGGTGTACCGGCGGCGGGTCGGCGAGGACGGGTAGCGCCGCCGGGTCACCGGCGCCGGGCCGGCGAGGGCGGGTGGGGCCGCCGGCACACCGAGGACGGGTCGGCGGCGGGTCGGTGGCGGGTCGGCGAGGACGGGTAGCGCCGCCGTGGCACCGGCGCCGGGCCGGCGAGGGCGGGTTGGGCTCCAGGGCGCCGGGGCCCATCTGCGTCGTTTGGGTCGTTGTCGGACCGAGGACCTAGTCTGTGCACCGTGACTTCGCCTGCACCGACGGACCGTGTTCCGCCCCAGCTCAGCGCGGGGCCGCGCCCTGCACCGGGGCCGGCCGCCGACGAGGGACTGGCGCGGCGGCTGCGCGCGCTCGCCTGCACGGCACCGCTGCACGACCTCGACGCGCGCAAGGCCAACCTCGCCGGTGAGTACTCGGTGTACGGCATGGCGGAGATCGCTCTCGCCTCCATCGACCTCGTCACGCTCAACATGGACTTCGACACCGGCGCCGACCACGACCAGATCGTGGCCCGGCTCGTCCCGCGGGTCGCCGCCCAGGCCCCGCGCCGGCCCGTCGCCGAGCACGAGCGCGTGGCCCGCTGGGTCCTGGAGAACCTGATCAACGTCGGCAGCGCCGACCGCGGCTTCCGCGCCGTGTACGGCACCTTCGACCCGGACGGCTCCTACGTGCGGCGGGACTACGACTTCAAGCTGATCGAGGAGGTGCCCGGCCCCGGCGGGAGCGTCTACCTGCGCACGACGGACGAGGCCGTCAACGTCCTCGTGGGCGCCCTCGACACCGACGTCACCAGCGCCCAGATCGCCGCCGAGGTCAAGCTGGAGGTGCTGATCAGCCGCGGCCGCCTCGCCGACGCGCAGCTCGCCGCCGAGCAGGCGCGGTACCGGACCGTGCAGTACTCGGAAACCCTCCGCCGGGCCCTGGACGCGACCCGGCGCAACGTCCGCGCGGTGGACTGGCTGGGCGCCGTGCCCGACATGATCGCCGAGGCCCTGGACCACGTCGCCGACCGCTACCGGCACGAGAACGCGATCCTCACCAACATCCGCCGCGCCCGCGACGAGTCCGAGGACCCGGAGAACAAGCGCCGCGCCGCGGAGCTGGTCGACATCGTCAAGGACTGCATCCGGCGGCACACACAGCTTCAGTCCCGGCTGCTCGAGGCGGGCCCGCTGTTCCGCGCCGAGCAGGACCGGCAGGCCTTCGCCACCCCCCTGACCGCCTCGGGCACGGACCTCTACGGCCACCTCCTCGCGCCCACCCTCCCGCTCCCGGTGGAGCGGGCGATCCGGGTCACGGACGCCTTCTTCGCGCGCGGGACCGGGCTGCGCACCCCGGTGTCCGTCCGGGTCGGCGATCTCGTCGACCTCCTGCTCACCCCGCCCGTGGAGCGGGAGCACCTCGGCGCGGAGATGCCGGAGCCCGACCTGATCGCCACGCCGGACGACAGCCGGTTCAGCGAGGAGCAGCTGGCGGCCGCGACGGAGCTGCTGGACCTGCCGGCGGACGCGCCGCGGCGGCTGTCGGGGCTGCTCGCCCAGGCCCGCCGCAAGGACCCCGAACTGCCGTACCTGGTGGCCCTGCTGGCCGTGCACGCGGCCAGCCCGCCGGTCGGCACGGCCTACCGGCAGGGCGAGGAGAAGCTGCTGTTCGCCGTGGACGACGGAACCGAGCTGGACGACCCGGAGTTCGGCGGCGCCGACCTCATCGTCGGGACCGCCCTGCTGGACGCGGCGGGGATGGCGGCGGACCGGACGGAGGCGGCGTGAGTCCGGCCGGCGGGAACCACCCGCACGCGCACGTCCACCCCGGCCCGCACGAGCCCGGTTCGCGTGCCCCGGACCGGCACGATCCCGAACGGCCCGACGCCGGTTCGCGTGACCTCGGCGTGCGCGATACCGGCCCGCGCGACGTGGGTCCGCGTGACCTCGGCGGGCGCGACGTCGGTCCGCGCGGCCTGGACGGGCGCGACGTGGGTCCGCGCGGCCTGGACGGGCGCCACGTCAACCCGGGCGACGTGGACCCGCCTGACCTCGGCGGGTGCGACGTCGGCCCGCGCGACCACGTCGGACACGACCGCGCCCTCCGCGACCGTGTCCGGCACGACCGCGGCAGCCGCCGCCACCGTGCCGGACGGGGCCGCGGCACTCCCCGAGACCACCACGGCACCCAGTACCACCGCACCCCCCGGTGCCACCCCAGCGAGCACCACCGCAACAAGGAGCCCCGACCGTGACCGAGCACGTCGACTGGAGCGAGCCCGAGCCCGCCGCCGCGCCGGCGGCGGGGTCCGCCGTCACGCCCGCCGACGCCGCCGACGCGGCGCGGCTCGTCGCCTTCGGCCTGCAGCCCAAGCTGCAGCCCGCGCGCGACCAGGAGTACGCGGAACTGCTGCGCCGCCACCGGGAGGACCCGGCGTTCGCGCGGCTCGCGGACGCCGTGGCCGCCGGACTCGGACTCGTGGTGCTGGAGGTGTCCCCACGTGCGGGCATGGCGGTGACCGCCGCCGAGGACTCCGTCTTCGCCGTCCGTATGGGCGACTACGCGCGTCGCGCCGCCACCGACTCCGCGGACCGGTTCCTGCACGGCCTCGCCCATCTCGCGGTCGCCACGCTGGCGTTCCCGCGCCCCGAGGACCTCGCCGACGACGGCTACATCGGCCGCGTCACCGTCAACGGCGTCGACGCCTTCGTCCGGCAGGCCTGCCGCCGCCTGGAGGAGCGGGCCGAGGAGCAGGGCGAGAACACCGACCCGGCCACCGACGCCCCCGGACTGGAGGCCGCCTGGCGGATCTGGGCCAGACGCAGCGCGACGGGCGCCACCAAGGACGCCCGCCGCCCCGCCGCCTCCACCACCGGCATCGTGGCGAAGGCCGTCGGCTTCCTCACCGACTCCGGATTCCTCCAGCGCACCGGCGACGACCACGGCGGCACCTACCGCACGACGGCCCGCTACCAGCTCCAGGTGCGCGACATGGCGGGCAGCGCCGCCCTGGCCGAGCTCCTCGACCTGGGCATCGTCCCCGTCACGGACGGCACCCCGACCCTGCTGCCCGCCGACGACACCGACGACCTGGACCTGGTGGCCGACGCAGGGCTGCCGTTCCACTCCTGATCCCCGATCGCCCGTTCCGCCGATCTGCAAGAAGACTGACGAGAGTCCGCCATGTACGAGCTGTCCCGGGTCCGCCTCTACTCCATCGGGCCCGCCGGTGCGCGCTACGCCGACACCGTGCTTGACCTGCGGGGCGTGGGGGAGCCCGTGCCCGACCCCGCGCCGACCCAGGCGGAGTTCTTCGAGGAGGAGCCGGTCGGCCCGCCGCGCCGGCCGGCGCCCGCCGGGGTGCTCTTCCTGGAGAACGGCGGCGGCAAGTCGGTCCTGCTCAAGCTGATCTTCTCGGTGATGCTGCCCGGCCACCGCAACACCCTGGGCGGCGCCAGCTCCGGCGTGCTGCGCAAGTTCCTGCTCGCCGACGACTGCGGGCACGTGGCCCTGGAGTGGCAGCACGTGCAGACCGGCGAGTGCGTCGTCGTCGGCAAGGTGAGCGAGTGGCGCGGCCGCCAGGTGTCCAACGACCCGCGCAAGTTCGCCGAGGCCTGGTACTCCTTCCGGCCCGGCCCCGGCCTCACTCTGGACAACCTCCCCGTCGCCGAGGCCACCGCCGTACGGCCGTCCGCCGAGGGCCAGTCGGGCGCGCAGGGCCGCCGCCGCACCATGAAGGGCTTCCGCGACGCCCTCACCGAGGCCGGCAAGGCCTATCCGCACCTGGAGGTGCACTGGGAGGAGATCCACGAGCGCTGGACCGAGCACCTCGGCGAGCTCGGTCTGGACCCCGAACTCTTCCGCTACCAGAGGGAGATGAACGCCGACGAGGGCGAGGCGGCCGGCCTCTTCGCGGTCAAGAAGGACTCCGACTTCACCGATCTGCTGCTGCGCGCCGTCACCGACACCCGGGACACCGACGGCCTCGCCGACCTCGTCAGCGGCTTCGGCAACAAGCTCGGCCGGCGCGCCGAGCTCATCGCCGAACGCGACTTCACCGCCGGTTCGGTGGACCTGCTCGGACGGATCGTCGAGGCCGCCGAGACCCGCGCCCGGGCGCGGGACATCCACACGGGGGCCGAGCGGCGCACGCGCGGCCTGGCCCGGCGGCTGACCGCCCGGGCCGTGCGCGAGCGGGTGCGGGCAGCGGACCTCGCCCAGCGGGTCACGGCCGCCGCGTACGCCGTCACGCACAGCGAGGGCGCCCGGGAGCGCAGCTCGCTGATCGCCGCCGAACTCGCCTACCGGCACGCCTCCCTGGCGCTCGCCGCCGCCGAGAAGTCCGCCGCGGCGCAGAAGCGGGAACTCGCCGACGCGCGCACCCTGCACTCCGCCTGGCAGGCCGCCGAGGCCGTGCTGCGCCACCGCGCCGCCGCCGACCGCGTGGCCCGCGTCTCCGCCGCGATCCAGGAGGCCGAGCGGGACGCGGCCCCGGCGCTCGCCGCCCGCGCCAAGGCCGCCGTCGACCTCGTACGGGCCCTGCACGCGGCCGCGGAGCGCGCCGAGGCCCTCGCCAACGAGGAGGAGGAGCGCTCCGCGCGGCTCCAGGAGGCCGGCGAGTCCGCCCACCGGGACTCGACCGCCGCCGCCACCGAGGCACAGCGCGCCCGCAGCGAGACCGGGCACCTGCGTCAGCGCCTCGCCGAGGTCGAACAGGAGACCGCCGAGGCGGTGCGCGCGGGCTGGCTCGACGACAGCGCCCCCGACGCGGACCCCGCGCGCGCGGCCCTCGCCGCCAGCGACGCGGAGAAGACGGCGGTCGCCGCCTGGGACGCCGCCCGTGACGCCGCCCGCAAGGCCGCGGACCACGCGCGGGAGGCGGCCTCCGCCGAGTCCCGGGCCGAACTGACGGCGGCCCGCGCGGCCGACGCGGCGACGGCGGCGGAGCGCGGTCACGAGGCCGAGCGGCGGATCGCCGAGGCGCTGGCCGCGGAGGAGCGGCTGGCGGAGCTGCTGAGCCTGCCGGGGACCGCGGGCGCGGGCCGGGTGGGAGTGCCCGGACCGCGGACCGGGCCCGACGGCGCCTCAGGGCGCCAGGGCACGGCCCGGGAGCAGGAACCGGCCGCGAACCCGGCCGAGGACGGCGGCGACCCGGCAGCGGCGGAGAGCCGCACCGGCTCCCTCGCCCCCGAGGACCTGGACCGCTTCGCCGACGAGCTGCGGGAACTGCTCGACGACGCCGTCTCCTCCGCCGAACGGCACCTGTTCGAGCTGCGCACCGCCGCCGCCGACGACTCCCGCATCCTCGGCGCGCTCGGTGACGGCGGACTGCTGCCGCCCGGACCGGACGTGCTGGCCACGGTCGAGTTCCTCGGCGAGCACGGCATTCCCGCCCTGCCCGGCTGGCGCTATCTCGCCCAGGCCGTCGACCCCGTCGACCACGCGCGCGTGCTGGCCGCCAGGCCCGAACTCGTCGACGGTGTGATCATCACCGACCCGGCCACCCACGCGCGGGCCCGTGAGGCCCTCGCCGACGCCGCGCTGCTGCCACGGTCCGCCGTGGCCGTCGGCACCGCGGCCGCCCTGCTCGCCCCGACCCCGGCCGGTGCCCCGGCGCCCGGTGACGTCTTCCTCGTACCGCCGAACCCGGCCATGCACGACGAGCACGCGGCCGACGAGGAGCGGCAGGCGCTGCGCGCGCGGGCGACCGACCGTGACGAGGAGATCCGGCGGCTCGCCGCCCGGCTCGGCAAGGACCGCGAACTCGCGGCCCGGCTCGCCTCCTGGCGCACCGGCTGCCCGGCCGGACGGCTCACCGAACTGGCGCAGGCCGCCCAGGACGCGCGCGCTTTCGCCGAGGAGGCCGAGGCCGAGCTGGCCGAGGCGCGGACCGCGCGCGCCGAGTGCGACGAGGCCGCCGCCGAGGCGGCCCACGTGCGCGACGTGCGGCAGGAGGCCGCGCAGAAGGCGCGGCGCGCCGCGGACGCCCTGGCCGGGCTCGCGTTCCGGCTGCGCGAGCGCGCCGGCTGGCAGGTCAGACTGCGCGAACTCGCCGACGAGGCCGCCGAGTCGGAGGCCCGCGCACAGACCTGCCTGGACCGCGCCCGGGCCGCCGACGAGGACCGGCGCGCCGCCCAGCGCGCCGCCGACGACGCCCGGCGCACCGCCCGTGCGCTGCGCGCCGAGCGCTCCGAGATCGCCGGCGCCCCCGACGACGTCCCCGAGACCGACGACACCGCCCCCAAGGCGTCCCTGCCCGCCCTCCGCGAGGCCTACCGCGCCGCCTCCCAGGTCTACGAGAAGGTCGGCGTCGGTGCCGACCTGCGCGCCGAGCAGGCCCGCGCGGAGAGCGACGAGAGCGCGGCCCGCGCCGAACTGGACCGGCTGAGCAACAAGGTCCGCACCCGCGCGGAGCAGCTCCTGCAGTCGACCGACGGAGCCGACGGCCCGTCCCGGCAGGCCGCCGCGGCCCGGGCCGAGGAGCTGGTGCAGCTCCTGGAGACCCGTATGTCGACCGCCAGCGAGCAGCTCGGCCGGCTGCGCGGCGAGGCCGAGCGGCTGGCACCCGCCGAGGACGCCGAGACGCACACCGAGCTGCCCGAGGAACTCCTCCCGCGCGACGCCGAGCACGCGCAGGCCATGCTGCGCACGGCCACCGCCGAACTCGCCTCCCGCACCGAGGCGTTGGCGCAGGCCCGCGAGGCGCACGCCGAACTCCTGGAGGCCCACCGGTCCGCCGAGGACGGGGCGAGCGGCTTCGACGAGGTCGCCGCCCTGCTCCGCGACCTGCTGCGCGAGCACACCGCAGAGGAGGAGGGGGAGGAGCAGGAGCCGTATCCGGGCAGCCTGGAGGAGGCCCGGCAGACCGCCGCCGAGACCCGGCGTTCGCTGCGCGGCTGCGCCGCCGACCTGTCCGCCGCGGAGGCCGCGGTGCGCGAGGCGAGCGACATCCTCGTCCGGCACGCCAACGCCACCCGCTACGAACAGGTCCGCACCCCCGCCCGGCAGCAGATCCGCGAGCTGCCCGCCGCCGCGCTGCCCGAACACGCCCAGAAGTGGGCCGAGGCCTTCGCGCCCCGCCTGCGCGTCCTGACCGACGAGCTGGACCAGCTGGAGCGCAACCGCGACTCGATCGTGGACCGGCTGCGCGGGCTCGTCGAGTCCGCCCTCGCCACCCTGCGCTCCGCCCAGCGGCTGTCCCGCCTGCCCGAGGGACTGGGCGAGTGGTCCGGGCAGGAGTTCCTCCGGATCCGCTTCGAGGAGCCCGACCAGGCCACGCTGACCGAGCGGCTCGGCGAGGTGATCGACGAGGCCACCCGGGCCGCCGTGAAGAAGAACTCCGACCTGCGGCGGGACGGGATGGCACTGCTGCTGCGCGGCGTGGCCGCCGCCCTCCAGCCCAGAGGCGTCGCCGTCGAGATCCTCAAGCCGGACGCCGTGCTGCGCGCCGAGCGCGTCCCCGTCGGGCAGATGGGCGACGTCTTCTCCGGCGGTCAGCTGCTCACCGCCGCCATCGCCCTGTACTGCACCATGGCGGCCCTGAGGTCGAACGACCGCGGCCGCGACAAGCACCGGCACGCGGGCACGCTGTTCCTCGACAACCCCATCGGCCGCGCCAACGCCACCTATCTGCTGGAGCTTCAGCGGGCCGTGTCCGACGCGCTCGGCGTCCAGCTCCTCTACACCACCGGCCTGTTCGACACGACCGCGCTGGCAGAGTTCCCGCTGGTCATCCGGCTGCGCAACGACGCCGACCTGAGGGCCGGACTGAAGTACATCAGCGTCGAGGAGCACCTGCGGCCGGGACTGCCGCAGCAGGCCCCCGCGGGGGAGACGGTGCACAGCGAGATCACGGCTACCCGGATGTTCAAACGGCCGGCGTGACCCTCACCCCCTGCCCGTATCGGTGTGGCCGGCCACCGGCCGAGGGAGCCGTGCCCGGAGCCCACCCCCTGGCGGGGCACCGGGGTCCGGGCGCGGCCGTCAACTCTCAGCGGTGCGACAGCCGGCCGGCGCCCAGGGGTGCGACAGTTGTCCCGCGCCCCCGACGGCCTGTTCGCCGCTGGTTCCGCTCGGTCGCCCGTTCCTGGCGCCGCCGCTCGCGCCGCAGGGCCCGCGCGGTGCTGCTCGGCATCGAGACGACGCCATAACGCTGGTTCCACACCTGGCGGGTCACCCAGACGTCGAGCGCCGCCCAGGTGGCGACCACCGTGCTGGCCACGCTGCTGATCACCATGGGGAAGGCCAGCCAGGATTCGGCCATGGTGCACAGGAACGCCACCACCGTCTGTATGAGCGTCACGGAGATGATCAGAACCGCCCGCACCGCCGCCACCCGCACCGGATCCGGGAGCCTGCGCCGTCGCGCGGGCTCCTCCACCCACAGCGGCCTGTGGTCGGACTGCGGCCACGTCGCGTTCGCCGTGGTGAACTCCACCTCCTGTTCGTCGGCTGTCGCCGTACCGCCGCGGGAGGCCGCCGCACCGGCCGCTTCCGCGGCCGGGCCGGGTCCGCCCTCCGAGACGGCCCGCGCCGCCGGAATGTCGCGATCCCGTGCCTCGGACGCCCGTCGCGCCGCCGTCACAGGCGCCACCTCGCCGTCAGCGGCCGTGTCGCACCGCTCCGCCGTGCCCATCAACGTGTCACTCCCCACCGCCAGCAGACCGTTCGCCCCGGTGTCCGAAGAACCGGCTTCCCTCTGGCTGCCCGCCTTGCGCTGCTTTACGCCGCCCAGGTGCGGGACACGGCTCCTGTGGCCGATTCCGCCCCCATTTCCCATGGAGTAGGACGAACGAGACGTCGCGATGATTCCCGGGTGGGAAAAATATCGGCCAACTCAAGGAGTCGGACGACCTGTTCCGCTGCACCCGCCGACTTCGGATTCCGGGGCGGCATCTCCCGCAATGCCCGGACAACTCGCCCTCTCTCGCCCCCGGTACGGAAGTTCAGGCTCCGGACAGCTCTTCGAGTTATCTGTGCGTCGGTAGTAGGCTCGCGCCGTTTGTTGACGCACATGTGTACCCCCTTCCCATGGGGGTCGAGCTGGGGGAGGCCATGCGCTTTCGCGGGAAGTCCATCCGCCGGAAGATCGTGGCGCTGCTTCTCGTGCCGCTGCTGTCGCTGACCGCCATCTGGGCCTTCGCGACCGTGATCACTGGACGCGAGGCGACCCAGCTGTTCCACGTGACCTCCCTGGTGGAGAAGGTCGGCTACCCGACCGAGAACACCGTGCGAGCCCTGCAGCAGGAACGCCGCCAGACCCTCGTCTACCTGGCCGATCCCCGGGCCTCCGACGCGCTGTCCGCGCTCCGCCGCACCCGGGCCGTCACCGACGGGGTGATCGCCGGGCTCCGGAAGAACGCGCGGAACGCCGCCGTGCGCGACGGCATGGACCGGGACGACGGCGACCGCCTCACCGCTGCCCTGGACGCCCTCGACGGCGTCGGCTCCCTGCGGCGCAGCGTGGAGGGCGGCACCCTCTCCCGTGCCCAGGCCCTCGACCTCTACAACCGCCTGGTCGATCCGTGCTTCACACTGCTCTCCACCCTCGACGGCATCGACGACGTGGACATGAACAAGGAGGCCCGGGCCCTCGTCAACATCACCCGCGCCCGTGAACTCCTCTCCCGCGAGGACGCCCTGCTCGGCTCCGCCCTGGTGGTCGGCAGGCTGTCCCGCGGCGAGGTCCGCGACATCTCCGACCTCGTCGCCCAGCGCACTCTCCTGTACGAGATCAACCTGCCGCTGATCCCCGCGTCCGAGAGCGACCGCTACGAGCACTTCTGGAAGGACGCCTCGACCGCCCCGCTGCGCTCCGCCGAACGGGCCGTCGTCTCCTCCGGCGCCGGCACGCCCCGGGACGTCAGCGCCAAGAGCTGGGACACCGCCGCGGGCAACGTGCTCGACGAACTGCGCGCCCTCGACGTCCAGGTGGGCGACCGCTACCAGGAACGCGTCCGCCCCCTCGCCATGGACGTCGTCCTGCGGGCGGCCGTCGCGGGCATCCTCGGTCTGGCCGCCGTGCTGCTCTCCCTCGTGCTGTCCGTACGCATCGGCCGCAGCCTCGTCCGCGATCTCAGGCAACTGCGGCTGGAGGCCCACGAGGCGTCCGGCGTCCGGCTGCCCAGCGTGATGCGCCGCCTGTCGGCCGGCGAACAGGTCGACGTGGAGACCGAGGTACCACGGCTCGAGTACGACAAGAACGAGATCGGCGAGGTCGGACAGGCCCTCAACACCCTGCAGCGGGCCGCCGTCGAGGCCGCCGTCAAGCAGGCCGAACTCCGCACCGGGGTCTCCGAGGTGTTCGTCAACCTCGCCCGCCGCAGCCAGGTCCTGCTGCACAAGCAGCTCACCCTCCTCGACACCATGGAACGCCGGACCGAGGACACCGAGGAACTCGCCGACCTCTTCCGCCTCGACCACCTCACCACCCGGATGCGCCGGCACGCCGAGGGCCTGGTCATCCTCTCCGGCGCCGCCCCGTCCCGGCAGTGGCGCAAGCCGGTGCAGCTGATGGACGTCGTGCGCGCCGCTGTCGCCGAGGTCGAGGACTACGAACGTATCGAGGTCCGCCGGCTGCCGCGGGTCGCCGTCACGGGCCCCGCCGTCGCCGACCTCACCCACCTGGTGGCCGAACTCCTGGAGAACGCCACGATGTTCTCCCCGCCGCACACCGCCGTGCAGGTACTCGGAGAGCGCGTCGCCAACGGCTTCACCCTGGAGATCCACGATCGCGGTCTCGGCATGCCCGCCGAAGCGCTGCTCGACGCCAACCTCCGCCTCGCGGAGACCCCGGAGTTCGAACTCTCCGACACCGACCGGCTCGGCCTGTTCGTCGTCAGCCGGCTCGCCCAGCGGCAGAACGTCCGGGTCTCTCTGCAGCCGTCCCCGTACGGCGGCACCACCGCCGTCGTCTTCCTCCCCGACGTGCTGCTGACGGACGACGTCCCCGACACCGACGGCGTCGGCTTCCGCCCCGACCCGGACCGCCCCGCGGCCGAGCGCGAGAGCAGCCGCGGGACCGCCCTCTCCCAGACGCCGGTACAGCTTCCCGGGCTGCCGGCCTCGCTGCTGGACGGGCCGGTGGAGCTGGAGGCCCCCGTCGGCC
This sequence comes from Streptomyces sp. NPDC014864, assembly GCF_043081525.1. Classification (NCBI taxonomy): domain Bacteria; kingdom Bacillati; phylum Actinomycetota; class Actinomycetes; order Kitasatosporales; family Streptomycetaceae; genus Streptomyces; species Streptomyces sp. NPDC014864. The sequence continues at coordinate 82,809 of NZ_JBIBWT010000024.1, forward strand.
TGGGCGCCCTCGGTGCCTTCCCGGACGGCCTGGACGACGAGGACGGCGAGCACGGGGCGTTGTTCCGCCCGCGCCGCTCCTCCGGCAGGCCGGAGACCGACGAGCCGGTGGTACGCCAGGGCGGCGGACACCGCCCGGATCCTGGTGTGCGCGGCGCCCCCGACGAAGGCGCCGACCGGGACCCGGCGGTCCCGGTCCCGCTGCCCCGGCGCCGGGCGCCGAAGCTGGTCAGCTCCCATGGACGACCGGTCGCCGACCACCGGTCCCGGCGCGAGCCGCCGGACGAGAAGCCCTCGGCGGGCTTCGGCCGGCCGGAGAAGGAGGTGGCGCCCCTGCCGGCCCGCCGACGCGGCGAGACCACGCTGAGGCGTCCGACCGCCTCGGACGACCGCCTCGGCGGACGCGATGAGGCTCCGGCCTCCCCGCCCACCGGGAAACGCCCGGAGCAGGCTCCCGCGCTCCCGCAGCGCAACCGGCGCGCCGCCCTGGCGGCCGGTGGCCCGGCCGGCCCGGGCCGGGGCCGCGCCACCGCCCCTGAGGAGAGCGAGCCCGGCGCCGTGCCGCTGCCCCGGCGCGTCCGGCAGGCGAATCTCGCCCCGCAACTGAAGCAGAGCCCGGAGCGACGCAGCGAGAATCGGCCGGGACCCGCCGAACGCGACGCCGACGAGGTGCGCAGCCGTATGGCCTCGCTCCAGCGCGGCTGGCAGCGCGGCCGTGAGGAGAACGCCACGGGCGACGACGCCCCGGACGGCACAGCACAAGGAACGACAAAGGGGGACGGTCGATGACCGCACCGAAGGCCACCGGCCACAACACGACCGACAAGGTGGAGCTGAACTGGCTCCTGGACGAACTCGTGGACCGCGTCGTCAGCATCCGCAAGGCCGTCGTCCTCTCCGGGGACGGTCTGGCCACGGGCGCGTCCAAGGACCTCACCCGCGAGGACAGCGAACACCTGGCCGCCGTGGCCTCCGGGTTCCACAGCCTGGCCAAGGGCGTCGGCCGCCACTTCGAGGCGGGCAGCGTCCGGCAGACGGTCGTGGAGCTGGACGACGCCTTCCTGTTCGTCACCGCGGCCGGCGACGGCAGCTGCCTCGCCGTCCTCTCGGACGCCGACTCGGACGTGGGCCAGGTCGCCTACGAGATGACCCTCCTCGTCAAGCGGGTCGGCGTCCATCTGGGCGCCGCTCCGCGCACCGATCTGCCCGCCGGTGGGTAGTGAGATGACATGAGCGGAGACGGTCAGGCCAGAAGACACTGGTTCGACGACGAGGCCGGGCCCGTGGTCCGTCCGTACGCGATGACACGGGGCCGCACCAGCCATGCGGCCCAGCACCGCCTGGACCTGATCGCGGTGGTCGTCACGGAACCCCACGTGGACGATCCGGAGGCCGACCACACCCTGTCCCCGGAGCACGTGGACATCGTCGAACTGTGCCGCGACACCCCCCAGTCGGTCGCCGAGCTCTCCGCGGAACTGGACCTCCCGGTCGGCGTCGTACGGGTCCTCGTCGGTGACCTCGTGGACGAGGAATACGTCCATGTGAAGCGTCCGGTACCCCCGGCCGAGCTGCCGGACGAGAGTATTCTGCGCGACGTGATCAACGGCCTGCGGGCGCTGTGAGCGGCGCGGAAGCGGGGTAGTGACGTGACAGGCTGGCAGTTCTGGGTCGACCGGGGCGGCACCTTCACCGATGTGGTCGCGCGGCGCCCGGACGGCCGCCTGATCACGCACAAACTGCTGTCCGACAACCCCGCGCGCTACGCCGACGCGGCCGTGGCCGGAGTGCGCGAACTCCTCGACGGTTCCCCCGCGCACGTCGACGCCGTCCGCATGGGCACCACCGTCGCCACCAACGCCCTGCTGGAGCGCACCGGCGAGCGGACCCTGCTCCTCGTCACCCGCGGGTTCGGCGACGCCCTGCGCATCGGCTACCAGAACCGCCCGCACATCTTCGCCCGCCGCATCGAACTGCCGGAACTGCTCCACGAACGCGTCATCGAGATCGACGAGCGCATCGCGGCGGACGGCACCGTCCTGCGCGCGCCCGACCTGGACGCCCTGGCCGCCCCGCTCCAGGCCGCCTACGACGACGGGATCCGCGCCGTCGCCGTGGTCTGCCTGCACAGTCATCTGCATCCCGCGCACGAGCGGGCCGTCGGGGAACTGGCCGCCCGGATCGGCTTCCCGCAGATCTCGCTCTCCAGCGAGGTCAGTCCGCTGATGAAGCTCGTCCCGCGCGGGGACACCGCCGTCGTCGACGCCTACCTGTCGCCCGTGCTGCGCCGCTACGTCCAGCACGTCGCCGACGAACTCGAAGGCGTACGGCTGATGTTCATGCAGTCCAACGGGGGACTCGCCGAGGCGGGGCAGTTCCGCGGCAAGGACGCCATCCTGTCCGGCCCCGCGGGCGGCATCGTCGGCATGGCGCGCATGTCCCAGCTCGCCGGCCACGACCGTGTCATCGGCTTCGACATGGGCGGCACCTCCACCGACGTCTCCCACTTCGCGGGCGAGTACGAACGGGTCTTCACCACGCAGATCGCCGGCGTACGGCTGCGGTCGCCGATGCTGGACATCCACACCGTGGCCGCGGGCGGCGGCTCCGTCCTGCACTTCGACGGCTCCCGCTACCGGGTCGGCCCCGACTCGGCGGGCGCGGTCCCGGGACCCGCCTGCTACCGCGGCGGCGGCCCGCTCGCCGTCACCGACGCCAACGTCATGCTGGGCCGCATCCAGCCCGCGCACTTCCCCGCGGTGTTCGGCCCCGGCGGAGATCAGCCGCTGGACGAGGCTCTCGTACGCGAGCGGTTCACCGCCCTCGCCCGTGAGATCCGCGAGAGGACCGGCGACGACCGCACACCCGAACAGGTCGCCGAGGGCTACCTGCAGATCGCCGTCGCCAACATCGCCAACGCGGTGAAGCGGATCTCCGTGCAGAAGGGCCACGACGTCACCCGCTACGCCCTCACCACCTTCGGCGGCGCGGGCGGGCAGCACGCCTGCATGGTCGCCGACTCGCTCGGCATCCGCACCGTCCTCGTCCCGCCCATGGCCGGCGTGCTGTCCGCCCTCGGCATCGGCCTCGCCGACACCACCGCCATGCGTGAACAGTCCGTCGAGGCACCCCTGGAACCCGCCTCGATGCCGGGTGTCCTGAAGACCGCCGACGACCTGGAGGGAGCGGCCCGCGCCGAACTCCTGGCCGAGGACGTGCCCCCGGACCGCATCCGCGTCACCCGGCGCGCCCAGCTCCGCTACGACGGCACGGACACCACCCTGACCGTCGAGCTCTCCGAGCCCGACGCGATGAAACACGCCTTCGAAGAACGTCATCGCGCCACGTATTCCTTCGCACTCGACCGTCCCGTCGTCGTCGAAGCCCTCTCCGTGGAAGCCACCGGCATCACCGACCCCCCCGATCTCTCCGCCCTCGCCCCCTACCGCGCCGCCGCCGGCCGTTCCGCCGGCGCGGAGACCGTCCGTCTCCACACCGACGGCGCCTGGCGCGACGTACCCCACCACCGCCGTGAGGACCTGCCTCCCGGCGAGACCGTCACCGGCCCGGCGATCATCACCGAGGCCGGCGCGACGACCGTCGTGGACGACGGCTGGCGGGCCGCGGCCTCCGGCGAGGGGCATCTGGTCATGGAACGCGCGGCGGTCACGCAGAGTTCCGAGCTGGACACGGAAGCCGACCCGGTTCTCCTCGAGGTGTTCAACAACCTCTTCATGTCCATCGCCGAACAGATGGGCGCCCGGCTGGAGTCCACGGCCCAGTCGGTCAACATCAAGGAGCGCCTCGACTTCTCCTGCGCCCTGTTCGACCCGGACGGAAACCTGGTGGCCAACGCCCCGCACATCCCCGTCCACCTGGGCTCGATGGGCACCAGCGTCAAGGAGGTCATCCGGCGCCGCGGCCCCCGGATGCGGCCGGGCGACACCTACGCCGTCAACGACCCGTACCACGGCGGCACGCACCTGCCGGACGTCACCGTCATCACCCCGGTCTTCGGCACGGAGGGTGACCGGATCCTGTTCTACGTCGCCTCGCGGGGCCACCACGCCGAGATCGGCGGCGTAGCGCCGGGCTCCATGCCCGCCCACAGCCGCACCATCGAGGAAGAGGGCGTCCTCTTCGACAACTGGCTGCTCGCCGAGAACGGCCGCTTCCGCGAGGAGGAGACCCACCGCCTGCTGACCGAGGCGCCGTACCCCTCCCGCAATCCGCGGACCAACCTCGCCGACCTGCGCGCCCAGATCGCCGCCAACCGCAAGGGAGTCGACGAGGTCGCCCGCATGATCGAGGACTTCGGGCTCGACGTCGTCCAGGCCTACATGCGGCACGTCCAGGACAACGCGGAGGAGGCGGTCCGCCGCGTCATCGACGCGCTCGACGACGGCGAGTACGCCTACGAGACCGACGCGGGCGCGGTCATCCGGGTCCGCGTGGACGTGGACCGCGTCGACCGGTCGGCGACGATCGACTTCACCGGCACCTCGCCGCAGCTCGCGACCAACTTCAACGCCCCGTTCTCCGTGGTGAACGCGGCCGTCCTGTACGTCTTCCGCACCCTGGTCGCCGCCGACATCCCGCTCAACGACGGCTGTCTGCGGCCCCTGCGGATCGTGGTGCCGCCCGCCTCGATGCTCAGCCCCGACCCGCCGGCCGCCGTAGTGGCCGGGAACGTGGAGACTTCCCAGGCCATCACCGGCGCCCTGTACGCGGCGCTCGGCGTCCAGGCCGAGGGCTCCGGGACGATGAACAACGTCACCTTCGGCAACGAGCGCCACCAGTACTACGAGACCGTCGCGTCCGGCTCCGGCGCGGGCGACGGCTTCCCCGGCGCGAGCGTGGTCCAGACCCACATGACCAACTCCCGCCTCACCGACCCCGAGGTCCTCGAGTGGCGGCTGCCGGTCCGGCTGGAGGAGTTCGCGGTCCGACGCGGCAGCGGCGGGACCGGACGATGGCGCGGCGGAGACGGCGCGGTGCGCCGCATCCGCTTCCTCGAACCCATGACCGTCTCGACCCTGTCCCAGCACCGCAGGGTCCCCCCGTACGGGATGGCGGGCGGCGAGCCCGGCGCGCTCGGCGCCAACCGGGTGGAGCGCGCGGACGGCACGGTCGTGGAACTCGGCGGAAGCGACTCGGCGGACGTCGCCCCGGGCGACGTCCTCGTCATCGAAACCCCCGGCGGCGGAGGCTATGGCCCACCGTCGCCCGACCCCCATCGAGCAGGAGAAGAAAGCGATGATCTTCGGGCGTTCTGAGCGCGGCAAGCCCCCGGTCGAGCCCGTCACGCTCAAGATCCTGGTGGCCGGCGGCTTCGGCGTGGGCAAGACGACCCTCGTCGGCGCGGTCAGCGAGATCAGGCCGCTGCGCACCGAGGAACTGCTCACCGAGGCCGGGCGCCCGGTCGACGACGTCACGGGTGTCGAGGGCAAGCACACCACGACCGTGGCCATGGACTTCGGACGGATCACGCTGCGCGAGGACCTGGTGCTGTACCTCTTCGGCACCCCCGGGCAGGAGCGGTTCTGGTTCATGTGGGACGAGCTGTCCGAGGGGGCGCTGGGCGCGGTGGTACTGGCCGACACCCGCCGGCTGGAGGACTGCTTCGCCGCCGTCGACTACTTCGAGCGGCGGTCCATCCCCTTCGTGGTCGGCGTCAACTGCTTCGAGGGGGCCGCCCGGTATCCGGTGGAGACCGTGCGCCAGGCCCTCGACCTCGACGACGACGTGCCCCTGCTGCTGTGCGACGCCCGCGACCGGGAAGCGGTCAAGGAGGTTCTCGTCGGTGTGGTCCAGCACGCGATGGCGTACGGTGCGAGGCGCCGCCAGACCGTCGCCACCTGAACCGCGCACGGCCCGCACCCCCACCGACCGGGGTACGGGCCGCGCCCCACAACACGCGCGCGTGCGTGCCGACGGCAGCCACGCGCGCGTGCGCGCCGACGACCGCCCGGGCTAGCTGTATTGCCCTGTGAGGTTGGGGACGCGGCTGGCGGGTGGTTGGCCCTTGAGCGCGGTGTGTCCGCGGTGGTGATTGTAGGTGTGCAGCCAGCCG
>NZ_JBIBWT010000025.1:0-84813 GCF_043081525.1 Streptomyces sp. NPDC014864
TCCTTTGTACTCACCCTCTCGGGCTTTCCTCCGGGCGCTTCCCTTCGGTCTTGCGTTTCCGACTCTATCAGATCTTTCCGACCCGATTTCCTCGGTGCTTTCCAGGTTCCCGCTTCCGCGTTTCCCTTTCCGGCGTTTCCGACTCTATCAGATCGTTTCTCGACCTGACCCCCAGTCAGCGGGGCTTGTCTTCCCGGCCGTTGGGCCGTTCCGACGTCTCAAACCTTAGCGGATCCGCCCGGCGATTCCCAATCGGACCCTGAGTGGATCCGGTCAAGATCGACGAGTCCCATTCGAATTGAATTCGGGCACGCCGAAAACAATCCCGTTGGGAGATCGTGCTGGTGGTTTGTGTGCCGCATATGCGGCGGGAGGTGCTGCCGGAGAACCGTTACGGCTCGGTGGCAACCCGAAGAACGTTACGGATCCGACAGGGGGCTGTCAAGTCCCGACTGTCAAGATCTTTCAGTCCAGATCGCTGAGCCGCCCGCCGGCGTCCGGCTGCGCGTGCTCCACCCTGCGAAGAAGCCTGGTCAGGGCATCGCCGAGGGTGGTGCGCTCCTCCGGGGCGAGGTCCTGGAGGAGATCCTCCTCGAAGACCGAGGCCAACCGCATGGCCTCCAGCCACTTCTCCCGCCCCTCGGGTGTCAGCTCCACGATGACGCGCACCCGGTTGGTCTCGTCGCGCTCCCGGGTGACCAGACCCTCGCCGACCATGCGGTCGATGCGGTGGGTCATGGCGGCCGGCGTGAGGCCCAGACGCTTGGCCAGATCGCTCGGCCCCATGCGGTAGGGAGCGCCGGAGAGGACGAGGGCCTTGAGGACCTCCCACTCGGCGTTGCTGATGCCGAGCGCGGAGGTCTGGCGGCCGTAGGCGACGTTCATCCGGCGGTTCAGCCGGGACAGCGCGGAGACGATCTTCTCGACCTGGGGGTCGAGGTCCTGGAACTCGCGCTGGTAGGCGGCGATCTGCTCTTCGAGTGTCGGTTCGCCGAGGCTGCCGGAGGTGTCGCCCATGGCCGCAGTATGGCACGGGCCCGCTTGGCGTTGAAGTCCTTCCAGGTGTACTGTTTAGCTTCGAACTTTAGCTTCGAAGTCTTCAGGAGTAACTACTGAAGGCCTCCAACTACTCAGGCGACTACTCGAGAGAGGTGAACGTGACCAGGGCGATGGGCGCAGCGATGCGCCGGATCCACGTGGGCAACGCACTCAGCGCGTTCGGGCTCGGCTTCACCGTCCCCTACCTGTACGTCTATGTGGCGCAGGTGCGGGAGCTGGGAGCCACGACGGCAGGGCTGGTCCTCGCCGCCTTCGCCGTGGCCGCGCTATTGGTGCTGCCGTTCGCCGGACGGGCGATCGTGCGGCGCGGCCCGCTGCCGGTCCTGCTCGCCGCCCTGGTCACCGCCGCGCTCGGCGCACTGAGCCTGGGACTGGCGAGCAGTGCCGCGACCGTGCTGCTGTCGGCGGTGGCGCTGGGGGCCGGGCAGGCCGTGATGCAGCCGGCGCTGGCGACGATGATCGTGGACTGCTCGTCGGCCGAGACGCGGTCGCGGGCGTTCGCGACGCAGTTCTTCCTGCAGAACCTCGGGCTCGGGGTGGGCGGTCTCATCGGCGGGCATCTCGTGGACACCTCCCGCGTCTCCTCGTTCACTCTGCTGTTCTCGCTCGAGGCGGCGGTGTTCCTGCTGCTGGTCGTCGTGACGGCGACGGTGCGGATGCCGCATGCGCCGCGTATCGAGGAGGCGCCGGCCGCGTCGGCGAAGGGCGGCTGGCGGGAGCTGCTCGGCAACCGCGCCATGGTGCAGCTGTGCGTGCTGGGCTTCGTGCTGTTCTTCGCCTGCTACGGCCAGTTCGAGTCGGGGCTGAGCGCTTACGGCGTGGAGGCCGCCGGGATCTCGACGTCCGCGCTGGGCACGGCGCTGGCGGCGAACACGCTGATGATCGTGGTCGCCCAGTTCGCGGTGCTGCGGTTCGTCGAGCGGCGCCGCCGGTCGCGGGTGATCGCGGTCGTGGGTCTGGTGTGGGCGGTGGCCTGGGCCGCGGCGGCGTACGCGGGGCTGGGGCACGGCAGCCGGACGATGGCGACGGCCGCCTTCGTGTCGACGTACGCGCTGTTCGGGCTGGGTGAGGCCATGCTGTCGCCGACGGTGGCGCCGCTGGTGGCGGATCTGGCGCCGACCGGGATGGCGGGGCAGTACAACTCCGCCTTCGCGCTGGTGAAGCAGCTCGCGCTGGCGATCGGCCCGGCGGTGGGCGGCCCGATGGGGGCCTCACTGCACGCGCCGTACGTGGTGACGTTCCTGCTGTTCTCGCTCGGGATCTCGGTGCTCGCGCTGCGGCTCGGGCGGCGGCTCACCGCCGTACAGGATCATCCGTGGGGCGCGCGGAGCCGCGTGGTCGCCCGGGGTGGGGCGGCTGCCGAGCCGGTGACCGCGCAGGCGTGACCCCTCGGGGTCCGGGGCGGCCGTCACCTTCGGGTGGCGGCCGCCCCGTCGTGTGCCGTGGACCCGGTCGTGTCAGCGGACCGCCGTGGTGAGGGTCGCGGTGAAGGGCAGGGTGGCCGTGCCGTCCGGGGCGGTGTGGCCGGCGAGCCGGTCGGCGAGGGCACGGCCCGCCTCGGCCAGGATCTCCTCGCCCCGGGTGTCGAGGATCTCCTGCCCCCAGGGGGTGACGGAGAGCTGGCCGCGGCCGTACTCGGCCAGCGGGGGCAGGGTGATGCCGAAGGTGGTCTCGCGGGCGGTGGCGTCATGGAAGCCGGCGGTCCGCAAGGCTGCGGTGAAGCGGTCGGCGGTGCAGGCGAGGGCCGCGGCGTAGCTCTCGGCGACGTCCGGGCCGCCGTACTGCTCGATGACCGCGTACTGCGCGTCGAAGTAGGGGGAGAGGGCGCGGTCCGCCCAGACGGTGGCCGCGAAACGGCCGCCCGGACGGGTGACGCGGGCGGCCTCCGCCAGGGCAGCGTCGAGGTCGGGGAAGAACTGGGCGCCCTGCTGGCAGACCACCGCGTCGAAGGTGGCGTCCGCGTAGGGGAGCCGGTCGGCGGGGGCCGCGGTGAACTCGATGTCGGGGTACATGCGCGGATGACGGGCCACGGCGACCTTGAGCATGCCCTCGTTGACGTCGGCGCCGAAGACCCGGCCGGACGGGCCGACCCGGGCGGCGGCCGCGCGGGCGGCGAAGCCGGTACCGCAGGCGAGGTCGAGGACCACGGCGCCGGGGTAGAGGTCGACGGCGTCCAGGAGTGCGGTGACGAAGGGCGCCATGATCGGCGCGACGTACTGCTCGTAGCGCTCGGGGGCGCTGCCCTTGAGTTGGAATCCGGGTGCGTCTGCCATGGTGAGCTACTAGCACCGTTGGACGGCCGCGCCTAGACGCCGCGCTGCCCGCCCACCCGTGCGACCTTCTCGTGTGCGCCTCCCGCCGCCCCTCCGCCGCCGGGTCCGGGGCGGGGGCCGGGGCGGAAGCCGGGGGTCATCCGGCCGTGCGCGGCAGCGCGAACTCGCACCAGACCGCCTTCCCGCCGCCCGGCGTCCTGCGCGAGCCCCAGTTCGAGGCGATGGTGGCGACGATCGCGATGCCCCTGCCCGACTCGTCGCCCGGTTCCGCGCGGCGCCGTCTCGGCAGGTGGTCGTCGCCGTCGGTGACCTCGACGATCAGACGGCGGTCGGTGCGCCGCAGGCGCAGCCGCATCGGCGGGGTGCCGTGCTGGAGGGAGTTGGCGACGAGTTCGCTCGCCGCGAGGACGCCGAGGTCGTGCAGTTCCACGGGGAAGCGCCAGCTGGTCAGGACGCCGGAGGCGAAGGCACGCGCGCGGGGGGCCGCCTCCACTCCGCCCAGCAGTTCCAGCGCGGCGTTGCGGAACAGTTCGCTCTCCGGGCCCGTGCGGGCGGGGTGCTGGAGGACGAGGACCGCCACGTCGTCGTAGTGGTCCGCCTGGACGCCCGCCGAGCGGACCAGGCGGTCGCAGACCACCTGCGGGGTGCCGGTGGCGCCGGCGAGGGCGCGCTCCAACGCCGCGATGCCCTCGTCGAGGTCCTCGTCGCGGCGCTCCACCAGGCCGTCGGTGTAGAGGACCGCCGTGGAGCCGGGCCCGAGCGGGACCGAGCCGGAGGCGTGCACCCAGCCGCCGGTGCCGAGGGGCGGGCCGGTGGGTTCGTCGGCGCGCAGGACCGTGCCGTTCTCGTCGCGGACCAGGATGGGCAGGTGCCCGGCGGAGGCGTACACCAGCCGGCCCTCGTTCGGGTCGTGGACGGCGTACACGCAGGTCGCGATCTGATTGGCGTCGATCTCCGCGGCGAGGCCGTCGAGGAGCTGGAGCACCTCGTGCGGGGGCAGGTCGAGGCGGGCGTAGGCGCGGACCGCGGTACGGAGCTGGCCCATGACCGCGGCGGCCCGGACGCCCCTGCCCATCACGTCGCCGATGACCAGCGCGGTGCGGCCGCCGCCGAGCGTGATCACGTCGTACCAGTCGCCGCCGACCGCGGCCTCGGTGCCGCCGGGCTGGTAGGTGGCGGCGATCCGCAGGTCGTCCGGCTGCTCCAGGACCTGCGGGAGGAGCGAGCGCTGGAGGGTGACCGCGGTCTCGCGCTGGCGGCGCTCGCTGGCGCGCAGGCGTTCGGCGGCCTCGGCGTGGTCGGTGACGTCGGTGGCGAAGACCAGCACGCCGAGGCCGCCGCGTCCGTCGGCGGCTGCGGCGGTACGACCGTCCGCCCCACCGCGGACCTCCGGGCCCGGGCCGCCACGTCCCACCGCCACCGGACCGCCGCGCCCGTCGGCCTTCACGCCGGTACGGCCGTCCGGGCTCGTGTGGGTGGAAGCGGCGTCCGCGCCGGGGGCGCCGCCGTCCTCCGGGGCCGGGGCGGCGGGGGTGCGGATCTCGGCCGGGGAGCCGCCTCGGCCCTCCGGACCCGGAACGGGGCCGGTCTCGGCGACCGGGGTGCACGTGAAGGTGTACGAGCGGCCGTCCGGTGCGCGACGGGACTTCAGGGTGCGGGGTCTGCCGCTGCGCAGCACCTGGTCGAGCAGCGGGAGCAGGCCCAGTTCGCGCAGTTCGGGGAGGGCGTCGCGGGCGGGCTCGCCGAGCGGCCGTCCGCCGAAGGCCGCCGCGTAGGCGTCGTTGACGTACGCGATGCGGTGGTCGGGGCCGTGGACGAGGGCGACGAGGGCGGGCACGCGGTCGAGGACTTCGCGCGCGGGGAGTTCGTCGACGGCGGGCGCGCACACCCCGCCCGCCCGCCGTGCGGCGCGGGCGGAGGGCACGGAGCCGTCCCCCCGCCGGTCCGGGGAGGCCGCGAGATCGGTCCGCGCTGCGGCGCGGCGCTGCGTTCCGGGGAGCCGGGCGCTCCAGCGCGTGAAGTTCACGAATCCTTGCCTCGTGTCGTCGTCTCAGGTCGGCTCCGGCCGGGCCGGGGTGTCGGGGCCGTGCGGCGGTGGCCGCAGTTCTCGCTGTCCCGGGTGCGGCACAGGGGAAAAGCGTCGGGGTGTTCGAGGACGGGCGGCCGACCGCGCGCGGTCGTGGGACCGCCACGGTCATGGATCAGTCTGGCAGTGTGGCCGACCGCACCGACATCCGTCAGACGCCGGGGCGTCCGCAGGAGTTCCTCGGTCCGGTCAGGACGACCCCTTCGGGTTGATGTGGGGGTCGAGAGGATGCTTTCCCCCGGCCGCCAGTTCGAACTCCGCGCGGGGATGTTCCAGTGAACCGAGGGAGACGATCTCCCTCTTGAAGAGGCCCGCCAGCGTCCACTCGGCCAGCACGCGGGCCTTGCGGTTGAAGGTGGGCACCCTGCTGAGGTGGTAGGCGCGGTGCATGAACCACGCAGGGTACCCCTTCAGCTTGCGCCCGTAGACCTGCGCGACGCCCTTGTGCAGCCCCAGCGAGGCGACCGAACCGGCGTACGAGTGCGCGTACGTCTCCAGGGGCTCGCCGCGCAGGGTGTGCGCGATGTTGTCGGCGAGGAGCTTGGCCTGACGCACCGCGTGCTGGGCGTTGGGGGCGGTCGTCCTGCCGGGGTCCTCCGCGGTGACGTCGGGGACGGCGGCGGCGTCGCCCGCGGCCCAGGCGTGTTCGACCCCGTCGATCCGCAACTCGGCCGTGCACTTCAGCCGGCCGCGCCCGTTGCGCGGGAGGTCGGTGGCGGCGAGCAGCGGGTGCGGTTTGACGCCGGCGGTCCACACGACCGTACGGGTGGGGAAGCGCTGCCCGTCGCTGAGCACGGCGACGCGGTCGACGCACGACTCGAGGCGGGTCTCGAGAAGGACCTGGATGTTGCGGCGGCGCAGTTCGGAGACCGTGTAGCGGCCCATCTCCTCGCCGACCTCGGGCAGGATGCGGTCCGAGGCCTCGACGAGGATCCACTTCATGTCCCCGGGCTTGACGTTGTGGTAGTAGCGCGCGGCGTAGCGGGCCATGTCCTCCAGTTCGCCGAGCGCCTCCACTCCGGCGTAGCCGCCGCCGACGAAGACGAAGGTGAGGGCGGCGTCGCGGACCGCGGGGTCGCGGGTGGAGGAGGCGATGTCCATCTGCTCGAGGACGTGGTTGCGCAGGCCGATGGCCTCCTCGACGGTCTTGAAGCCGATGCCGTAGTCCACGAGACCGGGGATGGGCAGGGTGCGCGAGACGGAGCCGGGGGCGAGGACGAGTTCGTCGTACGTCAGTTTCTCGGCCGCCGCGCCCTCCTCCGTGGCGAGGGTGCTCAGCGTCGCGGTGCGGTGAGCGTGGTCGATGGACGTCACTTCGCCGACGACGAGGTGGCACTGGCCGAGCACGCGGCGCAGCGGTACGACGACATGGCGCGGGGAGATCGCGCCGGCGGCCGCTTCGGGCAGGAACGGCTGATAGGTCATGTAGGGGTCGGGCGTCACGACCGTGATGTCGACCTCGTCCCGCCTGAGCTCGTGTTTCATCCGCTGCTGCAGGCGCAGGGCCGTGTACATCCCGACGTAGCCGCCGCCGACAACGAGAATGCGCGCACGTTCCTTCACCACCCCATGACGCACCCGGCGCTCTCGTTTGTCCACAGCCCCGGCGAATTGTGTGACCGGGAGGCCGAGCCGGCCAGGGTTGGCCGAATCGTCGGAGTGTGGGGAAGGCGCGCAGGTCAGCGGGTGTGAGCCGGGGTGCGGAAGGGGGCGCAATCCGGACGTATGCGGCTCGTACTCCGATCGAGGGGCGCTCTGTGCGGAACCTCCCCCTTCTGAATTGACCCCCTCTCAACTATGTTCGTGTGTCGACGGGGTGTAGGGCATGTGACCGGACGAGTCCGCGAGGTCCCACCGGGGGATCTCTTGGGCGGGCCCGTGCGGGCACCGTGCCCGTTCCGTGCATCCCGGATTTCAGTGGCGGGGAGAGTCTCCGGGGGGAGACGTCATTACCGGGGGATCACTTATGCACATTCAGGACTCTCACTGGTCCACCGCGCAGGCCGTCGCGCCCGTCGGCGGGGCGATGAGCGCGGCGATGAGCGCGGCGGGCGCCGGACGCGGGGGCGGGGGCGGGTCACGGACGACGCCGCTGCGCGTCGACGCACAGCGCAATCTGGAGCACGTGCTGCGGGCGGCGCGCGAGGTCTTCGGCGAGCTGGGGTACGGCGCGCCCATGGAGGACGTGGCGCGGCGCGCGCGGGTCGGCGTCGGCACGGTGTACCGGCGCTTCCCGAGCAAGGACGTGCTGGTGCGGCGGATAGCCGAGGAGGAGACCTCCCGGCTGACCGAGCAGGCGCGGGCCGCGCTCGGCCAGGAGGACGAACCGTGGTCGGCGCTCGCGCGCTTCCTGCGCACATCGGTGGCCTCCGGCGCGGGGCGGCTGCTGCCGCCGCAGGTGCTGCGGGTAGGGGTCGCGGACGACGCGGCGGGACCGGCGGCCGAGCCACGGGTGCCGCAGCAGCGGACACAGCCGGCCTCGGGGGAACTGCGCCTCGTGCCGGACGAGACCGCGGCGCTCCCCTCGGGCGACGACGCGGGGGCGGCGGCACTGCTCGAGGTCGTGGGCCGGCTGGTGGAGCGGGCTCGCGCGGCGGGTGAGCTGCGCCCGGACGTGTCGGTGTCGGACGTCCTGCTGGTCATTGCGACGGCGGCCCCCTCGCTGCCGGACGCCGCCCAGCAGGCGGCCGCCTCGGCGCGGCTCCTGGACATCCTGCTGGAGGGACTGCGGTCGCGGCCGGCGTGAGCCGGGAAGGGCTCCTTCCTTACGGGACGGGTCACGCCACGGCGGGGTGAAGCGCCGCCCCGCCGTGCGACCGGCGGGTGGCGTTCCCCGTTCGGGTGAAGTTCGGTACGGCGCTCCGCCGGTTCCCCACGGACGAGAACGGCACCGCCCCCGAGATGCGGTTCGCCGGAAGCAGTTGGGTGTGGCGGCGCTACGGCCTGTCGGTGGACGGCGAGCGGTACGCGCGCGGGGTGACGGTCCACGGCGCGTCCTCCGTCACGGTCGACCTCGACCGCGCGTGCTCGGCCCACGACACCCGTGTCGGTGTGGACGACCGGACGGCCGGGCTGGGCAGGGTCTCCTTCGCCGTGTACGCGGACGGCGTCAGGCTGTGGAGCCCGGGCGTCCTCGCGGCGGAGCCCCGGCCGTCCCGGTCCACGTGAGCCTCGCCGGCCGCAGCTCCGTACGCGGGACCGTGGTGCCGCACGACGCCTTCGGCACCGCGGCAGTGGCGGACTGGGCCGACTCGGCCTTCACCCGGGCACCGACCGGTCGACAGCCACCGCGCCCCCGGACCTCCATCACGCCCCGGAGGCCAGCGCCCCCCGCTGCGGGGCGATCCCGGCCGGCACCGCCCGAGCCCGTGCGGGCGTCCCCGTCCAGCACGTCCCCCGACGCGCCAGCAGCCGTCGCAGCCACATCTCCAGCGACACCAGGTCCGCCAGCCCGTCCAACGGCATCGGCTCCCCCGCCGCCGCTCCCCGCAACGCCTTGCGCACCACCCGCGCCTCCACCAGCCCCGCCTCCGCCAGCAGCGGCGTGGCGAACAGGTCGACCAGGGAGTCCGTGGCCACCCGCAGCCCCGCCCGCGCCGCCACCGCCGCCGAGGCGTGCGAGGGCGCACCCCAGCCGGGCGGCAGCTCTCCCACCCCGGCGCCCTCCAGGACCGTACGCAGGATCGCCGCCCGCGCCCCCGGCTGCACCCGGAGCGCCTCCGGCAGGGCCCGGCACGCGCGGACGACCTGGTTGTCGAGGAACGGCGTGTGCAGCCGCTGGGAGCGGATCTCCGCGGCCTGCTCCAGGATCCGCAGGTCCGCCGCGTGGCGCGCCAGCGCCGCACGCGCCCGGTAGTCGCCCGGCCGCTGCCCCGGCCCCACTCCGGACCGGCTGGTCGCCCCCTGAAGACGAACCGATACTTCAGCCAGCGCCTCGCCGGTCAGCCAGCGCGCGGCGGGCCCCGGTCTGCCCCAGGTGAGCGCGGCCAGCGACGCAGCCACCGCGCCCCCGGGCTCGTCGAAGCGGCGGTGCAGCAGCCGGTCGGCGAGCACCTCCAGGCCCGTCCGGTACGGCGTCCGCGCCAGCCGCCGGGCGGCTCCGTACACGCGCGCGGGGACCAGCACCGATCCGTCGGCCTTGGCGAGCGCGGCGACCGGGCGGACCAGATGCCGCCGCTTGCGGTCCATCAGCAGGTCGGCCAGCCGTGCCGGATGCGCGTCCAGGACCTGGCGGGCGCCGTACCCGGTGAAGTGGTCGGCGCTGCCCGAGGCCAGCCGGGCCCGGTGTCGCGCCGCCGTCACCAGTGACGGCCCGGGCTCGTCCGTCAGGGGCCCCTCCAGGTCGGCGTACGGGAGCACGTCCTCGCCGCCGGTGACCACCACGTGGTGCAGCCGCGGGTTGGCCGCGAGCGCCCCGGCCCGCTCCAGTTCGGCCTCGCGCCCGCCGACGGTGAGGTCGTTGAAGGTGACGGCGAGCAGCCGCTCACCCGCGCCGGTGCCGTGGCCCAGGAGCGTGCCCGGCATCCCCGGCAGCCCGGCCGCCAGCAGCGCGAGCGTCCCGGAGGCCGAACCCCCGGACAGGTCGGCCCCGATCCCCGGCACCGGCATCCCGCGGGCGGCGCGCCGCTCGGCGGGGCCCATGCCCGGCACCGGGCCGGGGTCGACGTCGGGGACGTGCCGGGGTGCGGACAGCCGGGCGCGCACGGCCTCGACCAGCGCGTCCCGCACGGCGCCGACCGCGCTGTCCGGGTCGGCCGGCGGAGCCGCCACGGCGAGCGAGGCGACCGGTTCGTACCCGGCGACCTCGCGGGCCCCGGCGCGCAGGATCAGCGCGTGTCCCGGCGGGATGCGCCGCACCCCGGCGTACGGCGTGGAGTCGTGCACCGCGGCCGGCACGTCGGGGGCGGCGAGCAGCGCGGCGAGGTGCCCGAAGTCGAGGTTGGCCTCGGTGAGGTCGGCCAGCGGCAGCGCGGCGGTCGCGTAGGCGGTGCCGCCTGCCCAGGGGGTGTGGAACACCGGGCGGGCGCCGGCGAGGTCGCCGCAGACGGTGACGCGCCGGCCGACCTGGACGACGGCCGTGTAGCTGCCCGGCCAGGCGGTCAGATGCCGCAGGGCGCCGCCGCGCGCGGCGAGCAGGCCGACCCGCAGTTGCTCGTCGGATGCTCCGCAGGTGCCGAGCACCGCGATCCTCGTCTGGGCGTCGGCCCGCACCAGGCGTACCTCGTCCGGGCGCCAGTCGCCGACCGCCCAGAGCGGATCGGGGTCGCCCCACAGGAGTTGGGAACCCACCGGATGCACGGTCTCGCCGTCGAATCCGGTGGCGCCCGCGGCGCCGATCGCGGCGGAACCCGCGGCGGTGCTGCTCCATCCCACCAACCACCGCATCGACGCCTCCACAGGCTGTGGACCACCAGTGCACCGCACGAACAGGGACACCATGCTGCCACGAAGGACGCGCGCCGGAGGGGAGGCGGAGCCGCCTTCACCGTGTGGTACGCGCCCCCGCGCGCCTGCCCGACGCCTGCTCGAGGGTTGCCCAACGCCCTTACGGGGCAGGGTTACTGCGACGCGAATGCGCCCCCTGATGCGCTCCCCGCGACGCCCTTCGCGCCGTCAAGTTCCATGGTGAGGGCCGTATTGGGCGTCGGGAAGTGGGGATTATTTTCAGCCAAATCGGCGCGGGAGGGGCGGACTTGCACACGCTCCGTACATGCTCTGCGCACCGAACGGACAACAGACAGTCCGGGAGGCGGAGTTCGCCTCCCGGACCGTTCCGCCGCCCGCGGGGATGGAGGCGGCGGTGTCCCCCAGCCCACTGGATCCAGTACAGCGGGCCGACCCACGACCACCATGGAACCGCTCCCCCCTTGGCCGGAGAAGAGCGCACGGGCGGGCGCACGGCCACACACCGGGAGCACACCGCAACTGAGCGTGCAGGGGCCGCACTTCGGTACGGGCCACAATCCCGCCAACCGGAACAATGCCCCTTAACGCTTGGGATGCGGCGAACTACGCTGGGTTTACGAATGCCGCGTGGTTATGCCAGCGCGGCAGCCGTCTGTGTCGAGGGGTGGCGCATGTCCAGGGAGCAACGCGGGCCGAACGAAAAGCTCGGCGCCGTTCTCGCCCTCGCGGGAATCAGCAACGCGGGACTCGCGCGTCGCGTCAACGACCTCGGCGCGCAACGCGGTCTGACGCTTCGCTACGACAAGACCTCGGTGGCGCGCTGGGTGTCGAAGGGAATGGTGCCGCAGGGCGCGGCGCCGCACCTCATCGCGGCCGCCATCGGGCAGAAGCTCGGCCGCCCGGTGCCGCTCCACGAGATCGGTCTGGCGGACGCGGACCCCGCGCCGGAAGTGGGCCTGTCCTTCCCCAGAGACGTCGGTCAGGCGGTGAGGTCGGCGACGGAGCTGTACCGTCTCGACCTCGCCGGCCGCCGGGCCGGTACCGGCGGCATCTGGCAGTCGCTGGCCGGCTCGTTCGCGGTGAGCGCATACGCAACGCCCGCCTCACGGTGGCTGATAACCCCGGCCGACAGCTCGGTGGCGCGCGAGGCCAACCCGGCGGAGGGCTCGGGCGCACCGCTCAAAGTCGGCCACAGCGACGTGCAGAAACTGCGGGAGGCCGCCGAGGACGCCAGGCGCTGGGACTCCAAGTACGGAGGCGGCGACTGGCGTTCGTCGATGGTGCCGGAGTGCCTGCGGGTCGAGGCGGCGCCGCTGCTGCTCGGCTCGTACTCCGACGAAGTCGGCCGGGCGCTGTTCGGCGCCTCCGCCGAACTGACCCGGCTTGCGGGCTGGATGGCCTTCGACACCGGCCAGCAGGAGGCCGCCCAGCGCTACTACATCCAGGCGCTGCGCCTGGCCCGCGCCGCCGCCGACGTCCCCCTCGGCGGGTACGTGCTGGCGTCCATGTCCCTCCAGGCCACCTACCGGGGCTTCGGCGACGAGGGTGTCGACCTCGCGCAGGCCGCCCTGGAGCGCAACCGCGGCCTGGCCACCGCCCGCACCATGAGCTTCTTCCGCCTCGTCGAGGCCCGCGCCCACGCGCGCGCGGGCGACGCCCAGGCGGCAGGCGCGGCCCTGAAGGCCGCCGAGGGCTGGCTGGAGCGGTCCCGCGAGGGCGACCCCGACCCGTCCTGGCTCGGCTTCTACGGCTACGACCGGTTCGCCGCCGACGCCGCCGAGTGCTACCGCGACCTGAAGGCGCCCCGCCAGGTCCGCCGCTTCACCGAGCAGGCCCTGTCGAAGCCGACGGAGGAGTTCGTGCGCTCGCACGGGCTGCGGCTGGTGGTGTCCGCGGTCGCCGAGCTGGAGTCGGGCAACCTGGACGCGGCCTGCGAGCAGGGCGTACGGGCGGTGGAGGTGGCCGGGCGCATCTCGTCGGCGCGCACCACGGAGTACGTCAAGGACCTGCTGCACCGCCTGGAGCCGTACGGCGACGAACCGCGCGTGGTCGAGCTGCGGGAGCGCGCCCGGCCGCTGCTGGTCGCTCCGGCCTGAGCCGGCCCGGGCGCGGCGAGCCGAAGGACCCCGGGTTTGAGGGCATTGTCAGTGGCGCAGTGCACTATCGAAGCCGGGAGGTGGAGCAGGTGCGGCCGGACATCACTCACGACTGTGACGTGCTCGTGATCGGGGGCGGGATCGTCGGCCTGTCGACGGCGTACGCGATCACGCGCGCCGCGCCGGGCACCCGGGTGACCGTCCTGGAGAAGGAGCCGGGCCCGGCACGCCACCAGACAGGGCGCAACAGCGGGGTCATCCACTCCGGGATCTACTACCGGCCCGGCTCCCTGAAGGCGCGGTACGCGGTGCGGGGCGCCGCCGAGATGGTCAAGTTCTGCGCGGAGTACGGCATCGCGCACGCCGTCACCGGCAAGCTGATCGTCGCGACCGGGCGGGAGGAGCTGCCCCGCCTGCACGCCCTCGTCCAGCGCGGCCGGGAGAACGGCATTCCGGTGCGGGAGCTGGGCGCCGCCCAGATCGCGGAGTACGAGCCGGAGGTGCGCGGCCTGGCCGCGATCCACGTCGGGACGACGGGGATCTGCGACTTCACCGGTGTCGCCCGGCAGCTGGCGCGGGCGTCGGGCGCGGAGATCCGGTACGGGGCGCGGGTCGTCCAGGTGGACCGGCGACCGGAGCGGGGCGTGGCCGTGCGCACGGCGCGGGGCGACGTCGTGCGCGGGCGGGTGCTGGTCAACTGCGCCGGGCTGTACTGCGACGAGGTCGCCCGGCTGACCGGGGACGAGCCGGACGTGCGGATCGTCCCCTTCCGGGGGGAGTACTACGAGCTGGCGCGGCCGGAGCTGGTGCGGGGGCTGGTGTATCCGGTGCCGGACCCGGCGTTCCCGTTCCTCGGCGTGCACCTGACCAGGGGCATCGCGGGCGACGTGCACATCGGGCCGAACGCGGTGCCGGCCCTGGCGCGGGAGGGATACGGATGGGGGACCGTACGGCCCCGGGAGCTGGCGGGGACGCTGACCTGGCCGGGGTCCTGGCGCATCGCCCGGCGGCACTGGCGCTACGGCGCCGGGGAGCTGCGCCGGTCGGTGTCACGGAAGGCGTTCGCCGAGGCGGTGCGCAGACTGCTCCCGGCGGTCGGCGAGGAGGACCTGGTGCCGACCGCGGCGGGAGTGCGCGCGCAGGCTGTGCTCCGGGACGGGACACTGGTGGACGACTTCCTGATCCGGGAGGGTGCGCGGGCCGTGCACGTGCTCAACGCGCCGAGCCCCGCGGCCACGGCGTCGCTGCCGATCGGACGGGAGGTGGCGCGCCGGGCCCTGACCGTGCTGGAGTCGGCGTGAGCAGCCGCGGGGGTCGGGCGCCCGGGGCCGGGGGCCGGGCCGCCGGTGGCGTGCGCCCCGTAAAATTGAGGCACTGTGTCGAACTCCCTGAACACCCCCGAAGCCCACCGGCCCGCCTCCGACGGGCTGCCGCAGCACGCCCCCGGTGTGTCCCTCCGGCGCACCCGGGCCAAGGGAGAGCCGCGCTTTCCCGACGGCCCGAAGGCCGATCCGGCCGGTTCGCACTTCGAGCGGCGGATCCGCAGCTTCCAGCCGCGGCGGAGCCGGGTCACCACGGGGCAGGCGGACGCGCTCCAGCGGCTGTGGCCCTCCTGGGGGCTGGACATCGACGGGCAGCGGGTGATCGACCTCGCCGAGCTGTTCGGCAACACGAACCCGGTCGTGCTGGAGATCGGGTTCGGCATGGGAGAGGCGACCGCGCGGATGGCGGCCGCCGACCCGGGCACCAACATCCTCGCCGTCGACGTACACACGCCGGGCCAGGGCAACCTGCTCAACCTGGCAGACCAGAACGGACTGTCCAACGTCCGGGTGGGCAACGGCGACGCGATCATCCTGCTGCGGGAGATGCTCCGCCCCGACGCGCTCGACGGGCTGCGCGTGTACTTCCCCGACCCCTGGCCCAAGAAGCGGCACCACAAGCGGCGGCTGATCCAGCCGGAGTTCCTGACCCTGGCCGCCACCCGGCTCGGGCCCGGGGCGATCGTGCACTGCGCGACCGACTGGGAGCCGTACGCGGAGCAGATGCTCGAAGTGCTGACCGCGCACCCGGCCTTCGAGAACACGCAGGCAGACGGCGGTTTCGCGCCGCGCCCCGGCTTCCGTCCGCTGACCCGTTTCGAGGGCCAGGGACTGGACAAGGGTCATGTGGTGAACGATCTTCTCTTCCGCCGCGTACCGCACTGAGACCGGCCTCCGCACCACCTGCCGGAGCAGCCTTCCGCCGAGCGTCCCGACCGCGCCTGAAGCAATGTGCCAGGCCCCGTCGCGGGCGGCGTCCTCCCTCGTTAGGGTCAATGCCGTGGCCACCTGTCCCCCGTACCCGCCCCACCCCGGCGGACCCGTTCCCGGACCGGCCGGCGGCCGGCCGCGTCATGCGCACTGGTGGCAGAAGCGATGGGTGCGGTACGGCGCGCCGGCCATGCTGCTCGCCCTGTCCGGGCTCGTCATCCTCGCGCTCGTGCGCCAGCAGACCGGCACCGAGGGGTTCCTGGTCGGGCTGGGGCTCGCCGTCCTGCCCGTGCCGCTGCTCATAGCCGCCTTCCGCTGGCTGGACCGGGTCGAGCCCGGCCCCTGGCGGAACCTGCTGTTCGCCTTCGCCTGGGGCGCATGCGCGGCGGCGCTGGTGGCCATCGTCGCGAACAGCTTCGCGACCCAGTGGATAGAGACGGCGACCGCCGACCCGACCCGGGCGGACACCCTCGGCGCGACGGTGATAGCGCCGATCGTGGAGGAGTCGGCGAAGGGCTCCGCCGTGCTGCTGCTCTTCCTCTTCCGCAGACGGGACTTCACGGGGATCGTCGACGGCGTCGTCCTGGCCGGGGTCACCGCCACCGGCTTCGCGTTCACCGAGAACAT
The DNA here is from genome assembly GCF_043081525.1 of Streptomyces sp. NPDC014864. Classification (NCBI taxonomy): domain Bacteria; kingdom Bacillati; phylum Actinomycetota; class Actinomycetes; order Kitasatosporales; family Streptomycetaceae; genus Streptomyces; species Streptomyces sp. NPDC014864. The sequence goes on from NZ_JBIBWT010000025.1 coordinate 15,800, forward strand.
CCTCTACCTCGGCACCGCCTTCGGCACCGACCAGCTCACCGGCGGCCGGGGCATCGCCTCCGTCACCGCGGCGACCTTCTTCGTGCGGATCATCATGTCGCCGTTCGCGCACCCGCTGTTCACCGTGTGCACCGGCATCGGCTTCGGCGCCGCCGCCGCGCTCGCCGCGGACCGCCGGCGCGTGCGGCGCGTCCTGCTGCCCCTGAGCGGACTGCTGCTCGCGATGAGCATGCACGCCCTGTGGAACGGCTCCGCCACGTTCGGCACGTACGGCTTCCTCGCCGTCTACGCGGCCTTCATGGTGCCCGCGTTCGGGCTGCTGACCTGGATGGTCATCTGGACCCGGCAGCGGGAGCTGCGCACCGTGCGCGAGGAACTGCCCGCGTACGCCGCCGCCGGGTGGCTGACCCCCGCCGAGCCGTTCGCGCTCGGCTCCATGCGGGCGCGCAGGCTGGCCCGGGAACACGCCCGGCACCACCTCGGCAAGCCGGCCGGCCGGGCGGTCGCCCAGTACGAGGCGTACGCGACCTCGCTGGCGTTCCTGCGGCACCGGGGGCGCCGGGGCCGGGCCGGGGCCGACTTCGTCGTCCGGGAGCGGGAGCTGCTCGGCGAGCTGTGGGCGCGCCGCGAGGTGGCCCAGCCGGCCCTGGACCACGCGGCGCGCAGAACCGCCCCGCCGGTCCCGGTCGTCGCGCCGCCCTGGCCGGTGTACGGCGTCTACGGCCGGCCCGCGACCCATGTCACCCACGATCCGGCGACCCCCTATCCCGCTTACAACCCGTACCGGACCTGACCGGCCCTGGGACGGGCCGGGTCGGGACGGGTCGGGTCGGGTCGGCTCGGCTCGATCAGACTCGGTCGGGTCCGGGGGGCGGGCCCGGCAGAAGTGCTGGAGCAGCCGCCTCGCGAGGCCGCGGAGCCGCGGCCGGCGACGGTCGAACCGAGCCGGGTGAAGCCGGGCAGGCGTAGTCGTCAGACCGAAGCAGGGCCGTAGTCGTCAGACCCACGCCGAGGCCGACAGGCCGTGGTCGTCCGGCCGCTGCCGAAATCGGCGGACCGGGCCGTCGGGCCGATGCCTCCCTCAGCCTGGCGAGGTCCTCCTCGGTCAGGGTCAGGCCCGCCACCTTCAGCAGGGCCGGGAGCGAGCTGCCCCGGGATGGGGGCGGAGGCGATGGGCGCGATCACCGTGGGCTGGGCGGCGAGCCAGGCGAAGGACGCCTCCTCGTCGGCGGTCCGGCCGAAGACGTTGCCGCCGAGGGCGAGGAGGAAGACCTCGAGGTCGGACGAGCCGAGCGTGCGAAGAGAGCGATGGAAGACATCGACAAACGCGCCGGAGCCGCCCGTTCCGGCCAGAGCGGCTCCGTGGGGAAAAGATTGCGCAGACCCGGTGGGGTCAGGGGGTGAGGCCCTTGTCGCGCAGCCACGCCATCGGGTCGATCCCGGTGGCCTGGCCGTCGGGGTGGACCTCCAGGTGCAGGTGCGGCCCGGTGACGTTGCCGGTGGCGCCCACGCGGCCGATGACGTCGCCCGTGCTCACCTTCTGGCCGACCTTGACGCTGATCGAGGACTGGTGACAGAACCACAGCTCGGTGCCGTCGTCGAGGGTGAGGACGGTGCGGTAGCCGTAGGCGCCGGCCCAGCCCGCCTCGGTGATGGTGCCGCTGTGGATCGCCTTGATCAGGGTTCCGGTGGGAGCGGCGAAGTCGAGGCCGGTGTGGTAGCCGGAGGACCACATGGAACCGGGCTGGCCGAAGGTGCCGGTGATCGTGTACGAGGGGGTCGGCAGCGTGTACTGCTTGGCCAGCTCGGCCAGGCGCTCGGCCTCGGCCTTCCGCTTGGCCTCCTCCTCCGCCTTCTGCTTCGCGGCGGCGGCCTTCGCCTCGGCCTCCTGCTGCGCCTTGGCTGCGGCCTCCTGGGCCTGCTTGGCGGCCGCGGCCTCGGCGGCCTCCTGGGCCTTCGTCTCGACCTGGGCCTGCTGTTGCTCGGCCTGCGCCATGATGCGGTTGCGCAGCGCCTCGCCCGCGTCGGAGGCGCTCTCGGTGGTCTCGGCGGTGCTCGTGCCGAGGGTGCTGAGCGCGGTCGCGGAGCCCTCGGGGGCCGCGGGCGCGTCGTCGAAGAGGGAGCCCACGGAGGGCAGGTCGGGCATGGAGATGGACACCGGCGGCTTGCCGGTGTGGGCGCTGGCCATGCCACCCGCGCCGACGGCGGCTATGACGCCGACACCGAGGACGGTGGAGCTGCGGGCGAGCCCACCGCCGCGCTGCTTGGAGACGCGGTGCCGGCCCCGGACCGGCCGGACGGACTCCTCGGTGGGATTCCACTCCTCCCAGGGGCCCTCGTCGGTGGGGTGACTGCCGTAGCCGAAGGTCTCGGTGCGCTGACCCGGCACGAACGGGGCTTCAGGGGCGGGGCGGTTGGACGCCACTCGGGCGTGCTCCTTTCCTTCCGTCTCGCCTACCGGGTTAGCTGACGGGTTCGGAGCGGGAAGGTCTCCTACACGCGTAAACCAGACGTGCGAGCACGGCGGTTGACGCCCGATTCACCCCAAGTTGGTGGTTCCCCGGTTCCCTTGCGGGATTCGGCGCGCGCGCACGGAGCCGTCGCTTGTGACGGCTGGGACGACCGCGCTGCGTTATCGAACGTTAATAGACGCGAGCCTCTGATTCCAAGCCGTCCGGCTTGATCATTAAACCTTTTTGGTCAGACGTTCGGGCCATGCGCGACGAAAATCGGGCGAGTTGACCAGCCCTCCGCGGCACCGGATTTCTGACGGTGCATCACTTTCTCTGCGCTCCGGCACGGATCGCTCACCCGCCGTGACAATGATCAAGGGCGGCACCCGCCGACCGGGCATACGCGCCGAGGGCGTCCTCCAGGGACCTGAGGGCCGGCCGGAGGACACGGTGGGACGAAAGCACTCAGGGCCGGAATCCTTGATCGGATTCCGGCCCTGAGTCTTCAGTAGCGGGGACAGGATTTGAACCTGCGACCTCTGGGTTATGAGCCCAGCGAGCTACCGAGCTGCTCCACCCCGCGTCGTGAGACCAACTGTACCCCATCCGCGGGGCCGAATGCACACGCATGGAGTCCGGCCACCGCCCCGCGCCGCTACCGGGCCGACGGCGCGGGCCCGTTCAGCCGGTCAGATGCCGGTTCGGCGCCTTGGCCCGTTCCTCCAGCTCAGGGACGAGTACGGTCCGCGCGCCCCCGGCCTCGAGCATCCCGGACCCGTCGGCGCCCTCGACGAACGTGTCCGGTTCACGCCAGGCCGTGACCACCCGCCGTACACCCGCGTCGAGGATCAGCCGGGCGCACGGGCGGGGCCGGGAGGCACGCCGGGCGCACGGCTCCAGACTGCTGTAGACGGTGGCACCGGCCAGCCGCGGGTCCGCCGGGTCCACCTTGGCCAGCGCCGCCTCCTCCGCGTGCACGACGGGGTCGTCACCCTCCCGTGAATGGCCCCGGGCGAGCTCGGTGCCGTCGGCGGCCACCACCACCGCGCCCACGCTGAACGCGCTCCGCGAGGGCGGGCAGAGCGCCGCCAGGTCGCACGCCAGCCGGAGCCAGTGCCGGTCCGCGGGCGAGGCGAGCGCCCCGGTGCCGGGAGCCGTCGGCTCGTAGCGCATGAGGACGACGTCCTCGATGGCCCGCGTCTCCACGAGCCTCAGCCGTCCGCCCTGGTAGGTGCCCGGCCCGAACAGCCGCGGCGCCCGCGGGTCGCCCACGAGGAGCGGGGCGAGCACGAGCTGGAGCTCGTCCGCCAGGCTCTGCTGGAGCAGCTGGGTGTGCACGGTCCCGCCGCCCTCCACCATCAGCCGCCGTACCCCGCGCACGTCGTGCAGGTGCTCCAGCAGCCGCCGCCAGTCGAGTTCGGCGCCCAGCGGGACGACGTCGGCGGCGAGGCCGGCCCCGCGCAGCCGTTCGGCGCCCCGGTCCGTCGTGTAGACGGCCTTCTCGCCGCCCGTGTGCCAGAACCGCGCGGCCGGGTCCAGCTCGCCGGCCGCGCTGACCGTCACCTTCAGCGGGTACTCCGGCTTCCCGGCGGCGACCCGGGCGGCCCGCCGCTCGGGCGAGTTGACCAGCAGTCGCGGATTGTCGGCGCGGATGGTGCCGGCGCCGACGAGGATCGCGTCGACGGAGGCGCGCACCTCGTCCACCCGGTCGAAGTCGGCGGGGCTGGAGAGCAGCAGCCGCTCGGGGCCGGTGTCGTCCAGATAGCCGTCGAGGGAGACGGCGGCGGACAGCAGGACGTACGGACGGGGCATCGGCGCGCGCTCTCTCTGCGGGAACGGAACTGCGTGAGCCGCCAGGGAAGTTGCCGCGGAAACGCCTGAAGCCCCGCCACGGAGTCCTCCGGGGCGGGGCCTCTCTCGTAGGCCCTGTGGGACTCGAACCCACAACCAATGGATTAAAAGTCCACTGCTCTGCCAATTGAGCTAAGGGCCCAGGCGATGTTGCCTACCCGAGCATAGCCCGAGCAGGCCGCCTGTCCGATCGGGTATCGGGGGTGCCGGGCCGGAAGTGTGCCGTGAGGGTGTCCAGGTGGCCGGTCGGGAGAGTGCCGTGCGGGTGCCGGGTGGCCGGTCGGGGGCCGGCCGTGCGGGTGCCGGGTGGCCGGTCGGGGGCCGGCCGTGCGGGTGCCGGGTGGCCGGTCGGGGGCCGGCCGTGCGGCGGCGGGTGGCCGGTCGGGGGCCGGCCGTGCGGCGGCGGGTGGCCGGTCGGGGCGGGCAGTGCGGGCGGCGGGCGGGGTCGTTCGGGTCAGGGGTCGGCCGGTTCGGGGGCGCCGGTGCGGGCGGCCTCGCGGGCGAGGGTGCGTGCGTGGGTGGGGTTCAGGAACCAGTGGCGCGCGGAGGCGAGCCACCAGGTCGCGGCGAAGCCGAGGACCACCAGAACGGCGACCGGGGCGTAGTTGAACGTCTCCCAGGTGACCGGGGAGACCTGCGGCAGCATGAACAGGACAGTGATCACGCCGACCCAGGCCACCGACACCACCCCGATCGCCTGCGACCAGCGGCCCAGGTGCCAGGGCCCGCGCTCGAAGGCCGCGCCTTTGCGCACCCGGAGCAGGGTCGGCACGACGTAGGCGATGTAGAGGCCGATCACCGCGATCGAGGTGACCGCCGCGTAGGCCGTGACGTTGATCAGGTACGGCAGGCCCAGGGCCAGCGCTCCGAGCGCCGCCAGCCAGACCGCCGCGACCGGGGTACGGGTCCGCGGGCTGACGGTGTGCCACACGTGGGAGAAGGGCAGCGCGCCGTCGCGGGAGAAGGCGTAGATCATGCGGCTGTTGGCCGTCACCGACGCCATGCCGCAGAACAGCTGCGCCCCGATCACCACGAGGAGCAGCAGCTTGCCCGCGGTCGCGCCGAGGGCGTCCAGCAGGATCTGGGCGGGCGGCGCGCCGGTCGGCGACGCGAGCTCCTTGTCGTAGGACTGGATCGCGAAGGTGAAGCCGAGCAGCAGGACGAAACCGGCCACCCAGGAGGTCCAGATGGAGCGGACGATGCCCTTCGGGCCGGCCGTGGACGCGTCGTGCGTCTCCTCGGTCATGTGGGCGGAGGCGTCGTAGCCGGTGAAGGTGTACTGGGCCATCAGCAGGCCCAGCAGGACGACGTAGACGCCGCTGCCCCAGCCCGTGTTGTTGACGAACTCGGTGAAGACGAAGGACGCCGACTGGTGCCGCTCCGGCACGAGGGCCAGCGCGCCGACGATCACCGCGACGCCCAGCACGTGCCACCACACGCTGACGCTGTTGAGGAGGCCGACGATCCGTACGCCGAAGGTGTTGAGCAGGCCGTGCAGCAGCAGGATCGCCGCGAAGAGCAGGACCGTGCGGCCGGGTGTGACGTGGAAGCCGAACTGGAGGTTGAGGTAGGCGCCGAGGAAGGAGGCGGCGCCGAAGTCGATGCCCGCCGTCACCGCCACCTGCCCCAGCACGTTGAACCAGCCCGTGAACCAGGCCCAGGCGGCGGCCGTCCTCGGCGGCGCCAGCCGGTGGGCCCAGAAGTACAGGCCCGCGGAGGTCGGGTACGCCGAGCAGATCTCCGCCATCGACAACCCGACGAACAGCGTCATGAGGCCGACCGCCACCCAGCCCCAGGTGATCACGGCGGGGCCGCCGGTGTTCATCCCGAAGAGGTAGAGCGTCAGACAGCCGGACAGGACCGAGATGATCGTGAAGGAGACCGCGTAGTTGGCGAACGCCGACATCCGGCGGGCGAGGACCTGGGTGTAGCCGAGCTGGGCCAGCCGCTCTTCGTCCGACGGCCCGCTCGTCCTGGTGTCATCTGTCATGCACCCAGCGATTCCCTGACCGAGGGCGTGACATGCGACACACGAAAGGTGCTGTGGCCAAAAGTCACGGCGAAGGGCCCGTACGACATCGGTCGTACGGGCCCTTGGTGACTCAGGCGTCGCGCCGCTCGGGCGCCGCGCTGCTCAGGCGGTGAGCCTGTCAGTCGGCGGGCCTGTCAGCCGTTGCGCTTCCAGCGCGGCTTGTCCTCGCGGCGGCCGAAGGAACCGGTACCGGTACCGGTACCGCGGTGGTCGTCACGACGGCCGTACGGGCGGTCATGGCCGGAGGAGCGGAAGCCGGGGCGGTCACCCTGGCGGTCGCGGTTGAACGGGCGGTCGCTGCCGCGGTGCCCGCCCCGCTCGTCGCGGCGCGCGGGACGGTCGTCCCGGCGGAAGCCGCCACGGTCGTCACGGCGCTCGAAGGAACGGCCGCCGCGGTCGCCGCCACGGTCCCGGTCGAAGGGACGGCCGCCACGGTCGTCACGGCGGAAGCCGCCACGGTCACCCCGGTCGTCCCGGCGGTCGTCCCGGCGGTCGTCCCGGCGGAAGCCGCCACGGTCGTCACGGCGCTCGAAGCCACGGTCGCGGTCACGGTCCCGGTCGAAGGAGCGGCCACCACGGTCGTCACGGCGGAAGCCGCCACGGTCACCCCGGTCGTCCCGGCGGTCGTCGCGACGGAAACCGCCACGGTCGTCACGGCGCTCGAAGGAACGGCCGCCGCGGTCGCCGCCACGGTCCCGGTCCCGGTCGAAGGAACGGTCGCCGCGGTCACGGTCGTAGGAACGACCGCCCCGCTCGTCCCGCCGCTCACGGCGCTCGTACGACGACGCGCCCGCCGGGCGCTCCTCGCGCTCGGTCCGCTCGGCGCGGTCGACGTCCTGGGCGGCCGGCTGCTCCGGCACCACCACCTCGGCCGCCTGCTCGGCCGCCGCCTGGGCCTCGGCCACCGCGGTCTCGGGGTCCTCGCCCCGCTCGCGGGCGACACGGGCGACCAGCCGGTCGGCCTCCTCGCGCAGCTCGGTGGCGCGCCGCTGCGCCCGCTCCAGCTGCTTGGTGAGGTGGGTGACCTCGCGCTCGGCCTGCTGGGCGGCGTTGCCCGCCGACTCGGCCTGCACCTCGGTCATCGACCGGGCGCCGGTGATGTCGGCGACCTCAGGGTCGAAGGCCGCGCCGCCCTGGATGATGTGGCGCGAGGCGTCGACCCCCGCGTCCTCCATCAGCCGGAAGATCTGGCGCCGCTGATGCGGCAGGGAGAGGGAGACCACGGTGCCGGTGCGGCCCGCGCGGGCGGTGCGGCCGGCCCGGTGCAGGTAGTCCTTGTGGTCACCGGCCGGGTCGACGTTGAGCACCAGGTCGATGCCGTCGACGTGGATGCCACGGGCCGCGACGTCGGTGGCGACCAGGACGTTGACGTAGCCGTCCTTGAAGTCGGCCAGCGTCCGGGTGCGCGCGCCCTGCGTCATGCCGCCGTGCAGCGCGTCGGCCTTCGCGCCGGCGTCGCGCAGCTGCTCGGCGACGCGGTCGGCGCCGAGCTGGGTGCGCACGAAGATGATGGTGCGGCCCTTGCGGGAGGCGATCGCCGCGGTGACCGGCGCCTTGTCCTTGGGCTTCACGATCAGGATGTGGTGCGACATGGTCGTCACCGCGCCCTGCGCCGCGTCGACCTCGTGGCTGACCGGGTCGCTGAGGTAGCGGTCGACGAGCGTCTGGATCTCGTTCTCCATGGTCGCGGAGAACAGCATCCGCTGGCCGCCCGCCGGGATCTGGTCGAACAGCTCGGTGACCTCGGGCAGGAAGCCCAGGTCGGACATCTGGTCGGCCTCGTCGAGGACGGCGATCCGCACGTCCTCCAGCGAGCAGGCGCCGCGGTTGATGATGTCGCGCAGACGGCCCGGAGTAGCGACGAGGACGTCGACGCCCTTCTCCAGCGCGTAGATCTGGTTGCCCATGGAGGTGCCGCCGCAGACGACCTTCATCTTCAGGCCGAGGACGTCGCCGTAGGGCTGGAGCGCGTCGGCGACCTGCATCGCCAGCTCGCGCGTCGGGGTGAGGATCACGGCCCGGGGCCGCTTCCTCTCGGTGCGGCCACCGGCCAGCGTGGCCAGGGTGGGCAGACCGAAGGAGAGGGTCTTGCCGGAGCCGGTGCGGCCACGGCCGAGGATGTCCTTGCCGTCCAGGGCGTCCGGGATGGTCGCGGCCTGGATCGGGAAGGGGGTGGTCACGCCGTTCTGCGCGAGCTTGCGGACGACGCCCTCGGGCAGGCCGAGGTCCGCGAAGGTGACCTGCTCGGCCTCCTGCTGCGCCTCGGTGTGCTCGGCGTTGTCGGCGTCCTCGGTGTTCTCGGGCACGACGACGTGATCAGTACTGACAATGGACATGCGAATGCGAAACCTTCCGGAGTCTCGTCGGCACGCGCCCGTCAACTCCGTGATTCGCATTACGACCGCCTCGATGCGGTCCGCCACGGCAAGGGAGAGTACGCGCCACACGGCGCGCTCTGCGTGGGCGCCGGGCAAATGGGATCAAACGATCTACCACCATACGCACTCCCCACCCCGGAAGGCAAACCGGCCCCGTACCCGCAGGTCAGCCCCGCACGTCCACCGGTGCCCCGGCCTTCGAGACCGGCTCCCACCGGGCCAGTTGCGCCCCGGTGTTGTCGTGCGCCGAGGACGAGGGCTCGGCGGACGTCGGAGCCGGTGTCCCCGGGGACGAGGCCGGCGGGGGCGGCGGCGGCTCCGGCGCGGTGGACGTGCCCGTGGGTGCGGGCTGCCCCTGCGTCGGCGCGGGCTGCCCCGCGGGCGGCGGCTGTCCGGGCTGACCCGGTGCCCCCGGTTTCCCGGGCGCCGGGGACGCGCTCCCCGCGGCGGACGGCGAGACCGAGGCGGACGGCGTCCGGCCGGCCTTCTTCTTGCCCCCGTGCCCCCGCTTGCCCTCACCCGGCCCGGCGTGGCCCGCGCCGCCGCCGGAGCCGGCCGTGCCCCCGTCCGGTGCCTCACCGGCCCGCTGCCCGGCGGAGTGCGACGGCCTCGCCCCGCCGTCGGTGTCGTCGCCCACGCTCACGCAGCCGGCGGTGACGGCGACGGCGGCCACCGCGACGGCGAGACGGACGGGTACGTACAAGCGGCGCACGGGAAGCCACCTCCGGGGGCAGACGCAGGAGTCAACCTGTCCAACTCCCGCCACCCGCAAGAGGACACGCGGCCGGCTCCACCAAGCCTGCGCCACGCCCGAGAACCCCGTCAGCCGTACCCGAGAGCGTGCAGCCGCGCGTCGTCGATCCCGAAGTGGTGCGCGATCTCATGGACCACGGTCACCTCGGTCTCCGCCACGACGTCCTCCCGGGTCTCGCACACGCGCAGCGTCGGCCCGCGATAGACCGTGATCCGGTCCGGCAGCACACCGGCGTACCATTCGCCGCGGTCCGTCAGCGGCGTCCCCTCGTACAGCCCGAGCAGCTCGGGGTCCTCGGCGGGTGGTTCGTCCTCGACGAACACCGCCACGTTGTCCATCAGCCGCGTCAGCTCGGACGGAATCCGGTCGAGGGCCTCGGCGACCAGTTCCTCGAACTCCTCGCGCGTCATCTCCAGCACAGGGCCATTGTCCGGTACGACCGCCCCGTACGACCGGCGTGAAGGTGCACGCATATCCCGTCGCGCAGTTGGGCATACGCGACCAATGGCCCGCGCCCCCCTCGCAGACCTGAACCGCACGCACCGCCGCCACGGCATACGAAGGAGAGCAGCCCGCGTCCTCAGCCGGCGCCGCGACCATTCGCGCCGCCCGGGTGCCGCCGTCGAACTGGCCCCTGAACCCGATCGCCGGCTCCGCGCCCTGGGCCTGGTCGCCGTGGTGCTCCTCGGTGCCTGGCTGGGGCTGCTGGTCGTCGGCAACGTACGGGTGCCGGTGGGGCCCATGAACACGACGATGGCCCTGCGCCCGTCCCTGAGCGGCGGCACGAAGATCAACATCTCCCCGCTGGGCGCGCTGGAGCTCGACAGCCATGTCGCCCCCGTCCGCCTGGACGTCAACGTCGACCAGCTCGACCCGGCCCGCTCCCAGGCCCTGGTCGACCACCCCGAACGCCTCTCGGGCCTGCAGGACGAGGTCGTCCACGACGTCGAGGACGGCACTCTCGACCTGGCCGTACGGTCCTTGGTGGCCGTGGTCTCCGGCGCGACGGCGCTCGGCCTGGTGGTCTACCGCCGCCCCCGCCGCGCCCTGGCGGCCGGCGGCCTGGCGCTCGCGCTGCTCGGGGCGTGCGGGGCGACGGCGTACGCGACCTGGAACCCGAAGTCGGTCCTGGAGCCGAAGTTCTCGGGGCTGCTGTCCTCGGCGCCCTCGGTCGTCGGCAACGCCCGCAGCATCGTCACCGAGTTCGACGTCTACCAGAAGGAGTTGGCGCGCCTGGTGACGAACGTGACGAAGCTCTACGACGTCACGTCCACGCTCCCCGCCTACGCTCCGGATCCGACGACCATCCGGGTGCTGCACGTCTCGGACATCCACCTCAACCCGGCGAGCTGGAAGATCATCGCCTCGCTGGTGGAGCAGTACAAGGTGAACGTGATCGTCGACTCCGGCGACACGATGGACCACGGCACCTCGGCGGAGAACGGCTTCCTGGACCCGATCGAGGACCTGGGAGCCCCCTACGTCTGGGTCCGCGGCAACCACGACTCCACGACCACCCAGCGGTACATGGAGCGTCTGCGCAATGTGCACGTCCTGGACGGCGGCCGCGCCGAGACGGTCGCCGGGCTGCGCTTCGCGGGCATCGGCGACCCCCAGTTCACCCCCGACCGCTCCGCCGTGCCCGGCGGCGACGCGGCCGAGCGGATGGCGGGCGTCCGGCTGGCGTCGGCACTGCGCGACCAGCGGGCCGGGGGCACCCCGGTCGACATCGCCGTCGCCCACGAGCCGGCGGCGGCGCGCGAGACGGACGGCACCGTCCCGATGGTCCTGGCCGGGCATCTGCACCACGAGGACATGGAGATCATGAAGTACGGCACCCGCCTGCGCCTGGAGGGCTCGACCGGCGGCAGCGGTCTGCGCGCGGTGGAGGGGAAGTACCCCGACCCGATCCAGGCGTCGGTCCTCTACTTCGACCGGGACAGCCACCGCCTCCAGGCCTGGGACGAGATCCGCCTGGGCGGCCTGGGCCAGACCACCGCCGAGGTCAGCCGCCACCTGCCGAAGGAGAACCGGCCGGGTGCCGCACCCGGCCCGACGGGCACCGCACCGGCCCCGTCAGCACCCTCCTCCTCGGGCCCGTAAACCGTTTTGGCGATCCTCCCCGCCATCCCATATGCTTCTCACGTCCCCGACGCGCTGAGAAGCGCCCAGGCGGGCCGATAGCCCTCATCGTCTAGCGGCCTAGGACGCCGCCCTTTCAAGGCGGTAGCACGGGTTCGAATCCCGTTGGGGGCACGCAGTTCGGTGTGCGACACTTACGTTCGTTGGTTCGCGCGCAACAGCTTGGTCCTGTGGAGCAGTTTGGAGTGCTCGCCACCCTGTCAAGGTGGAGGCCGCGGGTTCAAATCCCGTCAGGACCGCTGAGGTTTCACGTGAAACCTCGTGGCTGGGTAGCTCAGTTGGTACGAGCGTCCGCCTGAAAAGCGGAAGGTCGCCGGTTCGACCCCGGCCCCAGCCACAACCGCCCTACCAGGGCAGAAACCCCCGTCGAGATCATCGGCGGGGGTTTCGCGTTGGCGCAATGACGGCAGTACGACGGCGGTGGCCTCACCCGAAGAGCTAGCTGAGCTGCGACAACGCTTTCCGCTTCTCCCTGAGCCAGCGGCGGACGCAGAAGGCGCGATCACTGTACGTACTCACTCGAAAGGATTACGTGAAGGGGCAGGTGCGCACGTGTACGGGTGACATGAGGAGGGGCGCTCACACCCCCGACGCGCCCTGAAGGAGGCATCATGGTCCGCCACTCGATGCGTGCGCTTCTGGTCGGCTTGTGCACCCTGACCGCTGCGTCCCAGGCGGCTACGGCCGTGGCCCTTGCCGGGCCGGCCGATCGGCACCGGACCACGCACACCCCCACCCGCGCCCTTCGTGCACAGACGCTCTCCGACCTGACCACCGCCATGAAGGGTGAGGCGTTCGCCTACGCCTCGTACAGCCTCTTCGGCGCCGAAGCAGACCGCCGGCTCCTACCGGAGGTCGGCGGGCTCTTCCGGACCACCGCTCGGACGGAGCTGAACGAGCACCTGCGCCAGGCGGCCGCCCTGGCGGGTACGGTCGGCACGAACGCGGCCAACCTGCGCCAGGCCATCCACGGCGAGGCGTACGAGCACCAGGTCATGTACCGCGGCTTCGCCTCCCAGGCCCGCGCGGACGGGGACCTCGCGGCCGCCGAGCTGTTCACCGAGATCGCCGCGGACGAGGGCCGCCACCGCAACGCCTACCGCACAGCGCTGACGGTGGTGACCACCGGCCGTGGCACCATCCCGGCACCGCCGACCGCCACCACGGTCTCCGTCCCCGCGGGCCTTCCGAAGGTCAAGGCAGCCCGTACCCGGACCAACCTCGACACCGCCATGCACGGCGAGGCGCTCGCCCACGCCAAGTACACGCTCTACGCCGCCAGGGCGCGGCAGACCGGCAACCCCGCACTGGCCCGGCTGTTCGAGGGCACGGCCGGGGTCGAGCTGCACGAGCACTTCGCCGGTGAAGCGGTGCTGGCGGGGCTGGTCGGCACGACCAGGAAGAACCTGGGCAAGGCCGTGACCGGGGAACGCAACGAAGCCACCACCCTGTACCCGGGGTTCGCCAACCGGACCAGGGCCGTGGGCGACACCGCCGTCGCGGGCTACTTCCGCGACACGGCCGCCGACGAGGCCAAGCACGCGGCTGCCTTCCAGCAGGCACTCAACAAGTTGCGGTGACTCCCCGGTCGAGCCGCGAGACCGGCCGGACACCAGGCAGGAACGTCCGGCCGGTCGAGCCGCACCTGTGCCGCGCGGGCTGCCGGTGACGCAGCCGCCGCCGCGTCACTCCTTGCCGCCGGATTCGCTTTTCGAGAACCGGCCCTGCCAGAGCGCCTTCGCGCCCGAGTCCCCGATCCGGTCCACCTCAACGCCCGCGCCAACGGCCACGACCAGGGCGAGCACCAGCGCTGCGACGCGTGGTACGCGAGGGACACTCGCACCGATATCCGCCAGGGGTACTGCGGGGGCGCAACAGGCCCATGACTGGCAGAGTTGCGGGCGCCATCCGGGTGACTAGAGTGAAAAGTGAGGAAAAGCACGACATCACCTAGAGGGGGCAAGTATGCCCATGACTCATAGGAAGCGTGCAGGCGTCCTGGGTTCGGCCTTCATCGCCGCGGCGGTCGTCCTCGCCCCGGTCGGCTTCGAGCAGGCCGCCGCTGCCGCACCGAGCGCGACGCACGTCGGTGCCACCGTCAAGGCTCCCCATTCGAAGAAGGACTACCAGCGGGGCTTCAGGGACGGCTTCAAGGCCGGGTGGCGCCAGGCACGGCGGCACTGCGACTGGAACGACCAGTGGAACTGGAACGACCACCGGCAGGCACCCGGCTTCCACCACGGCAAGAAGTACTCGAACTGGGACTACCAGCGGGGCTTCAAGGACGGCTTCAAGGCCGGGTGGCGCCAGGGACAGCGGCACTGCTGAGCCCCCTCGCCGACTCCTCGCATCGCGGTCGACGCCCGAAGGCTCCGTCCGGCAGGACGGAGCCTTCGGTGTGCTTGGCAGTGTTCCCGGACGGCGCTACGTTCTGCCTGGTCGGCGTCGCGCCGAGAGAGCCGGGGGGCACCATGAGCAGAGACGAAGCACGAGCCATTCGGGACGTCGAGCTGGAGAAGGACCGGGCGAGGTACGGGCTGCTGGCCGTGGTCCTCAGCAATCTCGCCATCGCCGGCGTCGCGATCTTCGGGGTGTGGCGCCTCGACGGGGACCGCGCCGTGATCGTCGGCGTGCTGACCGCCGCCTTCACCGCGGTGAGCAGCATGACCACCGCCTACCTCGGCATCAAGGCCATCTCCAACACCGCGCGCTCCATCGCCCTGGGCGACCGCCCGGCGGCACGCCACGAGCAGCCGCCGACGGCTCCGTAGGAGCTGTCCGGCCGCTCGCTCGGTCACCTCGCGGACGCGGGCCCGGCCCGGACGGGTCCCGGGGGCAGGTGCGCCCGTGACCGCCCTGGTCACGGGCCCGCGTCAAATCATTCGCGCGCGATTTCCCCGGGATGAGATCCTGGGGGGCGTATGTCTACGCATCCCGCCCCCGCCCTCGGCACTCTCGCCCCCCGCCTGACCGAGCTTTCGCTGCGCGACGCGCACCGGCTCGGCCGCAGGCTCGAAGGTGCGCGCAAGATCCGCAAGCCGGACGCCCACGCCGCCGTCCTCGCCGAGATCGACGCCGAGATCACCACGGCCGAGGCGCGGATGGACAAGCGGCGGGCCCGCGTGCCCGCCGTCACCTATCCCGAGCAGCTCCCGGTCAGCCGGCGCAAGGACGTCATCGCCGACGCCATCCGCGACCACCAGGTGGTGATCGTGGCGGGCGAGACCGGCTCCGGCAAGACGACCCAGATCCCCAAGATCTGCCTCGAACTCGGCCGGGGCGTCCGCGGCATGATCGGGCACACCCAGCCGCGCCGCATCGCCGCCCGCACCGTCGCCGAGCGAGTGGCCGAGGAGCTGGCCACTCCCCTCGGCGAGGCCGTCGGCTGGAAGGTCCGCTTCACCGACCAGGTGGACCCGGACGGCACCTTCGTGAAGCTGATGACGGACGGCATCCTGCTCGCGGAGATCCAGACCGACCGCGAGCTGCGCGCCTACGACACGATCATCATCGACGAGGCCCACGAGCGGTCCCTCAACATCGACTTCCTGCTCGGCTACCTCGCCCAGCTGCTGCCCCGGCGCCCCGACCTCAAAGTCGTCATCACCTCGGCCACCATCGATCCCGAGCGCTTCTCCCGCCACTTCGACGACGCCCCGGTCATCGAGGTCAGCGGGCGGACGTACCCCGTCGAGGTCCGCTACCGGCCGCTGCTCGAGGAGGACTCCGAGGACACCGATCGCGATCAGATCACCGCGATCACCGATGCCGTCGAGGAGCTGATGGCCGAGGGACAGGGCGACATCCTGGTCTTCCTCTCCGGTGAGCGCGAGATCCGGGACACGGCGGACGCGCTGCTGAAGAAGAAGTACAGGTTCACCGAGGTCCTGCCGCTGTACGCGCGGCTCTCGCACGCCGAACAGCACCGCGTCTTCCAGCCGCACACCGGACGCAGGATCGTGCTGGCCACCAACGTCGCCGAGACCTCCCTCACGGTCCCCGGCATCAAGTACGTCGTCGACCCCGGCTTCGCCCGCATCTCCCGCTACAGTCACCGCACCAAGGTCCAGCGGCTGCCCATCGAGCCGATCTCGCAGGCCAGCGCCAACCAGCGCAAGGGCCGCTGCGGCCGCACGTCCGACGGCATCTGCATCCGCCTGTACAGCGAGGACGACTTCGTCGCGCGGCCGGAGTTCACCGACGCCGAGATCCTGCGCACCAACCTCGCCTCCGTCATCCTGCAGATGACCGCGGCCGGCCTCGGCGACATCGAGAAGTTCCCCTTCATCGACCCGCCGGACCACCGCAACATCCGCGACGGCGTCCAGCTGCTCCAGGAACTGGGCGCCCTCGACCCGGCCCAGAAGGATCCGCGCAAGCGGCTCACACAGACCGGCCGCAAGCTCGCCCAGCTGCCCGTCGACCCGCGCCTGGCCCGCATGGTCCTGGAGGCGGACCGGAACGGCTGCGTGCGCGAGGTCATGGTCATCGCCGCCGCACTGTCCATCCAGGACCCGCGCGAACGCCCGGCCGACAAGCAGGCCCAGGCGGACCAGCAGCACGCCCGCTTCCGGGACGAGACCAGCGACTTCCTCGCCTTCCTCAACCTCTGGCGGTACGTCCGCGAACAGCAGAAGGAGCGCGGCTCCTCCTCCTTCCGCCGGATGTGCAAGCAGGAGTTCCTCAACTTCCTGCGCATCCGCGAGTGGCAGGACATCTACACGCAGCTGCGCACGGTCGCCAAGCAGATGGGCATCCACCTCAACGACGAGGACGCCCCCGACGACCGCGTCCACATCTCTCTTCTCGCCGGACTGCTCTCGCACATCGGCATGAAGGACGTGAAGGAGTCCAAGGACTCCGGCCCGGGCGGCCGCAAGGACGGCGGCCGCAACGAGTACGTGGGCGCCCGCAACGCCAAGTTCGCGATCTTCCCCGGCTCGGCCCTGTTCAAGAAGCCCCCGCGCTTCGTGATGTCCGCCGAACTCGTCGAGACCTCCCGCCTGTGGGCCCGGGTCAACGCGAGGATCGAGCCCGAGTGGGTCGAGCCGCTCGCCGGCCACCTGCTGAAGCGGACCTACAGCGAGCCGCACTGGGAGAAGGACCAGGCCGCGGTGATGGCGTACGAGAAGGTCACGCTGTACGGCGTCCCGATCGTCGCCCAGCGCAAGATCAACTACGGGCGGATCGACCCGGAGGTCAGCCGGGAGCTGTTCATCCGCAACGCCCTGGTCGAGGGCGACTGGCGCACGCACCACAAGTTCTTCGCCGACAACCGCAGGCTGCTGACCGAGGTCGAGGAGCTGGAGCACCGCGCCCGGCGCCGGAACATCCTGGTCGACGACGAGACCCTCTTCGACTTCTACGACCAGCGGGTTCCCGAACACGTCGTCTCCGGCGCGCACTTCGACTCCTGGTGGAAGCGCAAGCGGCACGAGCAGCCCGACTTCCTGGACTTCGAGCGGGAGATGCTCATCCGGGAGTCGGCGGAGGCGGTCACCAAGGCCGACTACCCGGACTCCTGGCGCCAGGGCGGCCTGAAGTTCCGGGTCACGTACCAGTTCGAGCCGGGCGCGGACGCCGACGGCGTCACCGTCCACATCCCGCTCCAGGTGCTCAACCAGGTCACCGGCGAGGGCTTCGACTGGCAGATCCCGGGTCTGCGCGAGGAGGTGGTCACCGAGCTGATCCGCTCCCTGCCCAAGCCGATCCGCCGCAACTACGTGCCCGCGCCGAACTACGCGAAGGCGTTCCTGGAGAAGGCGGAGCCGCTTCAGGAGCCGCTCGTCACGACCATGGCCCGCGAGCTGAAGCGCATGGTCGGCGTCCCCTTCGAGGCCGACGACTTCGACTGGGCGAAGGTCCCCGACCATCTGAAGATCACCTTCAGGATCGTCGACGAGCGGCGGCGCAAGCTGGCCGAGGACAAGGATCTGGAGTCCCTCAAGCTCCGCCTGAAGCCGAAGGCGCGCCAGGCCCTCTCCCAGGCCGCCGCCGCGACGGCCGTCCGGCAGGGCGGCGAGTCGCTGGAGCGCACGGGCCTGACCGACTGGAGCATCGGCGCGCTCACCCGCGTCTTCGAGACCCGCCGGGCCGGCCAGCCGGTGAAGGCGTACCCCGCGCTCGTCGACGACGGCGACACGGTCTCCGTACGCCTCTTCGACACAGAGGCGGAACAGGCCGAGGCCATGTGGAAGGGCACCCGGCGGCTGATCCTGCGCAACATCCCGGTGAACCCCGCGAAGTTCGCGTCCGAAAAGCTCACCAACCAGCAGAAGCTCGCCCTGTCGGCGAACCCGCACGGCTCCATCCAGGCCCTGTTCGACGACTGCGCGACGGCCGCGGCCGACAGGCTGATCGCGGACTTCGGGGGACCGGTGTGGGACGAGGAGTCGTACCGGAAGCTGTACGACAAGGTGCGGGCCGAGATCGTCGACGCGACCGTGCGGACGGTCGGGCAGGTGCAGCAGGTGCTGGCCGCCTGGCAGGCCTGTGAGCGCCGCCTGAAGGCCGTACGGAGCCCCGCGCTGCTGCCGAACCTGGCGGACGTACGGGCACAGCTGGACCGGCTCGTCGGGCCGGGTTTCGTGACGGGGACGGGCCTGCGCCGGCTGCCGGACCTGATGCGCTATCTGATCGCCGCGGACCGCCGGCTCCAGCAGATGCCCACGAACGTCCAGCGGGACACCACGCGCATGGAGAAGGTCCAGGAGATGCAGGACGAGTACGCCTGGCTGCTGGAGCAGATGCCGCAGGGCCGCCCGGTGCCCTCGTCGGTGCGGGACATCCGGTGGATGATCGAGGAGCTGCGGGTCAGCTACTTCGCCCACGCGCTGGGCACGGCGTACCCCGTCTCCGACAAGCGCATCGTGAAGGCGATCGACGCCGCCGCACCGTGACCGCGAGCGCACGGAGGGTGAGTTCGACCAGGCAGGCCGCCGTCCTGTACAGTCCTTCTCGCAGCGCACCGCAAGAAAGCGCAGCGAAACCTGGTCCTGTGGAGCAGTTTGGAGTGCTCGCCACCCTGTCAAGGTGGAGGCCGCGGGTTCAAATCCCGTCAGGACCGCAGTAAGGAAGGCCCGCGCCCCTCGGGGGGACGCGGGCCTTCCTCGTGTCCGCGACACCCTCCCGGCGCCCTTCCGACTTCTCCCTGGCCTCCCCCTGGCCGCCCCCTGGCGCCCCCACGCCGTCTTGACGGCGTCACATTCCGCCGGTACCCAGAAGGCAGGGCCCGTTCCCGTACGGCCCCCCGGAGGTGGCGTATGGCGGCATCGGCCAGGCACAAGACACGGGCGTTGCTCCGTGCGCACCTCGCAGCCGCCTCGTCGTACCGCCATCTCACCCGCCACTGCCCGGTCTGCCACCTGCTGTTGCGCCAGGCGTGGGACGGCGCCCCGCCGGCCGCCGAGGTCCCGGCCGAGGCGGTCCAGGACGAGGCCCCGTCCACCGCGTGAGCCCGTCCGGTCCTGAACTCCCGCCGCACGATGGGACGATGGACGCGACGATCCCCTTTAGCGCACGCAGGGCGGGAGCAACAAGCCGCCCGGGGTGTGACGGGAGTCACCGCATGAGTTTCTGAAACCGCGGTACTTACCCCTCTCCTACAACGGGTCAATTTAATATGTGCAATTGCACCGGCCGCCGACCCGCTCCGGAGGTGATCCCACACCGCTCCCCAGACTCCGACAAGCCCGCTCACAGAGCGGTCGCGGACCGCCGGACAGCGCACAAAAAAGATCGCGCTGGACCCGGCGGAGTCCAGCGCGATCGACGACGCACCCTTGTTCACATGCCTGTGGAGCTCTGATCGGCTTGGGCGGGGGGCCTGTTGGGGCAGGACCCGCGTCGCTTGGAGCTGTGGGTTCGGGCGGTTCGGCGGGATGGGGGCCAGCCGGACAACCCGGGTTATTCGGTTGTTCAGGCCTCGCTGCGCTGCTGCGGGATGCCCGCGAGCAGAGCGCGGACCTCGGCTTCGCGGTAGCGGCGGTGCCCGCCGAGCGTGCGGATCGACGTGAGCTTGCCGGCCTTCGCCCAGCGCGTGACCGTCTTGGGGTCGACGCGGAACATGGTGGCGACCTCAGCCGGGGTCAGCAGCGGCTCGGCATCAGGGGTGCGAGCGGTCATGAGCGGCCTCCTCGGGAGAACCGAACCTTCTCGGTTCTTTCCTCTAAATTCTGCACCTTGACCCGCGTTGCCCGAAATGGCGGACGCGAGTCGAGTCGGTTATAGGACGAACGGCTTGTCCTCGGCACTACAACTACACCATCTGTCCAGCCGCGTCGGCCAAACCGATGGAATTGCCCTCCCAGGTGTTCATCACCGACGGAAGCCGATGGACCATGCCATAGCGGACAGTCACGCCGCTGTGACGATCAGTCACAGGACGATCAGGAGGCACCAGACCCCCCAAAGCGTGCAATGCTGAGATTCCGCCCCATAGTGGAGCACATCGGGACGGAAGGAGTCCTCCCCGGACTCCTTGTCCTATTTTGGCATGAGGGGAGGCAAGCGGCGCAAGGGCCGGGTAAGTGCCGTCCGTCACCCTTGGGGACAAAAGCCCGGATCGGGGTCTACATCCCGTCAGTTCCCCGAAATGCCCATGACCGTACGCTGTTCGAAACGGTTTAGTCCGTGATCCACGTCACACCTACAGTGATGTCAGTTCGCGGAGCGCCGGTCGCGCACCGACCGCCACCGCTCCACCAGCCGCGCGTACGCCTCTCCCGCGGCGGCCTCGTCACCCCGGCGCAGGGCCTCGATGCCCTCGGCCACGTCCGCCGCCGAGTGATCACCCTCCAGCTCGCCGGCCGGCAGCACGTGCACCAGCCCGCCGTAGTCGAGCTCGACCAGCGAGCGCGGATGGAATTCCTCCAGCCATCGCCCGACGTCCACCAGGCCGTCGATCAGCAGTCCCTCGTCGACGGTCTCCTTGAGCGTCCGAAGCGACCGCGCCACCCGGCGCCGGGCCTGCACCATCGGCGTCCGGTAGCGCAGCGCCGGCGTCTCGTCCCCGGAGTCGCCTGTGCCCTTGACGTACTCCCGCTCCTCGTCGGAGACCAGTACGAACCAGTTCAGCGGCACCTGCCAGGTCGCCGTGCGGATCCAGGGCCGGGCGTCGGGGTTGCCGGCCAGCCAGCGCTCGTAGTCCTGGGCGGCCTGGCGCCGGACGACCGGGGGCAGCACCGCGTCCTGGACCACCGCCGGGAGCTCCTCGGCGAGCTCGTCCAGCGCCTGCCAGCCACGCAGCCGGGTGCGCCAGGGGCAGACGCAGACCACGCCGTCGACGTCGAGCACGAACGCGTCCGGGCTCTCGTGCACTGGCACCGGGACCGGCGGGGTGGGCAGCAGGTCCGCCAGCGAGCGGCGCAGTTCGTCCTGGTAGGAGGGGCGGTCCGGGCGGCGCGCGTAGCGGGCCCAGTGGCTGCGCTCCGGCTCGGGAAAGGCGGCCAGCGGCTCGTAGACGCGCAGATAGGTCGCGTAGGGGACGACCACCGAGGACACCTTGGGCACGCCTGCTCCCTCCCCATCGGACCAGACCCGAAACCCGTCGCGGCCCGGCACGGGACCACACGGAAAACCACTGCAAATCGTCCCACGTCCGGACGGGAACGTACTCCGAGGGAGGGTGATCCGGACCACTGCGCCCATGGCGAGCGGGGTCAGGCTCTACGCTCATGCCACGGCCCCCGCCACCCTTACGGAGGCCCTCCCCACTCGCCGCTATGTACCCGGGAGTCACCACCGTGACCGACGTAACCGGCGCGCCTGCTGATGTACTGCACACCCTGTTCCGCTCGGAGCAGGGGGGTCATGAGCAAGTCGTGCTCTGCCAGGACCGTGCCAGCGGTCTGAAGGCCGTCATCGCCATCCACTCCACCGCCCTGGGCCCCGCGCTCGGCGGTACGCGCTTCTACCCCTACGCGTCCGAGGCGGAGGCCGTCGCCGACGCGCTGAACCTCGCCCGCGGCATGTCGTACAAGAACGCCATGGCCGGGCTCGATCACGGCGGCGGCAAGGCCGTGATCATCGGGGACCCGGAGCGGGACAAGACCGAGGAACTGCTGCTCGCCTACGGGCGCATGGTGGCCTCGCTCGGCGGGCGCTACGTCACCGCCTGCGACGTCGGCACCTACGTCGCCGACATGGACGTGGTGGCCCGCGAGTGCCGCTGGACCACCGGGCGCTCCCCGGAGAACGGCGGCGCGGGCGACTCCTCCGTGCTCACCGCCTTCGGCGTCTACCAGGGCATGCGGGCGTCCGCCCAGCACCTGTGGGGCGACCCCTCGCTGCGCGGCCGCACGGTCGGCATCGCCGGCGTCGGCAAGGTCGGGCACC
Source organism: Streptomyces sp. NPDC014864 (assembly GCF_043081525.1). Taxonomy (NCBI): domain Bacteria; kingdom Bacillati; phylum Actinomycetota; class Actinomycetes; order Kitasatosporales; family Streptomycetaceae; genus Streptomyces; species Streptomyces sp. NPDC014864. The sequence continues at coordinate 37,745 of NZ_JBIBWT010000025.1, forward strand.
ACCTCGTGCGGCACCTGCTGGACGAGGGCGCCGAGGTCGTGGTCACGGACGTGCGTGAGGAGGCCGTCGCACGCATCGTGGCCGAGCACCCGTCCGTCCGCGTGGTCGCGGACACCGACGCGCTGATCCGGACCGAGGGACTCGACATCTACGCCCCCTGCGCGTTGGGCGGCGCCCTGAACGACGACACCGTGCCGGTGCTGACCGCGAGGGTGGTGTGCGGCGCGGCCAACAACCAGCTGGCCCACCCGGGCGTCGAGAAGGACCTCGCCGACCGCGGGATCCTCTACGCGCCGGACTACGTGGTGAACGCCGGCGGTGTCATCCAGGTCGCCGACGAGCTGCACGGCTTCGACTTCGAGCGGTGTCGGGCGAAGGCCGCGCGGATCTTCGACACCACGCTGGCCATATTCGCTCGTGCGAAGGACGACGGGATTCCGCCGGCTGCCGCGGCCGACCGGATCGCCGAGCAGCGGATGGCGGAGGCACGGGCCGCGGGCGCCCGCTGACACCCGGGACACGCGCCCTGAAGTCCCGGACGTCCTACGTTTGAGCGGTACCTGCCGGTGGGCGGTTGGAGAGAACTCTCACTTCCCCCGGCGGGTCGCCCGCCGATAAGTGGTTAAACTCGCCACTGACCAGCGAGGACGGGGCGCCTCGAAGGTTCTGCGCACACGCGCGTCCTGCGGGCGACGTACCGTATGGCCGCGGGCTCAGGTACCGTGGAAGCCCTACGGACCGGTCTCTCCACGGAGAGCCCGTTCCGGATCATGAACGCGTGTCAAGACTCTGGGGCCGTCGAGCCCCGTCGTTGAGGGGGTCGAGCCATGGGGCGCGGCCGGGCCAAGGCCAAGCAGACGAAGGTCGCCCGCCAGCTGAAGTACAACAGCGGTGGGACGGATCTCTCACGCCTGGCCGAGGAGCTGGGCGCATCGACATCGAACGCATCGCCGAACGGCGAACCGTTCGAGGACGATGAGCAGGACGACGAGCTGTACAGCCGGTACGCCGACCTGTACGACGACGACGATGAGGACGAGGACGAGCAGTCCCCGCACCAGCGTCGCCGCGGCGCTTGACTTTGCACTGACCACTGCCCGGTCCGTGGGATTCCACGGACCGGGTTCTGTGCTGTCCGCGGTCGGTCAGCCGGCGTAGTCCCCGACCAGGTCCGCCCCGGTGGTGTGCTCGCCCCGCTCCGTGATCTCACCGGCCACCCAGGCGTCGACCCCGCGGTCGGCCAGGGTGACGAGCGCCACATCCACCGACTCCTCGGGCACGATCGCGATCATGCCGACGCCCATGTTCAGGGTCTTCTCCAGCTCCAGCCGCTCGACCTCGCCGGTCCTGCCGACGAGATCGAAGACGGGGGCCGGGGTCCAGGTGGAGCGGTCGACCACGGCGTGCAGCCCGTCCGGGATCACCCGGGCCAGGTTGGCGGCGAGTCCTCCGCCGGTGATGTGGCTGAAGGCGTGCACATCGGTCGTGCGGGTCAGCGCCAGGCAGTCCAGCGAGTAGATCTTGGTGGGCTCCAGGAGCTCCTCGCCGAGCGTGCGGCCGAACTCCTCGATCCGCGCGTCGAGCGACAGCCCGGCGCGGTCCAGCAGGACGTGCCGGACCAGGGAGTACCCGTTGGAGTGAAGACCGGAGGCCGCCATGGCGATCACCGTGTCCCCCGTACGGATGCGATCGGCGCCCAGCAGCCGGTCGGCCTCCACGACACCCGTACCGGCTCCGGCGACGTCGAAGTCGTCCGCACCGAGCAGACCGGGGTGCTCGGCCGTCTCACCGCCCACGAGGGCGCAGCCGGCCAGCACACAGCCCTCCGCGATGCCCTTGACGATGGCGGCGACCCGCTCGGGGTGGACCTTGCCGACGCAGATGTAGTCGGTCATGAACAGCGGCTCGGCACCGCACACCACGATGTCGTCCATGACCATGGCGACCAGGTCGTGGCCGATGGTGTCGTAGACGCCCAACTGTCGCGCGATGTCGACCTTGGTGCCGACGCCGTCCGTGGCGGAGGCGAGCAGGGGACGCTCGTAGCGCTTGAGGGCGGAGGCGTCGAAGAGGCCGGCGAAACCGCCGAGGCCGCCGAGGACCTCGGGGCGCTGCGTCTTCTTCACCCACTCCTTCATCAGCTCGACGGCGCGGTCGCCCGCCTCGATGTCGACGCCCGCGGCTGCGTAGCTGGCACCGGTTGTCTCAGACATGACGATGAGAACTTTCGTGTCGTACGGCAGGTGTTACGGGCGACGGATCGCGTCGGAGGCGGCCGTGGCGGCGGGCCCGGCGGCCAGCTCGGTCTCCAGCAGCTGCTTGCCCAGCAGTTCGGGGTCCGGGAGCTCCATCGGGTACTCGCCGTCGAAGCAGGCGCGGCACAGGTTCGGCCTGGCGATGGTGGTCGCCTCGATCATGCCGTCGATGGAGATGTACGCCAGCGAGTCGGCGCCCAGCGAGGTGCCGATCTCGTCGATGGTCATGCCGTTGGCGATGAGCTCGGCGCGGGTGGCGAAGTCGATGCCGAAGAAGCAGGGCCACTTCACCGGCGGCGAGGAGATCCGGATGTGGACCTCGGCGGCGCCCGCCTCGCGGAGCATCCGGACCAGGGCGCGCTGGGTGTTGCCGCGGACGATCGAGTCGTCCACGACCACCAGGCGCTTGCCCTTGATGACCTCCCGCAGCGGGTTCAGCTTCAGGCGGATGCCGAGCTGGCGGATGGTCTGCGAGGGCTGGATGAAGGTCCGCCCGACGTAGGCGTTCTTCACCAGGCCGGAGCCGAAGGGGATGCCGCTGGCCTCCGCGTAGCCGATGGCGGCCGGGGTGCCGGACTCCGGGGTCGCTATCACCAGGTCGACCTCGGCGGGGGCCTCCTTGGCGAGGCGGCGGCCCATCTCGACGCGGGAGAGGTAGACGTTGCGGCCGGCGATGTCGGTGTCCGGGCGGGCCAGATACACGTACTCGAAGACGCAGCCCTTGGGCTTCGCTTCCGCGAACCGGGAGGTGCGCAGACCGTTCTCGTCGATCGCCACGAACTCGCCCGGCTCGATCTCGCGCACGTAGCTCGCGCCGCAGATGTCGAGGGCGGCGGACTCGGAGGCGACGACCCAGCCACGCTCCAGGCGGCCGAGGACCAGCGGGCGGATGCCCTGCGGGTCACGGGCGGCGTAGAGGGTGTGCTCGTCCATGAAGACGAGGCTGAAGGCGCCCTTGACCTGCGGGAGGACGGTGTGCGCGGCGTCCTCGATGGTCAGCGGCTTGCCGTCCTCGTCCACCTGGGCCGCGAGCAGCGCCGTCAGCAGATCGGTGTCGTTGGTGGCCGCGACGCGGGTGGAACGCCCGTTGGTGTCCTTCGGCAGGTCGGCGACCATCTCGGAGAGCTGAGCGGTGTTGACCAGGTTGCCGTTGTGGCCGAGCGCGATCGAACCGTGCGCGGTGGCGCGGAACGTCGGCTGGGCGTTCTCCCACACGGAGGCGCCGGTGGTCGAGTAGCGGGCGTGACCGACCGCGATGTGACCCTGGAGCGAACCGAGCGAGGTCTCGTCGAAGACCTGGGACACGAGGCCCATGTCCTTGAAGACGAGGATCTGGGAGCCGTTGCTGACCGCGATTCCTGCGGATTCCTGGCCCCGATGCTGGAGGGCGTAGAGCCCGAAGTACGTGAGCTTTGCGACCTCTTCGCCCGGAGCCCAGACACCGAAGACGCCACACGCGTCCTGGGGGCCTTTCTCGCCGGGGAGCAGATCGTGATTGAGTCGACCGTCACCACGTGGCACGGCACCGAGTGTAGGCGAGGTCGACCACTGGTCCGAATTGGGGATGCGCGGCCGTTGTGGATCACTGGGCCGCCACGGCCGTGACGCGCTCCCCGTTTTCGCTGGTCAGCGGGAGGGTGCGGTGATCGATGCGCCAGCTCACGGTGGACTCGAAGAGCCGCAGCAGCCGCTTCTCGACGTCCATGAGTGAGGCGTCGCACATCATTCGGGTGGTGGACGCGCGCCCCAGGGCGATACGGCCGTCGTGGACCGTGGCTCCGGCGGTGACGCGGTTGCAGCCGAGGCTGCCGGTGACCTTGCCGGAGGCGCGGCCGAAGACGAGGTGCGCCCGGGCGCCCTGGGGCGGGGAGACCACCGCGTGGCCCGTGCCGAGTGCCGTGACGTTCCAGCGGGTGCCCTGGAGGGGGGCGTCCTGCTTCCCGGTGAGGCGCACCCGGTCGCCGTCCCCGGTGGTGAGCGTGAGCCGGTCACCGGTGATGTCGTCGACGCTCCCGTGCACGCCGGTCACGGCCTTCGCGTCGGGGGCCGCGGAGTCGTAGCCGGGCCGGGCGGCGCCCGTCCCGCTGCCGCAGGCCACCGCGAGGGGCAGCACGGTCAGGACGGCGAGGGTCAATCGCTGAGTGTCCATGCGGATGGGACGGGAGGGACGGGCGACCGGTTCCGCCCGGTCCGTCCCGCCCGGTGTGCGGCAGGTAGCCGACCCCGGCCCTCCCGATTCGCGCCGGTTGCGCCCGGCCCGTCGTTCCCGGCGTGCGACCGGTTCCGCCCGAGCCGCTCAGCGCATCAGCGGCAGCAGTCCCCCGAGGTCGGACCGCTCCCCGCTCGCGCTGACCTCGGCCGCCTCCACCGCGTCCCGCCACGCCGTGCGCCCGGTGGCCAGCCGGACCCAGGTCAGCGGGTCGGTCTCGACGACGTTGGGCGGGGTGCCGCGGGTGTGCCGGGGGCCCTCGACGCACTGGACGACGGCGTACGGCGGGATGCGCACCTCCGTCGACCCGCCCGGTGCCCGGGCGGCGAGCGTGTCGGCCAGCAGCCGGGTGCAGGCGGCGAGGGCCTGGCGGTCGTGGGGCACGGCGAGGCCCGGCACGGCGGCGTTCAGGTCGTCGGTGTGGACGACGAGCTCGACGGTCCGGGTGACCAGGCAGTCCGTGAGCGGCAGCGCACCCGCGGAGGTGGCGAGCAGCCGGGTGCCGGGGTGCTCGCCGAGCCGGGCCCGCAACCGTTCCTCGACCGCGCCGAGGTAGGCGTCGAGGTCGGGGTTCTCCTCGGCGAGCCGGTGGGCGTACTCGGCGAGGGCCGCGGAGTCCGCGGCGGTGGTGGAGGGCCAGTCCAGCAGCGTCACGTCCTGCCGGGCGGGTTCCGGACGGTCGAGGGCCCGGTCGACCGCCGAGAGCGCGGCCCCGATGTGCGCGACCAGCTCCCGTACGGTCCAGTCGCCGAGCCGGGTGGGCAGGGCGAGCTGCTCGTCCGTCAGGCCGCCCACCGCCTCCCGCACCCGCGCGAACTGGGCCCACACCGCGTCCCGCGTCCTGACGGGGTCGTACGTCCTGGTGCGCTTCTTGGCCGGGGGCATGGCGGTGAGCCTAGTCGGCGCGGAGAGGGTGGCGGCTCCGTGCCCGGCGCGGGGCCGGGCCGGGCACGGCGGTGAAGCGGGCGGCACTGCGGAAAGGGCCCCGCCCGGCGCACCGGGTGGGGCCCTGCCCGTCGTACGACCGCCTTACTTGAGCAGCGCCGGGATCGTGTTCTCGTGGGCCTCGCGCAGCGCGGCCAGGGGGAGCGCGAACTCGCCCTGGACCTCGATCGCGTCACCGTCCACGACACCGACACGGGTGGCGGGCAGACCGCGCGCGCCGCACATGTCGTTGAAGCGGACCTCCTCGGAGCGCGGCACGGCGACGACGGCGCGCCCCGCCGACTCGGAGAAGAGGAAGGTGAAGGCGTCGAGCCCGTCGGGTACGACCAGACGCGCACCCTTGCCGCCGAGCAGCGCCGACTCGACCACGGCCTGGACGAGGCCGCCGTCGGAGAGGTCGTGCGCGGAGTCGATCATGCCGTCGCGGGAAGCGGAGATCAGGATCTCGGCGAGCAGCCGCTCCCGCTCCAGGTCGACCTTCGGCGGCAGACCGCCGAGGTGATCGTGGATCACCTGCGACCAGGCCGAGCCGCCGAATTCCTCGCGGGTGTCGCCGAGGAGGTAGAGCAGCTGCCCCTCCTCCTGGAAGGCGACCGGGGTACGCCGGGCCACGTCGTCGATGACGCCGAGGACGGCGACCACGGGGGTCGGGTGGATGGCGGCCTCGCCCGTCTGGTTGTAGAGCGAGACGTTGCCACCGGTCACCGGGGTGCCCAGCTGCAGACAGCCGTCCGCCAGACCGCGCACGGCCTCCGCGAACTGCCACATCACCGCCGGGTCCTCGGGCGAGCCGAAGTTCAGGCAGTCGGAGACGGCGAGCGGCTTGGCGCCGGTCGTCGCCACGTTCCGGTAGGCCTCGGCGAGGGCCAGCTGCGCGCCCGTGTAGGGGTCGAGCTTGGCGTACCGGCCGTTGCCGTCGGTGGCCAGGGCGACTCCGAGACCGGTCTCCTCGTCGATGCGGATCATGCCGGAGTCCTCGGGCTGGGCGAGGACGGTGTTGCCCTGCACGAAGTGGTCGTACTGCGAGGTGATCCACTTCTTGGAGGCCTGGTTGGGGGAGGCCACCAGCTTCAGGACCTGGTCCTTGAGCTCCTCGCCCGAGGCCGGCCGGGGCAGCTTGTTCGCGTCGTCGGCCTGCAGCGCGTCCTGCCAGGACGGGCGGGCGAAGGGGCGCTCGTAGACCGGGCCCTCGTGCGCTACCGTCCGCGGGTCGACGTCGACGATCTTGCCGCCGTGCCAGAAGATCTCCAGGCGGTCGCCGTCGGTCACCTCACCGATGACGGTGGCGATGACGTCCCACTTCTCACAGATCTCCAGGAAGCGGTCGACCTTGCCCGGCTCGACGACCGCGCACATGCGTTCCTGCGACTCGCTCATGAGGATCTCCTCCGGCGAGAGCGTGGAGTCGCGCAGCGGTACGTCGTCCAGGGTGACGCGCATGCCGCCGGAACCGTTGGAGGCCAGCTCCGAGGTGGCGCAGGACAGACCGGCCGCGCCGAGGTCCTGGATGCCGACGACCAGCTTCTCCTTGAAGGCCTCCAGGGTGCACTCGATGAGGAGCTTCTCCTGGAAGGGGTCACCGACCTGGACGGCCGGGCGCTTGGAGGGCTTGGCGTCGTCGAAGGTCTCGCTCGCCAGGATCGACGCGCCGCCGATGCCGTCGCCGCCGGTCCGGGCCCCGTACAGGATGACCTTGTTGCCCGCGCCGGAGGCCTTGGCGAGGTGGATGTCCTCGTGCCGCATCACCCCGACGCAGCCCGCGTTGACCAGCGGGTTGCCCTGGTAGCAGGCGTCGAAGACGACCTCGCCGCCGATGTTCGGCAGGCCGAGGCAGTTGCCGTAGCCGCCGATGCCCGCGACCACGCCCGGCAGGACGCGCTTGGTGTCGGGGTGGTCGGCGGCGCCGAAGCGCAGCGGGTCCACGACCGCGACCGGGCGGGCGCCCATCGCGATGATGTCGCGAACGATGCCGCCGACTCCGGTGGCCGCGCCCTGGTAGGGCTCCACGTAGGAGGGGTGGTTGTGCGACTCCACCTTGAAGGTGACCGCGTAGCCCTGGCCGACGTCGACGACGCCGGCGTTCTCGCCGATGCCGACGAGGAGGGCGTCGTTCTCCGGGGCCTTCTCGCCGAACTGGCGCAGGTGGACCTTGGAGGACTTGTACGAGCAGTGCTCGGACCACATCACCGAGTACATGGCGAGCTCGGCGCCGGTCGGACGGCGGCCCAGGATCTCCACGACCCGCTCGTACTCGTCCTTCTTCAGGCCGAGTTCGGCCCAGGGCAGCTCGACGTCGGGGGTCGCGGCCGCGTGCTCGACCGTGTCCAGAGGCGTCCGGCTCATGCGTTGACCAGCTTCTTGAGGATCGAGGTGAAGAACGGGAGGCCGTCGGTACGGCCCGTACCGACCAGCGGCTCGACGGCGTGCTCGGGGTGCGGCATCAGGCCGACGACGTTCCCGGCCTCGTTGGTGATGCCGGCGATGTCCCGGAGGCTGCCGTTGGGGTTGCCGTATCCGTCGGCGGCCTCGCCGCGGACCACGTACCGGAAGGCCACCAGCCCCTCGGCCTCCAGCTTGTCCAGCGTGTACGCGTCGGCGACGTACCGGCCGTCCATGTTCTTCAGCGGGATGCGGATCTCCTGGCCGACGGTGTAGTCGCTGGTCCAGGCGGTGTCCGCGTTCTCCACCCGCAGCTTCTGGTCGCGGCAGATGAAGTGGAGGTGGTCGTTGCCGAGCATCGCGCCCGGGAGGAGGTGGGCCTCGGTGAGGACCTGGAAGCCGTTGCAGATACCGAGGACCGGCAGCCCGGCCCTCGCCTGCTCGATGACCGTCTCCATCACCGGCGAGAAGCGGGAGATGGCGCCGGCCCGCAGATAGTCGCCGTAGGAGAAACCGCCGGGCAGGACCACGGCGTCGACCTGCTTGAGGTCCTTGTCCTTGTGCCAGAGAGCGACCGGTTCGGCTCCCGCGAGACGGATAGCGCGCTGGGTGTCCCGGTCGTCGAGGCTGCCCGGGAAAGTGACGACGCCGATACGAGCGGTCACTTCGCGGCCTCCGCGACTTCCTCCACCTTGACGGTGAAGTCCTCGATCACGGTGTTGGCGAGGAAGGATTCGGCAAGATCGTGAATGCGGGCGAGCGCGGCCTCGTCGACCGGCCCGTCAACTTCCAGTTCGAATCGCTTTCCCTGGCGGACGTCGGAGATGCCTTCGAAACCCAGGCGCGGCAGTGCGCGCTGCACCGCCTGGCCCTGGGGGTCGAGGATCTCCGGCTTGAGCATGACGTCGACTACGACGCGTGCCACTGGCACTCCCGGTGTGTGGTGCTGAGCAGGTCCCTTCAGACTACCCGCACAAAATTTCTACGCGGGTAGATTCGTAGGAATCTACGTGACGGCCATCACGATCCGGCATCGGAACGCGGACTTCGTGAAAAGTTCTGGGAAAGTTCGGCCTTCGGGCGGGACGCCGTATTGCCCCGGGACACGCGGACAGATTTCGTCGGGCTTCACTTTGCAATGCCCGGCACTGTACAAATGAATTGGCAACAGCCGATACTTTTCCCGATAACAGGCGGACAGCCGACATCTCCGAACGTCTTCGCATGTCATCGCGGAGCGCGTGGCAGCAGAGGTGTCGCACGAAGGGACCGATATTCGTGGCGCAGCGTGTCGTGGTCACTCTCTTTGACGACATCGACGGCTCGGAAGCGGCGGAAACGATCGCCTTCGGACTCGACGGCAAGTTCTACGAGATCGACCTGAACCAAACCAATGCCAAGAAACTGCGTAAGGCGCTCGCGCCGTACGTGGAGGCCGGCCGCAAGCGGTCGAAGTCGGGTAAGGCCTACCGGCAGACCGAGGTCGCACCGGACCCCGCGGCCGTCCGGGCCTGGGCCCAGGCCAACAAGATGGAGGTGCCGGCGCGCGGCCGGATTCCCAAGCGGGTCTACGAGGCGTTCTCCGCGGCCCAGTGACGGAGCCGCCCCTCGCGCCCGCCCTCCGGGGGGCGCCGGGTGCCCGCCCGGTACGTGCTCAGGGCCCGTCAGCGGGCCCTGGCGTCAACCGACTTGCGCTACCCCCCTGCTGATCAGCTAATGTCTGGAGCACGCCGAGGGGCGAGGCCGAAAGGCCGGAACCCACGGGGTACATGCGGGTGTAGTTCAGTAGTAGAACATCCCCCTTCCAGGGGGAAGGCGCAGTGTGCGATTCCTGTCACCCGCTCTGCACCGCCGGTCCCGACCACTGATGTGGATCAGGTAGGCTGGTGCTCGCGCCGATCGGTGGGAGCCGGTCGGAGGCAATGCGGACGTAGCTCAGTTGGTAGAGCGCAACCTTGCCAAGGTTGAGGTCGCGAGTTCGAGCCTCGTCGTCCGCTCGGTAAGAAGACCCCGGTCCATCAGATCGGGGTCTTTTTCGTATTCGGACCCGGCGAAGATTTCGCTGCCCTCGGGCAAGAGACCACGTGTACCCACGAGCGTGACGAGGGCGATGTGAAGGTCGCCACATTCGCGCGCGCGGGGACGACGGGCCGAGGCACCCGTCGGCGCCCCTCAAGGTCCGTCAGCTCGCCAGGAACATGCGCGCGGTTCCCCGGGAAAATCGTCGCCCCGTCCGGGAGTTGGCCGGCCGGGCGCCCGTCATCGGGACCCGCCGCGCCGACCACGCTGCCACCGCGGACCGCGCGGGACGACCGGGGCCCCCGGCCCCGACCGGACTGAGGACCCGGAAGCGGCACACGGCGATGCGGCTCGCAGGTGCGTGAGGTTGGGTATAGTTGGCCTCGCGCCACGGCGCAATGCGGACGTAGCTCAGTTGGTAGAGCGCAACCTTGCCAAGGTTGAGGTCGCGAGTTCGAGCCTCGTCGTCCGCTCCACAGCGAAGGCCCCGGTCATCCCGACCGGGGCCTTCGGCGTTCCCGGTCCGCCGCTCCGGCTAGGACCAGCTCATTCCGGTCAGCCGCTCGTACGCCTCCACGTACTTCGCCCGGGTCGCCTCGACGACGTGCCGCGGGAGCGGCGGCGGGGGCTGCTCGCTGGCGCGGTCCCAGCCGGACTCGGACGAGGTGAGCCAGTCGCGGACGAACTGCTTGTCGTACGACGGCTGCGCGCGGCCCGGCTGCCACTGGTCGGCCGACCAGAAGCGGGAGGAGTCCGGGGTGAGCACCTCGTCGGCGAGGACGAGGGTGTCCCCGTCGAAGCCGAACTCGAACTTGGTGTCCGCGAGGATGATCCCGCGGTCGCGGGCGATGTCCCGGGCACGGCTGTAGACGGCGAGGGTCGTCTGGCGCAGTTGGGCGGCGGTCTCCGCGCCCACCCGGCGGGCCACCTCCTCGTAGGAGACGTTCTCGTCGTGCTCGCCGACCTCGGCCTTGGTGGCCGGGGTGAAGATCGGCGCGGGAAGCTCGGAGCCGTCCTCCAGGCCCTCGGGCAGGGCGAGGCCGCAGACCGTGCGGGACTCGGCGTACTCGGCCAGGCCCGAGCCGGTGAGGTAGCCGCGGGCCACGCACTCCACGGGGACCATCCGCAGTGACTTGCAGACCAGGGTGCGGCCCGCCCAGTCGGCCGGGGCGCCCTCGGGCAGCTCCGAGCTCAGGACGTGGTGCGGGACCAGGTCGGTGAGCCGTTCGAACCACCACAGGGAGAGCTGCGTGAGGATGCGGCCCTTGTCGGGGATCTCGGTGGGCAGCACCCAGTCGTAGGCGGACATGCGGTCGCTGGCGACCATCACGAGGTCGCCCGCCTCGTTCCGGTACAGCTCGCGCACCTTGCCGGTGTGCAGATGCACCAGACCCGGAACCTGGATCGGCTCGGGCTTTTCGACGAATCCGGACACGGTTCCTCCCCGTGGTTCTGTCCAAGTGGCTCGATTCTCCCGTATGGGGAGGATCGGACTCGGGCTGGGGTGGGTCGGACGGAGGCGGACGGGACCCGGCGGCCGCGCTCAGCCCCGTTTGCAGATGCGGTCCAGCAGGTTGGCGGTGGCCCGCTGGATCCGCGCGTCGACGTGGCCGGGGCGGTCCAGCGACGGGGACCAGGCGAACGTCCCGGAGGCGAACACCAGGGCGCCGGAGGGGGCCCGGTAGAGGGACGTCTCCTGGTGGCGCAGGACGCCCTCGCCGTCGGTGTACGGGGAGTGGGCGAGCAGGATGCGGTCCTGGTGCGCGGGAAGCGGGGTGCGCGGGAAGTAGCGGTCGGCCTCGCCCGCGACCAGGCCCTCGATGCCGTCGCCCTCGTGCGCTCCGGTCGACTCCCACAGCCAGTGGTCCGCGTTCCGCACGATCAGCGGGTGCGGCTCGGGGACGCGGCCGGCGTACTGGATGCCGACGAGTTGCTGCTCGGGCCGGTCGATCTCCCGCCACAGCACGGGCCGGCCGGGGCCCTTGCGCTTGCGGCAGGTGAGCAGGCGGTCCGGCACCCCGGACGGAGAGGGGCCCAGCTCCACCTGCCAGTACATGGTGTTGGCGGACAGGAACACCAGGGACGTGCCGTGGTCGCGGGCCCGCTCGACGGTACGGCGCATGGCGACCGACCAGTATTCGTCGTGCCCGGGGAAGACCAGGCCGCGGTAGCGGGCGGGGTCGATCCGGCCGGAGTGCAGGTCGCGGGCGTCGGCGTAGGCGAGGTCGTAGCCGTAGCGCTCGGCCCAGCGGATGAAGTCGTAGGCGTGCCCGACGTGCAGCGGCAGGCCCGCACCCGCGTACGGGCGGTCGAAGGAGACCGTGGTCGCGGCGTCGGCCTCGCCGAGCAGCCGGCCGTCCCCGTCCCAGGCGTGGTAGAGGCTGGCGCCGGTGCGGCCGTCCTCCGGGTAGAGGTTGTAGGCCTGCCAGGTGATGTCGGGCAGAAGCAGGAGCAGGTCCGCCGGGCGCTCGTCCCGGACGGTGAACGGCACGTGCGAGCGGTAACCGTCGGCCGTGGTCAGGACGGCGACGTACGCGCCGACGCTCCAGTACGACGGAACCTGCAGGCGCCAGGACAGCCACCAGTGGTGGCAGGAGACCGTGCGGTCGGCGGCCAGCGGTGGAGGCTGGACGATGCCGGACAGACGCGGGCTGGTGGTGATCTTGGCCGCGCCGTCGCCGCCGTAGTGGCCGATGCGGTAGACGTCCACGCCGAACTGCTGGGGCGGGTCGACCGTGACGTGGAAGTCGATCGCCTCGCCGGGGGCGACGGCGCCGGTGGAGGTGAAACCTTTGATCTGGCGGTGCACGTCGTCGGCCGAGCGGGGGTCGCCGGAGGAACGGGGCGCCGGGACGCGCGCAGCGCCGGCCGCGGCCTGCGGGGCCGGGTCGACGTACCAGGGGACGACGTGGCCGGTGTCGTCGAAGTAGGTCTCGCTGCCGCGCAGCCAGGGGACCGGTCCCTGGCCGAAGGGGTCCGTCACGGCGTGCGCGAGTGCTCCCGACTCCCAGCGGCGGATGTGCTCCGACCCCATGGCGTCCCCTCCCTCGTGCCCCCGTGGTCAGTCGTCGTGTACCGGTGGGTACCTGCCGGTGCCTGCCGGTGTCCGTCCGTGCCCTGCGGTTCTGTCGGCTCTTGCCTGCGGTTCTGTCGGCGCCCGGCGGCGCACCCGCCCTCGTCCGTCGTCCGACGTCCGTGGCCGTCGGTGGTCGTCGTCCGACGGCACCGGACGTCGTCTGTCGGTTCGTGTCGGCGTCTGCCACTGTCTGTCTGTCGGCGGATGCCGCGTGTCGTATGTCGCGCGCGTTTGCCAGGCGCGTGTTCGGTTCCAGCACATCACATAACGCACGCACGTTGTCACTATTCGTTGCGTATTGGCCGAAAGTGGAAGCGGGGAGTCCGGTAGGCCGGGCGTCGGCTCCCGCGTCGTCCCAGCTCAGCCGAGCCGGACGGGCTTCTCCGGTCGTATGCCGAGATCGCTCAGCCAGGTCCGCAACGGGCCCGGATCGCCGTCCTCGACCAGGGCGAGGACCTTGGAGCCGAGGTCGGCGGCCCGCTCCCCGCCCAGCATCAGGGCGGGGCCGTCCAGCCAGTCGAGGCCCGGAGTCGCGCCGGCGGTGTCCATCGCGGCGCAGCACACCATCGCGGTGACGTGATCGGCGAGCAGGTCGCGGCCGGTGCGTGGGGGCTGGAGCGGGAACAGCGGCAGGGCTCCGTCGTCCCAGGGCGTGAGGTCGGGGGCCTGGCCCTGCCCTGCGGCTCCCGACGAGGCCGCCCCCCGGGCCGGAGCGTCCGCCTCCTCGCGGGCCAGTTCGGCGCTGAGCCCCGCCGCGAGCGCCGCGCTCCGCTCGCTGCCGAACTCGGCCGCCTCCTCCTCGTCGGTCCCGCGCGTTCCCGCCGGGGGCGCGACGCCCGACGCGCCGCCCGACGCGCCGCCCGACGCGCCGCCCGAGGGGACGGCCGGGGTGGCGCCCGGCGTGGCAACGGAGGGAGCGACGGGTCCCGGGGCACCGGCGCCGGATCGGTGCGCCTCCGCGTCGGACGGGGCGGCGGGCCCGAGCCGGTGAGCGCCGGCCGCGAGACCGCGGGCGTCGGGGCCGGTGCCGGGGCCGTGAGCGTGGGCCTCGTGCGCGAAGCCGTGGTTGCGGGGGCCGGGCCCGTGAACGTCCGGGCCGAGTCCGTCGGCGTCGGGACCGAGCCCGGGGTGGTAAGGGCCGTGCGGGGCGGCCGCCAGGTGGTCCAGGACGCGGGCCAGGGTCGGGCCGTGCGGATTCGCGGCCGCGGGCACCGGGGAACGGCGTACTCCCAGGCTGTCCAGCACCCGGTGCAGCCGGGCGGCGTCGGCGCGCCACTTGCGGTCGACGACCTCCTCCGGATACGCCTCCCAGTCGACCGGTGACCAGTCCGGCCCGCGCTCGGCCGGGCCGCCGTGGAAGAGGCGGGCGGCCAGCAGCGAGGCCGCCTCGTCCACCGCGCCCGGCTCTTCGAGCAGGTCGCAGGCGGGGCGCTCACCGAGCCGGGAGGCGAAGCCCTCGGCCAGGCGGTCCCGGCGGGACAGCTCGGTGAGGGCCGCGACCACGCCCGCGTCCAGCCGCGCGGGCCAGCGGCCCATGCGCCAGGCGGGCAGCGCGACCCGGGTCAGCAGCCGGTCCCAGCCCGCGTACGCCAGGCCCACCTGCTCCTGCGCGACGATCCGCAGCCCGTAGTCCACGGCCTGGGCGCGCTCGGCGGCGGCGGAGGCCACCCCGCGCTCCATCTCGGTGGCGTGCTCCCGGCAGCTGCGCAGCAGCAGCCGGGCGACCCGGCCGAGCGCCGCGCACACTCCGCGGAACAGCCGACAGCGGCCGGGCGTGGCGGCGACGGCCACCGCGGCGTCCAGACCGCGGACGAAGCGCCGGGCGGCGGCTATGTCCGGATGCGCCGAGGGTCCCGTACCGGCGACGACCGGGGCGAGCACGGCCCGCAGCTCGCCCACCCGCATCCACCACAGGAACGGGGAGCCGATCACCAGGACCGGGGCGCCGGTACGGCGCGGCCGGGCGAGGGGCAGGTCGCGTATGCCGTCCGGCTCCTCGTGGGCCTCGCGCGGGGGAGGGCCGTGGGCCGGGTGGGTACGGTCCTCCAGCCAGCTGTCGCAGTCCGGCGTGAGCGCTATGGCGGCGGGGGCCGGGACGTCGAGGCGGTCGGCGAGGTCGCGCACCAGCCGGTACAGGTCCGGGGCGGCCTCCTCGGGGATCGGGACCGTCGGAGTCGTGGCGGGGCGGGCCCGGGCGACCACCAGGCCGACGCCGGCGGCGGCGAGCAGGACGACGACCGCCACCGCGCCCACGACCCAGCGGGCCAGGTCCCAGCCCCGGCCCACGAAATGGCCGGTGGAGTCGCCCGCGAGCAGCACCACGGCGACCGCGGCGGGCAGCAGGGCGACGGCCAGCGCCCGGCTGCGGACCCGCAGCACGGCCAGGGCACGCGAGCGTGCGGCCTGCGCGCCGATCTCCACACCCGTACCGGTCACGACCGGACGTCACCCCCTCCCGACTGTCCTGGTGTTGCTCACTCCCCCACTGTGGCACCCGCCACCGACATCGCAATGCCGGTGGGCCAAGTGCCGGAACGCTTGCGCCGCACCCTAGTTGGGGCTGCGGCCCACGTCAGCCGGATAGAACATCGGTCACTCGATGGAATGGCTTTGGTCAGAGCTGGGCGACCGAAAGCAACGGTCAGGCCCCGGATTTCGTCCGGGGCCCGAGGCGCGTGCGGTGTGCGGTGTGCGGTGTGCGGTGTGCGGTGTGCGGTGTGCGGTGTGCGGTGTGCGTATGTGACGTCGGGCGCGGCGCGGGTCCGGTTCCGGGTGCGGGTGGGGCGCCGGGGTGCGGTGGCGCTACGCGCCCGCCGCCGCCTTCGCCGCGATGTCCGTACGGTGCTGGGAACCGTCGAGGCCGATGCGGGCCACGGCGGTGTACGCGCGGTCGCGGGCCTCGGTCAGGTCCGCGCCGGTCGCGGTGACGGACAGCACGCGGCCGCCCGCGCTCACGACGGTGTCGCCGTCGCGCCGGGTGCCGGCGTGCAGGACGTACGCGTGCGGGGCGTCCAGGGCGGCCACCTCGTCCAGCCCGGTGATCGGGTCGCCGGTGCGCGGGGTGCCGGGGTAGTTGTGCGAGGCCACGACCACGGTGACGGCCGCGTCGTCGCTCCACCGCAGCGGCTCCAGGTGCGCGAGGGTGCCGGTGGCGGCGGCCATCAGGACACCGGCGAGCGGGGTCCGCAGACGGGCCAGGACGACCTGGGTCTCGGGGTCGCCGAAACGGGCGTTGAACTCGATCACACGGATCCCGCGGCCGGTGATCGCCAGTCCGGCGTAGAGCAGGCCGGAGAACGGCGTGCCCCGGCGCCGCATCTCGTCGACGGTGGGCTGCAGCACGCTGTGCAGCACGTCGTCCACGAGCTTGGGGTCGGCCCAGGGCAGCGGGGAGTACGCGCCCATGCCGCCGGTGTTCGGGCCCTCGTCGCCGTTCAGGGCGCGCTTGAAGTCCTGCGCGGGCTGGAGCGGCACCACCGTCTCGCCGTCGGTGACGGCGAACAGGGACACCTCCGGGCCGTCGAGGTACTCCTCGACGACCACGCTGCCCCGCCGCCCGGCCGGCGCGGAGGCCGTTCCCATGCAGGCCGCCGCGTGCGCCTCGGCGTCGTCGAGGTCACCGGTGACGACGACGCCCTTGCCCGCGGCGAGCCCGTCGTCCTTGACGACGTACGGGGCGCCGAAGGCGTTCAGGGCCGCGGCGGCCTCCTCCGGCGTGGTGCAGACGTACGAACGGGCCGTGGGGACTCCCGCCGCGGCCATCACGTCCTTGGCGAAGGCCTTGGAGCCCTCGAGCTGCGCGGCCTCCTTGGAGGGGCCGAAGACCGGGATGCCGGCCGCGCGCACGGCGTCGGCGACTCCGGCGACCAGCGGGGCCTCCGGGCCGACGACCACGAGGTCGGCGCCCAGCTCCGTGGCCAGCGCGGCGACGGCGGCGCCGTCCAGGGCGTCGACCTTGTGCAGCTCGGCGACCTCGGCGATGCCGGCGTTGCCGGGGGCGCAGTGCAGCGCCGTGACGTCGGGGTCGAGGGACAGGGAACGGCACAGGGCGTGCTCGCGGGCACCGCCACCGATGACAAGGACCTTCACGGGGTCAGCCTAACGGGAGGGGACGGGCACCGGTTGTGCGGGCCACCGAGGAACGGACGACCGGGCGTTCGTACGTTCCTACGGAGGCGCCCGGTGTTCGCTGCTCACAGCCGCTGCCCGGCGCCGCTGTTCGTACCGCTGTTTTGTGCCGCCGCTCGTGCCACTGCCTGTGCCGGAGCTCGTCTCACTGCCGTGTGCCGCCGCTCCGTCGCCGCGTCACTCCGTGGTGTACTCCTCGACCACGGTCGCGCCCAGCTCGCGCACGATCAGCTCGTGCCCGGAGAGGGCGGACTCGTCGAGGTCGGGGTCGTCGTCCTCGGGGATGTCGTCCTCGGGGGCGACGGGGGTGGGCTCGGGGGCGGAGGGCCGGGGGGCGGCCGGGGCCGACGGGGACGCGGGCGACCGCTCCGCCAGCCTCGTGGACGCGCCCGCCGAGGCGGACGGCCGGCCGGGCGCCGCGCCGGGCGCGGGAGCCTGTGCGTGGGCCTGGGGAGCCGCCGTGCGCGGCGCCGCGGCCACACCACCGCCGCCGTTGCCGCCACCGGGACCGGAACCGCCGAAGCCCGGTCCGGTGCCCCCGAAGCCGGAGCCGCCGCCACCACCGAAGCCGCCGGGCGCGGGGGGCGCGGAGCCGCCGCCCGTCGGGTCGACGATCGCCTCGATCTTCCAATGGACGTTGAACTGCTCGGCCAGGGCCTGCCGGAGAACGTCCTCGCTGCCGCTGCCGGCGAAATTGTCCCGGGCTCCGGCGTTGACGAAGCCGATCTGGAGGGTGGTGCCGTCGAAGCCGGTGACCTGGGCGTTCTGGCTGAGCAGGATCCAGGTGAAGCGGCGGCGGTTCTTCACCGCCTCGAGGATGTTCGGCCAGAGCGAGCGGGGGTCGATCCCGCCGCCCGGCGGGGGCGAGGCGGGTGCGGAGGCGGGCGGCGCCTGGTGCTGGGGCGCCGGTTGCGCGGGTGCGGGGTGGACCGGCGCCTGCTGTCCCTGGGACGGCGCGCCCGGACCGGCCGGGGGCCGTCCGCCGCCGCCCGGGGTCGTCGCCGTGGGCCAGCCGCCGGGCCGCCGACCGCCGCCCGCGGGGGCCGCGGTGGGCCAGGCGCCGGGCGCGGCGGGACCCGAGGGCGGAGCCGCCGGGGAGGCGGGGGCAGGGGCGGCCGCCGCGGCGGGCGCGTGTGGCTCCTCCTGACGGTCACCGGCGGGCACGGAGTGCGCCGGTCCGCAGGGTCCGGTGGGCGCCGGTCCACCGGAGCCCGCGCCGGGGCCGCCCACGGGGCCGGTGTGGCTCGGTGCGGCCCCCGCAGGACCGGCAAAGGCGCCTGGGCCACCCTGAGCACCAGGAGTACCAGGAGCACCAGGAGCGCGAGAAGCCGCCGGAGCGCCCGGCGCCGCCGCGGGAGCCCCCGGCGCACCCGGACCCCGTACGGCCGCGCGTGCCGCCGCCGGACCGCCGCCCGGGGGCACGGGCGCGCCCTGGGGGCCACCGGCGCCGCCGTGCGCCTCCGGTCCCGGTACGTAACCCATGGCGGGCGCGCCCATACCCGCGCCCGGGCCCGTGGCGAAGCTCACACCCCGCTCCAGCCGGTCGATCCGGGCCATCACCGACCGCTCGTCGCCGTACGCGGCCGGCAGCAGCACGCGCGCGCAGATCAGTTCGAGCTGGAGGCGCGGCGAGGTGGCGCCGCGCATCTCGGTCAGCCCCTCGTTGACGAGGTCGGCGGCACGGCTCAGCTCGGCCGCGCCGAAGACCCCGGCCTGGGCCTGCATCCGCTCGATGACGTCAACCGGCGCGTCGATGAGCCCCTTCTCCGCCGCGTCCGGGACGGCGGCGAGGATCACGAGGTCCCGCAGCCGCTCCAGCAGGTCGGCGACGAACCGCCGCGGATCGTTGCCGCCCTCGATCACCCGGTCCACGACCTCGAAGGCCGCGGCGCCGTCCCCGGTGGCGAACGACTCGACGACGGAGTCGAGCAGCGAGCCCTCCGTGTAGCCGAGCAGAGCGGTGGCCATGGCGTACGTCACACCCTCGTCGCCCGCGCCGGCGAGCAACTGGTCCATGACGGACATGGAGTCACGCACGGAACCCGCGCCCGCGCGCACGACGAGCGGCAGGACGCCGTCCTCGACCGGGATCCGCTCCTTGCCGCACACCTCGCCGAGGTAGTCCCGCAGGGTCCCCGGGGGCACGAGCCGGAACGGGTAGTGATGGGTCCGCGAGCGGATGGTGCCGATGACCTTTTCCGGCTCGGTGGTGGCGAAGATGAACTTCAGATGCTCCGGCGGCTCCTCGACGACCTTCAGCAGGGCGTTGAAACCGGCCGACGTGACCATGTGGGCCTCGTCGATGATGTAGATCTTGTACCGGCTGCTCGCGGGTCCGAAGAACGCCTTCTCGCGCAGCTCACGGGCGTCGTCCACACCACCGTGCGAAGCGGCGTCGATCTCGATGACGTCGATGGAGCCCGGGCCGTTCCTGGCCAGGTCCCGGCAGGACTGGCACTCACCGCACGGTGTCGGGGTCGGCCCCTGCTCGCAGTTCAGACAGCGGGCCAGGATGCGGGCGCTGGTCGTCTTGCCGCAGCCGCGCGGACCGCTGAACAGGTACGCGTGATTGACCCGGTTGTTCCGCAGCGCCTGCTGCAGCGGGTCGGTGACATGCTCCTGCCCGATGACCTCGGCAAAGGACTCCGGGCGGTAGCGGCGGTAGAGCGCGAGAGACGACACGCTTACGAGGTTATAGGCGCCCACCGACAATGGTCCCGGCCCGCGGAACGCAAGCGCCCCCCACGCACCCGCCAGAGCCGACCTACCCTTGCTGCCTTCCGGCCCTGGGGGAGTTCAGTCAGTTAGCGCCGCGTGAGGGGCTGCGCACAGACTACCCGATGCGGAGGGGGCGGAACGAGTTCGCGAGCACTCCTCTCGGTCATGTAATGTTTCCGGCGGAGGATTCGCCTAGAGGCCTAGGGCGCACGCTTGGAAAGCGTGTTGGGGGCAACCCCTCACGAGTTCGAATCTCGTATCCTCCGCCAGTGCCTCACCGGGCACGATGTCGAAGGGCCCCACTGTCCGCAGTGGGGCCCTTCGACGTGCTCCGTCTCAGTTTCCGTCTCAGTCGGATTTTTCTTCGGTGCCGGGCAGCACCCAGAGCGCGTCTCCGACTTGCTGAGCGACTTTCCGGAGCATGACTCCCGTCACATGCATGTAGCGGGCGCGCATCCTTGCCGCTCCCCCAGGCTCCCAGCCCGCGATCGCGTCGAACACGACGTCCGGGACACCGAGGACCAGGAGCACGGTCGCGGCGGTATGGCGTGCGTCGTGGAGACGGCCGTCTCGTACGCCCGCGTCCCGGAGAAGCCGCTTCCAGACGTGGAAGTCCGTGTTCGGGCTCAGGTCAGAACACGTCGTGGCTGGGGGCGGTCGGCTCCGCGACTTCAGCCAGCCACTTTGGCGCGAGCCTCGCAGATCATGGCCCCACATCGGACACTAACGGGCAGGTCCACAAGCCTGCCCGATCCGCGGGCCAGCCCGACTCGTCTGCCGGTATGGGCCCCCGACCAGCGAAATTTCTGGCCCGGGGCCCATCCGGGACTTGGCTGGCCCCCGTTCCCTACCGGTTCAACACGGACCGCCGAGTCGATCCGGGCCTGAGGGCATCGTGCACACAGACGGTCCCCGGAAATTTCCGATCAACCCACTACTCGTATCTCAGAAGTCGCCGGGGACCTGGCCGGTGCCCGACAGGTACTCCACGAGGGAGCCCTGTCGTGGTTGACCGGTCCTATTTACAATGATTACTCCGATTATGCGAGGTGGTCAAAGGATCCGGCGGACTAATCCCGCGCCGGCCTACTGCGGGGGGAGTTCGAAGCGCAGCAGTGCCCCGGCCTGGTGCGCGCGAAGTTCCGTCTCCGGCTCGATGTGCCGGACCTCGCCGCCGTCGTCGATGACGGTCTCGGTCAGTTCGTCGATGATGTCGGGGACCTCGCGCAGCGGCTCACCGCAGAGCGGGCAGGTCTTTCCCGAGCGCGCAAGCAGCCCGTCCCGGTCGCAGACGACGCCTGGGGCAACCGCCTCCTCGTCCACCGCCAGCGTCCGGATCGCGGCCAGCGAGGCCGCCCACAGCGTCTCGTCGAGCCCGACGGCGCAGGGCCGCCGGGTCGCCCTGGCATCGAGGATCTCGCCGACGAGCTGTCGCTGCTCCTGGTGTGCGTGGTCGGAGACGAGCTCCTGCACCTTCTGCTTGATGTCCGCGGGCGTGGCGGTCTCGCGGTCGACGGTGAAGCTGCCGATGAGCCGGTCCCGCAGTTCGCGCGGAAGGAATTCGATGAAGACCGGTACCTCATAAGAGTGGCCGCCGACGACGAGCAGGTCGAAGCGCCCGGTCCCGAACAGCTGCTTCAGCTCGCCGATGAGCCGCCGGTAGTGCCGTTTGCTGAGCTCGTCGGCCTTGTTGCGGACCCGGTCCTCGGCGAGCCCCGCGGCGTAGTTGGGCTTGCGCAGCATACGGTCGCGGATCGTCTCCAGCTCCCGGGCCTCGTCGATGTAGTGCTCCCAGACCTGGCCGGTCGCCTTGTCCACGATGACCGCGCAGGTGCGGTAGTACTCGTCGAGCACGCCCAGCATCGGACGGACGTACGGATCGGCGTCCACCACGATGCGTTCGCGGGTGCTTCGCGGCAGCCACACCTGCTCGTAGACGCCGTTGCCGCTGCAGGAGAAGACGGCGACAGCGCCCGGTCTGTGGGGCTCCTCCTCGAGCGATTTCCCGATCTTCGCGATGTCGTCGCGGAGCGAGAGCCGCGCGGCGTGCTCAAGCGAGCGATCCTCCGCGAGGGGCCGGATGCGGTCCAGCAGGCTCGCCACCCGGGTCAGGAACGCGCGGCGGCCCGTCCTGTCCGGTTCCGCGGGGATGTAGAGCGAGACCAACGGAAGTCCGTTCCCGTCCAGCCGGAGAATTCGATCGACCTGGTCTTGCGTGATCATCACCGCTCCTCGCGCTCCGTGAGCCTCGCTCCGCCCCGTTCCAGGTAACGCGGTGGGCACCGGAGCAGCAACCGCAGCGTGACTCCGTTCAGTCACTCCGGGCTGCCCGCGCCGGGCGGGTCAGGCGCCAGCAGGCCCGGGCGGGGGATTCCCCGGGCCTGGTGGCGCGCGGCCGTCCTGCACCCCGGGCGCAGTACACCCGATCCACGACGGCCCTCTGAGTCGACGAGTTCCCGATCTTCACTCCTTCGGGTGAGCCTGGTCTCGATCCGTGCCATCGAGGGCCCACATCCGCAGCCAAACGAAACCGCCTAGGCGTGCTGCATCGCTGGGCCGTCTCTGGGCCGTCCGTGGCAGACCGACGTCGACAGATGATGACAACCAGTCCCGGCGTCCACGCAGGTCACAGGCTCAGCTACGGTGGGCTACCGCACGTGAGAGACCTTCGGCTACTGATGCCGGCGGAAGAGGTGCTCGGTGTACCAGCGCCCGAAGGCCCGTGCTTACTCCGTCTCAGTTTCCGTCTCATTCAGCGAGGGACGCCGCTCCCCCGGGCCCCCGAGCAGTGATCGCGTCGATCACGACATCCGGAACGTCGGCGAGCATCCCGGGCGATCTCGTCAACGCCCGGTCGAAGGTGTTGGAGGCCGCCGTTCACACCACTCCGTAGTGGTGCCCCGTCCGTCTCCGTTCGTGGGAAGCACGGGAGATCCCGGTAGCGGGAGGCACCGCGCAGAGCAACGGCTCCACGGTTGCGGTCGGGCAGGATGGGGCGGCGGCCGAGGAGCGACGGGCAGCGGGTCCGCCGAGGGCCCGGTCTCCGGTCGTCCGGGGCCGTGAGCCGGGCCAAGGAGTCACGGTCCAGGGGGCGTTCGGGCGCGGGACAGCACAAGCCCCCTCAGTATTTTGGTCCAGGCGGCGGGCGCCTGAACAGCGCCGAGCGCGTAACCACCTTGCCGAACCAACTCGGGAAACAGGCGATTCGATCAGCATGAAGAACGGCCAGACAGCGCTGACCATGCAGGATGCCATCCTCACCCTGCAGAAATACTGGAGCGACAACGGGTGCATGATCACGCAGCCGTTGAACACGGAGGTGGGAGCCGGTACGGCGAACCCGTCCACGGCGCTGCGGGTGATCGGCCCCGAGCCCTGGAGCGTCGCCTACGTGGAGCCGAGCGTGCGGCCGGACGACTCGCGCTACGGCGAGAACCCGAACCGGCTCCAGACCCACACGCAGTTCCAGGTGATCCTCAAGCCCGACCCGGGCAACCCGCAGGAGCTGTACCTGGGCAGCCTCCGGGCGCTCGGCATCGACCTCGGCGCGCACGACGTGCGGTTCGTGGAGGACAACTGGGCCTCCCCGGCACTCGGCGCCTGGGGGCTGGGCTGGGAGGTCTGGCTGGACGGCGTGGAGATCACCCAGTTCACCTACTTCCAGCAGGTCGGCGGGGTCACTCTGTCCCCGGTGTCGGTGGAGATCACCTACGGTCTCGAACGCATCCTGATGAACCTTCAGGGCGTGTCCCACTTCAAGGACATCGCCTACGCGCCGGGCATCACCTACGGCGAGGTGTTCGGCCAGAACGAGTACGAGATGAGCCGCCACTACCTCGACGACGCCGACGTCGAGACCAACCACCGGCTCTTCGAGTCGTACGCGTCCGAGGCACGGCGCATGCTCGACCTGGAGCTGCCCATCCCGGCCTACACGTACGTGCTCAAGTGCAGCCACACCTTCAACGTGCTCGACGCGCGCGGCGCACTCAGCACCACCGAGCGTGCCAAGGCGTTCTCCCTGATGCGCGGTCTCACGCACGAGTCGGCCAAGTTGTGGGGGCAGCGCCGCGCCGCCCTGGAGTACCCGCTCGGAACGGCCGCCGCGCCGGCCCCCGCCGTGCGGGCCGCGCTGCCCACGGTGCTCGGCACCGAGACGCTGCTCTTCGAGATCGGTGTGGAGGAGCTGCCGTACGCCGATGTCCGCGCCGCCACCGACGCGGTGCGCGAGGCGGTCGCGGGCAAGCTGGCCGCCACCCGGCTGGGACACGGTGCGATCACCGCGATGGCCACCCCGCGCCGCATGGTCATCACGGTCGAGAAGGTGGAGCCGCGGGAGCCGGACACCGTCAAGACCGTGCGCGGCCCCAAGGCCGCCGCCGCCTACCGGGACGGCGCCCCCACGCCCGCCCTGCTGGGCTTCGCCCGCAGCCAGGGGGCCGACCCGTCGGACGTGCAGGTCCTCGACGTCAGCGGCGTCGACTACGTCGCGCTCACCCGCGAGGCGCCGGGCCGCACGGCGGTCGAGGTGCTCAGCGAGCTGCTGGCCGAGGTCGTGAGTGAGCTGCGCGCCGGCCGCAACATGCGGTGGAACGACCCGTCCCTGTCGTTCTCCCGGCCGGTCCGCTGGCTGCTCGCCCTGCTCGGCAGCACGCCCCTGCCGATCGCCGTCTCCGCCCTCGCCTCGGGCACCACCACACGCGTCCACCGCACGGCCCCCGACCCGGTCGTCCAGGTGACGTCCGCCGTCGGCTACGCCCACTTCCTCCAGATGCACGGCATCATGCTGGACCGGCAGTTGCGGCGCGACGCGGTGGTGCGCGGCGCCCACGAGGCGGCGGCGGAGGTCGGCGGATTCATCGACGTGGCGGGCGAGGCCGGACTGATCGACGAGATCACCGACATCGTGGAGTACCCGCACCCGGTGCGGGGGTCCTTCGACGAGGGCTACCTCGACCTGCCCTCGAGCGTTCTGACCACCGTGATGCGCAAGCACCAGCGCTATCTGCCGGTGCTGGACGGCGACGGGCGCCTCATGCCGTACTTCATCACGTTCGCCAATGGCACCTGCGACGACGACGTGGTGCGGTCGGGCAACGAGGCGGTGCTGCGGGCCCGTTACGAGGACGCCGCCTTCTTCTGGCGCACCGACCTGAAGGTGTCCCCGCAGGACTTCCGCGGCCGACTCGACAAGCTGACCTTCGAGGACCGGCTGGGCACGGTCGCCGACCGCGCCGACCGCATCGCCGCGCTCGCCCGCGACCTGGCCGAACGTGCGGGGCTCCCGCAGGACGCCGCCGCCACGGTGCGTCGCGCCGGCGAGCTCGCCAAGTTCGATCTGGCGTCGCAGATGGTGGTCGAGTTCTCCAGCCTGGCCGGGGTGATGGCCGAGGAGTACGCGCGCCGCGCCGGTGAGCCCGCGGAGGTCGCGCGGGCCCTGGCCGAGATGGAGTTGCCGCGCTCCTCCGGCGGCGCCCTGCCCGCCGGCGAAGCGGGCGCCGTGCTGTCGCTCGCCGACCGGTTCGACCTGGTGACGGGCATGTTCGTGATCGGCGCCGTGCCGACCGGGAGCTCCGATCCGTACGGGGTGCGCAGGGCCGCCATCGGTCTCCTCAACGTCCTGCGGAGCGTGCCCCCTCTGGCCGGGCTCCGGGTGGCCGACGGCCTGCGTGCGGCGGCCGAACGCTACGCCGCCCAGGGCGTCGACGTGCCCGCCGAGCGGCTCGCGGAGGCCGCCGAAATGATCACCCGCCGCTACGAGCAGCAGCTCACCGAGGCGGGGCACGAGCACCGGCTCGTCCAGGCCGTCCTGGTGTGGGCCGACCGCCCCGCGCACGGCGACCGCACCCTGGCCGCGCTGGAGCGCCACGTCGGCACCGAGGCGTTCGAGGGGCTCACCGCCGCGCTCCAGCGCGTGCTGCGCATCCTCCCCGGGGACGGCGCGGAAGGCGGCGCCGAGGCGGTGGACCGCTCCCGGCTGACCGCTCCCGCCGAACTGCGTCTGGCCGAGAGCGCCGAGGCCGTCCGCCAGGCCCTGCGCGGTCGCGAGGACGAACTCACCGCGCTGGTCGAGGTCTCCGCCCCGCTGGTCGCCGCCGTCAACGCCTTCTTCGACGAGGTCCTGGTGATGGACCCCGACCTCGCGGTCCGTGCGGCCCGGCTTGCCCTGCTGGAGGACGTGGCACGCCTGGCCCGTACGACGCTGGACTGGAGCGCGCTGTAGGCGGTACCCCGCAGTGGTGAACGCCCGCCGCGCCCCCCGTCGCCGATCCGGCCCGGGGGGCGCGGTGCTGTGTCCGGAGCCCGTCCCCCGCCGGACAGCGCCTCCCCGGCTGGGGCTCCCTGGCCGTGAGCAGCGGCGCCGAGGGCCCGGCCGCCGAGCGCCGGGCCCTCGGCCGGGTTTCCGGGTCAGGCGCCGACGTAGGCCGCCAGGTGCTCGCCGGTGAGGGTGGAGCGGGCGGCGACCAGGTCGGCGGGGGTGCCCTCGAAGACGACGCGGCCGCCGTCGTGGCCGGCGCCGGGACCGAGGTCGATGATCCAGTCGGCGTGCGCCATGACCGCCTGGTGGTGCTCGACCACGACGACCGACTTGCCGGAGTCGACGATGCGGTCGAGCAGGCCGAGGAGCTGCTCCACGTCGGCGAGGTGGAGGCCCGCGGTCGGCTCGTCGAGGACGTAGACGCCGCCCTTCTCGGCCATGTGCGTGGCCAGCTTGAGCCGCTGCCGCTCGCCGCCGGACAGCGTGGTGAGCGGCTGGCCGAGGGTCAGGTAGCCGAGTCCGACGTCGGCGAGCCGCCCGAGGACACGGTGCGCGGCCGGCGTGTGCGCCTCGTCCGCGCCGAAGAACTCCTCGGCCTCGGTCACCGACATCGCCAGCACCTCGCTGATGTCGCGGCCGCCGAGGTGGTGGTCGAGCACCGACGCCTCGAACCGCTTGCCCTCGCAGTCCTCACAGGTGGTGGCGACGCCGGCCATCATCGCCAGGTCGGTGTAGATGACACCGGCACCGTTGCAGGTGGGGCAGGCGCCCTCGGAGTTGGCGCTGAACAGGGACGGCTTCACGCCGTTGGCCTTCGCGAAGGCCTTGCGGATCGGGTCGAGCAGCCCGGTGTACGTCGCCGGGTTGCTCCGCCTGGAGCCGCGGATCGCGCCCTGGCCGACCGACACCACGCCCTCGCCGGGCGGGATCGACCCGTGCACCAGCGAGCTCTTGCCGGAACCGGCGACCCCGGTGACGACGGTCAGCACCCCGAGCGGGATGTCGACGTCGACGTCGCGCAGGTTGTGCGCCGTCGCGCCGCGGATCTCCAGCGTGCCGGTGGGCTTGCGCACCGTCTCCTTGAGCGCGGCCCGGTCGTCGAGATGCCGGCCGGTGACGGTGTCGGCGGCCCGCAGCCCCTCGACGGTGCCCTCGAAGCAGACGGTGCCGCCCGCCGTGCCGGCGCCGGGGCCGAGGTCGACGACGTGGTCGGCGATCGCGATGACCTCCGGCTTGTGCTCCACGACGAGCACCGTGTTGCCCTTGTCCCGCAGCCGCAGCAGCAGGGAGTTCATCCGCTGGATGTCATGGGGGTGCAGGCCCGTGGTGGGCTCGTCGAAGACGTAGGTGACGTCGGTGAGCGAGGAGCCGAGGTGGCGGATCATCTTCACGCGCTGCGCCTCGCCGCCCGACAGCGTGCCCGAGGGCCGGTCGAGCGAGAGATAGCCGAGCCCGATCTCCACGAACGAGTCGAGAGCGTGCCGGAGCTTGGCGAGCAGCGGCGCCACGGAAGGTTCGTCGAGCCCTCGGACCCACTCGGCCAGGTCGCTGATCTGCATCGCGCAGGCGTCGGCGATGCTGCTCCCCTTGATCTTCGACGACCGGGCGCCCGCGCTGAGCCGGGTGCCGTCGCACTCGGGGCAGGCGGTGAACGTCATCGCCCGCTCCACGAACGCGCGCACGTGCGGCTGGAGCGCGTCGATGTCCTTGGAGAGCATCGACTTCTGGATCTTCGGTATCAGCCCTTCGTACGTCAGGTTGATGCCCTCGACCTTGATCTTGGTCGGTTCCTTGTGGAGGAGGTCGTGCAGCTCCTTCTCCGTGTAGTCGCGGATCGGCTTGTCCGGGTCGAAGAAGCCGCAGCCCGTGAAGATGCGGCCGTACCAGCCGTCCATGCTGTAGCCCGGGATCGTGAGCGCGCCCTCGCTGAGCGACTTGGAGTCGTCGTAGAGCTGGGTGAGGTCGATGTCGGAGACCGTGCCCCGGCCCTCGCAGGTGGGGCACATGCCGCCGGTGCGGGAGTAGGTCGCCTTCACCGCCTTCTTCGCACCGCGCTCGACCGTGATCGCCCCGCTCGCCCGGACCGAGGCCACGTTGAACGCGTACGCGCTGGGCGGGCCGATGTGCGGGGTGCCGAGCCGGCTGAAGAGGATGCGCAACATCGCATTGGCGTCGGTGGCGGTGCCGACCGTGGAGCGGGGGTCGCCCCCCATCCGCTGCTGGTCGACGATGATCGCGGTCGTCAGCCCGTCGAGCACGTCGACCTCGGGCCGCGCCAGGTTCGGCATGAAGCCCTGCACGAAGGCGCTGTACGTCTCGTTGATCAGCCGCTGCGACTCCGCGGCGATGGTGTCGAACACCAGCGAGCTCTTGCCCGATCCGGAGACGCCGGTGAACACCGTCAGCCGGCGCTTCGGGATCTCGATGCTGACGTCCTTGAGGTTGTTCTCGCGGGCGCCGAGCACACGGATCAGATCGTGGCTGTCGGCCACGTGCGATGCGGGCGACCGCGGGTCGGTCCTCGTGGCCATGCTCATCGTGTCTCCGTCCGCTCCGTCCGCCCGGCCCCTGGCGCCGCCGGCGATGTCCACGGCAGACACGCTAGGCGGGAAGCGGGGGCCGGCGCTTCTCGATTCCTGACGGAGACGGTACGGATTCCACGCACGCACCTGCGCCGGCGCATCCCGCTCCTGAACGGGCGAGGGCCCCGAGCGGTTCGCCACTCGGGGCCCTCGTCGTAGGGGCGCTCGTCCAACGGGCCGTCGTTGCAGGGACGCTCGCCGTACGGGCCTAGCCGTACGTCCCTCCGCCCTGCGGGCCTTCGTCGTCCGGGGACTCCGTGGGTCACCAGCGGGTGCCCGGCCCCCTGGCCTTCCCGTTGGACGGCTGGGACCGGCCCGCGGCGGCACTGCTCTTGCCGCGGGCGGTAGTGGCCCTGCCCGCCAACGGCCTGGTCCTGCCCGAGGCAGGAGCCCTCCTTCCCGAGGCGGGGGGCGAAGCGGGGCCCTCCGCGAGGAGTTCGGACCGGGGGGCGCGCCGCTGCCGGTGGCGGGGGGCGACGCGCCGGGGCGGACGGGTCAGGGTGATCTGGCGGACGAGCTGCTGGAAACAGGTCAGGGACGCCAGGCCCGGCAGCGCGGCCGCCGCGATGTCGACGAGCGTCCTGGGCGCCTGGACCACACACAGGAACATCGCGATGGCCGAGAAGAGCAGCACCGCACACCAGGAGTGGACGGCGCGACGCCGGTGCAGGGCCGCGCGCAGGACGGACAGCGACGCCACCAGCCAGGGGCCGAAGACGAGCAGCGGCCACCAGGACGCGGTACCGGCCTGCATACGGGACACGGCCACGATGCGGAGGGGGTCGTAGGCAACCATTCCACCGAAGAGACTCACCGCGGAGGCGGTCACCGCGGCCAGCGCGGCGATGAACTGACTGACGGCCCGCAGGCCGGGCGGCCACTTGCGCTTGCGGACCTTGCGATGCCCGCGGGACACCCTTCTCAGCGGAGGCAGTTCCGCGGTGGTTTCCTGGAGATTCTCCAACGGGATGCTGGGCCCGGTCGGAGTGACGGGCACCTCGGCCCGGGTGGTGGGAATTCTCGGCCGATTCTGCTCCAACATCGCGTCCTGGAGCATGAAGGCCAATTCCTCGGCCGGGTCCCAGGCCGAGTCCGGCGGCACCAGGGGAGTCGAGAAATACGCGTACGGCGCCGGATCCGGAGTCGGGGGTGGAGTCGGAGCGCGGTGCCGACCGGTGCCGGTCCGCTGATATTCGTCCAGATAATCCGGATAATCTGCCGAGCGTCCGGGGCGGCCGTCGATTCGTTCGTCGTACATCACGCGACCTGGTTATTCCACCACCGAAAATGGGGACCTGCCCTGGGGGCCCACCCAGCGGCGGGCGAGATCGGCTTCCAGCGCACTCATCGCGTCCAGGAAATCCCGCAGCAGGGGCTCGGTCACCTTCAGCGCCACCGGGAGGCCGCCCCTGCTCAGCGTGCCGTTGGCGGGCCCCGCCTCGTGGACCGGGGCGGGGATGTAGGTGTAGGGGCCCAGGGCGACCGCACGTCCGGCAGGCGTGCCCTCCCGCTCGCGTCCCACGAACAGACGCAGGTACTGCCCTTCCCTGGTTGCCTTAGTCATATCCCGACTAACGCCGCCCCACTCCACCGGATGCGGGGCATTTGGGTGAACGGGTTCCCACGATAAAACATATATGTGCGATGGGATGTCTGCCGAAGAGATGGACGGCGGTGCGGGATGCGGAGCCACACTACTCGGCACCGGTGGACACCTCGTCGGACATCGGATCGACGCCGAACGGACGGGCGTTGCTCTGGAGCACGTCGACCATACGCCGACGCCGATTCAATTCCATTGCATCGATCCGCCACAGGCGACATTGGTAGGGCGGTACGAAAATGGAGCCGACGGTGCACGCGGAAGCACACACGATCAGCATCCACAGGGTGACATTCCACATTACTTTCTCCGTTGGGTCCTGACGACTGTGTCGCACGACACCGGCATAACGCGCACGAATATGCGAAGTTACGGAAAAGGAACGTGTATTCACGGCCCTTGGGCTAGCCGGGGATCCGGACCTTGCGGGACTCGCTCACCTGGTCCAGTTCCGAGACCCGCACCGTCGCCTTCATCGTCCAGGTGCCGGCGATCGGCAGGGTGAGGCGGTCGGTCCCCCAGTAGCCGCCCTTGTCGGTGAGCCCGGCGTCGATCGGGCCGATGTCCCGGGCGGGCAGGGAGAGGGAGAGCCGGAGTTCGGGCACGGTGGACACGCCGCCGTCGGGGCCGAGGACCACGGCCTCCACCGTGTTCTCGCCCACGCGGCCCGGCAGCAGGGTGATCTGCACCTTGCCCCGGGCACGCGAGGTGCCGAGGTCGAACGGGATCCACGTGACGCTTGCGCCCGGCTCCCCGGGCGCGGGCGCGGGCGAGGCCTGCGCCGCCTCGGCCGTCGCGCGGCCCGGCACGGTGCCGGTCAGCACCGTGCTGATCACCAACACGACGGCTCCCACGGTGACTTCGGCCAGGACCGCGCGACGCAGACCGCGACGGTGCGCGTCGGGTGCCGGGGCGTCGGTCGCGGAGACCTGGGGCGGAGAGACGTCGTCGGTCGCGGAGACCTGGGTCGGAGAGACGTCGTCGGTCGCGGTGGCGTCCGCGTCCGCCCTCAGCAGCCGTGCCGTCCAGTTCCGGGACTGGCTCGCCGCCGTCAGCAGCAGGGTCACGGCCGCGAGCTTCAGCAGCAGGAGCCGCCCGTACGAGGTGTCCGTGAACGCGGTCCAGGAGCCGAGGCCGCGCCAGGACTGGTAGACGCCGGTGACCACCAGCACGGTGACGGCGGCGAAGGCGATGCGGGAGAAGCGGACGGCGGTGTCGGTCAGGGCGGGGCGGGGCACGTGGGCGGGCTCGGGGCCGGGGGACGTGATCGCCGTCGCCGTCACTGCCGGCAGGGCCTTCGTCGCCGTACCGGCCTTCGTCGCCGGCGCCGGTGAGGGGGCGTCACCACCCGTCCCGGCCGTCTCGCCCGTCTCGCCCGCCCCCGGGTCCGGCTCCGGGTGGGCCGGCCGCGTCCGGCGGAGCGTCGTGAGCAGGGCTGCCAGGCCGCCCAGCCAGACCGACATCGCCAGCAGGTGCAACGTCGAGGACGCCAGGGCGACGGGCACCTGGAGGCCCGCCGACGCGTGCTCGGCCGCGGCCCACGTCAGGGCCAGGGAGAGGACCAGGACGGCGCCCGCCGCGCCCGTCGCCCTGGTCGGGCGCGGCGGGCCCCCGTCCTCGCCGCGCCGGGACAGCCGTACGAGGAAGGCCGCGGCCGGCAGGAGCAGGGCCAGGCGGCCCAGCAGGACCACGCCCGGGCGGCTGGTCAGGGTGCGGGACAGGGCCGAGGGATCGAGGGCCGCCGCCGGGCCCGCACCCGTCTCGTACGGGGCGCGCAGCACCAGCAGGACCACCGTGGACGCCAGCAGCGCCCACCAGCCCGCCACGAGCGGCTTGCGCAGCGGGCCCGGGTCCGGCGGACGGCAGGCGACGGTGAAGACCGCGGTGCCGATGAGCAGGGCCGCGGCGGCGTAGGCGGCCCAGCGGGCGAGGTCGTAGAGGCTGCCCGTGACGGGGTCCTCCGCCGGGCCGGTGCCGACGGTGGCGGCCGTCGGGGACGGACGGCCCACGGAGAAGGTGAAGGCGCCCGACACCGGGTGGCTGTCCGCCGACACCACCCGCCAGGCGAGGACGAAGGTGCCCTGGTCCAGCTCGCCCGGCAGGGTCACCCGGGCGGTGTCGGACCGGCCCGGAGCGTGTTGGGCCTCGCCCGTGCGCACCCGGCGCCCGTCGGGGCCGAGGAGGCGGAAGGAGTCGTCGAGCAGGCCTACGGACTCGGTGAAGGTCAGCGTGACCGCGTGCGGGGCCGACTTCAGGACGGAGCCGTCGGCCGGGTCGGTGGTGCGCAGGGCGGCGTGCGCCGCCGCGGGCCCGGCGCCGCCGAGGAGCAGCAGGACCACCACGGCGCCCAGCAGCGCCGCCACCGGGAGCCGTCGCCACCCCTCCCGAACCCACGCTCTCCGGACCCGCGCTTCCCGCCCCGCCCCTCTCCGGCCGCGCGCCTCCCGGTCGCCTCGCCCCGGCCGTCCGAGGGACGCACCGCCGTCATAGCCTTCGCTCCGCCGTCGGGCCACGTCGCCTCTCCGTTGTGGTACTTGCCGGCTTCCGGATACGTACGGACGCGCACCGCGCATCACTCACCCCCCTCGCGGACCATCCCCGCACCTTCACACATCCGGCGGCGACCGGGCCCACGGCCCCCTCACCGAACGCCTCCGGCACCCGCGCGCCGGGCGGCCCGAGGCGTCGCCCGGCGCGTCCGGCGGAGGCGTGCCATGCTGCGTTCCGCCGCCCGGCGGGCGATCATCGGGGCATGGACGTCACTCTTCACCTCGCCCAGGATCCCGACGCCGACGCGCTCCTCGGGCGCAGTCCGCTCGCCGCGCTGATCGGGATGCTGCTGGACCAGCAGATCCCGATGGAGTGGGCGTTCAAGGGACCGGCGACGATCGCCCGGCGCATGGGCACCGACGACCTGGACGCGCACGAGATCGTGGCGTTCGAGGCGGAGACCTTCGGCACGCTCCTGTCGGACAAGCCCGCCGTGCACCGCTACCCGGGGTCGATGGCCAAGCGGATCCAGCAGCTGTGCCAGTACCTCGTGGAGCACTACGACGGCGACCCCGAGGCGATCTGGCGGGACGCCGGCGACGGGCGCGAGCTGCTGCGGCGACTGGAGGACCTGCCCGGGTTCGGCAAGCAGAAGGCGCAGATCTTCCTCGCGCTGCTCGGCAAGCAGCTCGGCGTCCGGCCCGAGGGGTGGCGGGAGGCCGCGGGGCCGTACGGGGAGGCGGAGTCCTTCCGTTCCGTCGCCGACATCACCGGGCCGGAGTCGCTGGAGCGGGTGCGGGCGTACAAGCAGGAGGCGAAGGCGGCGGCCAGGTCGGCGAAGGGCACGAAGCCCTCCGCGGGCTGAACCGGTCCGTCTCGGGGCGGCACAGACCGAGACGACCTCCCCGAACCGGGCCCGGCCGGGCGGACCGGGGCGTGGCCGTACGCCGAGCGGGCGATTCTCTGGCGCGCCGCGTTGAACGGCGTCCGTCCCGTGGGCACATGACCCGACGTGAGCACCGCACCGCACACCCGCCGCGCCGCGCGCCGGCACGCCTGTCTGCGGGTGCTCGTTCTGCTGCTCGCCCTGCTGGTGCCGGGTGTGCACGCCGAGGCGGACGCGGTGGCCGTCGTGACGGTGGCCGGTGCGGCGGGCGGCGGGGCCGCCGAGCAGGACGTCCTCGACGCGGCGCTGCGGCCCGCCGTGCGCGGCTGCACGCCCTGTGCTGTGTGGTCCTGCGCTGCTGACGGACCGTTCCGCCCCCGGTCCGTCCATCGAGTACGACGCGAGGAACCACAGCCATGCCCAGCGACCCCTACGCGGTCCTGCGCGCCCTGCTGCGCGCCGAGGCCGTCCGCGACACCGCCGAGACGAACAAGACACACCTGGCCGAGACGAACACGACGCACCTGAAGGACCCCGGCCGGCCCGAGTCACGCGAGCGGCGGCCGGTCACGGCGGAGGAAGAAAAGCGAGTCTGAACCTTGCCGGGCGCCGACGACGGCGCCCGGCCGACCATCTCCTGCGGGCCGTGCCGGGGAGGCAGCCGTGATCTCCCTGCCGGTCAGGATGCCCGGCGGTGCCCGGCGAGCGGGCGGAGGGAGGCACGGTCTCGCCGTCGCCCGTCGCAGACCCCCGTTCCGGATTCGCCCCGCTTTGCTGCGGCATTTCCCGCGTCGCACTCCGTCGTCATGGCTGCGCCCGGAACGTCTTGGCCGGTAGGCTTTCCGTGTGATCTTCAAGCGCATCGGAAACGGCCGGCCGTACCCCGACCACGGCCGGGAAAGCACCCGGCAGTGGGCCGACGTCGCGCCGCGCCCGGTCCGCCTCGATCAGCTCGTCACCACCAAGCAGCAACTCGACCTGGAGACCCTGCTCGCCGAGGACTCGACCTTCTACGGCGACCTCTTCGCGCACGTGGTGAAGTGGCAGGGCGACCTGTACCTCGAGGACGGGCTCCACCGCGCGGTGCGGGCGGCGCTCCAGCAGCGCCAGGTGCTGCACGCGCGCGTACTCGAACTGGACTGAGCGCCTCCGGTCCGATCCGGGAGCCGGCGGGTCCGATCCGGAGCCGAGCGGGCCGACGCGAGAGCCGGCCGGTCCGGGAGCCGAGGAGTCCGGCGCGAGAGCCTCGGAGCCCGGCCCGAGAGCCTTCTGGCCGTATCCGTCAGGGGACGGCTTGGACCTTTCGGGTTCTGCTGGACGGATCCGATGATCATCTAGTAGGAATCACCGCTCCGGCACACTACGCTGCGCCCATGAGCATGCTGACTCCCCCCGGCATGGGTGGGCAGTACCGGATCAAGGGGAACAAGTATCCGCGGATGCGCCGGCCCCGGCGGCGCGGCAGGCTCGCGTTCCTGGCCGTCGCCTCCGCCACCGTGCTCGGCGTGATCGGCTGGGGCACGCTGCAGCTCATCGACGTCTTCACCGGGGGTGGCGGAGAAGCGTCGGCCGCCAACGGGCGGTCGGACTGCGCGACCGCGGCCGAGCCGAAGGCGAGCCCTACCCCGGCCCGTGCGGAGCGGGCGCTGCCCAAGCCGGGCCAGATCACCGTCAACGTCCTCAACGCCACGCCCCGCAAGGGCCTGGCCAAGCAGACCGCGGACGAGCTGAAGAAGCGCGGCTTCCACATCGGCCAGGTGGGCAACGCCACCAAGGAGTACGACAAGAAGGTCAAGGGCGCCGGACTGCTGCTCGGCGCGACCTCGGCCATGAACACCTCGCTGCCGGTGCTCGCCACCCAACTCACCGGCGCCGAGACCCGCGCGGACACCCGCAAGGGCGCCGACGTCGACCTCGTCATCGGCGACGGCTTCAAGCAACTGGCGAAGCAGCCGGACGCCACCAAGGCGCTGGCCGCTCTCAGCGCACCGCGGCCGGCCGCCGACACGGCGAAGAAGGGCTGCTGAGCGGGGCGCGGCGACAGGGCCGGACGCCCGCGGAAAAGACCGAGGCCCGGGGCCCAGCGGCCCCACAGGTACGAAGCGCTACTCGAAGCGCTACTCGGCCGCGCCGTACATACGGTCGCCCGCGTCGCCGAGGCCCGGGACGATGTAGCCGTGCTCGTTGAGGCGCTCGTCGACCGACGCCGTCACGACCGTCACGGGGGTGCCCGCGAGGTCCCGCTCCATGACCTCGACGCCCTCGGGGGCGGCGAGCAGCACCACCGCGGTCACGTCGTCGGCGCCGCGCTTGATCAGTTCCTGGATCGCGGCGACCAGCGTGCCGCCGGTGGCGAGCATCGGGTCGAGGACGTACACCTGACGGCCGGAGAGGTCCTCCGGCATACGGGTGGCGTACGTGGAGGCCTGCAGCGTCTCCTCGTTGCGGATCATGCCGAGGAACCCGACCTCGGCGGTGGGCAGCAGCCGCACCATGCCGTCCAGCATGCCGAGACCGGCGCGCAGGATCGGCACCACCAGCGGACGCGGGTGGGAGAGCTTGACGCCGGTGGTCTGCGCGACAGGCGTGTGGATGTCGACCTGTTCGGTGCGCACGTCCCGCGTGGCCTCGTAGGCGAGCAGGGTGACGAGTTCGTCGGCGAGCCGGCGGAAGGTCGCGGAGTCCGTGCGCCGGTCGCGCAGCGTGGTGAGCTTGTGGGCGACCAGAGGGTGGTCGACGACGTGGAGACGCATGTGCCAACAGTAACCGGGCGTCTCGACCGCCCGCCCGCCTCCCTCCACCGTCCTCTCCGGACGGCTGCCGCCCACGTCACGGCACGTTCCTCCGGCATCAAACTGCCCGTCCGGGGGAATGCGGGAGGACGAAGTGGGGTGGTGAGCCGATGCCCGAGCGGGGATCCCGTGACGAAGCGGCGCCGCGCGAGGAGCGCCGGACGCCGGACACACCGGAGGCCGAGGCCGAGCGGCGGCGGCGCCGGGCCCGGTTCCTGCGCGAACTCGCCGAGGCCAGGGCGCTGCGCGACCGCGTCCAGCCCCGCCGCGCCAAGGCCGCCCGGCTGCGACACGCGATGCGCATGCGCACGTTCCGCTGGTAGGCACGTCTCCGGCTGACGCCCGCTGCGACCGTCCGGGCACCCCGCCCGACCCCCGTTTCGACTGTCCGGGCAGCCCGCCCGACCCCCGTGTCGACTGTCGGGCACCCCACAGCTGGCGGCAGCTGCGACCGTCAGGCTCTCCGGCGGCCGTCCGAATCGGCCGCCAGGGACTCCGGTTGCCCGGATCTTCGACGGCCAGGGGGCTCGGACCGGCCGGCGCGCCGACCGTCCGGACCACCGACAGTGCGCCGCTCCGGCTGCCCGACACTCCGACCCGGCACACCGATGACCCGACACTCCGAGCGCCCGACACTCCGAGCGCCCGGCTCTCTGAGCCCCCGGCACTTCGACGTTGCTCCGACAGGCGGTCCCACGTTCGCCAGGCAGGCACGGTGGGCGGTCTCGGGGACGCGGCGACACCCGCGTGGGCGTTTCGGGCGGTGGGCGTGCTGCACGCCGGGCAAAGCCGCGTACGATCCGCAGGTGGCGGCAATGAGTGCGCCGGTGAGTCCTTGACGGGCGTACGGTCAAAACTGCCGGACACAGGGAGCCGAAGACGTCCCCTGGACGCCTTGTTTCTGCCACGATTCCGAGTGGGTGGGGCTCGGAGCCCAGCTCTCCCCTCCCAGAACCTCCGCCGGGGGGACCCCCAACCGGCACGCCTATGACCAGTGGGAGAGTCACGGTGTACTTCGCCGCACTGCTCGCGCGCACCGAAGACGGGTGGGAAGCGAGCGACACAGAGCTCGATGATGTGGAGACGCTGTCCGACCTGGCCGATCTGGCCCGGGAAGCCTCGGCCGACGACGACACGGTGCTCGTCCTGATCGAGCAGGAGGACGCGTGGTTCGGCGTCGTCCGCGTAGACGGCGAGGACGACCCTCGTATCTACGTCTCCGACGCCGCGGCCGCCGCCCGCAGTTCGTACGGCGAGATCCTGCTCACCGACGAACTGCTCGGCCGGGAGCCCGGCGACGACGGCACCGACCTGGACTCCCTCGACCTCGACGGCACGGAGGACGGCGAGCCCGCCTCCGCCGAGGACGACGAGGAGGAGGGCGGCTCCGCCGACGCCATCACGCACGGTCCCCTCGGTGACGCCGAGATCCTCGACGACCTCGGTGTCGGCGAGAAGGAACTGCGCGCCCTGGACGCGGACGACGCGCTGAACGCGATCGCCGAGGCCCTCGGTGCCTCGGAGGTGCTGGAGACCGTCCGCTGACCGCGCCGCAGACCCACGGGCCCCCGGACCCGGTACGCGACCGCTGGCGGGCCGCGATGCGGATCGCCCTGGACGAGGCCGAACAGGCCGCCCGGGGCGGGGACGTCCCCGTCGGCGCCGTCGTGCTGGCCGCCGACGGCACGACCGTGCTCGGCGCGGGTCACAACGAGCGGGAGGCCACCGGCGATCCGACCGCGCACGCGGAGGTCCTCGCCCTCCGGCGGGCCGCCGCGGCGGCCGGGGAGTGGCGGCTGTCCGGCTGCACGCTCGTGGTGACGCTGGAGCCGTGCACGATGTGCGCGGGCGCGCTCGTGCAGTCCCGGGTGGACCGGGTGGTGTACGGCGCCCGCGACGAGAAGGCGGGGGCCGCCGGCTCCCTGTGGGACGTCGTGCGGGACCGGCGTCTCAACCACCGCCCCGAGGTGATCGAGGGCGTGCTCGCGGAGGAGTGCGCCCAGTTGCTCACCGACTTCTTCCGCGCCCGCTGAGCGG
Source organism: Streptomyces sp. NPDC014864 (assembly GCF_043081525.1). Taxonomy (NCBI): domain Bacteria; kingdom Bacillati; phylum Actinomycetota; class Actinomycetes; order Kitasatosporales; family Streptomycetaceae; genus Streptomyces; species Streptomyces sp. NPDC014864. The sequence continues at coordinate 76,123 of NZ_JBIBWT010000025.1, forward strand.
TCCCCGGTCCTCGCGGTCCGCGACCGCCGAGCCGTACCGGAGCGCGCACCCGGGCCGCCGGAAAGTCGCAGGGAGGTCGCCGGGAAACGGATTTCAAACCACGGCCCCCCGTGCTGTAAGGTCTCCCTCGGTAGCGTGTCCGAGCGGCCGAAGGAGCTCGCCTCGAAAGCGAGTGTGGCGCAAGTCACCGAGGGTTCAAATCCCTCCGCTACCGCCAGTGAAGGGCCCCGTCCGACGGACGGGGCCCTTCGTGCGTGGATCCGCGGGTGGGGATGATCCGGAAAAACGATCGGACGGTTACACTCACCGCCGGCACCACCGGCCCCGAGAGCACCGGCAGGCCCCGGAACACCAGCAGTCCGCAGCAGTCAGAGGGAGAGGCCGCGATGGCGGTGAACGCCAAGAAGATCGCCGTCTACGCGCTCGTGGTCTTCGCGCTGTATCTGATCATCACGGACCCGGCCAAGGCCGCGGACTACGTGCAGATAGGCTTCGAGGGCATATCGGACGCCGCAAAGGCCATCGGCGACTTCATGACCTGGGTCGCGCACGGAGGAAAGTGATGATCCGCCACCTGGTCCTCTTCAAGCTCCACCAGGGCATCGAGCGCGACGATCCGCGCGTCGTGGAGGGCGTCGAGGCCTTCCGCGCACTGGAGGGCAGGATCCCGGAGATCCGCTTCTGGGAGTGCGCCTGGAACATCAGCGACCGCCCCATCGCCTACGACTTCGCGATCAACTCGGCGTTCGACGACCTCGCCGCGCTGCGCCGCTATGTGGAGCACCCGGACCACCAGGCGGGCGTAGGACTGTGGCGCGAGTTCGCCACGTGGGTGATCGCGGACTACGAATTCTGAGCCGTACGAACGCACGGCCACGCCCCCGGCCCCGCACCGGACCGGTGCGGGGCTTCGCCATGTCCGGGCGCCCCTGAACCGGTATTTCACCCCTCAACACGTGCATATGCGGTGCTTGAACACGATGGACCTGTCTTGTGATGCTATGACCGCTTTTGACGGATGAGTTGATCGATGAAGAGGTGGCGTTGACCGTGTCGGCCAGTACTGCGCCACCCCAGGAAGAAGCTCCGCCCCCGGCCGAGGCACCGGCCCCGGAGAAGCGCCGCGGCGCCGACACCCGGGCCCTCACCCAGGTGCTCTTCACCCAGCTGAAGGAGCTCGAACCCGGCACCGCCGAGCACGCCCGCGTGCGCGGAGCGCTCATCGAGGCGAATCTCCCGCTCGTGCGCTACGCGGCCGCCCGCTTCCGCTCCCGCAACGAGCCGATGGAGGACGTCGTCCAGGTCGGCACCATCGGACTCATCAACGCCATCGACCGCTTCGACCCCGACCGGGGCGTGCAGTTCCCGACCTTCGCGATGCCGACGGTCGTCGGCGAGATCAAGCGCTACTTCCGTGACAACGTCCGCACCGTCCACGTCCCGCGCCGGCTGCACGAGCTGTGGGTGCAGGTCAACAGCGCCACCGAGGACCTGACAACCGCCTTCGGGCGCACCCCGAGCACCGCCGAGATCGCCGAACGGCTGCGCATCACCGAGGAGGAGGTGCTGTCCTGCATCGAGGCGGGCCGGTCGTACCACGCGACCTCCCTCGAGGCCGCCCAGGAGGGCGACGGGCTGCCCGGACTGCTCGACCGGCTCGGCTACGAGGACCCGGCGCTCGACGGCGTGGAGCACCGCGACCTGGTCCGCCACCTCCTCGTCCAGCTCCCCGAGCGGGAGCAGCGCATCCTGCTGCTGCGCTACTACAGCAATCTCACCCAGTCGCAGATCAGTGCGGAACTCGGCGTCTCGCAGATGCACGTCTCCCGGCTACTCGCACGTAGCTTCCAGCGGCTGAGATCCGCAAACAGGATCGAGGCGTAACCGGCAGGAGCGAATCCCTCACCTGGGCGGATGCCGACATGCGCCCCGTGAGACGCCGTCAGACCCCTTTTGTCCAGGGCCGATTCGCGCCACGGATGTCGACAAGTCCCTACAGCGCGTTGCCGACATGTGACATTCTGCGGGAAGAGCGTTTGCCGGGGCTTCGGCGCCGGTATTCAGGTGAAGGCTGCGTTCTTCCCGACGAGGGCGCCGCCGCGACCGTCCCGCGACCCATAGGGGGTGGCATGTCCGCAGATCAGGGCAGCTCGAAGGTGCTCACGCTCACGAAGAGCGAGAGCGTGCCCGAGGCGCTCGACGCCCTCGACGACGTTGTGTCCCTCGAGGCCGCTCCGGCCCCGGCCCCAGCTCTTCCGGCCCCGGAAGCCATCGACACCCGCACCCTGTCCCGCTCCCTCTTCCTGCGGCTCGCCGCACTCGACGAGAACAGCCCCGAGCGCGCCTACGTCCGGGACACCCTGATCGAGCTCAACCTCCCGCTGGTGCGCTACGCGGCCGCCCGCTTCCGCTCCCGCAACGAGCCGATGGAGGACATCGTCCAGGTCGGCACCATCGGCCTGATCAAGGCGATCGACCGCTTCGACTGCGAACGGGGCGTGGAGTTCCCGACCTTCGCGATGCCGACGGTCGTCGGCGAGATCAAGCGTTTCTTCCGGGACACCTCCTGGTCGGTCCGGGTGCCGCGGCGGCTGCAGGAGCTGCGGCTGGCCCTCACCAAGGCCAGCGACGAGCTCTCCCAGAAGCTCGACCGCTCCCCGACGGTCCCCGAACTCGCCACCGCACTGGGCGTGTCGGAGGAGGACGTGGTCGACGGCCTCGCGGTCGGCAACGCCTACACCGCCTCCTCGCTGGACTCGCCGGCCCCGGAGGACGACGGCGGCGAGGGCTCGCTGGCGGACCGCCTGGGCTACGAGGACATGGCGCTGGAGGGCGTCGAGTACCGCGAGTCGCTCAAGCCCCTGCTCGCCAAGCTGCCGCCCCGCGAGCGGCGCATCATCATGCTCCGATTCTTCGCCAACATGACCCAGTCGCAGATCGGCGAGGAGGTCGGCATCTCGCAGATGCACGTCTCCCGGTTGCTCACGCGCACGCTGGCCCAGCTGCGCGAGGGGCTCATCTCGGACTGACCCTCCTCCCGCTCTCCCCTTCCCCGTCTGTTGTTCTTTGACGGAGCGTCAACCGTCATGGCGCGCTGCTTCGCCGGATACGGACGGCGTGGAGGGGGGCGACACCGACCCCGGCCGCCGAGGCGCCTTCACGGTTGCTTCGGCGGCCGTCGTCTGCCCGGGCGCGACACCGGCCGCGGGCGGGAGCGGCACAGAGGACGGGGACACAACTGCGGTGGCACGCCGATGCGTTCGGGCTCGGTGGCCCTCGGCACGCACCTCATCGGGGCGCCCGGCATCGACGGGGCGAGGGTCGGGGCGACCGAGACGCTTCCGGCGCCGGTCAGGGCCGGCGCGCGGAAGGACGGGATGTGGAGGGTGTGCGTCGACGCGATGGGGCCCCTGCCCGAGCGCAGTCGAGAGCTCGGGGGAGGGCGCCGCCGGGCGTGCGCATCGAGCGCCGGGACGGGTCCGTCCCGTGGAAGTGGCGGCCGGCTAGGCCTACTTGAGCGCGAGCCACGCCACCGCGGCAACGACCGCCACGGCGACGACGACGCCGATGATCAGGCCGACCCGGGGACCCGAGGAGGTCTGCTGCGGGGTGGCGCTCTGAGGAGCCTCGTCCACGAACGCGCGGAACATCTGAGTGCTGCCGGCGGGGTCGTAGTTGCCCTGGGGGCCCTGCGTGTTAGCCATGGCCCGAGACCCTAGCGAAAACGCGGGGGCCGCCCAAGGGTGGGGGTTGCGTCGGCGCTCCCCGGCAGGACGCCCGAGGTCGGCGCGCCGCTCTCAGGAGCACCGCTCCCGGGCCGCCACCGCGATGGTGACGGGCTCGTTCTGAACGGTTTCGTCCTCAAGCGCCGGACGGACTCCCGTGCGCGGGCCCACCAGCGCATTTACGATCGCGATACTTGCCTTTGCCAACTTTTTGCGCCGACCGGCCCCTGCTTGTTTGCCTGCAGCAACCAACTGCTCGTATGGTTGCCCCAAGCAACGAATACGGGAGGTGGGATGGCCGAGCGGTCGCAGTTCGAAGAGCTGGCGCGGCAGCTCAGTGCCGTCGGAGCCGTGAAACGGGACATGGGGCGCATACTGCCGCCCGACTGCCCGGCGGGCTCGGCCGCCGTGCTGACGCTGCTCGGACGGCACGGCGACATGCGCATGAGCAAGCTCGCCGAGCTGCTCTCCGTGGACATGTCGGTGACCAGCCGGCATGTCGCGCACGTCGCCGCACGCGGCTGGATCGAGCGGTCGCCCGACCCCGCGGACAAGCGCTCACGCATCCTGCACCTGACGCCCGAGGGCGCGGCACAGCTCGACGAGCTGTCACGGCGGACGACCCATCTGCTCGCCGACCGGCTGAGCGACTGGACCGACGACGAGGTCGGCCAGCTCATCCGGCTGATGACGCGCCTGCGCGCCAGCTTCGGCGACTGCCGGTCCGCCCCGGCCCGGATCCCGCACCCGTAGTCGAAGAGACCACCCGTACACCCGCAAGCACGTAAGAGAAGGAAGCCCATGGCAACGACCACACCAGCCGGTGTGCGGGCTCACGCCAAGCACGGGGGAGGCTCCTCCGGCGACGCTCCGATGACCCACCGGCAGATCATGGAGGCGCTCTCCGGGCTGCTGCTCGGCATGTTCGTGGCGATCCTGTCGTCCACGATCGTCACCAACGCCCTGCCGGAGATCATCGGCGACCTCGGCGGCGGTCAGTCCGCCTACACCTGGGTCGTCACCGCCGCCCTGCTGTCGATGACCGCGGCCACTCCCCTGTGGGGCAAGCTCGCCGACCTGTACAGCAAGAAGGCTCTCGTCCAGATAGCGCTCGTCATCTACGTCGTCGCCTCGGCGGCGGCCGGTCTGTCGCAGAACCCGGGCATGCTGATCGCCTGCCGTGTGGTGCAGGGCATCGGCGTCGGCGGTCTGTCCGCACTGGCGCAGATCGTCATGGCGGCGATGATCTCCCCGCGCGAGCGCGGCCGCTACTCCGGCTACCTCGGCGCCACCTTCGCCGTCGCCACCGTCGGCGGCCCGTTGCTCGGCGGTGTCATCACCGACACCTCGTGGCTCGGCTGGCGCTGGTGCTTCTACGTCGGTGTGCCGTTCGCGGTCATCGCGCTGATCGTGCTGCAGAAGACCCTGCACCTGCCCGTGGTGAAGCGGGACGTGAAGGTCGACTGGGGCGGCGCGTTCCTGATCTCGGCCGCCGTCTCGCTGCTGCTGATCTGGGTCACCTTCGCCGGTGACAAGTACGACTGGCTGTCGTGGCAGACGTACACGATGGTCGCCGGCTCCGTCGTCCTCGGTCTGCTGTTCGTCCTCGTCGAGGCGAAGGCGAGCGAGCCGATCATCCCGCTGCGGCTGTTCCGCAACCGCACCATCACCCTCGCGTCGCTCGCCTCGCTCTTCGTCGGCGTCGCGATGTTCACCGGCACCGTCTTCTTCAGCCAGTACTTCCAGCTGGCCCGGGACAAGTCCCCGACGATGTCGGGCGTCATGACCATCCCGATGATCGGCGGTCTGTTCGTCTCCTCCACCGTCTCCGGTCAGTTCATCACCCGCACCGGCCGCTGGAAGGCGTGGCTGGTCAGCGGTGGCGTGCTGGTGACGGCCGGCCTGGGCCTGCTCGGCACCATCCGGTACGACACCGACTACTGGAAGACCGCCGTCTTCATGGGCCTGCTGGGTCTCGGCATCGGCATGATGATGCAGAACCTGGTGCTGTGCACACAGAACCAGGTCGCGCCCGGCGACCTCGGCTCGGCCAGCTCCACGGTCACGTTCTTCCGGTCCCTCGGCGGTGCGGTCGGCGTCTCCGCGCTCGGCGCGGTGATGGCCCACCGGATCACCGACTACGTCAAGGACGGCCTGACGGACCTGAACCCCAAGTACGCCCGCGCCCTGGCCGGTTCGGGCTCCGGCGACAGCATCCCGCACATGGACGCGCTGCCGAAGCCGCTGCGCACGGTCATGGAGAGCTCCTACGGCCACGGCATCGCCGACGTCTTCCTGATCGCCTCCGGGCTGGCCGCGGTCGCCTTCCTGATCACCCTGTTCATCAAGGAGGTCCCGCTGCGGACCAAGGCCGGCCTGGCGCAGGCCGCCGACGGCGAGGCCCTCCCCGTCGACCCCGCCGCCACCCCGGCCGTCGCGGAGGCCCAGGCCTCCACCGCCGAGGTCCCGGCCGACCGGAACGCGCCGAGCCCGGCGTCGGCCGCCACCACGGAGGCCGGCCCGGAGGGCACGCAGCGGCTCGCCACCGCCGCTCCCGCGGAGACCGGTGCCGGTGCCGGGGGCGGGATCCCGGTGCGCGGCTTCGTCCGCGGCGCCGAGAGCGCGCCGGTGCCGCGGGCCGCCGTCACGCTGATCTCGCTGACGGGCCGCCAGCTGGGCCGCTCCGTCGCCCAGGCCGACGGTGCCTACACGGTGGACGCGCCGGGTGCGGGTTCCTACGTGCTGATCGCCTCCGCCGACGGCTACCAGCCGCAGGCCTCCACGATCGTCGTGAACGGCGAGCCGGTGGCGTACGACGTCCTGCTCAGCGGCACCAGCGGGCTGAGCGGTGTGGTGCGGGCCGCGGAGGGCGGGCTCCCGGTCAAGGACGCGATGGTGATCGTCACCGATGTGCGCGGGGACCTGCTGGCCACCGGGACCACCGGTGAGCAGGGCGAGTTCTCCTTCGCCGAGCTGGTGCCGGGCGCGGTCACGGTGGCGGTGAACGCCGCCGGGTACCGGCCGCGGGCCCTGCCCGTCGAGGTCGGCGGAACCGGGGTCACCCGGGTCGAGGTCGACCTCGATGCCGGCGCCGAGGTGCAGGGTGTCGTGCGGGCTCCGCACGGTCCCCTCGCCGACGCCCGCGTGACGCTGGTCGACGCGGCGGGCAACGTGGTCGGCACGGCCACCACCGGCGCGGACGGGGCGTACGCCTTCACCGACCTGAACAGCGGGGAGTACACCGTCATCGCGACGGGCTACCCGCCGGTGGCGACGGCGCTGACGGTCTCCGGCCGCGGCGTCGACGACCACGACATCGAGCTCGCCCACCCCGGCGAGTAGCACGGCCCCGGCCCGCGGCGGGCGCGCTCCGAGCGGAGACGCGCTCGCCGCGGGCCGAACTACTTACGACCATTTTGTATGGGTTTCCAGGGAGAAAACGGGATGGGACTGACCGCGAGGATCCGCACCCGGGACGGATGGGCCGTGTCGCACGCGGTCGTCACGGTGACCGACACGACGGGCACGCAGGTGCTGCGCGCCGAGGCCGACCAGGAGGGCGCCGTCCGGGACACGACCGCTCTGGCGCCGGGGGCGTACACGGTCATCGTCACCGCGGTCGGGTACGCGCCCGCCGCCGCGAGCGCGCTCGTCACCGCGAGCGGCCGGGCCGAGATCGGCACGGTCACGCTGGCCCGGCAGGGCGGCACCGAGCTGCCGCCGCCCGGACCGTGGACCGTCGACCCGGCGCACTCCTCGGTGGCCGCGGTCGCCCAGCACCTGGGCATCTCCAGCGTGCGCGGCCGGTTCACGGACTTCGCGGCCACCCTCGAGATCGCCCCGGACGACGTCACCAAGTCGCGCGTGGAGGCGGTCATCCGTGCGGCCTCCATCGACACCGGCAACGGGATGCGCGACGGGCATCTGAAGTCCGCCGACTTCCTGGACGTCGAGAAGCACCCGGAGATCACCTACCGTTCGACCGGCGTGACCGCGGCCGGCTCGGACCGCTGGACCGTCCAGGGCGAGCTGGGCATGCACGGCGTCGTCCGCCCGGTCGACCTGGACCTGACCTACCTCGGCACCGGCGCGGACCCCTGGGGCGGCACCCGGGCGGCCTTCCGCGCGACGGCCGAACTGCACCGCGAGGACTTCGCCATGAACTACAACCAGGTCCTCCAGGCCGGCATCGCGGCCATCGGCACGACGCTGAGGGTGGAGCTCGACATCCAGGCCGTGCAGGGCGAGTCGCTGCCCGCCGCCTGAGGGGCGTCTGCCCGCGCGCCCGCCCGGCGAGGGCACCGCGTCCGTGAGACCGGGCCGGGCGGGTGGTAGGCACGGCAGGGGCACCCTCGTCGGCCCATCCGCCCGCCCTCCGGCCCCTAGGCTGCGGGCATGGCACCGAACATCGCGACCAACACCCGCGTCTCCCTCGACGAACTGCTGGACTTCGTACGCCCCCGGCACCACGCCCTGCTGCTGACCCGGCGGGCCGACGGCGGCCCGCAGGCCTCGCCGCTGACCTGCGGGGTGGACGACTCGGGGCGGATCGTGATCTCCACATACCCGGAGCGCGCCAAGACGCGCAACGCCCGGCGGGACGCGCGGGTGAGCATCGTCGTGCTCAGCGACGACTGGAACGGGCCCTGGGTGCAGATCGACGGGACCGCCGAGGTGATCGACACGCCGGACTCCGTGGAGCCGCTGGTGGAGTACTACCGGAACATCGCCGGGGAGCACCCCGACTGGGACGAGTACCGCCAGGCCATGGTCAAGCAGGGCAAGTCCATCATCCGGGTCACACCGGAGCGCTGGGGGCCGGTGGCCACCGGCGGCTTCCCGGCACGGCTGGTCGAGGAGGAGGGCTAGGTCCAATACTGGTGATTTAGGCTGTTTTCCGGCTGGTTGAAGTGGCTCTGGTTGGCTCGACCAGCCGGACCGTCGGGGTGTCTGGCCGTGGTGGGCT